>JAZJYH010000114.1:0-57064 GCA_040390485.1 Pseudomonadota bacterium
GGGTCCAGCTCGTTTTCGTGTTGCCAGCGTACGTCGATATAGTTCACTTTTTATGCCCCAGGTCCAAATGACCGCTGCTGGCCGGCTTCCGCCTGTGCTAACTCTTCTGCATACTTTCACGGGAAAGTATTGGATTAAATATTTCAATTATCTTCGCTGTGCCGATAACGTGCGAACCTTCGAGCACCGTAATCTCTCTCCCAGGCCACAGCGAATTTGGATAAACTTCTGGAGTAATAAACCAAACATTGGCACGTCCTTCCCCACCAGGCGCAATGTTGTCGACATCAATAAGTTCGTGATTTACAGACGTCTGGTAATCACATCGAATTGCATATTGCGGGCGATAACCAGAAATAATTGAGTGCTCTTTGCCTCCCACCGTGGTGGCCGTGAGCCTCAGCAGAACTTCTGCATCAGGTTGTCGATTCATGGAATCCATAGTCCTATTTTCAAGCCGAATATGAAGGGCAGCTTCTGGCCGGTGACTGCCATCCGTTAAGAGACAATCCCAAATTTTTCAAGAATCCACGCTCGAATGGCACTAGGTACTGCAATGACAGTCATAAAAATAGCCCCAATCGTAAAAATAGCGCTTAAGCCTGGGTGCCCATCGCATACAAACTTTGGATGAAAAATTGGTAAACTTCCTCCGCAGTCAATCAAAAGAAAGGCCAGAGTTACGACAAGACTGCCGGCGAATACACCCAACCATTCTACCCAGGACACCGGCCTCCATAGGTTACTTTTTGACTTCTGCCAAAGGATGCCTGACCATGCCGCATAGGCAAACACAATCGCCACTAGATTCGTGTAAATTGCACTCGTCATATAGTCCGTGTCACCCGACACGAAAGCGACTCCCAATGTAACTATGGCACAAAGAGCTATAAGACCAACCGCTGACGCCACAATCTGAACAGCTGTTGTTCTACGTATCATGTCATTTTCCGATTCTCATACTAGAAGACTCTTTCCATTAAACACGAATTTGGTGGCCTAAGCCGTTGTCCGCTATTGGCCGGTTGCAAGCATTGATTTTAACTGAAGTCAGGGCTCATTGATCTTTACAGCAATGCCGTCAGGTTGCACCGTGATAGCGCCGGGCTCAAAGGTTTTCCCGCTCAAACGCAACTCGTCGCTGGTAAATTGGTAGACCGGATAATCCTTCAATACCTGCTCCGCCACAATCGCGCCAATCTGGCTCAGCTGCTGCTTGTATTGCGCCGGCACTGTGCTGAAATCGATGCTGTCGACCGTCGGGTTGTCAAGCAGGATGGCGCGGGTCGCCTTGTCATATTTCAAACCGCTGCTCAGCGTAATTGCGCCATTCAATGGCGCCGCCAGCAATAGCGGGCTGAGCACGTTGACACTCACCTGCGTCAGTACACGGTTTTGTGCCGGATTGAGCGTTAGGCGAGGATTTTTCAGGTAGACATTGAACACTTCCGCATACCGCAGTTGCTGCGGGAACCTGGTTTCGATAGCGCTCTGCAGTTGCTTTTGCGAAAGAGTATATTCATTGGACCAGATGTTGTAACCAGCCCGGGCCGCGGCCCCGACAGCCATCGCGCTCAAGGCCAATAGGGACTTCATCAGTTTGCGTCGTATTGTATGCATTGTTTCCCGTTGCTTGCGTACGCCCATCGGCCATCAGCCGTTGCCACGCTTGAAGCGGTGACTGTCCGCCTATTTCGCTGTGGCACATTGGCCGGCCAAATTCCTTAGCTCACGAGCGTGCCCCATGGATATAGTGTTCCAACTGCTCGATGGTGAATTGCTGTTCGGAAATGATGTCTTTCACCAAGTCGCCGATGGAAATCAGGCCGAGCAGTTTGCCGTTTTCGACCACTGGCAGGTGGCGCAGGCGGTTTTGCGTCATCAGGGCCATGCATTCCTCGTTGTTGTTGCCGGGGCCGACGCAGATCACCGATGAGGTCATGATATCGCTCACCGGGGTGTTGCTGGCCGAGCGGCCCAGGAGTTCGACTTTGCGGGTGTAGTCGCGTTCGCTGACGATGCCGATAATCTGCTCGTCTTCCATCACCAGTAGCGCGCCGATGCCGCGTTCCGCCAGCAGCTTGAGAGCATCGAGCACCGGCGCCGTTGGGCCTATATGGCTCACAGCCTGGCTAGCTTTTGAGTGAAGTATGTGGGCGACGGTTTGCATGGCGGCTCCAATCAAAAATGGTGGACTAGCTTCAATATTCGGCGATTCAGCCTGGCTTGGCAAATACTTTGTTTTTGATGCTGCGCAACAGGGAGGTGTTTAACGCTGCCGGCCAGTCCGCTGCATACAGGCTCATACAGGTTCATTGTACTTGCGATCCGAGCCGTGGAATTGTGCAGCCGGATATTTGTGCGCATTGGCCTGCATCTTTTGTCTGGCGGCCTGTTCCAGGTCGATGCCGGCCAGGTCGGCGAAGCGTAGCAGGTAGAGCAGGATGTCGGCCAGTTCCTCGGCGGTGCGGCCCTTTAGTGTTTCGTCCTCTAACTCTTTCCATTGCTGGCCGCGCGACCATTGGAACAGTTCCAGCAATTCTGCGGCTTCGACGGCGATAGAGCTCGCCAGGTTCCTGGGGGTATGGAATTGCTCCCAGTCGCGTTCTGCGGCGAAGGCCTGCAGCTCCTTGCATAATGCCTGGCTGTCTATCATGGAGTCCTCTATCCTTTATCCTCTAAATGCGTCAATTATTTTGCCTTGGCAAAAACTTCGGCCATCCAGTCCACAAACACCCTGACCCGCGGCGACAGTTGCCGGTGGTGCGGGTAGAGCACGGCCACCGGCATAGCCGCCGGCCTGAACTCTGCCAGTATCTCTTGCAGGCTGCCTTGTTGCAAGGCTTCCTCCACATGATAGCGCGGCGCCTGTATCAGGCCGAAGCCGTTCAGGCAGCAGGCCACATAGGCGTCTGCATTATTGACCGATACCGTGCCCTTGATAGCGCGGCTCAGCGGTTTTCCGTTTTCAATAAAGTCGAAAGGGAAGGCCTTGCCGGTCTGCGAAGAAAAGAAGTTGACGCCGCGATGCCGCTGCAGTTCATCGGGCGAGGCTGGTACCCCGTATTTCTGCAAATAGGCCGGGCTGGCGCAAGTAGCTTGCTCCAGCGTGGCGACGCGCCGCGCCACCATGGATGAATCCTTGAGCTCGCCCACCCTTAGCACGCAATCGACGCTTTCTCTGACCAGGTCGATCAGGCGGTCGCCCATGCCGATTTCCAGTTCTATATTCGGGTAGCGTTCGCAAAATTGCGGCAGCAGCGGCATCACGAAATGCATGCCCAGCGTGCCGTGCATGTCTACGCGCAGCTTGCCGGCCGGGTTGAGGGCGGCTTCGCTGAAGATGTTTTCGGTTTCTTCCAAATCGGCTAGCAGGCGCGTGCAGCGCCGGTAGTAGGCCTCGCCGTCCAGCGTGGCGGTGACCTGGCGCGTGGTCCGGTGCAGCAGGCGCACCCTTAGCCTGGCTTCCAGCTGCTTGATGGCGTGGGTGACAGTTGCCTTGGGGAAGCCCAGCTCTTCGCCGGCCCGCGTGAAGCTGCCCAGCTCCACGATGCGGGTAAAGATGCGCATCGACTCGAATCTATCCATAGGTTCCGCCAATTGTTGATTTAAATTGCACAGTTTAGGCAATTCTACCTAGTTTATCCATTGAGAATCAATAGGCATACTGCATGCACTGGCTAAGGCAACGCTGCAAAGCCTGAATAAATGCTTCACAAATTGTCCGCAAATGGCTCGATATCTCAACACTCTAGGAGCACCAAATGAATAACGCAAACACAACTTCCGCAGTATCCCAAACCGCCAAAGTGGCGATTATTACCGGCGCATCGCGCGGTATAGGCGCTGCCATCGCCCAGCGCCTGGCTGCCGACGGCATGGCCGTCGTGGTTAATTATGCAAGCCGCAGCGGTGAAGCCGATGCGCTGGTCGCCAAGATCGCTGCTGCCGGCGGCAAGGCTGTGGCAGTCAAGGCCGATGTGGCCGACCCAGTCGCGGTGGCGCAATTGTTCGACGCCGCTGAAGCCGCTTTCGGCAAGGTGGACGTGCTGGTCAACAATGCCGGCGTGATGCCGGCCGGCTTGCCGGCGCTGGCCGACACCGACGATGCAGCGTTCGACAGCATCTTCAATATCAATGTGAAGGGCAGTTTCAATACCATGCGCCAGGCGGCCAAACGCCTGCAGTCCGGCGGCCGTATCGTGAACTTTTCCACCAGCGTCAGCGGCCTGGCCTTGCCCGGCTACTCGGTGTACGCCGCCTCCAAGTCGGCGATAGAAACCATGACCAATATCTTTGCCAAGGAGTTGCGCGGCAAGCAGATCACCGTGAATGCGGTCGCCCCGGGGCCGACCGCCACCGACCTGTTCCTGACCGGCAAGACGGAAGAGGTGATAGAGCGCATGAGCAAGGCGGCGCCGCTGGAACGCCTGGGCACGCCGGCAGACATCGCTGCGGTAGTGGCCTTCCTGGTCGGCGCCGACGGCGGCTGGATCAATGGCCAGACGCTACGCGCCAATGGCGGGCTGGTGTGAACGCTAATCCCTGAGCATCAATCTCAATACTTACACTACAAGGACAAGATCATGAAATCAGTCGTATTGGTCACTGGCGCCTCCACCGGCATCGGCAACTTGACCGCAAGGGCCCTGGCTGCCGCCGGACACACCGTGTATGCCAGCATGCGCGACATCAAGGGCCGCAATGCGCCGCAGGTCAGGGCCCTGATGGATGAAGGCTTTGCCCATGGCTATAACTTGCGCGCAGTGGAACTGGATGTACTGTCGCAAGAATCCGCCGACCAGGCGATACACACCATCCTGCAAGAGCAGGGCCGGCTGGACGCCGTGGTCCACAATGCCGGCCACCTGGTGGTAGGAGCGATGGAGGCTTTCAGCCCGGAAGAAATTAGCAGGGTGTTCGACACCAATTCCCTCGGTGCGCAAAGGGTCAATCGTGCCGCGCTGCCGGCGATGCGGGCCAGCGGCAGCGGCCTGCTGTTGTGGGTCAGCAGCACCACGGTGCGCGGCGGTTTTCCGCCTTTCATGGGCCCCTATGCAGCGGCCAAGGCGGCCATGGATTCGATGGCGGTGAGCATGTCGTATGAGCTGACCCGTTTCGGCATCGAGACCTCCATCGTAACGCCCGGCGCCTTCACGCGCGGCACCGCGCACTTCCCGAACGCCGGCAAACCCGCCGACGAAGCCAGGTCGGCCGCGTATAGCCGCTACGAAGGCGTGATGGACCAGGTCGGCGCGCGCCTTAGCGCCTTGACCCCGGACGACGCCGATCCGCAGGCGGTGGCGGACGAGATCGCCCGCATCGTCAGCCTGCCGGGCGGCAGCCGGCCGTTCCGCAGCGTGATCGACTTCATCGGCGACGGCGCCAGGGAAGTTTCTGAAGTGGCCGAGCAGGTCAGGCGCGATTTTGCCAGGCGCATAGGGATAGACGACTTGCTGCAGGTGGCCAGCCGGACTGCATAAAGCAGTGTTCCCGGGCGGGTTTGACAGACATGCACCGCCCGGTTTTAGCAAGCAAAATACTCTCAGGTGTGACGATGGCAGCGATAATCTTGAATAAAGGCATGGCAGGAAACCCCAAGCTCACCATGGCGATGCTGGGCCTAATGGGTTTGATGCTGAGGCTTGAATTCAATCTGGGGGCGGTGGCCTTTGTGTTATCCGGCAAGGCGCTGCACGCGCTGCTGGAGGCGCATGTCTGCCAGCATCCTGAAGCAAGGCCGGCGAGCATGGATGAGCACAGGCCAACTTGGCATTGATGGATTGCCCGGCCTGTGGCAGCATAGAATCAATCTCAACCCAGCCACGATACGCCATGATCATCACCCACCATGATAAAACTCCGCAGATCCATCCCAGCGCCTATATCGCACCGAATGCCGTGGTGTGCGGCGACGTCAGCATAGGGCCAGGCTGCCGCATCCTGTTCGGCGCACAACTGGTGGCTGAAAGCGGCTCCATCACGATAGGCAGTGAATGCATCGTGATGGAAAATGCGGTATTGCGCAGTTCGGCAGAACACCCGCTCAGCGTAGGCAATAACTGCCTGATCGGGCCGCAGACGCATGTGGTGGGATGCACGATAGAGGACCAGGTATTTGTCGCCACCGGCGCTTCGGTGTTCCATGCGGCGCACCTGGGGCAGGGCAGCGAGGTCAGGATCAATGGCGTGGTGCATATCAAGACCCGGGTTGCGGCCGGTGCGCATGTGCCGATAGGCTGGGTGGCGGTAGGCGACCCGGCTCAGATCTTGCCGCCGCATGAACATGAACAGATCTGGAAAATACAAAAGGACTTGAATTTTCCGCTGACCGTGTATGGCTTCGAGCGCAACGAGGCAGACATGGTGAAGATCACGCGGCGCTTGTCGGAAAAGCTTGCGTCGCATCAAGATGACCGGCTTGCCTGAGTCTGAATCTGCGGCCGGCTGTTAAAGGGGGGGAGTGTGCGGCCAAGGTGCGCTTGCACACAGAAGCCGGCGCGGCTATCTGCTAAGTTGGGCACTTACCGACTAGCAGCAAGAGTATGCCATGAGCCTGCCGATTATTCCGCCCGATTCCAGCCCACAACCAAATGAGTCCAATGAGCCGCCCAAGCCCCAGGTGCCGCCGCCGCCCGACGGGCCCGCAGACAAGCCCATCAAGGATCCGTCACCGGCGCCGGACAGCAATGCGCCTATGCGCCTGAACGAATAAGGCAGGGTCAACCCTTCCAGATGCGCTGCAGGCCGGTATCGGCATGGATCCAGCCGCCCTGGGCGCTGGGCCGGTAGTAAAAGCCGACGCCGCCCTGGCGGAAGCTGCGGATCAGGCCGCCCAGCACTTCTTCATGCAGTTTCGAAATACGGATGTCGGCCGCTTTGCCTTCCAGGTGCAGGGATTTCCTGGCGGCGGGCACGCCTTCTTCTATCAGCCTGCGATTGGATTCCGGCGTACGATAGCCGGACAGGATTTGCAGGGGCTGGGTCATGCCGAAGCGTTCCACATAGGCTTGCGTGGCCCACAGGGTTTCCAGCAATTTGGGATCAATCGGCGCGGTTTGCTTGCCGTTGACGTCGCGCAGCAGATGGCATAGCTGCTGATAGGCGGATTCCTGGATGTCGCCGTCCTTCCAGTACAGCAGCCTGGTATGTTCGCCGGTCTGCGGACGGATCACGTCCAGCGTCCTCGGCTTGACCCAGAATTCTATGTCCAGCGATTGTGAATCGAACAGGTCGGGCGGCGGTTCCAGGTTGCCGGGAGCGGCCTTGCCGGCTTCCGGTTCGGCTGCGCCAGCGATGTGCATGCCGGTAAACAGTCCGGCGGCGGTCAGCCACAAACCTTGCTTTAATATGTTGCGACGAGATGGCATGGTATTCCGAAGCTCAATTTTCGACCCGCATAGTGTAGCTTACAGGGGACAAAAAAACATGGCCACCGATACAAAAATCTTGTGCCGGCGCTGAATGGCCGGCGATGCTCATTGTCCGCCGCGGCTGACACTCTCGCCGTCTGCCGGGCGCAAGGTCCAGAAGGTCAGCGAGGACAGCGCGGTCAATGCGCCCAGCGTCAAAAACGTGTAGTGCAGTGCCGACGTCAGTATGAGCCTGTCGCTTTGCGGGCTGTCGCCCAGGTACCAGGCGGTAACCAGCGAGCCGCAGGCCAGGCCGAAGCTCAGCGACAATTGCTGCAGCGAGCTGGCTATGCTGCTGGCCATGCTGGAATCCTTGTCGCCGATATCGGCGTAGGCCATGGAATTCATGCTGGAAAATTGCAGCGAATTGAAGAAGCCCATGGTCAGGCTGAGCGGCACGATCAGCCACACCGGGGTGCCGGCCCTGACAAAAGAGAACAGGCTGATGGTGACGCCGATCAGCACCGTGTTGACGATCAGCACCTGACGGTAGCCGTAGTTGCGCAAGACCCGGGTGGCGATCAGCTTCATGCCCATCGCGGCGAATGCCGAAGGCATCATCAGCAAACCCGATTGCCATGCGGGAAAGCCCATGCCCAGCTGGTATAGCAGCGGCAGCAGGAAGGGCAGGCCGCCTATGCCCAGGCGCGTGATGAAGCCGCCTACGACCGAAACGCGGAAGGTGCGCACCTTGAGCAAGGACAAGCGCAGCAGCGGATGCAGCGACTGGTTGGCGTGCCAGCCGTAGGCGCCCAGCAGGCTGATCGCGAGCACGAACAGGACGGCGCCCGAGGTGGCGTCTATCTGGTGCTCGCCGAAGATTTCCAGTAGCCAGGACAGCAAGGCGACGCCGGAGCCGTACAGCACCAGGCCGACCAGGTCGATAGGGCGCGGCTCGTCGCCGTGGTAATCGGGCATGTAGCGCTGGATCAGGTAGAGCGCCGCCAGCCCGACCGGGACGTTGACGAAAAATATCTCGCGCCAGCTCATCCAGTGCACGATCAGGCCGCCCATGGTCGGCCCCAGCAGCGGGCCTATCAGCGCCGGGATGATCACAAAATTCATGGCTGCCAGCAGTTCAGCCTTGGGGAAGGTGCGCACGATGGCCAGCCGGCCGACCGGCATCATCATTGCCGCGCCTATCCCCTGCAATAGCCGCGCCGCCACCAGCATCGGCGAATTGAGCGAGAGCCCGCACAGCACCGACGCCAGCGTAAACACCGAGACCGCGATCATGAACACCCGCTTGGTGCCGAAACGGTCCGCCATCCAGCCGCTGATAGGGATGCATACCGCCAGGGCCAGGATATAGCTGGTGACCACCGCCTTCAGGCTGAGCGGCGTGACGCCCAGGCTGAGGGCCATGGTGGGAATGGCGGTGTTGACGATGGTGGAGTCCAGCTGTTCCATGAACAGGGCCGTGGCGACGACCCAGGGGAGATATTTTTTGGTATCGCTAGCGGTCATCTTGGGCAGAAATGTCGAGCCCGCGGTAGGGCCTGGAATGTGCAGGGAATGAAAGGGCTTGCTGCATCGCAAACGAGGCGAGCTGAGCTGAGTTGAGGTGAGATGATACGCGATTCTGCGCCGGTCCGTGCATGGCGCCGGCCGGGCCCATAAAAAAAGCCGGGCTTCATGACGAAGCCCGGCTTTTGCGGTGCGCTCAAGGATTAGAAGTTGGCCTAGAAGTTGGCCTTAAACTGCACGCCGTAGGCGCGCGGCTCGTTCAGGATACCGGTCAGATTGTTGAAGTCGATCGCGGCGATGATCTGTTGCTTGTTGGTGATGTTACGGCCATAGGCAGCCAGTTCATACTTGCCGTTGCCCCATTTGTAGCCTACGCGCAGGCCGCCTTCCAGCAGGGACTTGGCTGTGTATTCCTTGGCTTCGTACAGGAACATATTGTATTTGTCCTTGTAGGCCCAGTCGGTATACACATAGAAGTCGCCGTTGGCCAGCGGTACCGTGTAGCGCAGGGTGAAGTTACCTACCCATTCAGGCGCGCGCGGCAGCGGGTTGCCGTTGATCAGCACGGTGCCGGCCACAGGGCCGGCCGGGTTGGTGACGGTACAGCCGTTGCCGCAAGGCGATACGAACAGGCCGGGATCCTTGATCTCGGTCTTGTTGTAGCTGGTGCTCACGGTGGCTTTCCAGTTACGGCTCAGGTTGGCTTGCGCTTCCAGTTCAAAGCCCTGGCCGGTCGCCTTGTCGGCGTTAACCAGTCGGTTCTGGTTGACGCTGCCGCTACCCGCGGTCAGTTGCAGGTCTTTTACCCTGTAGCTGAACACGGTGGCGCTGATACGGGCGGTGTTATCCAGCAGGTCTTTCTTGATACCGGCTTCAACCGACAGGTTCTTTTCCGAATTGGCGACAGAAATGTCGTTGCCGAACAGGATGCGGCCCTGGATACTAGGCGCGCGATAACCGGTGGCGATACGGCTATACACGCTGGTGGTGCTATCGATCAGGTAGTTGGCGCCCAGGTCCCAGCTTACATTGGTAGAGCTGGGGTGAGCGGTTTTCAGGTCTGTAGGGCCGCCGCCGATAGAGCTTTGGAAGCGCTGCGCGTCGAAGTCTTTCTTGTCGTCGGTGTAGCGCAGGCCGCCTGTCAGTTTCAGCTTGTCGTTGACCGCATAGGTCAGGGAGCCGAAGGTCGCCCAGGACTTGGCGTGCTGATGCTGATTAGCATAGCCATCCTGCACATTGCCTGCCAGGGAGTTGTAGTCGAAGCTGTCAACCTGGATGTCTTCCTTGAAGTAGTACACGCCGGCTATCCATTGCAAAGGTGCTTTGGTGTTGGACTGTACGCGGAACTCCTGGGTCAGCTGCCTCAGGAAAGGCAGGCCATCGGCGGTTTCGGAAGGGAAGGGGATGAAGCCAGGTCCCATAGGCGGCGCAAACGAAGCGCCGAAGCCGCCGTCGACGTCGGCGCGGCTATAGACCTTGGTCCTGTCGTAGGCCGAGATCGAGTACAGGCTGATGCCGTCCAGGTCCCAGCGCAAATTCAGGTTGGCGCCCTTGGCAGTCAGGGTCTGAACGTTGATGCCGTCGGTAGGGTAGCTGGAATAGTCGAAGCCGGGCACGATATTATTGGTGCCCTTCTGGATGATGTTGGCGCGGAACAGGGTTGCGCTGCTCTTCATGTCACGGCCATGCACATTGAACAGGCCGGTAAACCCGCCGTCTTTGTACTGGAGCTGCAGGCGCGCTGCGTTATCGTGGTAGCCTTCAAACGTCTTGGTGCCGGTATTCGGATTGGGATTGGTGTTATACACGCGGTCATCCCGGCTTTGCGACTGGCCGGAGAGGCGCATTGCCCACCTGTCGCTGAGCGGTACGTTGATCGCGCCTTCCAGGTTGGCGGCGCCGTAGTTGCCGTAGCCGAGATTGGCGTAACCTTCATATACATTGGACGGCTTGGCGGAATCGAACTTGACTACGCCGGCCGGCGAGTTGCGGCCGAACAGCGTGCCCTGCGGACCGCGCAAGACCTCGATATGGTCCACGTCGAATACCGGGAAGCCTTTCAGCATCGGATTTTCCTGCACAACGTCGTCATAGATCAGGCCGACCGGTTGCGATGCATTCAAGTCGAAATCGGTATTGCCCAGGCCGCGGATATAGAAGCGCGGGAAGGTGCGGCCGAAATCGGATTCGACGTTCAGGCTGGGTACGCGCTGGGCCAGGAAAGTAATCGGCTGGCCGCCGGCATTGTAGGTATCCAGCGCTTCGCCCTTGATGGACGAAATCGACAGCGGCACTTCGCGCAGGTTTTCCGAGCGGCGCGCGCCGGTAACGATGACGGTTTCCAGTTTGGTCGACTCGGCAACGCCGTCGGCGGCTACCGTGTTGGCCGGCGTCGTTTGCGCCAGCGCGGCGTGCATGGGAAAGGCGGCCGCCACTGATAAGGCGATCAGTGTGCGTGTCGCTCCTTGCTTGACCAGATTGTTTGTTCGTTTCTTCTGCATTGCTCTTCCCCGGTTATTAACTGCATTCACATGAAATATTGTTAATGATACTTTCAACAATAAGTCTGTTTTCGACTCTGTATATGTTGGACGCAAACGTTTGCGCATGCGTTTTAGACATTAACCGCCTGCGACAAAAACAAGTCAAGAATTAGTCATAATCGAATTGGCATTTCACCAAAATTGCACAAAATCTGTTGTGTATTCCAAACAATTTATTAGTTTTGAGAAAATTTGGTGCAGTGCATTCAAAAATGGGGAGATACTCAATTCAGAGGGTAAATGTGGCTTGGCGAAATCGCCGGCATGTGCAAAATTGACAAGAATAAATAGCAGGATATGACAGGTATTAAAGAAGAGCTTTGCTCAGTGGAAACTCTGCGGCTGGTATTATGGCGGCCTACGTATTTTCTTATTCGCCAGCCGATGAACACGCACCCTGAGGGGCAGGAATGAGCTATCTGGCGTATCTTGGCCTGGCCGGCTCCCAGCATGGCAGCGACTCCGCCAAATTCAACAAGCAAGCCCCCCGGCCGGGGGCGGCCGCCTATGTGCTGCTGCCGCTGCTGTATTTCGCTTGCGCCAAGCTAAGCGCTTTCCTGGGCGCCGCCTCTGCCGGAATAGTGGTCTTCTGGTTGCCGGGTGCAGTATTGCTGGCGGTCGTGCTGCACTATCGCGCCCAGCGCCTCGGCCTGTTTGCGGCCTTGGCCCTGCTGGCCGAAATGGCCGCAGACATGTCGCTTGCCCCCTGGTACCAGGGGGCGCTGCTGGGCGCGGCCCAGATCATAGGGGCGGTCGCCGCCTACCGCCTGATGCGGCGCATGGGAACCTCGCCGGCGCTGGATAGCATTGAGGATATGGCCGGCTTCGTCTGTGCCGGCCCCTTGCTTGGCGCGCTGCTGGGCGGCCTGCTGGGGGCTGCCGTAGCGCGGGCCGTGGGCGGGGACGGCAAAGGCTATTGGTTCGCGGTGCGTAGCTGGTGGTTTGCCAATGCGCTCGGGCTGCTGATGTTGACCCCCTTGTTATTGAAGGTGCTGCGAGGTCGCTGGAAAAGACCCAAGCTGCTGCCGCGCGACGCCATCGTGGCGCTGGCCAGCCTGGGTCTCGCCGGATTGCTATGGTCGGCGCAAGACGGGGTGCTGCACGCCGGAGCACTGCAGGATATCTCGGTAACGCCGCTGCTGCTGTTACTGCCGCTGCTTTATCTGGCGACGAGGTTTGGCTTGGGCTGGACCGCGGCCGGCATTGGCCTGGCGGCATTGGCGGCGGTCGGGATGCTGGGCTATGGGCAGCGTCCCTTTGGCAGCCTGGACATGCCGGTGGCGGTCATGCGGGCCCAGGAATTTATCCTGACCCTGAGTTTGGCCGGGCTGGGTGTGGCGTCGCTACTAGCCCAGCTGAAGCGCAGCCGGCGTGAACTGGAGCATCGTCTCATTGAGCGTAGCCAGCAATTGCAAGTCCTGAACCGGCAATTGCTGCATCAGGCGCAAACGGACGGATTGACCGGGCTGTTCAACCGCCGGGCTTTTTTTGAGCGCGCTGTGCCGGAGCGCGAGCGCTGCCTGCGTTACGATAGGCCGCTGGCCTTGCTGATGGTGGACGTTGACCACTTTAATGCGGTGAACGAGCGCTACGGCCACGCTGCCGGCGATGAAGTCTTGCGGCATATCGCCAGGATACTCAGCGAGACGGCCAGATCCAGCGACATCGCCGCCAGGTACGGCGGCGAAGAGTTTGCGGTGCTGGCAGCCGAAACCGATCATGAAGCTGCGCTGGTCTTGGCGGAAAGGCTGAACCAGGTGCTGCGCGTAACGCCGGTGCGCGTCGACGGCCAAGCCATTGCACTGACGGTGAGCATGGGGTTGGCCTTGCTGCAGGCCGATGAAAGCCTGGCGCAACTGCTGCGCCGCGCCGACGCTGCCCTGCATCTGGCCAAGGCCAATGGCCGCGACAGGGTGGAGCTGGCGTTGCCCTAGGTCTGCGGTTACAGGTTACAGGATAGGGCTAATCTTGACGCTGTTTAGTTTTCTCTATATATTAATCTTATCAATGTTTAGATTGAATTGCTCCAGTTCAAAGGCATCCTTATGGCAAGCGTCATCATCCCCCTTCCCAACCTGGATTTCGATCCCAGCGAGGTTGCTATTCCCTGGAAAATACTGAGCGGGCAAGGCCATCGGGTCTTATTTGCGACACCGGATGGCAGCCAGGCGCAAGCCGATCCGCTGATGCTGAGCGGCGAGGGACTGGACTTCTGGGGCCTCATTCCCGGCTTGAGAAAACTGAAAGTGCTGGGCCTGGGACTCAGGGCGAGTGCGGCGGCGCGCCGGGCCTATGGAGCGTTGCAGGACGATGCCGCCTTCCGCCAGCCGTTGAAATATACGGAGCTGAAAGTAGGCGATTACGATGGCCTGCTGTTGCCCGGCGGCCATAGGGCGCGCGGCATGCGTGCTTATCTGGAAAGCCAGGTGCTGCATGCTTTCGTCGGCGAATTTTTCGACGCCGATAAGCCGGTGGCTGCCATTTGCCACGGCGTGCTGGTGGCGGCCAGGAGCACCTCTGCACGCAGCGGCAAGTCGGTCCTGTTCGGCAGGCAGACCACGGCGCTGACCTGGAAATTGGAAAATGCAGCCTGGTCGCTGATGAAATATGCGGGCCGGTTTTGGGACGCTGCCTACTACCGCACCTATGTCGAGGAAAAAGGGGAGCCGGCAGGGTATTGGAGCGTGGAGGCGGAGGTCAGGAGGGCGCTGGCGCGGGTCCGCGATTTTCAGGACGTGCCCAAGGCTGCATCAGGGTTTTTCCGCAAGACCAGCGGCTTGTTCAGGGACAGCGAACAAGACGGCAGCGCCGCATTTGTTGTCGTAGACGGTAATTACGTGTCCGCGCGCTGGCCGGGCGACGCGCATCGTTTTGCGATACGTTTTGCCGAGTTGCTGAAAGCACAGGCAGACACGTCCGTAGTGGCCGAGCCCGTGGTGCGGGTGGCATAGACAGACGATGGCTTAGCCGGGCTGGAGCGAGGTTTTAATCGCCGCTGATATAGTTATTGCACATGGTAATCAGCGCCGTCAATTTATTCGTATCCGGCCTGGCTTGAAGTATCGCTTTGACTTCGGCAATCTGCGAGCGGCTGGGGATGATTTCAGTCGGGCTGTCGCACATCCAGACTACCAGCATCGCGGTGATTTTTTTTGGCGACAGCTTCGCTACTTCCTTGCGGGTAGGTACATGGCAAGGTTTCTTGTCGTAGGTTTCACACCACTTTTCGGCCGCCTGCAAATTGCTTAAAGGTATACCAAATCTGTCACTCTCTTGTTCATTTCTCATGCTGCGCTTATGTTCGTTGATCTTGTGAACCCGTTGGATGGAAACCGGATTCCGCCCAGGAGCTGCTAGGCCCGGGCTCCGTCAGTTCTGCATAATCTGCAAAAAGCATATGCTTCTATTATGGATCATGCCGGCTTGATTCGCCAAGGCCGGGCCTTGAGCCAGATCAAACTTCCTACAAAAAACAGCGGTCTGCGTCCGCCGGACTGGGTGATATTGCCCAATTGCATCTTACTGCAAATTGCTGCCTGTGTTTGCACAGCTTGCGTAATCCGCGTGCAAATCTCTGGCAATATACGTGTGTTGGCGATAAAACACCAAAGCGATATTGCCCACCGCAATATTCGCAATGTTCGCACCATGAAAGCACACCATGCATACACCTAAAAACCTGGCCACGGCCCAGCTGCTGCTGGAAGCCAGGCGTAGTGGCGAGCTGCTGGCAGCGCTGACCGATGACACCATGCCGCATGATGCGGCGGACGCCTATGCTATCCAGGACATCGTGACGAATTCGCTGGGCGAGATAGGCGGCTGGAAGGTGGGCGCGCGCGGGCCCGGCATGCAGGCCAATTGCGCGCCTTTGCCGAGCAAGCTGATCTACGATACCCACGCGGCGGTCTCTGCCGCCGGCAGGGGGCGGTGTGCGATCGAGGCCGAGATCGCGGTCCGGCTGAAGCAGGACCTGCCTCCCAAGCTTTCTCCCTATACCAGGAGCGAGGTGCTTGCGGCGGCTGGTTCTCTCCATCCGACGCTGGAAGTGGTGTGTTCGCGCTTTGCCTCGGCGCAGACCAATCCTCTTGCCGGCCTGGCCGACAGCCTGAGTAATGGTGCGCTGATCGTCGGCGAAGGCCGGGTGGACGAGATAGAAATAGACCAGGCTACACAGGCAGTGGAATTATATTTTGATGCGGAAAAGGTGGCTGATGCGACAGGCGGAAATCCTGTCGGCGATATTTGGGCGCTGGTCACCTGGCTGGCCAATCACGCTGCATTGCGTTGCGGCGGCTTGCGCGCCGGACAGATCATCACTACCGGTTCTTGCACCGGGCTTACCTTTGCCAAACCCGGCACACGGGTAAAGGCCGTATTTCCGGGCCTGGGCGTGGTTGAGATGCTGGTGGAGTAATTCAATTCCGCCCGTGCTTGGCCGGGAAAAATCCCTGCCTGAGTCCGCTGCACCGCGCTTGCCCGGACTCGTAATACCCCCATTCCTGCCCACTTATGTGATCGCGCCAAGCGGTCTTATTCCCGGCTTTTTCAAGTTACAATTTTTTTTCATACGGCGCGCTGCAAACTAATGACAAAGCCTGCAAACAGGGGCAAAATGCCTGTTCTACTGTCAATTCTTTCAGGTTTCATTTCCGTGTGGAAACCCAATGCTGGCGCGGGTTGGCGCGATACTGGAGGGCAAAATCCAGGAGGTTGGCGGCAGGAACTCGGTCCCGTCAAGGCGGGTGTTTGGTGTCGATAGTTTACGGTAAGCGTGCAGGGAAGCAAGCAAGATGGCAGGTGAGATTTATATCGCAAGAACGCAGCACGATGCTGCAAACGACAACTCTATCTGCCTGGATGAATGGCTATCAGCCTGTAGTACCGATCCTTCGCTGCGCGTGGTGAATGAATTATCTGCGGTCAACCCTTATACCGGCGCGCCGGAAAAGGTTGCCAGCAAAGGCTGCGCTTTCTATATGCACCCGGTGCAGGGCAGTTTGTACGTATTTGAATACGTGCAGGGAAAAATAGCGGCGCGCTACGATCAGGACATATTGTTGAAAGCCAGGGAGCTGGCGTCGCGTTTAGGCGCGATTTTGCAGGATGAGCAGGGCTTGGAAATTATTGCATGAGGTAGGGCAGGTCAGATGTACCTGGCTGACTTGGCGGGATGATTTTTTGGGGGAGGCTTATTATGCATTCATTGAAATCGATCGCCGAAACGGTGACCGCATTCCTGGTTCCATTTACCCCTGATGCACTGACCAGGAGCTCCGAGATACTTCCCCAGGAACTATGGCCGACAACTGTCGATGAAGCGGTGGACAGTCTGCTGGCCCGCATGTCGGCGCAAGACAAGGCGATGGTAAGGGCGACCAGGCGGGAAGACCTGATCATCTTCCAGCATGGCTGGGGCGGCGCGATACGCAGCTACTACGGGTTAGAGGACGGCAACTGGGAGCTGTTGATCGACTCATGCGGCAAACAGGTCGATGCCAGCCGCGCCGCCAGCAAAATTATTGAAGCCGTGTGGACGGAATTACAGCATAGCTGAAGCGCTTGCGTGCGCGGCGGCGGCGTGACTGGCATTCTGGCCGGCAGGCGCATTCCCTGCCTGTTTTTTGGTTTGCTGCCCGGGCTGTTGCACGGTTTGTTGCCCAGTTTGTTGCTCAGTCTGCTGCTTTAGGGCTTGCAGCGAGTTATCCATCGCGGCATCCAGCTTATTCTGGAACCTGCCGGACAGCAGTTGCACGAGCCAGCCTTCCATACTCTCTTCCACGGTGACCTCGGTGCTGTCGCCGACTTGCCGCAAGCTCCAGTTATGGATGGCAAAACGGCCGAAACTCTTGCCATACCAGCCCAGTTCGGCATTCGGGACGACAGTATGCAAGGTGGACTGTATTCTCGCCCCATTTGTCTTCCAGCTGAAATTGCTGCCGGCTTGTAGCGGGCCGCTCAATTTGGGATGGCTGATATCGGTCTGCCATTCCTCCCAGTGGTCTATCTGGCTCAGCACCCGCCACACCTTGTCGCTCGGGGCCTGTATCGTGATTTTTTGCACGGCGTATACCGGAGCGTCCCCGCGCACCGTCGCGGAGGGCCGGTAGGAGCTGAAAATATCCAGTGCCGCCACGATCAATATCAGTAGCACGGTGAGCGCGAACACATTCAGGGCAAGTTTCTTCATTGATATCTCTAGAAATTCTGACGTAGCGGGGACTTGGGCAGGCCGGGCCCAACTGGCCTCCAGCGGTCTTGGGGATGCCGCTTTATTGGCGCTGCGTGCGTGTGACAGGAGATATCTGTGTGGGTTCAATAATTTTTTACAAAATATTTACATTATTTACATTTTGATAGGGATGCATTATTGAAAGATTAATTTTCTTTAGAGGTTGTTGCGAAATTACGCTGGACTCGGCGTCCCCGCTAGTTGCGCTTCCTTGCCGGTGCAGCAGGGAATTCGAGCGGCATGCTGCTCGCCTGCGTAACGGTGTCGCCTTGTAAGGCGACACTCCTTCCCTATAGGGACACAGGGGCTAAAGCACTGTCTTCGTCGGCGACGCCTAGCCAGACTACTTTCGCAACAGCCTCTTAATTCCCCTTGTCCGATTGCTTCGCCTGCAATTGATCATAGACGCTGGTCGCGATGCCGGAAAGCGCGTTCTTGTCTATGCCGCCCGACAGCGCATAGCCGAATTTGCCGTCTATCCAATAGAACACATTGAGCTGGCCTTCCTGGGCAAAGCGGAAACCGGTGTCGCCGCTGCTGCTATTACTATTGCCATTGCCGGCCTCGCTTTTGCTGCCGCTCTCGCTGGCCACATACAAAGTCAGGCGCTGGCCGGAGGCGTCGTGATACATGAATTGCGCCACCGGTCCGCCATTGCCGGGTAGTAGCCGGCCGCCTATCAGTTCATAGCCCTGCGCCGCCAGTTTGGGCGGGTGCAGCGGCGTACCGAGGCGCTTGGATAGCCAGGCCACCAGGTGTGCCTCCTGGTCTGCGCCGACCTCTACCGGATGCCTGACTTCGGGACTGAATACGGCATGGGCGATGGCCGCCTGCTGCGGCAGCGCATTGAGTTGCCGGCTTTGGCGGGCCTGCTCATCCTGTGCAGACTGTGATGCAAACTGGGACGTTGTTTGCCAGCCGTGCAGCGCCCATCCTGTTGCACCGCTGGCCAGCGCCAGCAGGACGCCGGCGGCCATGCGCTGCAGCGACCAGTGGGGTGCTACCCGCGGCCGCGGTAGTTGGGAAATGAGTTGGGGAATGATGTGGGGAATGGACTGCAAGGCCGGCGGCACCGGCTCGTCCAATACCGGGCTGAACATTTCGCGCAGGCCCGCATTCTGCTCGCGATAGATGCGCACCCGCTCGGCATCGGCCGGCGAGGCTTGCAGCCATGCTTCCACTTGCTGCACTTTTGCAGCGGGCAAGACGCCGTCGACATAGGCGTGCAGGTCGTCTTCGGTAATCGGTGCTGGTTTCATTTGACCACTTTCAGTGGGACGACGGCGGCCGGCACGGCGGAGCGGCCTTCCATCAGCGCCCTCAATTTTTCCCTGCCGCGCGCCAGGCGCGACATCACGGTACCGATAGGAATGCTCAGGCTAGTGGCGATTTCTTCATACGACATTTGTTCCAGTGCGACCAGCAAGAGCACGGCACGCTGTTCACCGGGCAGCAATTGCAATGCGCCGTGCAGGTCGCGCACTTCCAGTTGATCGCTCTGGCTGGCCCTTACCGGCAACTGGTAGGCATCGTCTTCCAGTGCGACTGTGGCCAGCCCCGGCTTGCGTATCTGGTTGATGTGCAGGTTGTGCATGATGCCGAACAGCCAGGCCCGCATATCGCTGCCACGGCGCCATAGCGCCAGCTTGTCCCAGGCGCGCTCCAGGGTATCCTGCACCAGGTCATCGGCCAGCGCCCGGTCGCTGACCAGCGCCCGCGCGTAGCGGCGCAGGCGCGGGATGCAGGCGATCAGCTGTTCTCCTTCTTCATGCATAGGCTAGTGTCCTGTTCCGTAAATTCGCAGCATAAAAGATGACGAGAATCGAACCGAATACTGCGTCAAAAATACTCGCAAGGGAACCCCTATGTCCCTGCAGGGAGGGAACATTGCCATGCATGGCAATGTCGTTACGCAGGCGAGCAGCATGCTGCTCGAATTCCCCGCTTTACTCCTTGCTGCGTTTTTTTCCTTGTCTCGGTCCGATTTCGCCATTTTTATTTTGCAACGAACTTACGGAACAGGACACTGGACTCAATTCTTGATGACGTGCCAGATATCCTTGTAGCTGTCGCCGCTGCGGTCGCCGGTTTTTTTGTCCGGGGAGTAGGTATACAGCGGCTTGCCCTTGAAGGCCCATTGCTTGCTGCCGTCGTCGCGGGTGATTACGGTATAGTCGCCGCCATCCTTGGCCGTGGCAGGCGCCATCAAAGGCGGCCACAAACCTGCGCAAGGGCCGTTGCAAGCGCTTTTGCCGCTGCCGGCAGCGTCCTTGTCAAACGTGTATAGGGTCATGCCGGCGTCATTGACCAGGATGTCTCCGGCTTTTTTGACCGGCGCTTCTTGCGCATAGGCAACTCCAATACTGAGGCAGGATGCGAGCAGGGCGCCGAGCGGTGAAATTTTTTTCATGGTATCTCCAAATCATTCCAGGTTGAGGGACTTGCATCAGCGTAAACAGGCCTGTGCCCGACTTTATTCCATCAGCAGGCAAAAAAGGCGCAATTAGGTGAAATTCCAGCCACTAGCCCCGGTTTTTCAGGTTTTGCGCGTCTGGAAATTTGACAGGGCAGCATCTATAGTAGAAATAGTGCCGGTCCAGGCACGGTTTCCTGGTGGAATTCCTCATAGAGATTGCTGCTTGCTATGCTTATTTCGGGTATCAGTTCCAGTTATGCCGACAAGGGTGGGGTTTCTTCTTACCCCTCCGGCACAGCTGTTGATGCCGGGAATACCAGTGTAGCGGCTGCTGCACAACAAGCCGCGCTTGAACAGGCCGCCAGCGCCGGCGTTGTCGCCGCATTGGCGTCTAGTGTTGCCAATGCTCCCAATGCTCCCAATGCGCAGACCTATACTGCTGCTGGCTTGCTTGACGGTAATGCGCAAGCGGCAAACGCGCTGTCGGCATCGCCTGCGTCCGGGCCGGCAGGCGGCAAGGGCGCAGAATCGGCCGCAGTGGCTACAGTGACTGAGTCGGTATTACAGCAGGCTATAGAGAAGGAAATCGTTGCCAGCTTGTCGGCCAAGGCTGTGGGAGCCGGTGTCTATAATGGCATGGGGGTGCTGGAGAGTCTGCCTTTCTCGCGGGTCACCGACCTGGGTAGCTTGCTGCGCTACAATCCCCAGCTGTCCTTCATTCGCGTCGGCGATTCCTATAATCAGGGGCTCATCGAGAGCCTGGATATTATCGCCTGAGGGATTGCGCAGCCTGCCGCGCAGCAATCAACCGTCTACCATCAACCATCAGCTATCGGCCATCAGTCGATAGCTGGCGCCGCGTCCTGCAGGACCATGGCGTCATCGACTTGTCGCGAGAACAGGCTGTAGTTGGCCTTGCCCGTTTTCCAGTCCGGGCTCAGCTTCATCTGCAGTATGAAGGGCGAATCGCTCAGCGGGATATGCCTGGGCTTGCCGATGAGCTCTATCTCCAGCGGTGCTTCGCCCTGACTTCCGGTTAAATCGGTGTAGGCGCCGCTCAGCATTAAATCAAAGTGGATAAAGCCCCGCTTGACGCAGCAGGTGCCGCTGATGCTTTTTTGTGCAGTGTCGACGCACAGCTTCAATTGCAGGCTGGAGCCGAACTCGCTGCCGCTTTCGAGCAGGTAGGAGGTGCGGAAGCCGGTCTTCGCACCAGGGGCGGGCTGGCATGCAAGCTGTGTGGTCCTCATTCGACAAAATTCAGTTCAAAGGCGGCGGGCAGGTAGGCGCCAAAGGCGCGGCCATAGGTACAGCGCAGGTATTGGTCCACCTGGCTTAATGCGGCCTGCTTGAGCTGCCTGGTCGGCTCCAGTGTGACTGTCGCGTCCTGCACATGCTCCTGGCCGAAGCGGAAACTGGCATTGCCGGCTTTCCAGTCGATGGACATCAGCATGTGCAGATGCAGTTCAGGCTGGGCAGAGAGCGGGTCAGGCAAATCGGCTTCGAGCTTGACCGCGTTGAAGACACTGGCGACCCCGGGGACGCCTATGGTTTCGTAGCTGCCGGAGACGGCAAAGCCGATCACGTCAAAGCCAAATCGTGCATGCTGCTGCCTGAGGTTGCAATGGCCGCGAATGCTGTGATTGGTCGTGTCTATGGACAGGTTCAACTGCAGCGTGGGTCCCGTCGTGGCAGGATTGGCCAGCAGATAGGAGGCGAAAAATAGACCGGTCATAGGGATATAGTCCTTGGCTCGTCAATCAGTTTGTTATTTAGCTTGTGATTCAGCTTGTTATTCGCTTTGTTGCGCATTTTGGATGTCGGTGTATTTTTATTGATCTGCCGGGCGGCCCTGGCGCGGCCGCTGTTTGTCTCTGGCCGCCGGAAAAAAAAGCGGTTCCTGGGCTTATCTAGTCAAATTCCGTGCCATGCCAAAGAAGCTTTTTGCTGTAAAAAATCCTGGCTGTAGCGTCAATTCCTGGCGTCTGCGGTGTAAAGAGTCGTGTTTTTACATGTCAAATGCCTGCACCTGGTATGTAAAGTGCGGCATTGCTTGAATTGCAAGCATCAGTAGACGATAATCCTAGAGCGTGTTGGCATTTGTACACCTCAATTAAATGTCGGCGCGCCCTGGGGCCTGTCCGCAATTCAACGCCCTGGTCCTGGCTGGCAGCCGCTATTTTTTGCATCCTCGGGAGTGACCTGTTTGTGAGCGACAACACTGAATACACCTTGACCTCGCGCCTGCCTGCACTGCAGCGCAATAGCGGCCCCTTGCTTGGCCTGACCATCCTGTGGCATCCGGAGATGGACAGGGTAGGCGAGCAGTTCATGGGGCCGGCAGGCGAGGGAGCGGTGGAGCTGAGCCGGTCTTTTCCGTTTTTCTACCGGCCGGAACAGGGCGGGACAGCGCTGGGGCATCGTTGCATCGCCCGGGCGCCGCTGACGATCAGGCGCGATGCGCAGGACGCGGTGCACATCATCGCCGCCGATAGCCTGATGGAGGTAGAGGTCAATGGCAGTCCGCTGGTTTCCTCGTTGAGCTTGTCGCGCGAGCAGGTGGACCAGGGTGTCGTGCTGGGCCTGGGCGGCGTGGTGCTGGTGTGCATACACTGGATGCGCAATGCGCCGAAGGCGAATGCGATGGATGGATTATTGGGCGTCAGCAGCGCGGCGATCGCAATGCGCGACCAGATCAGGCAAGTGGCGCATACCGATTTGACGGTGCTGTTGCTGGGCGAGACCGGCACCGGCAAGGAAGTGGCGGCGCGCGCCATTCATGCCGCCAGCCAGTGCAAGAACGGCCCCATGGTGGCGGTGAATATGGCCGCGCTGAACGAGTCGCTGGCCGCCGCCGACCTGTTCGGCGCAGTGAAGGGCGCGTATACCGGTGCGCAAAATAGCCGTGCCGGCCTGTTTGCAGAGGCCGACGGCGGCACCTTGTTCCTGGATGAGATCGGCGATACGCCGGTCACGGTGCAGCCCATGCTGTTGCGGGTGCTGGAGACCGGCGACTACCGGCCGCTGGGCGCGCGGGCCGACCAGCGCTCCAGCGCCAGGCTGATCGCCGCCACCGACCAGGACCTGGATGCGCGCGCCTTCAACCAGGCCTTGCTGCGCCGGCTGGAAGCCTTTGTGATCCATGTCCCGGCGCTGCGCGAAAGGCGCGAAGACATAGGCTTGCTGATTGTCCATTTCTTGCGGCAATGGACGGCGCAGTCCGGCATCAGCGTGGAGCTGCCGATGTCCTTCATCAGTGAGATGTGCAATGACGACTGGCCGGGCAATATCCGCCAGCTGGCGCAAGTGCTGCGGCGGGCTGTGATGGCCGCGAGCGCGGGAGAAATGCCGGTGCTGGCCGATTTTGTCCGTAACGTGAAGGCCAGCTCTGCGCATCGTTCTGCGGACAGCCTGAAAAAGGCAGTCGAGCCCACCCCGCCCGCATCGCCCATAGCCGACGTCGCGTCCCTGATTCCCGCCGAGGAGGCAGTGCGCAAGCCGAAACTCTCTGAACTCACGCATGAGGATATCGTGTTGGCGATGGAGAATAACGGCTGGCGCATCAGCAACGCGGCCCAGCAACTGGGTATCTCGCGCCCCACCATGTATAAATTGCTGGAATCGCATCCGCAAATACGCTGGGCCGAGGCTATTCCGCAGGAAGAGATACACCGGGCGCTGCAGGAGCATGCCGGCGATCTCGACCGTTGCGCCTCCAGCCTGAAAACGCCTAGCGAAGCCCTGCGCCGGCAATTGCGGGTGTTGCGGCTGATCGCGAACTAGGCGCCTGGGCCGCGTGGCTTCGCGGCCTGTGTTCGCTTCCCTGCGTTAGCTGAGGAAGCCGATCTGTACCGACACGATCAGGAAAATCCCTATCGCTGCGCGATAGGCGACGAACGGCCAGGTCGAGAATTTTTCCAGGAAGCGCATCAGGCCCCAGATCGCGCAAAACGCCGAAACGCTGGCAACCACCAGGCCGAAACCCAATAATTTCCATGCTTCCAGTGGAATATGCGCGTGGTATAGCACCCACAGCTCTTTCAGCCCGGCCAGCGCAATGGCCGGCAAACCCAGCAGGAAGGAGAAGCGGGCGGCCTCGTCGCGCTTGAAGTTGAGGAACAGCGCCGCCGTCAGGCTGGAACCGGAGCGCGATACGCCTGGGATCAGGGCGCCGACCTGCGCGATACCGACTATTAGCGCATCGCGCAAGCGCATTTGCTGCATGTTGCGCGAGTGACGGCAGCTGAGCTCTGCAGCCGCCAGCAGGGCCGCCATCGCCAGCGACGAGACGCCGATCACGGTCAGGCTGCGCAAGGGGGAATTGCAGGCGTTCAGCACCGATGACAGGGCCAGCCCGGCGATGCCTATCGGAATGGTGGCCAGCACGATGGCGACCGCCAGGCGAAACGGCTGGCTGTCAAAACTGCGGGTGCGGATCGCCGTCGTGCTGCCGACCATCACCTCACGCACGTCGCGCCAGAAATAACTGACTACCGCGGCCAGCGCCGCCAACTGCATCGCCGCTGAAAACGCCGAGCCGGGGTCGCGCCAGCCCAGCAGCGCAGGCACGATGCGCATGTGCGCGGTGGAAGAGATGGGCAATAGCTCGGTAATGCCTTGCACTACGCCGAGTATCGCCACTTGGAGATAATCCAGTGAAGCAAAGCCTATATCCAGGCCGCCGGGACAAGAAATGGACACGCTGTCTCCCAATAGTGAATGAGAATTTTACAGCGCGTGACTATACCATGGGGGGAGCAGCCATTTGTATCAAAAAGCTACAGGCGTGTTCAGGTGGCGGCCAAAATCGCCCGGCCTGGCGAAGCTGGATGGTTGGCCCGCATCCGGTGGTACAGCAAGGCCCGCATCTGTTCCCTTTGTCGGCGGCAGGCTTCGCTTTGCTCTACCGCAGCACTGCAGTCTACCTGGTGCCGCGCCGTGCTTGCGGTCTGTGCGTGGGATATTAGTGTCATGGCGCTCTTTCTGTTTGCCGAAATCGAACAGACCCGGCCTCACGGTCTACTAATCAAGTTTCGTGCCATGCAAAAAGTGCGATATTGACGCCGTCGTCGTTGCGTGGACAAGAAAAACCGTGGTTTTTACATGTCAAGCCAAGTTTTTTACATGTAGGCGCCGCGCTGACGGTAAAATTTGCATGATGAGTAACATGCTGGAAACATTCATGGGCAGCATAGCCGTGGACCACAAGGAGAGATTGGTTGTGAGCGATTCCGAATACACCCTGACGTCGCCGCTGACGCAGTTGCAGCGCGGCGCCAGCCCCTTGCTGGGCTTGACTATCCTGTGGCACCCGGAGCTGCAGCGCATCGGCGAGCAATGCCTGGGGCCGGCCGGCGAGGGCGTGCTGGAATTGAACCGGTTTTTCCCCTTGTTTCGGCATGCGGGCCGCGAGGGTCTGGCGCTGGGGCATCGCTGCATAGCGCGCGCGCCGCTGACGATCAGGCGTGACGCCGCCGACGGCGTGCAGATTGCCGCCGCCGACAGCAAGATGGCGGTGCAGCTGAACGGCGCGCTGCTGAGCGGCTCTGCGTATTTGTCGTGCGAGCAGGTGGAGCGCGGCATTGTGCTGGGTCTGGGCGGCATGGTGCTGCTGTGCGTGCACTGGATGCGTAGCCTGCCGAAGATGAACGCCTTGCCCGGCGTGCTGGGCGTCAGCAGTGCGACGGTGGCGATGCGCGACCAGATACGGCAGGTGGCGCAGACTGATTTGACGGTGCTGTTGCTGGGCGAAACCGGCACCGGCAAGGAAGTGGCGGCGCGCGCGGTGCACGCCCTGAGCAAATGCAAGAACGGGCCTATGGTGGCGGTCAATATGGCGGCGCTGAATGAGTCGCTGGCCGCCGCCGACCTGTTTGGCGCGGTGAAGGGGGCGTATACCGGCGCGCAGTCGGCGCGCACGGGCTTCTTTGCCGAGGCCGACGGCGGCACCCTGTTCCTGGATGAAATCGGCGACACGCCGGCAACGG
Source organism: Pseudomonadota bacterium (assembly GCA_040390485.1). Lineage (GTDB taxonomy): Bacteria > Pseudomonadota > Gammaproteobacteria > Burkholderiales > Burkholderiaceae_D > Undibacterium. The sequence continues at coordinate 26,058 of JAZJYH010000114.1, forward strand.
TGCAGCCGATGCTGCTGCGCGTACTGGAAACCAAGGAATACCGGCCGCTGGGTGCGCGTGCGGACCGGCTCTCAAGCGCCAGGCTGATCGCGGCGACCGACCAGGACCTGGACACCGACGTCTTCAACCAGGCCCTGCTGCGCCGACTGGAAGCCTTTGTGATCCACGTGCCGGCCCTGCGCGAGCGGCGCGAAGACATAGGCTTGCTGATCGTCCATTTCCTGCGCGAGTGGGCGGGGCAGTCCGGCGCCAGCGTGGAATTGCCGCCGGACTTCGTCGGCGAGCTGTGCAACGAAGACTGGCCCGGCAATATACGCCAGTTGATGAATGTGCTGCGGCGCGCGGTCATGGCGGTGCAGGCCGGTGCGGCCCCGCAGCTGGCGGATTATGTCAGGTGGCCGCAGGCCGGCTCGGCGGCATTGATACGGCAGCCGGCCGCGGACTATGCCGGCTCGGCGGTGTCATCTGTCGAGCTAGCCAGCGCCTATCGTGTAGCCGGTGCGGCCGGCGCGGAGCAGGACAAGGGCGGCAGGGGCAGGGTAAAGCTGGCCGAGCTGAGCCACGAAGACATCGTGCTGGCGATGGAGAACAATGCCTGGCGCATACGCAGCGCCGCGCAGGAGCTCGGTATCTCGCGCCCGTCAATGTATAAGCTGCTGGACGGGCATCCGCAGATACGCTGGGCAGACGCCATCCCTCAGGAAGAAATCCAGCAGGCTTTACAAGAGCACGCGGGCGACCTGGAGCGATGCGCTTCCAGTTTGAAAACTCCCAGCGAAGCCTTGCGGCGGCATGTACGCGGGCTGGGCATGGCGGGCGAATAGCCAGTGCAGTGTCATTCCCGCGCAGGCGGGAATCCATTTTTTATCGGAGTTGGCAATGGATCCCCGCCTGCGCGGGGATGACCAAGCTTAGCTAGATCTATCTCTATAGCCTTAGTGACTTGCCAATCAATCCATCATACAGGACAAGCAGCCGGCCCAGCCAAGCCCAGACCAGGCTAGGACGGCAAGTGGTTGCTGATGACTACATCAGGCGGGAAGCTGAATACGCGGTGTACGGTATACGGCTTCTCGTCCTTGTCATGCAGGGTCAGCTCTACCGTCAGGAAGAGATTGGCTAGCCAGCCACCCAGATGCAGCAATCCGCCGATCACCAGCTTATCGTTCCAGACCAGGGTGAGGCTGTGGGTTTTCTTGTCGGGGTCGATGATTGGGTTGACCCCCGGCGGCGGATTGAAAGATCCCTGCAAGGGCAGGCAGGCAACCTTGACATTGTGGAAGGGCGACGGCGCCGAAAATTGGGGCAGGGTTCCAGCCCCCACTTGCAATACGCCGGGCTGCGTGACGATGCAGCAATCCGTGACTTTAAAGCTGTCGTTGACATGGGTAAAACCACTGGCGATCACTTCCAGCCCGAAAGTGAACTCGGGCGTCAGCGCGACCGTGCCCGCGTACAGGCCGGTAGTGGGAGTGATGCTGGGAACAACTACGGGAAAGTTCGGAACTAGCTGGCTGCTGATTTGTTCTATATCAAAGCTGAGGGATAAATTAGGGGTTGTCATTCTGTGCTTTCCGAAAGTGGATGCTGCTGCCGGGATTCATGTCCAAAATTCTGCAGATGGGAGCGGGGGAGGGAGCATTAACTGTTCCGATTGGAACGGTCTGCTCCGGCCTGATCTGCGATCTGTGTTGCCACTTAGGCGGTTAATTAGGGTCGGTACCATTGCCGACTTCGGTCTCTGGTCCGCCAGAGATAGCCATTGTTTCTGTCTCTGTCAATAATCGCATGGCGTTTTCTGACGAAGTGACTGGAGAGTGCTGTTCGTCCTTTGCTAGCATCGTCATTAGGTTGGAAAAGAAGGGTGTTTTTTGCGTAGTATTCATAATTGCGCTTTCTTAAATTTGGCGAAAAATAAAAAACCGTTATTACCTTGAGCATCGGGCTGATAAAACCTTAATTCAACCTACGGTCCTGAATCGCGACGGCGTTTTCAACGAGGTCCGCTGCCATCACCGACTTCAGTCTCGGGACCGCCAGAGACTGCCATTGTTTCTGTCTCTGTCAATAATCGCATGGTTTTTTCTGGCGAAGTAACTGGAGAGAGCTGTTCGTCCTTTGCCAACATCGTCATCAGTTTGGAAAAGAATGGTGCTGTTTGCGCAGTATTCATGATTGTTCTTTCTTAGGTTTGGAGACGAACGGAAAAGTGGTTTTGTCGCAATGAACGTCGGGCTGATAAAGCGTTAGCCCAACCAGCACTAAAAAAATTGGCTTACGGTCTGCATTGTAATCAGGATGGCTAGTTAAATATCGGTACCAGCACCTACTTCAGTCTCTGGTCCGCCAGAAACAGCCGTCGTTTCCACCTTTGTCAACGATCGCATGGCGTTTTCTGATGAAATGACTGGAGAGAGTTGTTCGTCCTTCGCCAGCATCGTCACTAGTTTGGAGAGTAAAGGTGTTTTTGGTAAAGCGCTCATGATTTTTTTTCCTCAGTTCAAACATTAAATGGAAAGGCAGTTCAGCACAGTTCTAACCAGGTTCTCCACCTGCTCCGACCTCACTCTCTGGTCCGCCAGAGACTGCCATCGTTTCCGCCTCTGTCAATAATCGCATGGCGTTTTCTGACGAAGTGCCTGGAGAGTGCTGTTCGTCCTTTGCCAGCATGATCATTAGTTTGGAAAAGAATGGTGCTTTTTGCGTAGTGTCCACGATTGTTTTTCCTTAGGTTCGATATTAAATGAAGGCTATTGTGCTTCAATGAGTGTTGGGCTGATAAAGCCTTAGCCCAACCTATGTCCTGCTGCCGGGATTCGTGTCTAAAATTCTGCAGATGGGAGCGGGGGAGGGCATCTTAACTAAGTGTTTCTATTGGACGCTCTGCACTGGTCTGATCCGCGGTCTGCGTTGCCACTTAGGCTGTTAATTAGGGTCGCCGCCCGCACCGACTTCGGTCTCTGGTCCGCCCGAGACGGCCATCGTTTCAGCCTCTGTCAATAATTGTATGGCGTTTTCTGACGAAGTGACTGGAGAGTGCTGCTCATCCTTTGCCAGCATGGTCATTAGTTTGGAAAGTAACGGTGTTTTTTGTAAAGCGCTCATGATTTGTGTTCCTCAGTTCAAACATTAATTGGAAAGGCAGTTCGGCACAGTTCTAGCCAGGTTCGCCACCTGCTCCTACTTCACTCTCAGGACCGCCAGAGACTGCCATCGTTTCTGTCTCTGTCAGCATGCGCATGGCTTTTTCTGACAAAGCAACTGGGGAGCGTTGTTCGTCTTTTTCCAGTATGGTCGTTAGTTTGGAAAAGAATGGTGCTTTCAGCGTAGTATTCATGATTGCCTCTTTCTTGGAGTTGGCGAAAAATGGAAAGATGGTTATGTGGCATTGAACCTTAGACTAGTAAGGCGTTAGCTCAACCTATGGTTCTGCATTGCATCGCAGAGTTCGTCTAGGTTTGGTTGGTTCCATCGCCGACTTCACTTTCGGGACCGCCAGAGATAGCTATCGTTTCCGCCTCCGTCAACAGTCGCATGATGTTTTTCGATGAAATGACTGGAGAGTGCCGCTCCTCCTTTGCTAGCATGATTATTAGTTTGGAAAACAATGGCGTTTTTTGTGAAGCATTCATGATTTTTTCCTCATTTGAAGCATTAAATGGAAGGGCAGTTCAATGCAGCTGTCTTTAGTTAGGACGTTCATAAACGAATGTTGAGCTGATAAAACGTTAGCCCAAAGTACGACCCTAGGTAGGAAAAGTCCCGTCACCGACCTCACTTTCAGGGTCGAAATAGAAAACACGCAATTCCGGTGCTTCGCTTGGTCCCCGGAATATTCTTACCGTGACGTTGAAGGACAAGTCCCAGCGACCGGCGGTATGGCCTACATTTAAGGTGTCCTTCCAGCGCTGACTTATGCGTCTGCGTGTGCTTCCAAGAAGCTCTTTCTCAAGGTGAGAGCTAAAATCCAGATTGAGAGGATAAGTGGCACCTATCGCTTGCAGGAAGGGGGATGGTGGTGCATATTTCGGCCGGCTTGGGTTTTCAGCATACACCACCTGCGGACGGGTAGTGATGCAGCAGTCGACGATCTGGAAAGAAGAAAAGTTACTGAGCTTGCTGCCGCTGCCTATCACGTGCAGCATGAGTATTTCACCCTGGTTGAAATAGATGGACCCGGCGTAAGGTCCCGGCACAGGCTTGGAAGCGAGGCTGGGATTGTCTATGGGAGAATGAAATGCCCAGTTCAGCTTGGGACTGATTTGCTCAACATCAAAACTGACAGACAGCGTGGTAAGTAGATTGTCTTCGTTCATTTCTGGCTTTCCATAGTGAGGTTGTGGTACCGGGGGTCGCGCCGGAGTGCTATCAGATCGGGCTCTGCATTGATCAAATTGATGGGGTAGGCCAGGGCTCTGGCTTTTGTGATTTCGGCTAGGGCGAGGTCTCTGCTTCCTATGACTTCGTAAGCTACAGCCCCTCTAAAATGTACATCCGCATTGGAAGGAGCATTGGCGACGGCGTGTTGAGTCCACACCGTGGCTTGGCGGTTGCCTAGCTTAGCGGCATATAGGCCCATCCGGGATAGTACGGTAGTATCGTTGGGAGATCGTTCCAACACGGGCTTTAGCAGCTCAATTGCTTGCTGATAGGCTTTGCGAGACTCTTCTGAGCGCCCAGGTATCCAGCGCAAAGCATCTGCCAGATTAGCCCACTTTAGGTAATTGTTTGGACTACCCTTCGCCGCAGACACCGCGTGCTCAAATGCTTGCGCAGCAGCGACGTAATCTCCGCGCGCGAAAAGCGCATGTCCTAGATTGCTATACAGTACCCCACTGGGGCGAATTTGCAGACCCTGCTGCAGGGCCTGCAACGCTTCATCGCCACGATTTTGGCGTAATAAGGTGGCCCCAAGATTAGCATAAGCGAACGTGGCGTCCGGTTCTAGTTGCGTGCTACGCTTAAAGGCCCGTTCTGCCGCGGGATAGTCACCTTGCTGAAAACGCAGAGTGCCAAGTAGATCCACAAATTGGCGCTCTTTAGGGTGTATCTTGATGGCGTTTTGCACACTGATTTCTGCCGCATCGAAGCGATGCATTTGAATTAGCAGCCGAATTTTCCCTGCAATTGCAAAATGATTCAAAGGGTCAAGATTTATGGCTTTATCCATTGTGGCTAGTGCTTCGTCCATTCGCTTTTGATATCCTCGAACCCAGGCCTGTGCCGCATGGGCTAGCGCCAACTGGTCATTCTCCTTCAGTGCCTGCTGTGCGCTAGCATCGGCACGCTGCAGCCAGGCCTCGTCGCGGCCATCATTCGCATAGCGCAGGCTATAGGCCAGCGACAAACCCGCCGCCGCGCCGGCATGATTGGGTGCATGCTCCAGGATGCTATTGAAATTTCGGATAGCATTATCCAGGCTGCCGTCGCGGTCAAAGGTGCGTAGCGCTTCCAGTCCTGCTTGCATGGCCTTGGCTTCCGAATAGGGTTTGGGTATCCAGTTGGCCCATTCTGTATAGGCTTTGGATTGATAGACGCCCAGGGCTACTACCGCTACCACCAGCAGCGTGCCCATGCCCCATAAAAGCAAACGCCGTGCCATGCGCGACCTGGCTGGCTTTACACGCTCGGCTGCCGGCAAGGAGTTCGGTAGTGTCAATATGCCAGCCGGGTCTTGCAGGCTGATGATAGCTTGCTGTACCGCTTGCATGCTGGCCAGGCGCTGGGCCGGTTCGCGCGCCGTCATCGCGATGATCAGCGCGATGATGCGGGGATCGGTGCCGGCGGGGAAGGGCCACAGCGAGGACGTGGACTGGATATGGGCGGCGGCCAGCGCCAGGCCGTTCAGTTCTGCAAAGGGGCGGGCGCCGTTGATCAGTTCGTACAGCACCACGCCCAGTGAATAGATGTCGCTTTGCTGGGCCGCCGGCTGGCCCAGCAGGCGCTCCGGCGCCATGTAGGCGATGGTGCCCTGACTGTCTATGCTTGAGGTGGATTCGGTGGCGAGCGGGTCCATCTGGCGCGCCAGGCCGAAATCCAGGATGCGCACCTTGCCGGAGGCTTCCAGCATCAGGTTGGAGGGTTTGAGGTCGCCGTGGATCAGGCCGGAGGCGTGTGCTTCCTGCATGGCGTCGGCGATTTGCTGGACGATGTCCAGTGCTTGTTTAGTGTCTATGGCCCGCTGTTGACCGTCTGGCCGGGTCAGCTCACGCAGGGTCTGGCCATCCACCAGCTCCATGACGATGGATTGGGCCTCGCCGTCGCCGTCTATGGAAAATATCTGGACAAAGGCCTGGTGTTTTAAGGAGGCCGCGGCCCGGGCTTCCTGTATCAGGCTGCCCGGCGGGGTCAGTTGCGACAGCGATTTAAGTTGCTTGATGGCGATGCTGCGGCAGAGCTTGCTGTCCCAGGCTTCAAACACCTGGCCGAAACCGCCTTCGCCTAGCCTGCGGCGTAGTTGGTAGTGCGCCAGCCAGCCCAGGTCGGGCGATAGTGCTTCGGGATTCGTCGGCGGGGCGTTCATGGGTGCTGATATCCGGTAATCATGTGTTCTGTAGTCGCCTGCCTAGTTGCTCATTACTCAATATTCTTTAATTACTTTGCAATTTTATTGCTGCTTGCTAAAAATAGCACGCAATTGCTAGAAATAAATAATTTGCTCACAATCCGGTGGGGACAGTGTTGTGATTGTGATCAAAATCAGCAAGGTTACCGCCGCTAGGTAAAGCGTGCCGCATATCAACTGATGTATAGTTGGTGGCTTGGCAAGATGCAATGAAAAGTATCGTTATTGTTTCGTTGGTGCCATGCTTAATACCCCAAAGCTAGGTAGGCGACAGGCAGGAAATTTATGGAATTTTTGATATGAGTGAGCTTTTCAGGCGTGAGGCTGTGGATCATCAACGTCAGCGTTTTCATGGAGCAATTGTTTTGACGCGGACTTGGTCTTACGCGGCGTTGACGGTATTTTTATGCGGCATTGTGCTGGCGCTGATTGCATTTTCTGTCAGGTTCGGTTTTACGCGTAAAGAGACGGTCAATGGAATGGTGGTCCCCGATCGCGGCTTGATCCGCGTCGCTGCTTCTCAATCCGGCGTGATCACCCGCATAGATGTGACGGAGGGGCAGCAAGTACGCGCCGGAGATCCCTTGTTTTTGTTGTCCGGCGAGAGGACCAGTGCCCAAGGCGATACTCAGGCCAATATCAATGAAACGCTGATGGCGCGTATCGCGCGTTTGCGCGGAGAGTTGGAGCAGCAGGATCACCAGACACATAACAAAAGCCGGGAATTTGATCTGCGCGTGGCAAACCTGGCCAGTAGTGTGCACAAGATAGACAATGAGTTGCTGGCCCAGCGCCGACGAGTGCAGATTGTTCGGGAGAACGCGGAAAATATTGCAGATTTGGCAAAGTCTGGTGCCGTGTCCAAGGCAACCGCCAATGACAGGGCCGCCGAGTTGATTGAGCAAGAGTCCCGGCTCTCTGGTCTGGAGCGGGAGCGATTGGTGTTGCAAAGAGAGATCGCTACGCTGGAGGCCGGCCGCATTGATTTGCCACTGCAAGCCCAACGCGAGGCTTCTGAGCTAAAACGCAGCATTGAAGAATTGAAGCAACAGATCACCGAGAGCGAGGTCAAGCGACAGGTGGTCGTGCGTGCCGATCAGGCCGGACGAGTGGCTGGAATTGTTGTGGATAGGGGGCAGGCGGTCGTCGTCGACCAGCGCCTGGCCAGTGTGCTTCCTGAGGGAAGCTCGCTGGAGGTTGAACTCTATGCTCCTACTCGTGCGGTGGGTTTTGTCCACCCCGGTACGCAAGTCTTGCTGCGTTATGAGGCATTCCCTTATCAAAAATTTGGCCAGTTTCCCGGCCAGGTGCGTGAAGTGTCGCTTAGCACGATACCTTTGAGTGAGTTGCAATTGAATGGAGCAGTATCCGGCTCGCAGCCGGGTAGTGCGGGGGTAAATACCAATGAACCTGTCTATCGCATACGCGTGCGCCTGGAATCGCAAGACGTCGTTGCGTTTGGCCGAGCGCACATGCTTAAGCCGGGAATGCAATTGGCGGCGAGCCTGGTGCTCGAGCATCGCACGCTTGCCGAATGGGCGCTTGAGCCTATGTACGGAATGACAGGGCGCTTATGAAAGATTTTTCCTGATGGATAGACTGGGATTGAAGCGGCGGGTGCCCGTATTTTTGCAAACCGAGGCAACAGAGTGCGGTTTGTGCAGCATAGCCATGGTGGCTGATTATCACGGCTATCGCACCGACCTGGCTACATTAAGGCTGCGCTTTGCCATATCGCGCAAGGGCGCAACACTGGAAAGCCTGATGCGTATCGCTCGCGGCCTGAAGCTGGAGAGCCGTCCTCTGAAGCTGGATATGGGTAACCTGCCGGAGCTTCAATTGCCATGTATTTTGCATTGGAATATGGACCATTTCGTGGTCCTTATCTCTGTGTCGGCACGTGAAGCGGTCATCCATGATCCTGCTGTGGGAGTGCGTCGCTTTAGTTTGAAAGAATTTGGCAAGCACTTCACCGGAGTGGCGCTGGAACTGAGTCCTGCGAACGACTTTACTCCTGTGTCGCAAAAATTACAGTTTACTCTGCGCAGCTTAATGGGGCGCATCACTGGTCTGAAACGCGGGTTGACGCAAATACTCTTGCTAGCCATGGCGCTTGAATTTGTCTCGATTGCCTTGCCGTTTTATTTGCAGTGGGTGGTGGATCAGGCGCTGGTCTCTGCTGACCGCGATTTACTTACTACGCTGGCCCTGGGTTTTGGTTTGCTGGTATTGATCCAGTCTGCCATTGGTGCGGTGCGCGGCTGGTTCGTCGTTGCCATGAGCACCAGGCTGAATTTCCAGTGGATGGGCAATGTGTTTGCTCATCTAGTAAAACTGCCGCTGGAGTTTTATGAAAAACGCCATATCGGCAGTATCTTGTCGCGCTTCGGCTCTATCACCACAATCCAGAAAACACTGACTACCGGTTTTGTGCAGGCCGTAGTGGATGGCGTGATGGTGTTGGGAACCTTCAGCATGATGCTGTGGTACAGCCGCTCATTGGCGGCAGTGGCGTTGGTGGCAGTGTTGCTGTACGCCGCGATGCGTTGGAGCGTGTTCCGTAGCTTGCGCGTGGCAACGGCGGAGCAGATTGTCCATGCTTCCAAGCAGACCACGCATTTCCTGGAAACGGCCAGCGGCATACAAAGCGTAAGACTGTTCGGAAAAGGCGATCAGCGGCGTGCCGGATGGATGAATATTCTGGCTGAACAATTCAACGCCGAATTGCGCATCCAGCAGATTCGCGTCAGTTATGAGACGGCACAAACTCTGCTCTTTGGCGTGGAGCGGGTAGTGGTGTTATGGCTTGCCGCCCGCGCTGTGCTGGATCAAGTGTTCACGGTAGGTATGTTGTTCGCGTTCATTGCCTACAAAGACCAGTTTTCTACGCGTGTGGCGGCTCTGATAGATAGAATTATAGAATTCATGATGCTCCGATTGCATGGTGAGCGGGTTGCCGATATTGTGATGTCGGAAACAGAAGTAGAGGCCCCTCACGATGCGGATGAGGTTGATCTTTCGCATCTGCGGCCGAGCATTGAACTGCGCGGTGTTTCTTTTCGCTATTCTCCCACCGAGCCCTTTGTAGTTGAGAATGTAGACCTGCAGATCCATGCTGGTGAGTGTGTAGCGATTTCGGGTGCGTCGGGGTGCGGCAAGACTACCCTGATCAAGCTCATACTTGGACTGCTCTCGCCAACCCGCGGTGAGGTATTTATCGACGGGGCGCCGATCAAACGAATAGGCCTGACGAATTACCGGCAGATGATCGGCACGGTGATGCAGGAGGACCGCATGTTTTCGGGGTCGCTGGCAGATAATATTTGCTTCTTTGACCCTATGCCAGAATGGGATCGAATACGCGAGTGCGCGAGACTAGCTGCCGTGGATAAAGAAATAGACGGCATGCCTATGGGTTACAACACTATCACGGGCGATAGCGGGGTAGGACTTAGCGGTGGACAAAAGCAACGTATTTTACTGGCTCGCGCACTTTACCGGCAACCGCGTATCCTGGTGCTGGATGAGGCCACTAGCCAGCTTGATGTCACGAATGAAAAAAGCGTCAACGGCGCCATCAGGGACATGCAATTGACCCGAGTTATAGTTGCACATAGGCCGGAGACTATCGCCATGGCGGACCGCGTGGTGGTGATCAAGGCGGGGAGACTCGCTGCTGCTTGAATTTTGTAGAACGTTGTTGTTGTCATCGGCGCGTCATACGGGGCCTGCATAATGGCGACACTCTCCCAATGACTCCCTAAGGAATTGGATTCGGCCCGTGATCTCAACAATCACGGGTTTTTTTTGCGATTGACGACATGCGGCGCGGTGGCTTGATTCAGAATGGCAGCCTCCACCAGAGTCCGTGTTTCATGAAGAAATTTATTCATTTTTAACATTTATTTCATGAAGTAGTCACATTCCAGAGGCATTATTGCTGTATTGCAATATTCCGGCTTTGCCCCTCCGGCGAGCCGCGTGCCATTGGAGTTCCTATGCAATTCATACTTAACCCCGCCATCGCGTTGATGCAGCGTTTGCGCCTGTTCCCCAAGTTCCTTATCGTTGCGGTGCTGTTTTCGGTGCCCGCCATCCTGGTCACGGGCTTGCTGATCAAGGAGTTGAACAAATCCATTTCCTTTACCGAACAGGAGCGCACCGGCGTGCAGCAAGTGGGCATGCTGCAGGATTTACTGAAGCAAACCCAGCAGCATCGCGGATTACGCCACTTGGCCCTGGCCGGCAATGTCCCGGCCAAGGAGGCGGCGCAAAAGCTGCAGGAGCAGATCAGCGGCAAGTTGGCGGCTTTTGACAAGCAGCAGCAAGCCTATCCGGCGCTGGCAATCGGTGGTGCAATTGATGGCATCAAGCAATCCTGGGCCAGTCTGTTGCAAAAAATGCCGACAGCCAAGGGCAAGGATAGCTATGTCGAGCATACGGCATTGATCGATCAGCTCTATAAATTGAATACCCAGATTGCCGACCGTTCCAACCTGACGCTGGACCCGGAAGTCGATACCTATTACCTGATCAGCATGTTTGCCAGGACCTTGCCTGAACTGGCGGAAGGGATCTCGGATATCGCCGGCCGCGGCGCTGCGTATATAGATACCGGCTTGCTGGAACCGAATGAAGATTTGCTGATCAATTCCGATGTGATGCTGGCCAAACGCGACCTGGCCCGCATTCCCGGCCAGATGGAGGCGATGTTCAGGGCCAACCCCGGCTTCAAGGGCAAGCTGGAAGCGCAGGCGGCGGTGATGCCGGCCGGCCTGGAGTTCCTGGAACGAACCAGGAACGAGGTCTTGAATACCTTGAACCAGACCTCGGGCACAGAGTTCCTGGCGGCGGGCAGCAAGAGCATGGATGGCCTGTATGGATTTGCCCATGCGGCGGCCGACCTGCTGGATGCAAGCTTGCAGCAACGCATACAGCGCGACGTCTTGCACCGCAACCTGATGCTGGGCGCAATCTTCGCGACGCTGCTGGTTGCCGCCTATTTGCTGGCTGGATTTTATGTCTCGTTTTCCGGCGAAGTGAAGGAGTTGAGCGCGGCGGTGGCCAGAGTTGCCAGCGGCGACCTCAGCACCAAGATTTCCTCGCACGGCAACGACGAGATAGCGCAGTTGCTGAATGCTTTTGACGGCATGAGCATGGGCCTGGCAACACTGGTGACCGACATACGCCACGGCACCGAGACCATCGCCACAGCCTCGCGCGAGATCGCGCACGGCAATGCCGACCTGTCTTCCCGCACCGAACAGCAAGCCGGTTCGCTGGAAGAGACCTCAGCGTCGATGGAGGAATTGACCGGCGCCGTCAAACAAAATGCGGCAGGTGCGGAACACGCCAACGAGAATGCCGTGTCCGCTGCTGCGGTCGCCCGCGACGGCGGGATTGCGGTGGCGCGTGTGATCGACACCATGGGGGCGATCCAGCAATCATCGAAAAAGATCAGCGACATTATCGGCGTGATCGACGGCATCGCCTTCCAGACCAATATCCTGGCCCTGAACGCGGCGGTAGAGGCGGCACGCGCCGGCGAGCAGGGCAGGGGCTTTGCGGTGGTGGCAGCCGAGGTGCGCAACCTGGCGCAGCGCTCGGCGGCAGCGGCCAAGGAAATCAAGACCCTGATTACCGCATCGGTAGAGCAGGTCGGGGTAGGCAGCAAGCAGGTGCAGATGGCGGGCGCGACCATGGACCAGATCGTGAGTTCGATCCAGTCGGTGACCGACACCATGCAGGAGATCACCAGCGCCAGCGCCGAGCAGCGCTCGGGCATAGAACAGGTCAACCATGCGCTGGGGCAGATGGATGAAATCACGCAGCAGAATGCGGCCCTGGTAGAACAGGCCGCGGCGGCGGCGGAGAGCATGCACGATCAGGCGGTTCGGCTGGCGCAGGCGGTGGCGGTGTTCAAGGTTGCGGAAACTGCGAACGGTGGCCCTTCTGGCTCTTCTGGCGTTTCTTCAAATGGCCGCCAGATCAACGTGGCGCACAGCTCTGCCGAGCGCTTGAAGTTGGGCCGGCAACCCCAGGCAAATTCAAGGCAATACCTGAAAGCGTCCTGAGTTCTCCCCCTGGCCAAGTGGGCTCGCAGCCCTTGTTTCCCCGGTACAATGATGTCCATGCTAATTGGATTGCGGGAGGCCGGGTGCCTACACCCTTGAGTGAACATATCGCTGGCGCACTGCAGGCGTCCCCCTTGCTGCGCATACAGGCGCTGCAGTCCAGCCACGGCGGGCCATTTTCGCTGGACCTGGTAGCAGGTGAATGCGTGGCGATTTTAGGGGCGTCCGGTTCCGGCAAGAGCGTGTTGCTGCGCATGGTGGCCGACCTTGATCCGCACGCCGGCAAGGTATATCTGGGCAACGATGCGCGTGATGGCATGCCGGCGCCCGAGTGGCGGCGTAAAGTCGTGTACCAGGCGGCGGAGCCTGCGTGGTGGGAGCCGACGGCTGCCGCGCATTTTTCCGATGCAGATCGGCCGCTAGTACGGGAAATGCTGGGCCAGCTCGGCCTGGATGCGGAACTACTGGGCTCGGACGTGACGCGGCTGTCTACCGGGCAGAGGCAAAGGCTGGCGCTGATACGCTCGCTGGTTTGCCGGCCGCGGGTATTGTTGCTGGATGAGCCGACTGCGGCATTGGACCAGGCTTCCATCCTGGCGGTAGAAAGCCTGCTGCAAAGCCGGCTGGCGGCAGGGCTGGCGATCATCTGGGTAACCCATTCGGGAGAGCAGGCCGGGCGTATCAGCCACCGGCGCTACGAAATCCGTGACCGGCGCTTGCATCCTGTATGAAACCCATCCAGCTCGACGCGATTGACCTGTGCATTGCTGCCTTCCTGGTGCTGGTGGATGTGGCTATTTCGATTGTCCTTGGTTTGCGTTTGCACAAGCAGGTCTTGCTGGCGGCGGTGCGCATGGTGGTGCAACTACTGTTGGTCGGCTTTGTTTTGCGCATCGTGTTTACTTTGGGTTCCCCGGCGACGACGCTGGCGATCGTGGCGCTGATGATAGTCGCTGCGGCGCGGGAAGTCGCCGGGCGCCCGGCGCAAAAATTGCAGGGCTGGGCCAACTTCAGGATAAGCGCGATAGTGGTCGGCGTATCCGGCATGGCGACCGTGCTGCTGGCCTTGCTGACGGCCATCCGTCCTTCGCCATGGTATGACCCGCATTACGCCATTCCCTTAATGGGCATCGTGCTGGGCAGCGTACTCAACTCTGCCAGCCTGGGGCTGGACACTTTCTATAGCGGCGTCGTCAAAGGACGTCCTGAAATCGAGGCCCGACTAGCCTTGGGACAGACTTGCCCGCAGGCCTTGTCTCCACTGATACGCGATTCAGTCAGGAAGGGTTTGATCCCCATCATTAACCAGATGTCTGCGGCGGGCATCATTACTTTGCCGGGCATCATGACGGGACAGATCCTGGCGGGCATGGACCCTGTGGATGCAGTGAAATACCAGATATTGCTGATGTTTTTACTGACCGGCGCCGGCGGGCTCGCGGCAGTAGGTGCGGTCTACCTGGCCTCGCGAGCGGTGACGGACGAGCGCTATCGACTGCGACTGGATCGCATGAGGCATTAAACCGATTTTTGTGCTTTGGGGATGGTGGATGCAGGATTAATGTCGGTTGCGCCGCTGGGTGGGCTCGGACAAGACGCGCTGGGCGATACCGTGGTCGATGCCTTCTGCTCGCAAGAACTCCAGCGCGCACAAGGTGCCTACCGAGTATTGCAGTGAAATGCCTCGTTCTACCGTATTTGCCGTCACGAGGTCGTGGCGCTGTACCGAGCCAGGAGATTCCGCTCCTGTGATTGCCTGCATGGGCTTTCGCTGTGTGCCAAACATGGTGCCTCCGGGGATTGCTTGGAAAAAGAGTGCTTTTCTTGAGCTGACACTTGCATTGCGACTCCAAATTTTGGAGTTGTACGCATCTTATCGGGCATCGCGTCGAAAAGCGAGTGCATATAATTCATCGATTCCCGAAAGCGGATAGCTTGCGTATTTGCGGGATACGTTTGGCATCGGCCGGACTACGTGTCGAGGTGAATTAGCGCATATTGTTATTAAAATAAATAGTGATTAAGCTAATTTTAGTAATTTTGCATCTTCGCCAGGCAGTAAAAATTCTTTCCGCATCAGGGTCGGTATTTGATCCGCTGGCACCGGGCGGGAGATGAAATAACCCTGGATCTCGTCGCAGTCCAGGCTTCTCAGGACTTCCAGTTGCTGCTGCGTTTCTACCCCTTCTGCGACCACGGTCATGTCTAGCGCGTGCGCCATGGAAACGATGGCTTTGAAGAAGATTTTGCCTTCACTGGATTTGTCCAGCTCATTGGTAAATACCCGGTCTATCTTCAGGATGTCCATATCCAGCCGTTGCAATTGCGATAAGGATGAGTAACCGGTGCCGAAATCATCCACCAGCAATTTGATGCCCAGCGCCCGAATTGCCGCAAGTTCGGCAATGATGGCGTTGTCTTCGCCCATCATCGAAGATTCGGTGATTTCCACTTCCAGCAAGTCCGCGCGTATATTGTATTTTTGCAGGCAGCCGTTGAGTTTATGACGCAGATCTCCGGCGTGAAATTGTTTTGCCGAGACGTTGATGGAGACCGGGATTTGCGGCAACTGCATGTTTTTCCAGGCCGCAATTTGCGCGCAGGCCTTTTCCATCACCATGTCGCCCAGCCGCAGGATGAGGCCGGTACTTTCTGCGATGGGGATGAATTCTGCCGGTGATATCAGGCCGCGCTCGGGATGTATCCAGCGTACCAGGGCTTCCATGCTAACCATTGCGCCGGTTTGCGTATTGGTGCGCGGCTGGTAGTACAGCACGAACTGGTTTTGCTCCAGTGCCTGTATCAGCGCCTGCTCCATCTCAAAGCGGGCCCTGAGCTTGGCGTACAGTTCCGGCCGGAAGAAATCATAATAGCCCTTGCCCGCGGCCTTCACCGAGTACATGGCGATATCGGCATTTTTCAGCAAGGTTTCGCTGTCTTCGCCATCGCGCGGGAACATGCTGATGCCTATCGACGCGCCTATCTGGTGTTTTTCTCCGGCCCACCAGAACGGCTGCTTGAAGGCTTCGGCTATCCTCTCGGCAACGCGGGCCGGTTTGCTGTCGCGCTCCACCGGCTGCAGGATCACGACAAACTCATCGCCGCCCAGCCGTATGACATTGTCGGTCGGCCGCAGCACGGATTGCAGCCGGGACGCCACCGATTTCAGCATATTGTCGCCGGCGGCGTGGCCTTGCGTATCATTCACGTTCTTAAAGCCGTCCAGGTCGATGAAGAGCAGCGCCAGCTTATGCTCTTCAGTATTGGCCCTGGCGATCGCCCTGGGCAAAAAATTCAGCAGCCAGTGGCGGTTATACAAGCCGGTCAGGCCATCGCGATTGGCCAGCAACTCCAGTTCGCGCTCGCTTTCTTTCTTGGCGCTGATGTCTTGTATGGTCACCGCCAGGCCGGAGCCGGAGCGCACCAGACGCCTGCGGGCCCACGCCATGTTCAGGCCGCTCTCTTCAGAAAGCTCATATTCGTCTTCATGGAAACCGGTTTCCATGGCCCGGGAGTAAATTTCCAGCAGCACCTTGAAATAGCGTTCGCCTTGCAAGGAAGAGAGCTTGACCCCGATTAACTCTTCCCGGTTCAGGCCAAAGAACAAGGCGCCTCGCGCATTGCAATCGACAAACTGGAAATCGACAATTTTTCCGTGCAGGTCGCGCAGCGCGTTCGCCATGTAAAAGCCGTCGTCGGTGCCTTCCGTGGCCAACCGATAGGTATCGCGGACTTCCTTGGCCTGATGCTTGCGCCAGGCCAGGCGGGCCGACATGATGGATGCGATGAGGGCAAATGCCAGCAGGAAGATGCTGCCTGCGATCGTGTAATTTTTAGGGCTGCTCCAGTCGCTGCGGTGGGTGCTCAGAAGATCTTCCTCCGACAGGCCGACAACGGCAATGAGGGGGTAGGCGCGGAGATTTTGCCAGCTGACATAGCGCGACTGCTGATCGATGAAATTATTTTTTCCGGGAACTCGGGTTGATCCGCTGTCTGCCTCCAATACCAGTTCATCGGTAAAGGCTTGATTGCGCAAGCTGCTTGTCAGATCGCCTACGCGGGATGTGGTTACCGTATTCTTGTCGCCTATGACCGCCAGCAATCCGCTCTTACCCAGGCTTTGTTCATCATAGAAAGAGGATAGGTACGAGGCCTCCACCGAAATGACGACGATGCCGTCAAAGGAGTCATCCTCTTTTTCCAGTCTGCGCGTGAAATACACCAGGTCTTTAGCGGTTTGATTGCTGGCGTCAGACATTGCGATGCCAAGCGCGCTGGAGTTGTTATTCCTGTGGAAAACAAGCTGCTTGTTGAGTATCTGGTCTTGCCAGCGACGGGGTGGCGCCGTGTAGGTCTTGGCGGTGCCGCTGCTGTCCAGGACGGACACCATGGCAAACTGGGAGGCAGTGAATAAGCCTCTTTCCCGCAAGTTTTCCAGCCTTAGCTTGCCGTGTGCGGCTTCCCAGTCGTATTTGACGTGCATGCTGATCTGATCAATCTGCTCTATGGTGCGGGTCAGGTATTGCGCATACGCACGGGAAAGAGAGCTGGAGTTTTTCAAAGCGCCGTCTTTCAGCAGCCTTTTATCCTCGTTGATGGTAGATAGCGTGAGTCCCCAGAGCAGGGCGGTCAGG
The DNA here is from genome assembly GCA_040390485.1 of Pseudomonadota bacterium. Lineage (GTDB taxonomy): Bacteria > Pseudomonadota > Gammaproteobacteria > Burkholderiales > Burkholderiaceae_D > Undibacterium. Next base: position 43,331 of record JAZJYH010000114.1, read on the forward strand.
ATAGCGCAAAGTATGGGCCATATGAGAATGAAGCCCAGATTTTCTTTTACAAATGCAAAATCGTTTACCTGTCCCAGGAAGGGGATGGTTGTGTGTTTTCTCATTGCCGCGCTTTAAATCAATCGAGAGAAATTGCAATGGGGAAATATTCGCCTAGGCTATCATGTTTTCGGGAGTTTGCCGCGCGCGGCCTTCATTTGTCATGAAACTGTCATCGAATTTATGTATGGCTTGATAATAAGCAGCTTATAAGTTGACTACCGAACAAAGCTTCGGGGCATTGCTCTGTACACTTTTACCATTCTGTACAAAAAGCAAAGGATTCATCATGCGACATCTGGATAGACAACGGGGACCTCAAATTCCCCAAGGGCCGCATTCGTTTCACATGCAAGTGGTGTGGGGCGTGCTGTTACTGGTAGCTTTGTTGCTGGCGGCTGCATCGGCCGCAGCATCGGCCGCTACTGTAATGGCGCCGGGCAGGCTGGCTCAAGCGCAGGCCAATTACCAGCGAGAGCGGGCTTTATGCATGAGCGGGCAATCCAACCAGGACCGGGCTACTTGCCTGAAAGAGGCCGGAGCGGCGCTGGCGGATGCGAAAAATGGGCGCCTGTATGAAGTTGACCGCAGCGACTATCAGCGCAATGCGCTGCTGCGTTGCCAGCAACAGGCTCTGCCTGAGGATAAGGAAACCTGCGAACGTCGTTTGCGTGAAGGCGCAGTCTCGGGCAGCGTTGCTGCCGGCGGCGTGCTGAGGGAATATCACGAAGTGATACCTGCACCGGCGACGACACCGCCGATAGTCACCCCTGCGCCAGTCACTCCGCAATAATAGTTGATTTTTTCATGCCAGCCATGTGACCATCTGGTTTTCAGTAACAGGAGCCAGCATGTCCATGCTCGACACGGAACGGCGTAGCAAACCCAGGCATTTTTCCATGATCCGCGGATTTCATCTCGCGGATTTTTTTACGCTAGCCAATGCCGCATGCGGGGTAGCGGCGGTATTCCTGGCCATGCTCTATATCGCCAAGCCTGGCGACGACGCCAAGCACTATTTCTACCTGGCTGCGGCGATGGCGCCGGCCGCATTTTTCTTTGACATGCTGGACGGCCGCATTGCGCGCTGGCGCCGCCAGCATTCCGCGATGGGGCGTGAACTCGATTCGCTGGCGGATATCGTCTCTTTTGGGCTGGCGCCTGCGACCCTGGCCTTTGCCGCCGGCATGCAGGGCGGCTGGGATTGGCTGGCCCTGATCTATTTTGTATGCTGCGGCGTCAGCCGCCTGGCGCGTTACAACATCACCGCGGAAGAGCTGTCGGCGGGCGCCGACAAGGTCGCCTATTTCGAAGGAACGCCGATACCGACCAGCGTGGCGTTGACCGCCGTCCTGGCGTTTGCCGCCTGGAAGGACAGGCTGGGGGAACAATTAATGGGGGGCAGCTGGTGGCCGGCGGGCATGGAGCTGCATCCGCTGGCCCTGCTATTTGTGCTGTCAGGCTCTTTGATGATCAGCAAGACCTTCCGTATTCCTAAAATCTAGGGGAAGGCCTTGGCTTATTTGCGGGCGAACTTGGCGGCCAGCTGTTGCAGCTTGTCGCTGCGCTTGCGTTCGGCTTCTTCCTCTTCCTTGGCTTTGCGTTCTGCATTGGCCTTGGCTTTTTGTTCCACGAACCTGGCCTTGCGCACTTCGGCTTCTTTCTTCGCGCGCTCTTTCAGCATCAGCACTGCATGGTTGCGGTGCTCGTCGGTGACGGCTTCACCCTGATTGCCTTCCAGGTCGAACCTGGCGGTGGCCTTGGCCATCACGTGCATATAGCGCGGTGATTTGGTGTGCAAACCCAGTGCAATACGCAAGATCTTGCGATCCAGTTCCGGCAGTTTGGCCAGGATTTGCTTGTCTATGCCTATCGCCAACGGCAAAGTGTCGCGGAAGGCGACAAAATCGCTTTGCAATTGTTTTAACAGAGCGCGGGCAAGATGCACCGGGCTAGGAGCAGTACTGGTTTCTTTCGTATTCATTGACAAACAGCAAACGGGTTAATTAAGGTGCGTAGCATATCATGGACAGCGGCTAACGCCGAATTTAGCATGCAGCTTGTTGTTGCTTGCCTGATCGAGCGGATTATCCCGCCCGGCCCGCCATCTTTCCTCTTAGCCATTGCAGGCCCGCCAGATGCTGCTGGTCGTGGCTGCACAGGAAGTGCGCCAGGCCTTGCACCGTGACATCGCCATAGCCTTCAAAGCTGCCGGTGCGCGCCAATTGAAGTGGCGTCAACTCTGCCAGCAATTGCACCGTCTGCGCTCGCGCCGCGTGGATTGCAGCGAATACGGCGGAGGGAGAGGCTTGTGCATAATGGCGTTCGGCGACCAGCTGGTAAGTTTCTATTGATACCAGCAAGGGATGATTCTCCGCCAATAGACGCTGGAAACGTTTTTGATAGCCGTCTATTTCTATGTCGCGCACGTGACAAATTTGTTCCAGTGCATTCAGCGATTCGCTGGGGACGCCGTCCCAGGATTCCGGCGCCCATTGCCAGAAGCGTTCCGGGATCGCGCGGAAGTGGGCTTCCAATTGCTGCGGGAAGGTGGACAAACTGCTTAGTGTGATCTGCATGTTGCCTCATTGGGTAGTTGGGATGTTATATGGCTGGAGATATATAGCCGGGAATTGTCTGCTTAAAAATTCATTCTTCGTCGGGCGGGTAGCGCCTGGCCCAGAACTCGGCCAGGCGCGGATCGGCGTCAACCCGCCGCACGACCTGCGCCATGCCGGGCGCAGCCTGGTAGAAGCGCTGGCGCCAGGGGCCGAAGCGCGATACTACGGTGACGTACAGGTCCAGCACGCTTAAGTGCTCGCCCAGCAGGTAGCTGCCCGGATGCAATTGCCTGTCCATATGCTGCCAGCAGAAGGCGATGCGCTCGTGCACTGCATCGACCACGACGGCCCTGGCTTCCGGCGGCGCACCGATGCGGCTGACGTCCGGTTTGATCCAGTGCAAGGCATAGATGGCGGAAGATACGTAGAGCATCCAGCGCAGGAACTGGCGGCGCATGGGATCGTCAATTGCCGGCGCCAAGCCAGCCTGTGGATGGCGATCGGCCAGGTCGATGAGTATTGCCGCACTTTCGGTCATTACTTCGCCGCCAGGCAGGACCAGCGTCGGCACCTGCTGCATCGCATTGACTGGCGCGACCTCTCGCCTGGCCTCCGCTTCCGCCCAAGTCGCCGCTTCCCTGAGTTCGTAGGGAATTTTCAGCAGGGTCAGTGCGGCTTCTACCGCTATCGAACCTGACGCCGCGGCGCCGTATAAAATAATGTCCGGCATGTGTTAGTCCTCAGCGTATGGCCAAGCAGTCGGTCTTTGATTAGCCCGCCGGCCTGCCTATTCCAAACACCCATAGCATGCCCGAGCATGCGGCCGCTGCCAGGCATCCTGCGATGGCAGTATTGAAGTTTGCATCAAATGCGCCGCCCATGATTGCGCCGCCGGCCAAGCCGAGCAGGGCCGCCACCGTCAGCGGCTTTAGCAAGCTTAACTGCGCCTGGTTCCTTTTGTTGTAAAGATAGCCGGCATAGGTGTAGCCGATCACGGTACTCGGCACCATGCAGGAAATGAAGGTGGCTGGCCAATACATCTTCAATGCAAAAACGTAATTGCTGAAATTGGGTAGGGTTGCACCATCGCTGGCGAGGCGGAGAATCGCGTCTTGTGCGATCAGTACGCAGAGCGCAAAGACCGGCCCCATCAGCACAAAATACAGCGTAATACCGAGAAAATGGATAGCTGTTTTAAGAGGAGGCATACCGTGGGCCTGATGGTGAAAAGCCTGGCTCATGGTGCGCTGGCATTGTTTTGCGCCAGGGCGGCCTTGATACGTTCCGGTTTAATCAAATTAGCCGGCAAAGTATCTGCATAAGTGCCAAAGCAGCACATATTGCCGTACTGGCCGAAGGAATACTGGCCTATTATTTCCGCTTCTTTTTGCAGATCCGAAGGCAGCGGATGCGGCACTCTTCTTTGCATCACGTGGCTCTTGATCAGGTAATCGACTTCCTGTATCGCAAAACCATCATCATCCGACAGGGCTTCTTTGGCGGCCCAGATTTTGTTGACGCTGATTTTCCCTTTTGCCATGTCGAATGCCGCCACGTAGACCAAGGCGCCGGTCCAGCTGCGGCAAAAATACAGCTGCTGCTGGTACAGGTAGATATCCCATTTCTGTTCCATCTTGTCGGCTTTGTACAACATTCCGTCGCGCACCTGTTCGCCTGGATACTCCAGCCTGCTGGCGATTTCCACCGCGTCCGGCGGCATCTGGCCGGCATAGGCGGCACCGGTGATCGATCTCAGGTCGGCAAAAGTGCGGGCCACTCCCGGGTCTGCGGCGTTCGCCTTCATCGCCCGTACAAAAGCCAGGCAGTCGTAGCCGTCGACGCTAAAGGGATTGGCTTCGTCAGTGCTGGCCAATTGGCGCACTTCAAATTGCGGTGCAGCCGCGCTGGCCTGGCTGGATGGTGCAGGTTCAGTTGCCGGCTTGTTTTTGCCGGCAACTGCCTGGATTAACTTCTTGAACAAATGATTCTCCGTTTGCCGCTTGATGAGCGCATAAGGGAGTAGTTTAACAAATTACGCTGATGGTGACGGCGATTCGGCCCGCATATGATGCATGAATGATAGGCTCAGCCCGACCTGACGGGCCTCTGCGTGGCTCAGCTCTTCAGCTGGAAATTCAGGTTTTGCTGCGAAATGACTTTGCCGTCGCGCGAATAACTGAATTCATAGTGGGCTTTCTGGTTGTCTTGATTGACGCCTACGCTGATTTTCACCATATAGTTGCCGGCGACGCCCATCTCTATCTTGGCCGGTGCAGCAGTGGAGAATACCAGCTTGGGCGAGCCCAGCAGCTTATTGGATTCCAGGTCGCGTATCTCGGAAGTGACGACATAATTGCCCTTGGCGTCTGTCGACGGCTGCAGGTCAAACTGCACGCCCAGGCGTGCCGGCGCGGCATTTTGTTCTTCTGCACGGAGCAGGGGCGAGCTTAGCGCGGAGACGACGGCGAGCAGGATGAGGCTGGTTTTCATGGTGTTTCCTTATTGTGGATGGGGCGTATCAAAGTGGTTACGACTCGCAACGAATAGCTCAGGTTTGTTCGTGCAATTCCCTTAGCCAATCGTGGTAATGAAGGGCATCTTCCTCGTGGTCTTCCCAGCCGTCTTCATCGTATGACCATTTAAATTTGCCTAAATGGCCAGCCAGCATCGCCAGAAACTCTGTAAACGACGCCGCCACGACGAGCTTTTCATCTTCATCCCTGCCGAATATGATGACTTGGCCGACAATCCCTTTGACGTCAGGGTCAAGATCAATTCCGAGATGATTGCCGCCATAGTCCTTGCTGAAAGGAATCCATTTAGGATTGGAGTACACGGGCTTGACGTGGCCTTCGGGCTTGGATGACATGGAATCGGCAAGATCTTCATTCGTGTCTCCGTCCGCCCAGATTTCATGCCATGTATCCCATTCGTCCTTGATCCCGGCTATGTTCAGCAGCGGCAATCCGAAGATTATTCCCTCATCCTGTTGCTGCCCATTATGGATCGACAAGTACTGCCTGAAGTCTGCCGGTAAGCTTACTGCCAGATGGTGCTCCAGTTCACGCAATTCTTCTTCGCTGGCGCCTGGATTCAATTGCATCAGCTCCAGGAGGTTTTTGGCTTGAAAAATCTCTTTAATGGTATTCAGGTGCTGTAGCATCTTTGCTCCAGGTAGGTTAATGGCTTGCTTCCGCCACGAAGATCACTGCGAGGACATTGCGCTCACCTGCGGCTTGAGTAGCATGTTGATGCAGTGCAAATAATTTTGCCAGAAATTTGTTAATTTGTCATTCATAAATGCTACGCAATGTCATCAGTAAGCATCCTGGATAGGTATAGGGGGAGCAACCGGTAATATCAGTCTTGGCATCCGCCTCTATAGCAATGCTTAAATCGGCGTCGTTAGTTACCGCACATACAATATCAAAGGACTGTTGATACTCTTGCCAAAGTATCGTCTCTTGCTTGAAGAAACTTGCCGAATGATGCCTGGAACCGCCTATTCTTTAAGGTATGCACGGTTTTTATCCTCCTATTCACTGTCGCCTGCATTTTTGCTAGGAAATTAATGCTTCCCAACTCTATTTTCCCTGGAATGCCAGATTCGTTGAATACCTTGACGGCGATAGGATTCATCCTGGTTGCCGGCATCCTGGGTGCCCGACTGATGACACGGCTATTGCCCGTTCCTGCCATTACCAGTTACGTGCTGACGGGCCTATTGATAGGCCCGGCGGGACTTAATTTGCTCAACACTGGAGCATTAAGCAGTTTGGCGCCATTGATAGACCTGACCCTTGGCCTGGTGGTGTTTGAGCTGGGGCGGAGGATAGACTACAAATGGCTGGTGAAGGAAAAATGGCTGCTGATTACCGGCATAGGCATGAGTGTAGGGATTTTCTTTGCGCTGTTTTTTGTGCTGACCAGCCTTGATGTCAATCACCTGGTTGCCAGCATGGCGGCGGCGATCGGCATGGCGAGTTCACCCGCTGTTGCGCTGAACATCGTGCATGAACTGAAGGCCGAGGGCCAAGTCAGCGAGCGCATGCTGAACATTATCGCGATCAGCAATTCTCTGGCGTTTATCGTGTTTACGATGAGCTTGTCGGCCTTGCACCTGGAGTATCGCAGCGACTGGCGCATCTTGGTGTTTCATCCTTTGTTCCTGGTACTCGGCTCAGGTTTGCTGGGCTGGGTTGCCGGCAGGCTGGTGATCTATATCAGCGAATGGCTGGGCAGGGAGCACCAGGGCCAGCGCATCATCTTGTTTGCACTGATAGCGGCCACGGTCGGCGCCGCGAGCATGTTCAAACTGTCTGCCCTGATCGCGCTACTGGTGTTTGGCATCACGAGCAGGCATAGGGATAGGGGCTATGCGATCGTGGAGCCCGACTTTAGCCAGTTCAGCGGTTTGTTATACGCGATACTGTTTGTCAGTGCCGGTGCGCAGCTGGAATTGGCACACTTGCGCGAATACTGGCTGGTGGTGGTCTGTTTTATCGGCATCCGGCTGGCTGTGAGCCTGACCTTTGGAGCTTTGCTGGCGCCCATGAATGGTTTGTCTGTGCGCAAAGGAAGCTTGCTCGGGCTGAGCTTGTTGCCGATGTCGGGAGTGGCGATCGTGCTGGTGAAAAATGCTACCGGGCTGTATCCGGAGTTCGGCGCCTTGCTGTCGGCCTTGCTGCTGTCGGTACTGGCGGTGCTGGAAATTGCGGGGCCGATTTGCACTCGCTTTGCCTTGATACTTTCTGGCGAAGCTAAAAATTAAGGGAGTTGCCTGTGCTGGATTTTAAATCATCGACACCGTTGACGATGGGCGTGGAACTGGAGCTGCAGATCGTCAATCGGCGCGACTTCAACCTGACGCGCGGCTCCAGCGACTTGCTGGCCCTGATCAATAAAAAACCGCACGGTTATGACATCAAGCCGGAAATTACCGAAAGCATGATAGAGATTGCGACTTCGGTGCACAGCGACCACCAGGAAATGCTGGCTGAACTGAAGGACATGCGCCGCTTGCTGGTGTCCGCTGCGGAAAAGGCCAATCTGGGCTTGGCCGGCGGCGGCGCCCATCCTTTCCAGCATTGGGATGACCAGAGAATTTATCCATCCGAACGCTACGAACTGGTGTCGGAATTATACGGCTACCTGGCGAAGCAATTCACCGTGTATGGGCAGCATATCCATATCGGTTGCGCCAACGGCGACGAGGGAATACGGTTGGTACACCTGCTGGGGCGCTATATTCCGCATTTCATCGCGCTGTCTGCCTCGTCACCGTTTTACCAGGGCGTGGATACCAGCTTCCAGTCTTCCAGGCTGACCAGCATCAACGCCTTTCCGCTGAGCGGCTATATGCCGTTTGTGAACGACTGGGAGGCATTCAACCGCTATTTCCAGACCATGAAAAACCTGGGCATCGTGGCCAGCATGAAGGATTTTTATTGGGATATACGCCCCAAGCCCGAGTATGGCACGATAGAAATACGCGTATGCGATACGCCGCTGGAAATAGAGACCGCCGTAGCCTTGGCCGCCTATGCGCAAACCCTGTGCAAGTATTTGCTGGATCATAGGGAGCTGGTGCCGAACCAGGATGTGTACCTGACGTATACCTACAACCGTTTCCAGTCTTGCCGTTTTGGCTTGAAAGGAAATTTGATCAATCCGCTCACGGATGAACCGCAGGCGACGATCAAGGAGGATATTTTCCAGACCCTGATGCTGCTTACCGAGACGGCGCAGGAATTGGGAACTGTGGATGCCTTGAGATTGCTGACCAATCGCCTGCTGGAGCGCCCCTCGGACGCTGACTGGCTGCGCGATACTTACAGCCAGGGCGGTTCGCTGAGCGAAGTGGTCAGGCAGCAAAGCCAGATGTGGATGGCTGCCCAGTAGCTACTTATTTGAAGAGCGTAACTTATGTCGAATACGAATGAACCGGTGCCACCGCGGCCTGCGGCCGGCACGCCGCTGCAAGCAGCGGCCCAGGCTGACACTATTGCTGTGCCCGCTGCAGAACCTAGGATAGAGCGTGCCCACGCTTTGCCTCGCTATCAGGCCACCGACGAGACGCCGTGGATGCACACCTGGAAGCTGCTGTCAGCGCGCTTCAAGTCGATGTCGGACCAGGCGCTGAGGCGCATCACGCAAAGGACCTTGAAGATAGGCGTATCGGCGCGCATTTTTCACCCGGAAGCCGACAGTACCGGTTTGCGCAGCAAGACACTGCAGTATCTGGAGGAGTCGATTGCGCAGTGGGTAATGTCCCGCGATGTACTGGTGTTCATGATCCCCACGGTCAATACCAACGGTTTGCTGCATCCCAGCAATATCCGTTTGCGCGACTATGCCAAGCACCTGGATGGCCTGGTGCTGCAAGGCGGGGCGGATGTGTCGCCGCAGAGTTATGCCGAGGCGGTAACGCGCCCTGAGTGGAGCGGCGATCGCGCGCGCGACGTCTATGAGCTGGAACTATTGCATGAGTTTATCGAGGCGGACAAGCCGGTGCTGGGGATTTGCCGCGGCTGCCAGTTGATCAATGTCGGCTTTGGCGGCACCCTGTACCAGGATATTGCCAGCAATGTGCCGACCGCCATCTCGCATGTGAGCGACATGTATGACAGGAATTATCATGAAATCCAGTTTGCCAAAGGCTCTACCTTGGGCAAGCTATTCGCTTCGCAGCCGACTGCATTGGTCAATTCCATCCATCACCAGGCGGTCAAGACCCTGGGGCGGGACCTGGTAGTAGAGGCGGTATCGCATACGGACCAGATCGTCGAAGCGATACGCTACAAGAAGGCCAATTTTGTCATGGGCCTGCAATGGCATCCAGAATTTCACAGGGCGGGTAGCCAGGATTTATTGGATTGCACACCTATCCTGGATCATTTTTTACGTGCGGCGCGCGAGACCAGGTTTTAGGGCAGGAAGTACAAAAGCGATACCGCAACCGCGGTTGGCAACGCGGCGCCTAGCAACAGGCCCGCCGCGCCTATCGATGCATGCTGGAAGCCTCCCCTGAGCAAGGCTGCTCCGGCCGGATTGGGTGCATTGGCGATCACGGTCAGGCCTCCGCCGGCCACGGCGCCGGCTAGCAGCATGTATTTTGATTGCTCGGGGATGCCTGTGATCAGCGAGCCGAGGTAGGTCAGCGCAGCATTGTCGGTGATCGCAGTCAGGCCGACTGCGCCAAAGAACAAGGCAGTGGGTTGCAAGCCGGACACTAGGGGCTGCAGCCACCATTGCTGGATGCCTCCCAGTATGACCAGGCCCGCCAGGAAAAATCCCACCAGCAATCCCTCTTTGAGTATCAATGGACTCTGGTAGCGCTCATATGCCTGGGTATAGCCGAGGAAAAACAAAAACAGTCCCAGGAAAAACACCGGGTGATGGGCGAAAGTGACTACCCCGGCCAGGAACGCAAGGTGGATGGCGCTGACCAGGGTCGGAATAGCGAGCGTGTCTTTATCTGCGGCGGCTTGCGCATCGGGTATGTGGCTGCGTAGCAGTATGCAGATGACGCTTGCATTCAGGATCACCGCAAGCGCAGCTTTCCAGCCGAAATGGCGCAGCATGAACATGGTGTCCCACTGCCAGGTCAAGGCTACCATCAGCACCGGCGGTGCGGCATACGATGTCAGTGTGCCACCGATAGATACATTCACGAACAGCACGCCGAGGGCGCCGTATTTCAGCCATTCCGGGACATCGGTCCGGAACACCTGCGGCGCCAGCATCAGCGCCGCCAACGTCATCGCTGCAGGTTCGGTGATCAATGAACCTGTCAGCGGCACTATCGCCAGCCCCAGCCATACCTGCGCCAGGCTATTGCGTATCGGGAGCAGCCGTGCCGTCGCCGCCAGCAGGTGGCGCACCGCATCCAGCACCGGACGCGAAGCGGCCACCACCATGACGACAAAGACAAACAGGGGCTCGGTGTATTGGCGTGTTTCTGCGTAAGAGACGGCTGCCTTGCCGCCAGATACCAAGGCCATGACCAGGATCAGCACGAAGGCCCAAAAGCCGAACACAACTTCGACCTCGCCCAGCAGGTGGAACAGGCCGGCATGCAGAGGATGTCTGAGAGCAAGGATTTCAAAATATTTTGCCAAGAAGGTATGCAGCAAAGCCAGTGCAAAGATGACGACCCCCAGTACCTGCATTGCACCTATCTCCATCGGTGTCCTTTCTTCTTTTTTATCGCTGCGGGCATACCGGTTTTTGAACGCTATCGCTGCGCCGGCAGCCTGCATATTAACAAATATTTTCCTGGAAAGAACTAGGGACGATCCCGGAGGCATGAATTTGCGCGGGATATTTCCAGCTGCTCAGTGTTTAAGTACGCTGCCTCACAGACTGGATTCCCAGGAAAGCCTAGACTAGTCATCAGGTATATCCATGCGGGAGTAATTTATGAGCATGCACACCATCAACCCTGACAGCTTCAAGGAAACGACTCAGGCTGGCGAGCAAGCCGGGCCTGGGGAGCAGCCGCATATTGACGATGCGCATGGAAAATCAGCGCCGGTGCCAGGTAGGGAAGGTGGGTCCGCAGACATCGCGCTCGCTAAAGGAGGACGGCAAACCGAAGCCGCCCGGCGATTTAGCCAGGACGTGGGCGAGAGTTTGCTCCCTGATGCAGGCAGTCAGGAGCCGCTTTAACTTCAAGGCCGGATTTGGTGACTGGCGCTACGCTTGAGCTGTCGACGGTGTGTTCTCATACCCGCTGGCGGACAGGCCTAGCATTGTATTCATACATATACAGGAGCTATCATGTCACTACCAAAAGCAAAGAAGCAGGATGCAAACACCGTAACGAGTAATCCGGCGGGCGAAGCCGGACAAGCTGCGATTCCTTCTTCGGTGGAAGAGGAAATGTCCATAGGGGAACTCAATCAGGATGATCTGGGCGACGAGCTTCAAGGGCAGCCTGAAGAATCAATTGATGCTGAACGCGAAGCTTCCTTAAACAAGGATGAACCGGACCTGGAGCTGGACAAGCTGGACCCGGTCCCGCCGAAGTAACATTGAAATCGCTTCATTTTTAAGGAGCTTGGCGATGAACAAGCAAAAAAATCCCTTGATACCCTATCCGCAGCCCATTCCGGCCCCCACGCAAAGGCTAAAACGCCCGTTGCCACGGTTTAAGCCTACCAGGCATGAGTTGGAACCGAATGATGACGACCGTTCCCGCGCAGCCGGCGTGCCTAGTGATGACGAAGCTCAGAGGCAGGCCGCTCCCACAGGAAAATCAGTCTGAGTTAGTTATTTTCGGACGGTAGCATGCGCTGATTTAGCAGTTGCCTGTGCCTAATATCGCATGCCGCGCGCATCGCATGCCTTTGCTTAGTGCGATCAGTGTCACTTGTCCCATACTGAAATTCTGGGAAACCATTAACTGCATTAGCGCGACCATCGCCAGAATCAGTGAGGGTTTATACAATTGACGTTCGATTAGCGCTCTCATAATGCCCTCCATGGTCTAGGTTAGCGGTCGATTCGCTGGGGATGTAGTCTTGTCTCACATCAAACTTCTACATAGCCGCTAGTGTAAAGCGAGCCCATTTGCCGATAAAGCCCATAAATAGGAAAACATTGTTCAGCGCACGTGGACAATTGACTGGTTCCGCATGTCGCGGCAGCAGCTCGGGCGGCCGCATCTGAGATTGGTTTATTGATAATTTGCGCGCGGTGGCTACAACGGGCGGTCGCTAACGCCATTTAAAAAAACGCTGAAGATTTTTTCCAAATAACATCTGTACAGTTGAGCGCGGGGTTTGACTTCTTTATTATTTGGGTAGGGGGAGTGCGCTTGCATCAAACACGATGCGCCGCTTTTTTTCCTTCTATGGGAACCAGCCCGGACATGTTTGTCCGGGCTTTTTTTTGATAATTTTAAGAACACATCAATTTAGCGAGATCACGATGGATGAAATTTGGTTGAAACAAGGCGATCATTTTGCTGTGAAGCGTTTTGACGAGCGCGACGACGTGGGGATATTGTACCAGCCAGAAGGCTCGCAGATGGTCAGCAGCGGCGACGCGATCGTACTGGATGAGGCCGGTGTTTATCGGGTTGGAAGTTGCGTTGCGGTGGCCAACGCTGAGGTCTTTCCGGATCTGGACCTCTCTGGCGTGACTGCAACAGCGATTGCCGATAGCGCGCAAGCTGAAGTGGACTTGTCCATCTGGAAGTCTGCGGTAGTACAGGAATTGGGGAAAGTGAAAAATAGCAAAAAATCCGAGAAATCCGAGTAAATTATTTCATGGCACGGGCCACTAGAAAGATTGATTGGCAGCCGATAGAGCTGGCATTTCGCACCGGGATCATGTCAGTGAAAGCCATCGCTGCCGAGTATGGGGTGTCTGAGTCCGGCATCTGCAAGAAAGCCCGGCGCGAAAGCTGGCAGCGCGACAGCGGTGCCCGCGCCCATACCCGGACGGTAACAAAGTTGAATGCAACTGTCTTGAGCCTGGTTCCTTCGAGCCTTGCCATCTACGCTGAAGGCGAAAAAAAGGCGGGGCCGCAGTTGGATGGTGCGAGCGCAGAAATGCAAGGCGATATCATCCTGGCGCAGCGCAAGGATATCCGGCGTTCTCGCGCCCTGGTCATGGCCTTGCTGCGGGAATTGGAGCAACAGACGGGCAGTATCGATGCCTTGACCGAATTATCCGAATTAATTGCTGCATCGGACGATAAAGGGCGGGATAAACGTGGCGAATTGTTCCAGAAAGTGATCAGCCATGCGAACCGGACCAGCACGCTGAAATCGCTGGTGGATTCCTTGCGCCTGCTGGTTGCACTGGAACGCGAAGCCTTCGGCATCGACATCAAGCAAAAAAACGGCAAGACCCTGGAAGATTGGCTGGAGGTGGTAGATTGACGCCAAAACAATTACAAACCCTGCATCTGCTGAAGACGGATTTTGTTTTTCACGCGCCACGTGTATTAAAGGTATTGTCCAAGGATGGCAAGATAGTGCCGCTGATATTGAACAAGGCGCAATTGCATATTCATGCCCGATTGGAGACACAATTGCGTGAAACGGGCAAGGTGCGCGCCCTGATCCTGAAAGGGCGCCAACAGGGGGCATCGACCTATATTGCTGCCCGCTTCTATTGGAAG
>JAZJYH010000115.1:0-3822 GCA_040390485.1 Pseudomonadota bacterium
GCGGCAAGAAGTCGCTGGACGATGTGATGCGCGCGCTGTGGCAAGCCTATGGCCGCGATTTCTACCAAAAAACCTTGTTGGGCAAGCAGCAGGGTTTACCGGAAAACGAAATCGAGGCGCTGATAGAGCAGGTAACCGGCTTGAAGCTGAAACGTTTCTTCGACCGCTATGTACGCGGCACCGAAGACTTGCCGCTGGCGACCTTGTATGAGGATTTTGGCGTAACGCTGGAAGACAAGCGCAATGCAGCGAAGGCCGGCTTGGGAGTCAGGGTCGTGCGCGACGGCAATGACGCCAAGCTGGCCAATGTGCACGAGGGCCGCGCCGCGCACCGCGCCGGTTTGTCGGCCGGCGATGTGCTGGTGGCGATCAACGGCTTGCGGGTTACTGCCGCCGATGTTGCCGACGGCTTGAATGGCGTATTGTCGCGCTACCCGGTGGGGGCGACCGTGCAGATCCATGCTTTCCGCCGCGATGAACTGTTCAGCGCGGATGCGCGCCTGCAGGCGGATGATGTGCCGGCCTTGCAGTTTGCGCCGGCGGATGATACGAAGGCGGCAGGCAGGCGCAAGTCCGCCCATGCGTTGCAGGCCTATCGCCCTAGCCTGGTCAAAGGGCGCAAGGCATAGCTGGTGCCCATCAGCTAAAAAAAGCCGCATCGATCAGTGAGATTCGATGCGGCTTTTTTTTCGGAGGTGGCGACGTGATGCTCAGCCAAACAGGCGCTGCAATTCCTGCCCGGGATTGTCGGCGCGCATGAAGGCCTCGCCGACCAGGAAACCATGCACGTTCGCATCGCGCATACGCTTTACGTCGTCGCCATTCATGATGCCGGATTCGGTAATGATCAGCTTGTCGGCAGAAATACGCGGCAGCAGCTGCAACGTATTGTCCAGCGATACGTCAAAAGTGCGCAGGTTGCGGTTGTTGATGCCTAGCATCGCTGTCTTCAATTTTAGTGCGGCATCCAGTTCTTCGCCGTTATGTACTTCCACCAGCACACCCATGCCCAGTTCGGCGGCGCAAGCTTCCAGTTCGGCCATCAGGCCGGGGTCCAGCGCTGCAACGATCAGCAAGATGCAATCGGCTCCCCAGTGGCGGGCCTGGTAGACCTGGTAGGGGTCTATCATGAAGTCCTTGCGCAATACTGGAATATTGCAGGCGGCGCGCGCTTGCTGCAGGTATTCGGGCGAGCCCTGGAAGAACTGCACATCGGTCAGCACAGACAGGCAGGCAGCGCCATGCTGCGCATAGCTGGCGGCGATATCCGCAGGACGGAAGTCGGCGCGCAATATGCCTTTGGACGGCGACGCTTTTTTGATCTCTGCTATCACGCCAGCCTGGCCGGCGGCGATCTTGCCGCGCAGGCTGGCCTCGAAGCCGCGCAGGCCGGCCCGGGCTTCGCGATCGGATTCCACTTCATCGCGCAGGCTGGCCAGGGAGCGATGCTTTTTGGCCGCCGCGACCTCGTCTTTTTTTACATCGAGGATTTTGCTCAGGATATCCGACATCATGCCCCCAGTTGCTGAGTGACCTGGATAAACTGGTCCAGCTTGGCGCGGGCCGCCCCGGAGCGTATCGCTTCCTGCGCTTTCTTGACGCCATCTGCAATGGAATCGGCGATGCCGGCACCATAGATGGCGGTGCCGGCGTTCAGGGCGACGATGTCGGTGGCTGGGCCGGGGACATTGTTCAGCGCTTCCAGTATCTTTTCCCTGGATTCCACCGAATTGGCTACTTTCAAATTGCGGTTGGACACCATCTGCAGGCCGAAGTCTTCCGGATGCACGTCGTATTCGCGGATTTCGCCGTTCACCAGTTCGCCTACCATCGTCGGCGCACCGAGTGAGACTTCGTCCATATTGTCACGGCCCCAGACCACCAGCGCATGCTGTGCGCCCAGCCTTTGCAGCACACGCACCTGTATGCCGACCAGGTCGGGATGGAATACGCCCATCAGGATATTAGGCGCCCCGGCCGGATTGGTCAGCGGCCCCAGGATGTTGAAGATGGTCCTGACGCCGAGTTCCTTGCGTACCGGCGCCGCATGTTTCATCGCCGCATGGTGGTTGGGCGCGAACATGAAGCCTATGCCGGTCTGCGCGATCGACTGCGCGATTTGTTCAGGATTCAGGTTGATGTTGACGCCGAAGGATTCCAGCACGTCGGCGCTGCCGGAAGAAGACGACACGCTGCGGCCGCCGTGCTTGGCCACCCTGGCGCCGGCGGCAGCGGTAACGAACATCGATGCGGTGGAAATATTGAAGGTTAGCGCGCCGTCGCCGCCGGTGCCGACGATGTCGATCAGGTTCTTGGTGTTGGCCATCGGCACCTTGGTCGAGAATTCGCGCATGACCTGGGCCGCTGCGGTGATCTCTCCTATGCTTTCTTTCTTGACGCGCAGGCCCATGGTCAGCGCGGCGATCATGATGGGAGACATTTCTCCGCCCATGATCTTGCGGAATAGCGACAGCATTTCGTCGTGGAATATTTCCCTGTGCTCAATGCAGCGCATCAAGGCTTCTTGCTGGGTGATAGTCATGATAGGTCCGATCGAGATTTATACATTGAGAAGGAAGTTTTTCAGCAGCGCATGCCCGTGTTCGGACAGGATGGATTCCGGATGGAACTGCACTCCCTGCAGATTGAATTCCTTATGGCGCACGCCCATGATTTCGCCGTCTTCGGTCCAGGCAGTCACTTCCAGGCAGGCCGGCAATGAAGAACGTTCTATCGCCAGCGAGTGGTAGCGGATCACCGTGTAGGGGCTGGGCAAGTCCTTGAATACGCCGACGCCGGTATGCGCGATGGCCGAGGTTTTTCCGTGCATGACCTGTTTGGCGCGGATCACCTTGCCGCCAAATGCATCGCCTATCGCCTGATGGCCGAGGCAGACCCCGAGGATGGGGATCTCGCCGGAGAAACGCTGTAGCAGGGGCACCGAGATGCCGGCTTCATGCGGCGTGCAGGGACCGGGCGAGATGCAGATATGGTCGGGCTTCAGCGCGGCGATTTCATCCAGCGTAATTTCGTCGTTGCGGTAGGTACGTACATCTTCACCCAGCTCGGCAAAATACTGCACCAGGTTGTAGGTGAAGGAATCGTAGTTGTCTATCATCAGCAGCATTTAAATTTCTCCGTCCAGGCCGTCTTGCACTTGTTCCGCTGCGCGCAATACTGCGCGCGCCTTGTTCTCGGTTTCCTGCCATTCCATCTCGGGCACCGAGTCGGCCACCACGCCGGCCGCCGCCTGTACATACAGCATGCCGTCCTTCAGCACGCCGGTACGGATTGCAATCGCCAGGTCCATCTCGCCGCCGAAGGACAGGTAGCCGCAGGCGCCGCCATAGATGCCGCGCTTGGTCAGCTCCAGTTCGTCGATCAATTCCATCGCGCGCACTTTCGGCGCACCGGACAAGGTGCCCGCCGGGAAAGTGGCTTTCAACACATCCAGGTTGGACAGATTCGGCTGCAATGTGCCTTCTACGTTCGACACGATATGCTGCACGTGCGAGTACTTTTCTATCACCATCTGGTCGGTGACCTTGACGCTGCCGGTCTGGGCGATGCGGCCTATGTCGTTGCGGGCCAGGTCGATCAGCATCACGTGCTCGGCGATTTCCTTGGGGTCGGACAACAACTCGGTAGCCAGCTCGGCATCGCGCTCCGGTGTCGCGCCACGCGGGCGGGTGCCGGCCAGCGGACGTATCGTGACCTTCTTGTTGCCGTCGCTCAGGCTTTCGTTGCGCACCAGGATCTCCGGCGACGCGCCTATGATCTGCATATCGCCGAAGTTGTAGAAGTACATGTAAGGCGAAGGGT
>JAZJYH010000116.1:0-38815 GCA_040390485.1 Pseudomonadota bacterium
AGATCTACGAAGGCACCTCGGACATCCAGAAGATCTTGATCGGGCGCGCGCTGGCCTAGGGCGCTGCACGCACTCTGCAGTGATGATGTCGGGAAACCCGGAAAGGCAAAGAATAGCTGATGGCACGTTTTGATTTGGTCGCATTCGACTGCGACGGGGTACTGGTGGATAGCGAGCCGATTACGATAGGCGTGCTGGCCGAGCTGCTGAACGAGCTCGGCTGGAAAATTTCTTACGAAGAAGCCATGCACAGCTTTGTCGGGCGCTCGGTCAGGGATGAATTTGCGATTATCGAGAAGAACCTGGGCCGGCCGCTGCCGGCGGACTTCATCCAGCAGTTCATCGCCAGGCGCGACCTGGGCCTGAGCGAGAACGTGACGGCCATCCCCGGCATAGACGACGCGGTGCAGCAACTGCACCGCCGTAACATGCCTTTTTGCGTGGCATCCGGCGCCGACCGCGCCAAGATGCATATCACGCTGGGGCGCACCGGCCTGTTACCGTATTTTGAAGGCAAGCTGTTCAGCGGCATGGAGGTTGCGCGCACCAAGCCGGCACCCGACGTGTATTTGCTGGCGGCGCGCACCATGGGCGCGGCGCCGGCACGCTGTGTGGTGATAGAGGATACGCCTACCGGCGTCAGCGCGGGCATCGCGGCCGGCATGACCGTTTTCGGCTATGCCGGGCTGGCCGATCCGCGCGCATTGCTGGCGGCCGGCGCCAGCTGCGTATTTAACGATATGCAGGCGCTGCCGGGCCTGGTGCTGTGAAGAAGGCGAGCGCGTCCATGCCCTGCCCTTGCGGCGGGGTCAAGCCTGCAGAAAAATTTGCAGACTGCTGCGGTCGTTTCATCGACGGCGGCAGCTTGCCGCAAACCGCGGAGCAATTGATGCGCTCGCGCTATAGCGCTTACACGCTGGGTGACGAAGCCTACCTACGGTCAAGCTGGCACGCCAGCACTTGTCCGGCGGATGCGATAGTGCAGGACGATGCGGCAAAGTGGCTGGGCCTGGAAGTGAAACAGCACCGGCAGCAAGGCGATGCGGCGACGGTGGAATTTGTCGCACGCTACAAGCTGGGCGGCCGCGCGCACCGCTTGCATGAAGTAAGCCGCTTCGTCAGGGAAGAGGGTAGATGGTACTACGTGGATGGAACATTTCCTGGATAAGAATAGAGAGTAAATAAAAATGACAATACTAGACAGCAAACTGAACAGCCGCTCGGAAGACTTCAAGGCCAACGCCGCAGCGATGCAGCTGGTGGTGGACGACCTGAAAGAAAAGATCGCCAAGATCGCGCTGGGCGGCGGCGAAGACGCCCGCAAGAAACACCTGGCACGCGGCAAGCTGTTGCCGCGCGACCGGGTGCAGATGCTGCTGGATGCCGGCACGCCCTTCCTGGAATTTTCGCAGCTGGCAGCCTACGACATGTACAAGGAAAAACACCATGTCGACGCCGCCCCTTCGGCCGGCGTGATCACCGGCATAGGCCGGGTGGCCGGGCAGGAGTGCGTGATCGTCTGCAATGACGCGACGGTCAAGGGCGGCACCTATTATCCGATGACGGTCAAGAAGCATTTGCGCGCGCAAGAGATCGCCGAGCAAAACAACCTGCCGTGCATCTATCTGGTGGACAGCGGCGGCGCCAACCTGCCGAACCAGGACGATGTGTTCCCGGACCGCGACCATTTCGGCCGCATCTTCTATAACCAGGCCAATATGTCGGCCAAGGGCATCCCGCAAATCGCGGTCGTGATGGGCTCCTGCACCGCCGGCGGCGCCTATGTACCGGCCATGAGCGACGAATCCATCATCGTCAAGAACCAGGGCACGATCTTCCTGGGCGGCCCGCCTTTGGTCAAGGCCGCCACCGGCGAGGTGGTCAGCGCCGAGGACCTGGGCGGCGGCGATGTGCATACCCGCCTGTCCGGCGTGGTCGACCACCTGGCCAACAACGACATGCACGCGCTGTCGCTGGCGCGCACCATCGTGTCCAACCTGAACCGCCAAAAGCCGCAGCAAGTCGCGCTGAAGGCGGTAGCAGAACCGAAATTCCCGGCGCAGGAATTGTATGGCGTGATCCCGGTCGATACCCGCAAGCCTTTCGACGTGCGCGAAGTGATTGCGCGCGTGGTCGACGGCAGCGTGTTCGACGAATTCAAGGCGCGCTACGGCACCACTCTGGTATGCGGGTTTGCGCATATCTACGGCATGCCGGTCGGCATCATCGCGAATAACGGCATCCTGTTTTCCGAGTCGGCGCTGAAAGGCGCGCACTTTATCGAACTGTGCTGCCAGCGCAAGATACCGCTGGTGTTCTTGCAAAATATCACCGGCTTCATGGTGGGCCGTAAATATGAAAACGAGGGCATCGCCCGTAACGGCGCCAAGATGGTGACTGCGGTGGCAACGGCGAATGTTCCCAAATTCACGGTGATCATAGGCGGCAGCTTCGGCGCCGGCAACTACGGCATGTGTGGCCGCGCCTATTCGCCGCGCTTCATGTGGATGTGGCCGAATGCGCGCATCTCGGTGATGGGCGGCGAGCAGGCCGCCAGTGTGCTGGCGACGGTCAAGCGCGACGGCATAGAAGGCAAGGGCGGCAGCTGGTCGGCCGAAGAGGAGGCCGCATTCAAGCAGCCGATCAAGGACCAGTATGAACACCAGGGCCACCCCTACTACGCCAGCGCGCGCCTGTGGGACGACGGCGTGATCGATCCGGCCGATACCCGCATGGTGCTGGGCCTGGGCCTGTCGGCCGCGCTGAACGCGCCGATACCGGACGTGAAGTTCGGCGTGTTCCGGATGTAGCGCGGCAATTGCTAAAAAGATACCGACGGATAGCTAAAGGATAGATGATGAATTGGCAAACTTTGGATGTGGCGCAGCAAGGCAGCGTTGCCACCATTACGCTTAATCGGCCGGAAGTGCGCAATGCTTTCAATGAAGTAACTATTTCCGAGATCAGCCGGGCGTTTCGCGAGTTGGGCGGCACGGCCGCCATTCGTGTTATTGTACTGGCCGCTAAGGGCCCGGCTTTTTGCGCCGGCGCCGACCTGAACTGGATGAAGAAGATGGCCGACTACACGCATGAGGAAAATCTTGCGGACGCCGGCCAGTTGGCGGAAATGTTGCACACCATCTATACCTGTCCCAAGCCTGTGGTCGCCAAGATACAGGGCGATTGCTATGCGGGCGGCATGGGCCTGGTGGCGGCCTGCGACATCGCGGTGGGCGTGGACAGCGCCAATTTCTGCCTGAGCGAGGTCAAGCTGGGCTTGATCCCGGCCACTATATCGCCGTATGTGATCAAGGCCATGGGCGAGAGCGCGGCCCGCCGCTACTTCCTGACCGCAGAGCGTTTTTCCGCGGCGGAAGCGCTGCGCATAGGCTTTGTGCATGAGATCGCCGGCGCCGACAGCCTGGACGCCAGGGTGGATGAGATCGTCAAGGCGCTGGCCGCGAATAGCCCGAACGCGGTACAGCAGGCCAAGCAGCTGGTGCAGGATGTGGGCGGGCGCGAGATCACCCCGGCCTTGATCGCGGCAACGGTGGAAGGCATCGCGCAGATACGGGCGTCGGACGAGGGCCGCGAGGGCGTGCGCTCCTTTTTGGAAAAGCGCAAGCCGAACTGGTTGCAATAGCTGCATATCAAGTAGGGTGGGCACGTGCCCACGCGGCGTTTGCCGGGACAGCGTGGGCAGAACCGCCCACCCTACGTCAAGAATTTAGTAGGAGTGGTATTGGAATCAAATAAAGTAAACGGCGGAGTTGCGCCAGACTGGGTAGCACGCAGCCTGCGCAGCGTCTGGCACCCGTGTACCCAGATGCAGCACCATGAGAGCATGCCGCTGATCCCGGTCAGCCATGGCCGCGGCGCCTGGCTGTATGACGTAGACGGCAAACGCTACCTGGATGCGATCAGCTCGTGGTGGGTCAACCTGTTCGGCCACGCCAATCCGCGCATCAACGCGGCGCTGAAAGACCAGCTGGACCGGCTCGAACACGCGATGCTGGCCGGCTTCACGCATGAACCGGTGGTGACTTTGTCGGAGAAGTTGTCGGCGCTGACCGGCGGCGTGCTGGGGCACTGTTTCTATGCCTCCGACGGCGCGTCGGCGGTAGAGATCGCACTGAAAATGAGCTTTCACGCCTGGCGCAATGCCGGGCACAGCGACAAGCAGGAATTCGTTTGCCTGAAGGGCGGCTATCACGGCGAAACGATAGGCGCACTGGCAGTGACCGACGTGGCGCTGTTTCGCGATGCCTATGGGCCCTTATTGCGGCAGGCGCACGTGGTCGCCAGCCCCGACGCCAGGCAGGCCGAGGCGGGCGAGAGCGCAGCCGACGTGGCGCGCCGCGCAGCGGCCGACCTGGAACAGTTGCTGCAACGGCGCGCCGGGAAAATTGCGGCCGTGATTGTAGAGCCGCTGGTGCAATGCGCCACCGGCATGGCCATGCATGATCCGGAATATTTGAAGCTGGTGCGCGCATTGTGCGACCGTTACCAGGTGCACATGATTGCCGACGAGATCGCGGTAGGCTGCGGACGCACCGGCAGCTTCTTTGCCTGCGAACAGGCGGATATCTGGCCGGATTTCGTCTGTCTGTCCAAGGGCATCAGCGGCGGTTATTTGCCGCTATCGCTGGTGATGACGCGCGACGCCGTCTACCAGGCTTTTTATCACAGCGATGTCCGCCGCGGCTTCCTGCATTCGCATTCCTACACCGGCAATCCGCTGGCTTGCCGCGCCGCGCTGGCGACCCTGGAGATCTTTGAACAGGATGACATCCTGAACCGTAACCGCGCCACGGCGCAGAAATTGAATACTGCGTTCGCATCCCTGGCCGCGCACCCGCAAGTAAGGCATTTTCGCCAGCAGGGCATGATACTCGCATTCGATGCGATCGTGGACGATGCAGACAAAGCGGCCACGTTCTCGCGCCGCTTCTTTACTACGGCGCTGGATAACGAATTGCTGCTGCGCCCGATAGGTCGCAGCGTCTATGTCATGCCGCCGTATATCATCAACGATGAAGAGGTGGCCGGTCTTGCCGAGCGCAGCCTTAAAGTATTTGAACAGGTGGTCGCATGAGCATGAATCTATTGGAAAAGCTGGAACTTGAACTCGATGCGCTGAATGCAAAAAGCCTGCGCCGCCGCCGCCGCACCGCCGACAGCGGCTGCGCGCCGCGGGTGCAGGTGGACGGCAAACCGATGCTGGCTTTTTGCAGCAACGACTACCTGGGTCTGGCCTCGCATCCGCGCGTGATAGCCGCCTTGCGTGAAGGCGCCGAGTTGTACGGGGCCGGCAGCGGCGCCTCGCACCTGATCAGCGGCCACTCGCGCGCGCATGCGCAACTGGAGGAGCGGCTGGCGGATTTCATGTCGCCGCATCTGCAGGATGCGCGCGCGCTGTATTTCTGTACCGGCTATATGGCCAATCTGGCGGTCATCACCGCGCTGGCGGCCGGTAACAAGCAGGCCGGTGCCGCGGGCAGTACCGAAATATTCTCGGAAGCGCTGAACCACGCGTCGCTGATCGACGGCGCGCGTTTGTCCCGCAGCAAGGTGCACGTGTATCCGCACGGCGACGTTGCCGCGCTGGAGAAAATGCTGCTGGCCAGCACGGCGGAAACCAAGCTGGTGATTACCGACAGCGTGTTCAGCATGGACGGCAACCTGGCGCCTTTGCCGCAATTGCTGGCCGTGTGCGAACAGCACCAGGCCTGGCTGGTGGTCGACGATGCGCATGGCTTCGGCATGCTGGGCGAACACGGCCGCGGCGCACTCGAGCATTTTGCGATGCGCTCGCCCTACCTGGTGTATATGGGGACTTTGAGCAAGGCTGCCGGCGTCGGTGGCGCTTTTGTGGCGGCGCATGCCACTGTCATCGACTGGCTGGTGCAAAGAGCACGGCCCTATATTTATACGACCGCGGCAGCGCCCGCATTGGCGCATGCGCTGTTGGCCAGCCTGGACATCATCAGCGGCGATGAAGGACAGCAGCGCCGCAGCCAGGTGCAGCGCCTGATCGGCCGTCTGCAGCAAGACCTGCGTTTGACGCGCTGGCAATTGATGCCGTCGGCAACCGCGATCCAGCCTGTGCTGATAGGCGACAATGCGGAAGCGATGCGCGCGGCCGCCAGCCTGTATGAACAGGGGCTGTGGGTGCCGGCAATCCGGCCGCCTACCGTTCCCGCCGGCACCTCGCGGTTGAGGATCACTTTGTCTGCCGCGCATACCGCGCCGGACGTGGACCAGCTGATCTCCGCCGTAAACGCGATGGAGGCCACCGAATGACGCAAGCACAATTTTCCTGCTTCGTCACCGGCACCGACACCGAGATAGGCAAGACGCTGGTATCGTCGGCCCTATTGCATGCACTGGCGCAGCGCGGCTTGCGCAGTGCCGGCATGAAGCCGGTGGCCGCCGGCGCCAGTTTGCGGGACGACGAATTGCACAATGAAGACGTGGACATGCTGCGGGCCGCATCCAGCGTAAAATTGCCGGTATCGCTGGTGTCCCCTTATCTAATGCGGGCCCCGGCGGCGCCGCATATCGTCGCGCAACGTGAGAATGTCAGCATTTCTGCGGCGCATATTCTCGACTGTTACGGGCAGTTGGCGCAGCAGGCGGACGCAATAGTGGTGGAGGGCGTAGGCGGCTTTTGCGTGCCGCTAAACGATGAGCTGGATACAGCCGACCTGGCGCAACAACTGGCGCTGCCAGTGATTCTGGTGGTCGGCATGCGCCTGGGCTGCCTGAATCATGCCTTGCTGACGGTGGAGGCAATCGCCGCGCGCGGCCTGAAGCTGGCCGGCTGGGTCGCCAATACGGTCGATCCCGACATGAGTTATGCCGAAGAGAATTTGCAAGCGCTTTCCCGCCGTATCGCTGCACCCTTGCTGGGACATATTCCCCGCTTGCCCGAACCGGGCTTTGCGGCTGCAGCGTCTTAT
This sequence comes from Pseudomonadota bacterium, assembly GCA_040390485.1. Lineage (GTDB taxonomy): Bacteria > Pseudomonadota > Gammaproteobacteria > Burkholderiales > Burkholderiaceae_D > Undibacterium. The sequence continues at coordinate 6,963 of JAZJYH010000116.1, forward strand.
CTGAATTTAAATTTGTTGATGTAAAGGAAGCTCACCATGTTACAAACCGTCTCATTCCAGCCCCCCGTTAAAGCGATCCAGGCCGAAACCTGGCCGGTGGATGAAGTACTGGCCTTGTTTGATTTGCCGTTCAATGACCTGATGTTCCAGGCGCAGCAGGTGCACCGGACGAACTTCGACGCCGGCGACGTGGAGTTGGCGACGCTGCTGTCGATCAAGACCGGCGGCTGCGAAGAAGATTGCGGCTATTGCCCGCAAGCCGCGCGCTACGATACCGGCGTGGAAGCCAAGAAAATCCTCGGCATAGAAGAAGTGCTGGATGCGGCACGCGCGGCCAAGGACAATGGTGCGACCCGCTTCTGCATGGGCGCCGCCTGGCGCTCGCCGAAAGACCGCGACATGGACAAGGTGGAGGAAATGGTGCGCGAAGTGAAGGCACTCGGCCTGGAAACCTGCGCCACGCTGGGCATGCTGAAGGAAGAGCAGGCAGAACGCCTGAAGCAAGCCGGCTTGGACTACTACAACCACAATCTGGATACCGCGCCCGAGTTCTACAGCAATGTGATCTCCACCCGCGAATACCAGGACCGGCTGGATACGCTGGGCCACGTGCGCAATGCCGGCTTGAAGGTGTGCTGCGGCGGTATCGTCGGCATGGGCGAATCGCGCCGCCAGCGCGCCGGCCTGATCGCGCAATTGGCCAACCTGAATCCCTATCCCGAGTCGGTGCCGGTGAACCACCTGGTGCAGGTAGAGGGCACTCCTCTGCACGGCCTGGACCCGCTCGACCCGCTGGAATTTGTGCGCACCATCGCGGTCGCGCGCATCACGATGCCGAAGGCGCGCGTGCGCTTGTCGGCCGGACGGCGCCAGATGGGTGAGGCGGTGCAGGCGATGTGTTTCCTGGCCGGCGCCAATTCGATATTCTACGGCGATAAATTGCTGACTACCGGCAATCCGGATGCCGAGGACGACCGCGTGTTATTGGCCAAACTCGGCCTGAAGACGCGCGGCGTGGCCGAGGCCGGCGGCTGCAAATAATTAGCAAAGCTAAAAACGAAGCAGGGCGCCGATCTCGGTCGGCGCCCGGACAATAAAAATTTTTGTGAGAGACCAAGCCATGTTCAGCAAAATCCTGATCGCCAATCGTGGCGAGATTGCCTGCCGTGTTGCAGCCACTGCGCGCCGCCTGGGCATCAAGACGGTGGCCGTGTATTCCGAGGCCGATGCCGATGCCAAGCACGTCGCCGTCTGCGATGAGGCGATATTGATAGGGCCGGCTGCCGCCAAGGAAAGCTATCTGCGCGCCGACAAGATCATCCAGGTGGCGCTGGCGACCGGTGCACAGGCTATCCATCCGGGTTACGGCTTCCTGTCCGAGAACAGCGAATTTGCCGATGCCTGCGCCAAGGCCGGTCTGGTCTTCATCGGGCCGCCGGCCTCGGCGATCCGCGCCATGGGCAGCAAGTCGGCGGCAAAATCGCTGATGGAAAAAGCCAATGTGCCGCTGGTGCCCGGCTACCACGGCGACAACCAGGATGCCGATTTCCTGCAAGGCGAGGCCGACCGCATCGGCTACCCGGTCTTGCTGAAAGCCAGCGCCGGCGGCGGCGGCAAGGGCATGCGCGTGATCGAGAGCAGCGCCGACTTTAAAGCCGGGCTGGCTTCCTGCAAGCGCGAGGCGATCTCCTCCTTTGGCGACGACAAGGTGCTGGCCGAAAAATACCTGACCCGCCCGCGGCATATAGAAATCCAGGTGTTCGCCGATACCCACGGCAATTGCGTGTACCTGTTTGAGCGCGATTGCTCGGTACAGCGCCGTCACCAGAAAGTGCTGGAAGAAGCGCCGGCCCCGGGCATGACGGCCGAGCGCCGCGCAGCGATGGGCGAAGCCGCCGTGGCTGCCGCCAAGGCGGTTGGCTATGTCGGCGCCGGCACGGTGGAGTTCATCGCCAACCAGGACGGTTCTTTCTATTTCATGGAAATGAATACCCGCCTGCAGGTAGAGCATCCGGTGACCGAGATGATCAGCGGCACCGACCTGGTGGAGTGGCAATTGCGGGTGGCCGCCGGCCAGCCCCTGCCGTTGCAGCAGGCGGAATTGACGATCAACGGCCACGCGATCGAAGCCAGGATCTATGCAGAGAATCCGGAGAAAGGCTTCCTGCCTTCGATCGGCACTTTGCGGCATAACCGTACGCCGCAGGCGGTGTCGTTCGAACTGGGCGGCATCCTGGACATCCCGGCCACGGTCAGGATAGACAGCGGCGTGCGTGAAGGCGACAGCATCTCGCCTTTCTACGATCCGATGATCGCCAAGCTGATCGTGTGGGGCAAGGACAGGACGCAGGCCCTGCTGCACATGGGGCAGGCGCTGGCCGAGTACCAGATCGTCGGCCTGTCGACCAATATCGCCTTCCTGCAGCGGCTGATCGCCGGCCAGGCCTTCGCTACGGCAGACCTGGATACCGGCCTGATAGAACGCAACCAGGCCGAACTATTCCCGCCCGCCGAGGCGGCCTCGCTGCCGGTACTGGCGCTGGCCTCGGTGTCCTTGCTGCTGTCCGAGAAAAATGAGGGGCAGGGCGACCCGTGGCAATCGAGCCACGGCTGGCGCATGAACAGCACCCTGCAGCGCACGCTGCAATATGCCGAAGAACAGCATGCACACGACGTCGTGGTCGGCTACCTGGCCGAGGGCTGGGAGCTGAGCCTGGGCGGACAGCGGGCTCGGGTCACGCAGGTAAAGAATGACAGGCACGGCCCGCACGACCTGAGCCTGAAACTGGGCGAGCAGACTATCCACGGCACCGTGGTGCGGGAGGGCGAGAACGTGCATGTGTTCAGCGGCGGCAAACATACCTCACTGCATTACCTGGACCCCTTATTGCACGCCGGCGAAACCGAAGCCGAAGCCGGACGCCTGACGGCGCCCATGCCGGGCAAGATCGTGGCGGTGATGGTCGGCAAAGGCCAGCAAGTCAAGAAAGGCGAGCCCTTGATGATCATGGAAGCGATGAAGATGGAGCACACGATATCGGCCCCGGTCGACGGCGTGGTGGATGAGGTCCTGTATGCCGTGGCCGACCAGGTCGCGGAAGGCGCGCAGCTGCTGGCGTTCAAGCTGGGCTGATGCAGGCCGGCCTGGGCCGGCGAGAGACATTATCGGGGAGGAATGTGGATATCATTTTTCATGCGGCAGGCGCCGAAGCGCAACCCTGGCTGGAGGTATTGAGCCGTGAAATGCCGCAGGCAAGGATCAGGGTCTGGCGCGACGGCGACGTTGCCGCCGCCGACTATGCGATAGTCTGGAAGCCGCCGGTCGCGATGCTGCAGGGACGTAGCGGCCTGAAGGCGATTTTCAACCTCGGCGCCGGCGTCGATGCAATACTGCAGCTGGATGCGGCTTTGCCGGACGGCGTGCCGGTAGTGCGGCTGGATGACGCCGGCATGGGCATACAGATGGCTGAATACGTCAGCCATGCGGTGCTGCGCTATTTCCGCCGGCTGGACAGCTACCATTTATTGCGCGAGCAGCAGCAATGGCGTTTCCTGAAGCCGTTTGCCAAATCCGAATTCAGCGTCGGCGTGCTGGGCCTGGGTGTGCTCGGCGGCCGGGTACTGGAGGCATTGCAGCCGTTCGGCTTTCCGCTGCACGGCTGGAGCCGCACGCCCAGGCAGCTGCCGGGCGTGACTTGCCATGCAGGTGCAGACGGGCTGGAGCCCTTCCTGCGCGCATCACGGGTGCTGGTCTGCATGCTGCCGCTGACCGCAGATACGGTTGGTATCCTGAACAAGCAGAATTTATCCAGGCTGCCGCGCGGCGCCTACCTGGTGAATGTGGCGCGCGGCGCCCATCTGGTGGAGGCCGACTTGCTGGAGCTGCTGCAGCAGGAACATATCGCCGGCGCTACACTGGATGTCTTCAGCGAAGAGCCGCTGCCGGCCGGACACCCGTTCTGGCAGGAAATGCGGATCAGCATGACACCGCATATTTCCGCGCTGACCCTGCGCGAGGATAGCGCGCGCCAGATCGCCGGCAAGGTAGAGGCGCTGCAACAGGGCCTGCCCGTTACGGGCGTGGTCGACAGATTAAAAGGATACTGACATGACAAACACCACATTGCCCAGGCAAGTCAAAATCGTTGAAGTAGGCCCGCGCGACGGCCTGCAAAATGAAAAGGAAACCATTGCTGCCGAGGTCAAGGTAGAGCTGGTGAACCGCCTGACCGACGCCGGTTTTGCGAATATCGAGGCGGCCTCTTTCGTCTCGCCCAAGTGGGTGCCGCAGATGGCGACTTCGACCGAGGTCATGGCCGGCATTCGGCGCAAGCCCGGGGTGGTGTATTCGGTATTGACGCCGAATATGAAGGGCTTTGAGGCCGCCCTGGCGGCCGGGGCGGACGAGGTGGTGATCTTCGGTTCCGCGTCCGAGGCTTTTTCCCAGCGCAATATCAATTGCTCGATTGCGGAGTCGATAGAGCGTTTCCGCGAAGTCGCGCTGGCGGCCAAGCAGCACAAGCTCAGGCTGCGCGGGAGTATCAGCTGTTCTTTCGGCTGCCCCTACCAGGGCAAGGTGGAGCCGGATAGCGTGGCGGACGTGGTGCAGCGCCTGCGCGACCTCGGCTGCGATGAAATCGATATCGCCGATACCATAGGGGTGGGCACGGCCCGCCAGGTGCAGGGCGTGATGCAAAGGGTGATACGGGAATTCCCGGTAGAGCGCCTGTCCGGCCATTTTCATGACACCTATGGCCAGGCGCTGGCGAATATCTATGCCAGCCTGGAAGTGGGCATCTCCATCTATCATTCCTCGGTAGCGGGCCTGGGCGGCTGTCCTTATGCCAAGGGCGCTACCGGCAATGTCGCGACCGAAGACGTGCTATTCCTGATGCAGGGGCTGGGCATAGAAACCGGGATCAGCCTGGATGCGGTGGTCGACGCGGGCCAGTATATTTCCCAGCACCTGGGACGCAAGGCCGTCAGCCGCGCCGGCAATGCGCTCGTGGCCAAGCGGGCGGGCTAGGCGGCTGTCATTGCGGCCCCGGCGTGGTTTGCTGCTTTTCATCATGCAGCCAGTTCAGTACGATCAGGCCTATGATGGACCCGACCGGAAACAACAGCAGCGCCAGTATGACCCAGCGCGCGGCGGACCGGCCCATCCTGTGCGCCGTGACGCCGACAAAAATCAAATGCAGGATGCAACTGACCGCGATACCGAGGCCGGCAAGGATGGTCAGCGCTAGCGACTGGCTGACCGTGTGATACAGCGGCGGCAAGAAGGCCGCGACGCAAACGCCAAAGATGACCAGCGCCGTTATTGCAGCGGATGCGGCGGATGCGGCCTGGTGGGCGGAATTATCTGATTTTTCTGACATGGCAATAGCCTCGTGATGTGATAAGGGCACTGGGTTCCCCGAAGGCGGGCAAACCAGTATAACTCCTTGTGCATCTTTTCATAAGCAGCAGGCAATCCAGCTTGCAAATCCCATAGGACTTTCCTATTTGTCCAAAATCTCTGGAGTTCTGATCAAAGTTTGCTATAACGAAAGAACAAGATCGTATATAGGCCGTGTTAGTCGGCCGCGGTCTTCCCAGAGAGAAAGAGGAGATCACCATGAGACGTAGACTGTATTTCATGCTGCCGGATGTTCCTAGTGCACGCGCAATGCTGGATGAATTGCTATTGGCGCGCATAGAAGAGAGATACATACATTTCCATGCCAAAGACGGAACCCTGCTACCTGACATGCCCGAAGCCAATTTCCTGCAAAAAACCGACCTGGTGCACGGCGCGGAAGTCGGCATGGTCATCGGCGGCCTGTCCGGCTTGCTGGCAGGTAGCCTGTTATTGATCTTCCCACCCGAGGGTTTGGAATTACGCACTATCGCACTGCTGGTAGCCGGTTTTGGCGGCGCCCTGTTCGGTTCCTGGGCTTCGGGGATGGCGGCCGCCGCGATTCCGAATTCCCGCCTGAAGCCGTTTGCCGAAGGTGTAGAGCAAGGGAAAGTATTGCTGATTATCGACCTGCCTTTACGGCGTGTGAAAGAAATCGAGGAAATGATTGCCAAACGGCATCCTGAAATCAAGTTCGGCGGGGTGGAGGCCCATATACCGGCCTTTCCTTAAGCTTGCTTGATGTCCCAAGCTTGGGCCTGGCCCAAGCACAGCCGCTTTACGATGCGGCCCCGCAAGTGAATTGCGGATAATATGTCGCCCTGCCGGGCGACATATTATTTTTACGGCCCGGCTATTACTTGCTGAGCGCCAGCTTCACGCCGAACGACACGAATACGCCGCCTATCAGGCGGTTCAGCCATTGCACCAGGCCGCTGTTGATCTTGATCTTGTGGCTGGCCAGCGCAGTGGACGCTGCCAGCAAGTGGCACCACAACATGCCGTTGAAATTGAAGATGAAGCCCAGCGCGATGAAGGCCAGCGGTTTGCTGGAAGCATCCGGGCTGATGAACTGCGGCACGAAGGCCAGGAAGAATACCGCTACCTTGGGATTCAGCACATTGGTCATGAAGCCCTGCAGGAAAATCTGCCTGTGGCTTAATCGCGCCAAGGGTTTTTCGTCAGAACCCGGTTGCGCTGGCCTGGTCTTGCTGAACAGCAGCTGCACGCCTACGTACAGCAGGTAGGCAGCGCCGGCCAGCTTGACGATCATGAAGGCGGTGGCCGAGGTCGCCAGTATTGCCGACAAACCCAGCGCGGCTGCAAAAACATGCACCAGCGTGCCGGTACCTATGCCGAGGGCGGCGCTGCTGCCGGCGCGCCAGCCTTGCGTGGCACTGCGGGTCATGATCAATAGGGAGTCCGGTCCCGGCACCATATTCAATAGCAGGCCGGAAACGATAAACAGGGTAAGGTCGTGGGTGCCGAACATGAAAAACTCCTGGAATGCTTGAGTAGGCTGCGGCGTTTGCGTAAGGATTTGCTACAGGTCGCCGCTGGCCAGCAGATAGCTTTCATGCCGCTCGGTGCCGAGCTCGAAGTTGCTGAAGCCCAGCAGTATCATGCCCTGCTTGCGGCAAAAATCCACCGCCGGATTATTTTTCGTGCTGATGGCCAGCCACAGCGCAGGCTTGCCGCTGTCGTTGATGGAGCGCTTCAGGCACTCTGCAAACAGGCCGCTGCCTATGCCCTTATGGGTGCAGTGCTCCTGCACATAGAAGGTGGTCAATTCGGTCTGTATCATCGGTGCATCGGGACAGGTCGAGCGCAGGTTCAGGATCGCGTAGGCGACCAGGAATTTATCCTGATAGGCGACCAGGATAGTCTTGTCCTGGTCCTTGATCTGGCGCGTCAGGTTTTCTTCGCCGAGCTCGGTAAAAACGTAGCCGGCAATGCCGCTATTGATGCCCTGTTTTGCATGGGCGTGCAGCCATACCTGAATAGCTAGCGCGCTGAGATTTCTAGCATCCTCTATCGTGGCTCTGCGAATTATCATGGGCAAATATCGGCGAATTTATGCGGGTTCTATATGCTGGAATTGGCAATTACGAGTAAAACGTCCCTATCATAGCAAACTGTCTGCTTGCCATCCGACAATTTATTTCTTGTCGGCCAACGCTCCGCGCCAAGCTGGCAGACCTGGCCAGGCAGATCAAGATTCTTGTTGATGCAAAGATGAAAATTGCCAATATTGCAAATCATTGTAGCTTGAATTGACTGGCGAGCGACATTTTTGGGGCAGCGTCCGGTTTGACCGTCATCTCGCGCCCTAGTACAGCGTGCTCTGCAAGCGCTGCGGCAGTTCCTGGTCGTACTGTTTGCCGTCGATCTCGGCCTGGCTCAGCGCTGCCAGCACGTCGCCGGCCGTCGGCAGGCTGTGTCGTTCGACATGCAGGGCGGGGTTCCACAGGTCGGCCCGCAAGATCGCCCGCGAGCACTGGAAAAACACGCTGTCTACTCGGATCACCAGCACCGTGCGCGGCGCTTTTTCATTCACCGCGAAACGCTGCAGCAGCTCGGGAGCGATGCTGATTTGCGCGCGGCCGTTGACCCTCAGCGTTTCACCGACGCCGGGAACCAGAAATAGCAGGGCCACGCGTGGATCGCTGACGATATTGCGCAGGCTGTCGATACGGTTATTGCCCCGGCGGTCTGCGATCAGCAAGGTCTTGTCGTCGGCAATCTGGATAAAGCCCGCAGGATCGCCGCGCGGCGACGCATCCAGCCCATCCGGGCCGCTGGTGGCCAGCACCGCGAAGCTGGAAGCCGAGATCAGCGCCCGGTAGTGCGGATGCAGGTAGTCTACCTCCTTGCGTATCGAGGCGACGCCTACCGCGCCGTACAAAGCTTCCAGTTGTGCAATGCTGGAAATGTGATGAGGATCCTGGTTGGGCATGAAACGGGCTTCCCTGGCGGCGGTGAATGAACATCGGTGATTGTAAGCGAAATGCGGCTTGCCCCGGCGCTGTCCGCCGTCGTGTTTGCGAGCTTTTATCTGTGGATTGTCTGCGCTATGCGGAATGGCGTATATTGACGGCATGGACTGTATCGCCTCTTCCCCTCCTGAAAGCCGCTGCCATGCCCATTAAAATCAATCGCATAAGCCTGCTTGCCGTGATCGCCATGCTCTATGCCGGCCCTGGCCTGGCCAATAATCCGGCAGCCAGTGCCGACGCCAGTGCTCCTGCTGCTGCCGCTGTCAAAGCGAATGCCGCCCGGCCGAAAAACTCGCCTGAGTATGACCAGGCCTTGGCCGCCCTGGATAACCGGCAATTGGAGCTGGCCGAAAAACTGTTCAAGCAGGCGGCGCTGAAACAGCCTAAATCGCCGTTGCCGGTGATAGGCCTGGCAGAAGTGGCGCGGCTCAACAAGAATGAGGCAGAAGCGGAACGCCTGTTACGCAAGGCTGTCGAGGTCGACCCCAAGAGCCCGCAAAGCCGGCTGGTGCTGGGTGCAGCCCTGTTTTTGAGGGGTAAATTCGCGGAATCTGAAAAGCAATTCCTGAAGGCGGAAGAACTGGCGCCGAATGCCTTACCTCCCTTGCTGGCGCTGGCCGACCTGTACCTGAAGGGCTTGAAGGACCCGGCCAAGGCAGCCGAATACTTCAGCAAGGTACTCGTTCTCAAGCCCGATTATGCGGCGGCCCATCTCGGCCTGGGATTGTCCTATGCGACCTTGAAGGATTATGCAAAAGCCGACGCATCGCTGGACCAGGCGCGCAAGCTGGCGCCGGCCAATCCCCTGCCCTTGATGGCGCAGAGCCAGTTGCAGATGAGCAGGGGCAATACCCAGGGTGCGATAACGACCATGCAGGAGGCCGGCAAGCTGGCGCCGACGATGGCAGAAATTCCTCTTCGGCTGGGTATGTATTACCAGCAGGAAAAGCAATGGCCCGAGGCCTATGCGGCATATGAGAATGCGATCCGGCTCAACGACAAGCTGGTGATTGCCTATAATAACCTGGCTTGGATCGCGGCCGAGCGCAAGGAGCGGCTGGACGACGCGGAGCGCTGGGCGGCCAGGGCGGTGGAACTGGTGCCGCAAGAACCTGCCCTAAAAGACACCTATGCCTGGGTCAAGCGCGCGCGCGGCGACCACAAGGGGGCGCTGGAATTGTTGCTCTCGATTACCGGCAGCGGCAATCCGCCGGCGGACTTCTTTTATCACCTGGGCATAGTCAGGGAAGAGAGCGGCCAGAAAACCGAGGCGGTCGCGGCGTATAAGCGGGCCTTGCAAATCAACCCGAAATTTCCGCAGGCCGACGATGCCCGCCAGCGTATGGAAAAATTGGGATAGGGTATAAACTGGAAACGGGCGCGGCAGCCTGTTTTTCAAACGATTTGCATTGCGCCGATTTTCAGGCACAATGATTGCGTGCCGGTCTTGTCATGAATTCCAAGATTGCGAGTGCCTGATGCGGCCTGATTTGCCCTATCTGCAGCCGACCTGCTTAACCAGGGGACGCCTGCCCTGTGATCGCTGTCCTGCTATGGAGTTAGCGCGATGATGACCGTTCCTATCATTATCGATTTCGAGGCTTCCGGCTTTGGTGTTGGCAGCTATCCTATCGAAGTCGGATTTTCCGGCCGCCACGGCGAAGGCTGGTGTACCCTGATCAGGCCTGAACTGGACTGGCAGCATTGGGATATAGACGCTGCCAAGGTGCACCATATCCCGCGCGAAATACTGGTGGAGCGCGGCCGCTCGCCGGTGTTCGTGGCCGAGCAACTCAATTTTTTTCTCAACGGCAATACTGTGTATACCGACGGCTGGGCCCAGGACTATGTCTGGATGGCGCGCCTGTTCGAAGCCGCACAGAGCACGCCCAGGTTCAGACTGGAAGACCTGCGCCAGGTCATTTCACCGCAGCAGGAAACCAGCTGGCACCAGACCAAATCCCAAGTATTGAATGAATTGCGGGTGGCCAGGCACAGGGCCAGTAGCGATGCCCGCATCCTGCAGCTGACCTGGTTGCGCACCTACGACGAAGCGCGCATGCAACATTAGGGCCTGATTAGGGCCTGTTAGCAGGCCCCAAGGGGCGGCTCAGGATTTTTTCTGCGGCACCAGCCGGTTCAGCACCTGGTTGATTTTCTGCATTTTTGCTGCCGGCACGTCCTTGCTGCAGACGATATAGCGGTCCAGGCCCTGTGGCATACCCTTCAAGTCGATTTGCGTGGTTCCCTGCATGCTCTTTTCCCGGTCGTGCAGGTATTCCCAGTCCTCCCTGTCGATGAACATGAAGGAAGCGCGGTTGGCGCCTATCATATTGGCCATCACCATGGGCGAGGTCGTGCTGCGTTCTATCCTGTTGTGGCTGTGCAGTATCAGCGCATCGAGCTCGGGCCCATAGGACACCCCGTCCACCAGGCCCAGCGTCAGGCTCTCGTCGGTCAGCAGCGAGGCCAGGGTCTTGTGGGCGCTCACCAGCGCGACGGCACCTGGACTGACCAGCAGGGTATGCGGCGGGTCGGTGTGGAAGATGGTGCTGAATTGCACCAGCGCCTCTCTTTCCGGCAGCCGGTACCAGCCTATGGAGCAATAATTCTTGCTGCCTATCCTGAAGTTGTTCCAGATGCGCTTGGCCGGTTCCTCGACAAAGCGAGCCGGCAGCTGCGCTTCGCGGAAGACTTGCTTGGCCCTCTCCAGCAAGATACCCTTTTCCACGTTGTCTTCCAGATACTGATGCGGAGGTTTATTGCGCCACGCCACGGTCAGCACCTGGGCATGGCTTGTCACCGCCGCACCGGCTATCATCGCGGACAGTAAAACTTGTTTTAAGATATGCATACGCAATATAGGCCCTGGTGCCGGGGTGTTAAAAGTGGTGCAAATATCAAGCAGCCGCAGAAGCGTGGTCATCTCGCTGAGCGCAGGTTTTTCGTGCATGACATGCTCAGGCAAAATATTTCTTTGCATTAATACTCAATAAAATACATCAAATTGTTCGAAAATTGGGTTAACAAGAGTATTCTTTGAAGTGAAAATCACTATTTCCTGTCATGACCATTGTCAGTGCGATGAGCGGCACGGCGCGGCCGGCATTGGCCCGCTACTGATTGTAGGTTCTATTACCTGGCGTTGAAATAGCGACGGCACAAATGAGTGAAGACCTTATGAAACAGATCGGAGCCTCGAATTTGTCAAACCAAGTGATAGAGAAGCTTCAGCACGGCTCCGCATTGCCGGGATTGCTTGCCGAGATAGAGTCAACTATCGACAGCCGTCCTGCGATCGCAATACAACTACTGGAGCAGGCGCTGCGCCTGGCCGAACCCGAGGGCGACGCCCGCCTGCTGGGCCAGTTGTATTGCAAGCTGGGAAATTGCCGCATAGTCTTCCACGACCCGATGGGCATACGGGATTTTGAGGCCGCGCTGGAATATGCCGAACAGAGCAAGAGCCAGGACGTCAAGACCGATATCCTGCACGGCCTGGCCCGTACCTTTATCGCGTTTGGTGACACCAATAGTGCACTCGAGTATTGCGAAAAAGCGATAGCCCTGGTGCGCCAGCTGGACGACCAAAACAAATATCCGCACATACTGATGACGCTGGGCGTCGTTTTTGTTTTTACGCAACAGTATGAGCGCGGCATCGACATCTTCCGCGAGGCCGCCTCGCTGTGCCTGGGCGCCGCCGACAAGGGTGGCCAGGCCAGGGCCCTCAATAATTGGGCCGACAGCCTGGTCAGCCACTATGAAGGCCTGTGCGAGAACGGCAAGAGCCCGGACCTCAGCATGCTCGACAATGCGATCCAGTACGCGCGCCAGTCCTTGTTGCTGGCGCATGAGTCCGGCATGGTCAGGACCCAGCTGCTGGCCAATGAAACCCTGGCGCATGCGCTGGAAGAGCGCGGCGAGTACGGCTCGGCATTGCAGCAGCTGGAGTCTTCGCTGGTCGAATTGTCGGGCCTGGGCTTTACCAAGGAAGAACTGGATATCAAGGTTAGGATAGGCGCGCTGCTGATGCGCATGGGCAAAATTGAGCAAGCCATTGCCTGCCTGCAGGAAGCCCGTGCCGTGGCCTTGCAGCTGGGTAACTATCCCCACCTTTCCGATTTGCTGAGGATGATGTCGTCCGCGCAGGAGAGCTGCAAGGATTTTTCTGCGGCGCTGAATGTGTACAAGGAATTCCACGCGGTCACCTTGAAATCGCGTGACCAGAGGGCGCAGATCAGCGCCCAGATCTTCGCCGCCAAGATGGACCTGGAGCGGGTGCAGCAGGAAGCCGAGGCGCACAAGTCCAGGGTCAACCAGCTGGAAGATTTCAACCGTACCCTAAGGGTGCAGGTGCATGAGGACATCCTGACCGGCCTGCCGAATCGTCGCGCGCTGGAAGACCAGATGTCGCAGCGCCTGACCGGGCGCACCGCGAACATCACCTTTGCGATGGCCGACATCGATTTTTTCAAGCAGGTCAACGACAGCTATTCGCACCTGGTAGGCGACGACGTGTTGCGCCACGTCGGCGCCCTGATCCGTTCCTGCCTGCGTTCCGGCGACATGGCCGCCCGCATAGGCGGCGAGGAGTTTGCCCTGGTGCTCGACCGCACCAAGGAGAGCCGCTCGGTGGAAGCCTGCGAGCGCATCCGCAAGGCGATAGAAAATTACGACTGGACCGTGATCGCGCCCGACCTGCACGTGACGATGAGTTTTGGCGTAACGCACATCCAGACCGGCGATGACCTGAAGGGCATGATGACCAGGGCCGACAGCGCACTGTATCGCGCCAAGCGCAACGGCCGTAATTGCGTGGAAAAGGCTTGAGACGGTGGCGACGGACCTAGTTTGTTTACGGTTCAGCTATTGTTTTCAAAAAAACCGTTCATGCTGATCAGCTTGCCGCGCTGATCATATTCAGCATAACTGCTGCCGCCGCCTATGGTCAGCCCTTCATGCGTTTGCATATCCCAGTGCGCAATACTTTTTTGATGATGGGCCAGGAAATAGCGGGTGACGAAATGCGCGCCGGGCAGCTGTTGCTGGAAGTTCTCCATGTAGCTGATCAATTCATCCCACGACGCGGTTTGCACCAGGGGGTCCGTGTACACGGCATCGGCGGCCAGCGCTTCTGCAAATACCGCCAGGCGCTCGGCCCTGTCCGTCATTTTCCATGCCGAGGTGTACTGTTCCCAGGTTTGCTGGAATGCTGTATTCATGCGGTTTGCTCCTGTTGTGATGAAGTGATGGGAATCGCGTAATGCATCAGCGAATCAGGCGAGCCGGGGCGGTAGCCTGCTCCATAGGATTCCAGATCGGCGCCGCCGGCGTGTCTTGCGCCGCTTTGCGACAGCCAGGTCGAATAAATATAGTTGACGGTGTTGTCGATCAGATTGACCGCTCCCCGGTGTGCAAATTTGGCGTAGGTGCAGGCAGGCTGCTCAAGCGTCAACATGCCCGCAGGGATAAGCTCGAACGCCGTCACTTCTACCGCGCAAACATACTCCAGTTCGTCGCTGTCTTCTGCCAGTTGCCTGACGATGCCGTAGCAGGTGCCGCCTATTGCATGCCTGATCTCGGATAAGCGCATCAGGAACTGCTGCCATAACGGCGGAAGTTTTTCGCCGATATTATTACGTTCGGAATCGCTGCCATAGAAGCGGGTTCGCATCCCGACAAAGCGGCTTGGCTTTTGCCGATAAATTTCGGGCACGATATCCATCCCCCGATGGATGTGCCGCAAGTAATCAGGATCGAATTTTATTTTTTGCGGGAAAGGATGGCGTTTCCCCGTTCTGCGATATTGCGCCGGGGTGGCGTTGAATGCGGCCTTAAATGCCCGGGTAAAACTTTCCTGGCTGTCAAAATCAGCATCCAATGCGATGTCGATAATCCTCTGGTCGGAATTCAGCAAGGCGTCCTGCGCCCGCACCAATCTTCTTGAGCGTATATAGTCTTTCACCGTATCGCCGGTCAAGCCCCGGAACATGCGCTGAAAATGCCATTGGCTCATGCCCGCTTCGCGCGCTACCGCGTTGATGGCGATGGGCTGCGCGAGATGGGCTTCGATATAGTCGACACTGCGCTGGATTTGATTGAGATAATTCATCGACACTCCTTTGAACACAGATAGTAAGCGGGGACAAGCCGGTTTCTTTGATATTTTGTGCTGGATTTCCATACATTCTGGCATCCGGCGGGCGCCGGCAAAACAATCTGCCGGCCAGTGCAGCAGACCCCTGCAGTATGCGAGTATGATTTATGGCATCCGGCGGACTGTCGGAGCTTTTGTCCATGCTAAGGCGATTTGATGAATATACTGATCACAGGTTTTGAGCCCTTCGGTGGCGAGACTGTCAATCCGGCACTGGAGGCTGCGCGCCGCCTGCAGGGGCAGCAGATAGGCGGGCATAGCGTCAGCGCACTGGAATTGCCCTGTGTATTCGGCGCCTGCGTTGCCAGGCTGGAGCAGCGGATGGCAGAATTGCAGCCCGGCCTGGTACTGTGCATAGGCCAGGCCGGCGGCAGGACCGGCATCGACATCGAGCGCGTCGCGATCAATGTCGACGATGCGCGCATCCCGGACAATGCCGGCAACCAGCCTATAGATGAGGCGATAGTCGCGGGCGGCCCGGCGGCGTATTTTTCCGGTTTGCCGATCAAGGCGATAGTTCAGGCCTTGCTGGCGGCAGGCATCCCGGCCTCGGTGTCGCAAACCGCCGGCACCTATGTCTGCAACCATGTTTTTTACGGGCTATTGCACCTGATCGCGACCCGCTATCCGCAGGTGCGCGGCGGTTTCGTCCATATCCCGTATTTGCCCGAGCAGGCGGCCCAGTATGCCGGCGCCGCCAGCATGTCGCTGCAAACCGTGGTGGCCGGATTGCAATTGGCGCTGCAGGTGGCGGCCGAGGTGGACCAGGATATCAGGCTGGCGGGCGGGCAAATCCATTGAAACGGCGCTTGCGGCCGCATCAAAGATGGCTGGCTAGCTGGCCACCACCACCTTCACCTTGGCCTGCTGCAGCACTTGCGCAAACGCGGCCGGCGGCTTGGCGTCGGTGAACAGGCAGTCTATCTGCGACAGGTGGGCCATCCTGACCAGCGCCTTGCGGCCGAATTTGTCCTGGTCCGCCACCAGCCACACCTCGCGCGATTGCTCTATGATGGTTTGCGCCACCTTGACTTCGCGGGCGTCGAAATCGCGCAGGCTGCCGTCTTCGTCTATGCTGGAGATGCCGATGATGCCTATGTCGACCTTGAACTGGCGGATGAAATCGATGGTCGCTTCGCCGACGATGCCGCGGTCGCGCCCGCGCAGCACGCCGCCGGCGACGATCACTTCGCATTTCGGGTTGTCGGCCAGGATGGCGGCCACGTTCAGGTTGTTGGTCACCACGTGCAAGCCCTGGTGGTGGGCGAGTGCGCGCGCCACTTCCTCGGTGGTGGTGCCGATATTGATCAGCAGGGAACAGCCGGCCGGCACCTGTTTGGCGACCGCATTGGCGATGCGCCGCTTGGCGTCGCTGTTCAATACCTGGCGCTGGCTGTAGTCGATGTTTTCCACCGATGAGGGCAGGCCTACCCCGCCGTGGTAACGCGCCAGCAGCTTGGCTTCTTCCATTTGCTTGACATCGCGCCTTACCGTTTGCGGCGTCACTTCCAGTTGCTGCGCCAGGTCTTCCACCGACATCGTGACGCGTTGCCGGACAGCATCCAGGAGCGCTCTTTGACGAGGATTCAAGATCATATATTTTCGTTCTTGGTGAATTTTTTAGTTTAAACGAACACAAACGAACAAATAATTACATAAAACTGTTGCTTGTGGTTCGTATTTTGGCGTATCTTAGTCATCTGTAATCTTAACCACAGTCGCGTCGTATGCCTAGCGGTATCCGCTGACGATGCAGAAAAACACCAAGAGACAAAGATGGCACAGCGCAACCTGGATTGTGATGTACTGGTAGTCGGTGGCGGTATCAACGGAGCGGGCATCGCACGTGATGCGGCCGGCCGCGGCCTGTCCGTGGTGCTGTGCGAAAAAGACGACCTGGCGGCGCACACCTCGTCGGCCGCGACCAAGCTGATCCACGGCGGCCTGCGCTACCTGGAATATTACGAATTCAGCCTGGTGCGCAAGGCCCTGATAGAGCGCGAAGTCTTGCTGCGCTCGGCGCCGCACATCATGTGGCCCTTGCGCTTCGTGATGCCGCACGACCAGGGGCAGCGCCCGGCCTGGATGATCAGGGCCGGCCTGTTCCTGTACGACCACCTGGCGCGGCGCGAGATACTGCCGGGCTCGGAAGTGGTCGACATGCGGACCCATGCCGTGGGGAAGCCGCTGAAGGCGCAGTTCAAGCGCGGCTTCGTGTATTCCGACGGCTGGGTGGACGACGCCCGCCTGGTGGTGCTGAATGCAATGGACGCCGCCGAAAAGGGGGCGCAAGTATTTACCCAGACCTGTTGTGAATCGGTGCAGCGCCGGGGCGGCGGCTGGCACGCGGTATTGCGCGGCAACAACCAGCAAGAGCTGCAGGTGCAGGCGCGCTGCGTGGTCAATGCGACCGGCCCGTGGGCCGCGCATTTCCTGCAAACCGCCGCCGACCAGCCCAGCGGCAAGTCGCTGCGGCTGATCAAGGGCAGCCACATCGTGGTCAAGCGCCTGTTTGAACACCCGTACGCCTACATCTTTCAGCACCCGGACGGCCGCATCGTGTTTGCCATTCCGTATGAAAAAGATTTCACGCTGATAGGCACCACCGACCTTGAGTATCACGGCGACACCAACCAGGTGGCGATCGACAGCGCCGAAATCGCGTATTTGTGCGAGCTATCCAGCTACTATTTCGAGCGCCCGATTACGCCGGCCCAGGTGGTCTGGTCGTATTCCGGCGTGCGGCCGCTGGTGGAGGACGAGGCGGCCGATGCCGCCGCCGTCACGCGCGACTACCGCTTCGAGCTGGACCAGGACGGCGCGCCCATGCTGAATGTGTTCGGCGGCAAGCTGACTACCTATCGCAAGCTGGCGGAAGAAGCGATGGACTTGCTGGCGCCTTTGCTGGGCGGCCACGGGCCCGCGTGGACCGCGCAGGCTTGCCTGCCGGGCGGCGACCTGTTCAGCAGCCGGCCGGAAAATCGCGCGGTGCAGGAGTTCGATAAGTTCGTGCATAATTTGCAACAGGAGTATGCTTGGCTCGCGCCGGCCCTGGTGGCCAGGTATGCGCGTGCCTATGGCAGCAGGACCAGGGACATGCTGGGCGACAAGCGGGCCGTTTCCGAGCTCGGCGAGGAAATTGCAGCGGGCTTGTACGCGGCAGAAGTGGACTACCTGATGCGCAAGGAGTGGGCCACTTGCGCGGCCGACATCCTGTGGCGGCGTTCCAAGCTGGGCCTGCATTTGCCGGCAGGCAGCGCTGAGGTCCTGGATGCCTGGATCGCCGCGCAAAGCACCGATAAAAAAACAGCAAGCGCATAAATTGCCGTCGTCGCGAGCACGGACGCGGCTGCATACCACAAGGAGGAAGACATAGTGCAACTTGCATTGGAAAATGTCAGCAAGAAGTATGGCGCTGAAGATCATATGTATCCGCTGTCCCTGAAGCTGATGCCCGGCACCATCAATGTGCTGCTGGGCACCACGCAGGCCGGGAAAACCACGCTGATGCGTTTGATGGCCGGCCTGGACAAGCCAACTGCAGGCAAGGTGCTGGTCGACGGCAAGGACGTGACCGGGATCTCGGTGCGCCAGCGCGACCTGGCCATGGTGTACCAGCAATTCATCAACTACCCGGCGTTTACCGTATTCGACAATATCGCCTCGCCGTTGCGCATACGCCAGCTGCCGGAGCAGCAAATCCGCGCGCGCGTGCTGGACATGGCTGAACGCCTGCACATCACGCCTTACCTGCAGCGGCTGCCGGCCGAGCTGTCCGGCGGCCAGCAACAGCGCACCGCGCTGGCGCGCGCGCTGATCAAGGAAGCCGACCTGCTGCTGCTGGATGAGCCGCTGGTCAACCTCGATTACAAGCTGCGCGAAGAGCTGCGCAAGGAACTGACTGAATTATTCTCGGAAGGCAAGACCACCGTCGTGTATGCCACTACCGAGCCGCTGGAAGCGCTGCAACTGGGCGGCCACACCGTGGTGCTGCACGAGGGCAGGCTATTGCAGCAAGGCGCGACCCTGGATGTGTTCAATGCGCCCAATTCGATACAGGCCGCGCGCACCTTCAGCGACCCGCCCATCAATCTGATCAGGGCCAGGCTCGATGCCCAGGGCTATGCGCAACTGAGCTCGGGCATCGCCATCCTGCTGAACGCCGCCCAGCGCCAGCAGGCGGCCCGGCAAGAGGAAGTGATCTTGGGTTTGCGCGCGCATAGCCTGCGGCTGTCGCCGCTGTACCCGGACGACGTGGCGATCGAGACCGAGGTCGACCTGGCCGAGATCAGCGGCTCGGAAACCTATGTGCATAGCCATCGCGGGCGGAATATTTCACTGGTCGCGCAACTGGGCGGCGTGCACAACCTGGAGCTGGGAACGATGTGCAATATGTATTGCCGGCCGGATGACTTGTTCATCTTCAGCACCGATGGCGCCCTGCTGTTCGCGCCGCCTCAAATATCGCCCCGACAGGCTGGAGCATAAGCATGGCCAGGATAGAATTAGTGGAACTGGCGCACGCCTACAAGCCGAATCCTTCGGTGCCTGCGGATTATGCGCTGCGCCCGATGAGCAAGACCTGGGACGACGGCGGCGCGTATGCCTTGCTGGGGCCGTCCGGCTGCGGCAAGACCACCTTGCTGAATATTATCTCCGGCCTGGTGCGGCCTTCGCACGGCCGGGTGCTGTTCGACGGCAAGGACGTCACCGACCTGCCCACCGAGGCGCGCAATATCGCACAGGTATTCCAGTTCCCGGTGATCTACGACACCATGACCGTCTACGACAACCTGGCTTTTCCCTTGCGCAATCGCGGCTGGAAAGAAGCGGAAACCCGCAAGCGGGTAGAGCAGGTGGCCGAGATGCTGGAATTGTCTGGCGACCTCAAGCACCGGGCCAGCGGCCTGGCGGTCGATGCCAAGCAGAAAATTTCTCTGGGGCGCGGCCTGGTGCGCCCGGACGTCGCCGCGGTTCTGTTCGATGAACCCTTGACCGTGATCGACCCGCACCTGAAATGGCTGCTGCGGCGCAAGCTGAAAGAGATCCATCATGAATTGAAGCTGTCGCTGATCTATGTCACGCACGACCAGGTGGAGGCGCTGACCTTTGCCGACCAGGTGGTGGTGATGACCCAGGGCGAGGTGGTGCAGACCGGTAGCGCACAAGCCTTGTTTGAAGAGCCCGAGCATACCTTCGTCGGCTATTTCATCGGCAATCCCGGCATGAACCTGCTGCCGTGCACCGTGAAAGACGGCGGGCTGACACTGGACGGCAAGCAGATTGCCATCCCTGACTATGCTGCGACGGCAGTCAGTGCTGCGAACGGGAGCGTGACCCTGGGGATACGTCCGGAATTTGTTGAGGCCTGCGTCGACCCGCAGGCGGATTGCTTGCCGGCGACCGTGTCTTCGGTAAAGAACATGGGGACGCATTTCCTGGCCGAGTTCAAGCTGGGCGAATTCAGCGTCTCGGCGAAATTGCGGACGGCAGATTTTGTGGCGGGTGCGACGGTCTGGCTGCGCTTCCCGGCGCAGCGTACGCTGTTTTATGTCAACGATAAACGGGTAGCCTGATGAAAACCTATAACAACCGCGCCTGGTTCCTGATCCTGCCGGTCATCATCTGCGTGGCGTTTTCCGCCATCATGCCCTTGATGACGATAGTGAACTACTCTGTGCAAGACATTATCAGCCCGACGCAAAAGGTATTTGTCGGCATGGAATGGTTCAAGAGCGTAATGCGTGACGGCGACCTGCATGAGGCGTTATGGCGGCAGATGATCTTTTCGCTGTCGGTGCTGGCGATAGAGTTGCCGCTGGGGATACTGGTGGCGCTGTCCATGCCCGCCGCCGGCTGGAAAGCCTCGCTGTCGCTGGTGCTGCTGGCCTTGCCATTATTGATCCCTTGGAATGTGGTCGGCACCATCTGGCAAATTTTCGGCCGCAGCGATATCGGCCTGCTCGGTTATGCGGTCAATAACATCGGTATCAGCTACAACTACACCGGCAGTTCCGCGGATGCCTGGCTGACGGTGCTGGTGATGGATATCTGGCACTGGACGCCGCTGGTGGTCTTGCTGTGCTATGCGGGCCTGCGCTCGATACCGGACGCCTATTACCAGGCGGCCAGGATAGACGGCGCGTCACGCATCGCGGTGTTCCGCTTCATCCAGTTACCCAAGATGCGCAATGTACTGATGATCGCGGTGCTGCTGCGCTTCATGGACAGCTTCATGATCTATACCGAACCCTTCGTGCTGACCGGCGGCGGGCCCGGCAATGCGACCACCTTCCTGTCGCAATACCTGACCCAGAAAGCGGTGGGACAGTTCGACCTGGGCCCGGCGGCGGCATTTTCGCTGATCTATTTCCTGATCATCCTGCTGTTCTGCTTCGTGCTGTACACCTGGATGCAAAGAGTCGGTACCGGAGACCAGAAATGATGCCATCCTCGTCAAACCGAAAAATTATTTCCAATATAGGCCTGGCGTTTTACCTGCTGCTGTCGCTGCTGCCTATCTATTGGATGCTGAACATGTCGCTGAAGACCAATGAGGAAATCGTCAGCACCTTAAGCCTGTGGCCGACCAACCTGACCTTTGCCAATTTCAAGGTGATTTTTACTGATTCCTCCTGGTATAGCGGCTATATCAACTCCAGCATCTATGTGGTGATGAATATGCTGCTGTCGGTCACCGTGGCCCTGCCCGCTGCTTATGCATTTTCACGCTATTCCTTCCTGGGCGACAAGCACCTGTTCTTCTGGCTGCTGACCAACCGCATGACGCCGCCTGCAGTATTCCTGCTGCCGTTTTTCCAGCTGTATTCGTCGGTGGGCCTGATGGACACGCATATCGCGGTCGCGCTGGCGCACATGGTGTTCAATGTTCCGCTGGCAGTCTGGATACTGGAGGGCTTCATGTCCGGCATACCGAAGGAAATCGACGAAACCGCTTATATAGACGGTTATAGTTTTCCGCGCTTTTTCATCCGCGTCTTCCTGCCGCTGATCAAATCCGGCGTCGGTGTCACCGCCTTCTTTTGCTTCATGTTCAGCTGGGTGGAACTGCTGTTGGCGCGCACTCTGACCTCGGTCGATGCCAAGCCGATTACCGCGATCATGACCCGTACCGTATCGGCCGCCGGCATGGACTGGGGCGTACTGGCGGCCGCCGGCGTGCTGACGATCGTGCCGGGCGCGCTGGTGATCTGGTTTGTCCGACATTACATCGCAAAAGGTTTTGCGATGGGGAGGGTATAAGACGATGGAAAATCTGCAAAACGCATTCGCATGGATGACCTGGACACTGCCGGTTGCGATCTTTTTCACCGGCATCGTCCTGATGCTGGCAGGGATGACGGTGTGGCAAATCAAATCGCCGTCGGTCGAGCGCAAGGGTTTGCTGCCGATACCGACTACCCGCGGCGACCGCCTGTTCATCGGCTTGCTATGCGCCGCTTACTTCAATCTCGCGTGGGCGGGCCTGACCGATATCCATCAGGGCTTTGCCGCAGGAATTGCTTTTGTGTTGTTGTTGATAGTGATGCGCTGGGGTTAAACCCGGCCTGTGCATGAGCATGCGGCGAGCATCCTTCCTCCGTCGCATGTCCAGTCCTGGGAAGGTAATAACAGAGCAATAGGAGATAAGATGAGACTACAATTGACAGCACTTGCTGCTGCGGCGGCGATGCTGGCCTCGGGCGCGTCCTGGGCTGACATGAAGGCGGCCGAAAAATGGGTGAACAGCGAATTTCAGCCGTCCACTCTGGACAAGAAGAAGCAACTGGAAGAAATGCAATGGTTTATCGAAGCGGCCGATAAACTGAAGAAAAAAGGCATCAAGGAGATCAGCGTCGTTTCCGAAACCCTGGATACCCACGTCTACGAATCCAAGACCCTGGCCAAGGCATTTGAGGAAATCACCGGTATCAAGGTCAACCATGAAGTGATCCAGGAAGGCGATCTGGTCGAAAAAATGCAGACTTCTTTGCAGTCAGGGAAATCGATCTATGACGGCTGGGTCAACGATTCCGATCTGATCGGCACCCATTACCGCTACGGCCAGACCGTCGTGCTGAGCGACTATATGGGCGGGGTCGGCAAAGAGTATACCAATCCCGGCCTGGACCTGAAAGATTTCATCGGCACCAGCTTTACCACGGCGCCGGACGGCAAGCTGTACCAGTTGCCGGATCAGCAGTTTGCCAACCTGTACTGGTTCCGCGCCGACTGGTTTGCGCGCAAGGATCTGCAGGCCAAGTTCAAGGCCAAATACGGCTACGACCTGGGCGTGCCGCAAAACTGGTCCGCCTATGAAGACATCGCCGAATTCTTCACCAATGACGTGAAAGAACTGGACGGCAAGAAAATCTATGGCCACATGGACTATGGCAAGAAGGACCCGTCGCTGGGCTGGCGCTTTACCGACGCCTGGCTGTCGATGGCCGGCTCTGCCGACAAGGGCATCCCTAACGGCCTGCCGGTCGATGAATGGGGCATACGCGTGGCTGCCGACAAGTGCACGCCGGTAGGCTCGTCGATGGCGCGCGGCGGCGCCACCAATTCGCCGGCAGCGGTGTATGCGCTGACCAAATACATAGACTGGATGAAGAAGTACGCGCCGCCTACCGCAACCGGCATGACCTTCGGCGAAGCCGGCCCGGTGCCGGCGCAGGGGCAGATCGCGCAGCAGATATTCTGGTATAGCGCGTTTACCGCCGGCGCCACCAAGGTTGGCTTGCCGGCCGTGAATGCAGACGGCAAGCCGAAATGGCGTATGGCGCCGTCGCCGCACGGTCCGTACTGGAAGGAAGGCATGCAAAATGGTTATCAGGATGTCGGTTCCTGGACCTTCCTGAAGAGCACACCGGTGGACCGGATGTCGGCTGCCTGGCTGTATGGCCAGTTCGTCACGTCGAAAACCGTGTCGCTGAAAAAATCCATTGTTGGCCTGACCTTTATCCGCGACTCGGATATCCGGCATGACTACTTCACCAAGCATGCCGATGAATACGGCGGCCTGATCGAGTTCTATCGTAGCCCGGCCCGCGTGGCATGGACGCCGACCGGCACGAATGTGCCTGATTATCCGAAGATGGCTCAGCTATGGTGGAAAAACGTGGCGATTGCGGTAACCGGCGAAAAAACGCCGCAAGCCGCGATGGACAATCTGGCGGAAGAAATGGACCAGATCATGGGACGCCTGGAGCGCGCCGGCATGAAAAACTGCGCACCTAAGCTGAACGCCAAGGGCGATGCGAGCAAGTATTTGAGCGATACCGGCGCCCCGTGGAAAAAGCTGGCGAACGAAAAACCCAAGGGCGAGACCATTGCCTACGAAAAGCTGTTGCAAGCCTGGAAGGAAGGCCGGGTTAAGTAAATACAGCCGGCTTATATAGCCGGCTTACACGGGGAACGCGGCCAGGTGCCGCGTTTTTTTTTGACCAAACCGGATACCCCAAGGCGATCTGCGGGCCGGCTTTGGGAGGCAGCGCACTGGTGGTAAATAGGCGTTTAGCCGGCCGCTCGGCATCAAATGTTTTCCCAGAAGCAATATTAATCCGCACCCGCGCGGATATTCGGCTGCAATCTATCCCCCTGGTATGTCATCCAGTCCCCGGAATTTGCCAACTGTCGCAAAGCCTTAGGCTTGCCTGCCGTACAGGCTTACAGTTCAGCTATACGATCTCGTGATAATTCGTGCCACCAGGGAGAAGAGAAATGGATAAAACAGAATACATGAACGCCTTGCGGCAGGCGCTGGAAGGCTTGCCGGCAGCAGCGATAGAAGAGACCATGTGGACCTATGAGCGTAAATTCCTGGACGCCATGGTGGCCGGCCGCAGCGAGCAAGAGATCGCGGCCGGCTTGCCCAAGCCCAGCCTGGTCGCGGCGCAAAAGAAGACCAGCGTCCGTTATGATGAAGTGAAGAAAAATTTCAGCATGGGCAATACGGCGGGCCTGTTTGTATCGCTGATAGGCTTGCTGGTATTTAACCTGTTCATGATGATCCCGGCGATCATGTATTTTTCACTGCTGTTCGCCAGCTATATCGCGGCGCTGGCGCTGTATGTGGGCGGCATAGGCATCACCGCGGCCAGCCTGTCAGGGGTCAGCCAGTTTAATTTCGATGTGCCGGCCGGCCAGCATGTGATCGTCGATGATGACGATGTCAGGATGCATCGGCATAGTCATCGCGGCAGCGTCCGGGTAGACATCGGTCCGACGGGCATCATGGTGGAGGAGGATGATAGTCCGGCCAGCGTGGCTGCGGATAAAAAAACCGGTGGGCAGGTGGCCAGCCAGCCGTCGCCAGCTCCGGCAGCTCCCACAATCGCCTCGGCGTCGTTGCCGCCAGCTCAGTCAGCAGCGCCGGCAGCGGCAGCCCCCGCTGCAGAGCCTAAACCCGCTACCGCGAGCAGCGCAGACGACGCCTCCAGAGTGCATGTGAACGTGGACAACCATGTGCGCGGCTACCACGTATGGAAGGGCCTGGCCCTGTTGCTGGGCGGCATAGTGCTGTTCCTGTTCAGCCTGTTCATGACCCGGTATACCTTCATCGGCTTCAAGCACTATCTGCAATGGAATATATCCCTGCTGAAAGCGCCGCTGACAGCCAGGGTGGCATAAACCTCACATGACGATGAATTCGACCGTAACGCCAGTTTCAAAGGAGACTTTTATGAAAACCATGATCAGGATAGGCGCAGGGATGCTGGTACTGGCCGCAGTCTTGATAGCCGTCACCTGCACCTTCATGAGTGCTCACGCCGCCACCGTTGCCGCCGCCGGCGGCAACGCCCAGGGCAGTGAGAGCCGCAGCATCCAGGGGCATATAGTGCAGGTGGTGATGAACGGTCCCATCGACCTGGCACTCAGGCAGGCCGCGGCGCCGGATTTGCAGGTGCGCGGCGAAGCCGGCATGGTGTCGCGGGTGACTACCCGGGTAGAGGGCAATACCCTGTATATAGGCACCAAGGGCGTGTTCATGATGCTGCGCCAGCCGCTCAGGGTAGAGCTGGCCTTGCCCGCTTTTGAAAGACTGCAGATGCTGGGCAGCGGCGACGGCATGGTCAGCGGCTTTCGCGGCAGCCAGGTGGAACTGTCGATGCGCGGCTCCGGCAACCTGAACTTTGACGGCGATTTCCAACAGGTACACGTGAACATGAGCGGCAGCGGCGACCTGAAGCTGGCTCTGGCCAATAGCGACAGCGTCGAGCTCAGCAATATGGGCTCGGGCGAGATCTGGCTGAAGGGCCAGGCCAGGGTGCTGAACGTGAAAATTGCCGGGTCCGGCGACCTCGATGCATCCGGCCTGAAAGCCGGACAGGTAGTGGTGCAATCGATGGGTTCCTCGAACGCGAAAGTGTATGCCTCCCAGGAGGCCAGAGTCAGCAGTTTCGGCAGCGGCGATATCCGCGTCTACGGCAATCCGGGCAGGCGCAATGCCGAGCGCCGGGGTTCGGGCGACATCAGCTGGCAGTAGCAGGCCTGCTCTGGGAGGGCTGCGGGACCTCCCGGCAGCCTTCATCCAGTCCTCCCGGTGTCTCGCTTTAACCACTGAAACCGTGCATTTTCCTTGAAAAATGCCGAGATTACCGAATTAAAGTTAAATTATTTCCAAAAAGAAATATAAAATTCCGGCATGCCATTTTGGTGCCGGAACTCTATATTTTGCCTGACATTTATCTGTAATAATCGTTCCGCAGCGGTAACAAATATTTACAAAAAATTTCGCATGCATGCAGCCTCCACGCGTGCATACCGGTTCTACCCCTCTACCCCTTAACCAGACCAAGCTGAAATCATGACATCGATCCATGGTAGGTGCTTCACAGTCGGCTTCACAGTTCGCTTCACCGGCTTACTGCTCGCGTTTTGTATGATCAGCGGGGCGGCCGCACAGGAAAACCCCATGCAGTTCCTGAGCCGGGCCAACGCCAAGGTGGCGCGCGCGGCTGGATTGAAGAATCACTGGGATGGCCCGGTCGACGGCCCCAGGCTGGTCAAGAAAAAGAAGATAGTCTTTATCGCCTCCGACCTCGGCGACGCCGGCATCAGCGGCATTTTTAACGGCGTAAAAGAAGCCGGCGCCAGTGCCGGCTGGTGGATACTGACGCTGGATTGCGGCGGCCGCTGCAACCAGGGCGCGGCCATCGTCAAGCAGGCGCTGGACATGAAGCCGGACGGCATCATCCTGGCTGGCGTCGATGCCGGCAGCCAGGTCAAGGGGCTGGCCGCCGCCGCCGAGGCCAAGGTGCCGGTGGTAGGCTGGCACGCTGCGGTCAAGTCCGGCGCCACCGACGGCCTGTTCACCAATATTACGACCAATCCCAAGGACGTGGCCCAGATCGCTGCGCTCTACGGCGTGGTGGAATCGAACAGCAAGGGCGGCATCGTGGTCTTTGCCGACAATTCCAATGCCTACTCGCAGGCCAAGTCCAATGCGATCATAGAAATCATCAAACAATGCGAAGGCTGCCGTTTGCTGGGGGTCGAAGATATTCCCGCCGCCGATGCGCCTGCCAAGATGCAGCACGTGGTCGAGAACCTGGCCAAGCGCCACGGCGCGAAATGGAACCAGGCGATAGGCGTCAACGACCTCTATTTCGACCTGATGGAAAAACCGGCGATTGCCGCGCTGCTGGCCAATAACAAGGTACAGGGCCTGTCTGCCGGCGACGGTTCCAATTCCGCCTACAAGCGCATCCGTTCCAATAGTCTGCAAATAGGCACCGTGCCCGAGCCGTTGTACCTGCACGGCTGGCAAATTGTCGATGAATTGAACCGCGCCTTTGCCGGTGTGCAGCCCAGCGGTTATGTGACCCAGGTGCACCTGGTGACCAGCCAGAATATTTCTTATGACGGCGGTCCCAAGAATGTGTTTGATCCGGGGAATGACTACCGGAATCAGTATCAGAAATACTGGACCAAATAAGCCCAAGTTCGCGCAGCGCGCCAGGATGGCCAGGGCAGGTATCCGGCCAGGCCAAACCAGCATTTAAGCCATTGCAGGCTGGTGTTTTAGCCGGCGTTCCTTATTTCTTCGGGCAGTCACAATAATCATTGCCCTTGTCGAAAATGATGCGCCAGGTGTTAGGCGCTTCCAGCCGCCATATCGAGGTAAAGGTCGCGACTATCTTGCCCTGCGGATCGCGCACCGGCCCGCTGGAGATGGCCAGGGTGCCGGAATCCAGCACTTCCACCTGCTCCGGTTCCCATGAAAACGGGGCTTCCGGTTTTTCATACAGGCGTTTCCACCAGTCGGCCACTTTCTGTTTGCCGTGCAAGGGCGTAGGGCCGGAAAAGAACACGGTTTCTTCCGACAGGAAGCTGGCAAAGCCGGCATGGTCGCGCAGCGCCATGGTTTTGGCAAATGCGCGCTCGGTATCGGCCACCTGTTTCTGCAGGTCCGACATGGCAAAGCCCGGCACCGGGACGATGGCGGCAACAAGCAGGGCGGCCAGGATGGCCAGGAAGTTGCGCATGAAGGAATCTCCGTCAGGATGTAACAGGGTTATCCAGGGGCTATCTTTTCTCTTCCATCAACGCCAGCAAGTGCCCGTCCGGATCTTTGAAAAACACCATCCACAAATCATGGTCCGGCATCTTGGTAATCAGGTGCGGCCGGTCCACAAACACCACGCCGCTGTCGCGCAGCCTGGCGTACTCGGCGTCAATGTCGCTGACCTTGAAGTAGATACACTGGCTGCTCGGCGGAATCGCGACCTTGGAGGCGCCATCCAGCATCAGGCGTACGCCATCGCAATCGAAAAAAACCAGTTCGCCGAAACGGAACAATTGCTTCAGTCCGAGTTTCTTTCCGTAAAATTCTTGGGAGACGTCGGCGTCGGAAATTTGCAACGCGATCTGCCCTATGCTAGCCAGGCTCATCATTTCCCTCATCACAAGTGATTGACTGAGTAAGCATCCTTGCCCTGTCATGTCCGCCGCTGCCGCCAGCCAGGGCCGCGCGCTTGACAGCATAGATGTCTAGAGACCCATGATGCCCCCAGGCGCAGCAATCATCAAGTTTTTTTGTCGTATTGCGCACGTCGGTGTTGCGAATTGCCGTCGCGGTTTGCCGTCCTCAGCGCGGCAAACGGGGGCGAGTGATTCAGTATTGCCGCGTCCGCGTCCGCGACGGCGCCAGCACTGCGTCGTCCAGCAAGGCATTCGCTACAAGTTCCGGCTGAGGCGCCGACATGGAAACCACTTCCGCCAAGGGGAGATGGCGGGCGGCTTTCTGCGCCGACTTGTCGGCATACATGCGCTGGTCGGCGCTTTGCATCAACTGGTCCGGCGTCGCGCCGTCGACCGGCCAGTGCGCCGCACCCAGGCTGGTGGTAATCACCAGGCCGGCTCCGCCTATCGCGGCGGCCCCATCCAGGGAGGCGCGCAGGCGCTGCAGGCCGGCATCCAGTTGCCGCTGATCGTGGATGCCATAGGTGAGCACGACGAATTCGTCGCCGCCTATGCGGCCGACGAAATCGGCATCGCGGGCGAACTTGCGCAAACGCCGCGCGACCTCGATCAATAGCGCGTCGCCGACCTGGTGGCCATAGCGATCGTTGACTTGCTTGAAATCGTTCAGGTCCACCAGGATGAAACCGAAACCTGTGCCGCTGCGGGCGCTCTGGGCGACATTCTTGCGCATGACTTCATCGAAATACCGGCGATTGGGCAAGCCGGTCAGCGTATCCTCACGCGCCATGCCGAGGATGATTTTTTGTGCGCGCAGATTGCAGGCGGTGCTGGCGCTGAAAGTCCAACCCATCGTGAACAGCACCGCGATCAGCGACAGGACGCCCAGGTAGGGTTCCTGCAGCAATTGCTGCTGGCTGGTGGCCTGGTAAGCCAGCACCCAGCGGCCGGCAAAACCGGCGGTCAGCGCCAGGAAGAAAAATGCGGCTATGCCGTGCGTCAATATTTCCAGTTGCCGGCTGCCGCGCATAAAGACCATCGCGGTGCTGACCGTGAGCAGCATCGCGACCGCATCATGGAACAGGTAACGCGGTACGGCGTCTTCGCGGTTGGCAAAGGCCATCAGCACAAATACCGGCAGCAGCAGCGCGCCCCAGCGCCAGCGGGTGGTAGAGGCATGGCCGCGGAAGCGCAGGCTGCCCTCCAGGATCAGCAGCAGCGTAGTCAAGGTCAGTGAGTTGTTGATGGCGATGCCGAGCTCGCGCGGGATGCCGAGGTCGACGAAAAATTTGGAAATGAAAAATGCCGGCGCGATGACCGAGGCCGCCGCCGCCCACCAGGCGGTGCCGGGCATCTGGCGGTTGATGCGCCATACTGCAATCAACACCAGCATGGAGACCAGGCTCGCGGCAACAATAACCAAGTCCAGGGTGGGCTTATCCAGTTTGAGCATTGGTGAATATATTTATAAGTTTTTTTGGAATTGTACCCGGGGATTGTTTAATGATTAAGCATTTATTCGTTTTTATTGGTTTCTCCTGTCCTATACAATGGCGGTGGTTTGAAAAACGCAGGAATTGCAGGAAACAATGACAAGTAAAAGTGCCCGCAACATTGCCGTGATCGGTGGCGGACCGGCCGGTTTGATGGCAGCGGAAACCATCGCCAGCCACGGTTGGACCGTGGACGTCTATGACGCCATGCCATCGGTCGGGCGTAAATTCTTGCTGGCAGGCAAGGGCGGCATGAACCTGACCCACTCGGAGCCGGCCCCAGCCTTTTTACAACGCTATGGCGACAGGCAGGCCGAGATTGCCGGGCTGTTGCAGGATTTCGGCCCGGCAGCCTTGCGCACCTGGGCCGAAGCATTGGGGATCGCGACTTTTGTCGGCAGCTCTGGACGGGTATTTCCAGTCGACATGAAGGCGGCGCCGCTGTTGCGCGCCTGGCTGCACCGGATGCGCAATGCCGGCGTGCGCTTGCATATGCGGCACCGCTGGACCGGCTGGAATGAGGCCGCGCTATGCTTTGCCACCCCCGAAGGCGAGCGGCAGGTACAGGCCGATGCGGTGGTGTTGGCGCTGGGCGGCGCCAGCTGGGCACGGCTGGGGTCGGATGGCGCCTGGGTCGAGATCTTGCAGCAGAAAGCGATCGCGGTCGCGCCTCTGCGACCCGCCAATTGCGGCTTCGACGTCGGCTGGTCCGAGCATTTTCGCCAGCGCCATGCAGGCCAGCCGCTGAGCTCGGTGATCGCGCATGTGACAGACGTCGACGGCCGCGAAATCACCCGCCAGGGCCAGTTCGTGATTACCGAGGGCGGCGTCGAAGGCAGCTTGATCTATGCCCTGTCTGCTCCGCTGCGCGAGCTGATCGCCGCTGAAGGCCAGGCGGTCCTGTACCTGGACCTGGCTCCGGGCAAGTCGCAGGACAGGGTGAACAGCGAAGTGCTGCATCCGCGCGGTTCGCGCTCCTGGTCTAGTCATTTGCAAGGCAAGCTCGGTCTGGATAGTGTGAAAACCGGGCTGTTGCGGGAATGCCTGCCGGCAGCAGCATTCCAGCAAGCGCAGTTGCTGGCGCGGGCCGTCAAATCCCTGCCCGTGGTATTGCGCGCGCCCAGGCCGATAGACGAGGCGATCAGCAGCGCCGGCGGGGTCATGTTCCCGGCGCTCGATGCGCAACTGATGTTGCGGACCTTGCCCGGGGTATTTTGTGCTGGCGAAATGCTGGACTGGGAAGCGCCTACCGGCGGCTACCTGCTGACCGCCTGTTTCGCCAGTGGCAGGCGAGCCGGATCGGGGGTGCTGGAGTGGCTGGAAAGCAGACAATCGTGAACAAAAATTGCAAACCGGGAAAAATTGATACAATCTAGGCATTGCTTATTCAACATGCCATATCTTCCGTGCCTGGCCGGCGGGATAAGTTGCGGTACACCTGATATCCAATCCCCCAGTTCACCCTGAGTTGCCCTCGTACTATGATGATTGATTCCCGTTCGTCGCCCCGGTCCGCTGTGTCGTGGCGTGCCGCCATCCTGGTTGCTCCCGGTCATATCGTACCCGCCAAGGTGCTCAATATTGCCGGTACCGGCATACAGCTGCAATGCGCGCATAGACTGGCCGATGGCCAGGTGTACCAGATGATGATGGAAGTGCCTGAGCCCAAGGATGCTTCGCAGCGCACCCAGGTAGTGTGCAAGGCTAGTTGCAATTACACCATCCTGAGCGGCAGTGAATATCGCGCCGGCATGAAGCTGGCCGAGGTTCCCGAGCAGCACCAGGCCCTGTTGAGCAACTGGGGCGGCAAATCCGCAGTGATGGTCTAGGGCGTGTTGACATTCAATTTGGGAGATGCGTTCAAGCCATAACGCGGGCTG
>JAZJYH010000117.1:0-14644 GCA_040390485.1 Pseudomonadota bacterium
GCAGGGCGCATTATCGCTTGCAAGCGATAACCGTTACGCAGGCGAGCAGCATGCTACTCGAAACCCCTGCTACACCGCCTTGCCAGCCCGCGTTATGGTTTGAACGCATCTCCCAAATTGAATGTCAACACGCCCTAGCACCAAGTTCCCCAAGCCCGGTTCTAAAGCAGCGTAAATCCCGATTTCGATAGCGGCAGGCTGCGTATGCGGCGGCCGGTGGCAGCGAATAAGGCATTGGCCAGTGCCGGGGCCAGCGGGCCTACCGCTTCTTCGCCGACGCCGCCGACCTGCTCGCTGCCTTCGAGTATCTCCACTTGCACCTGCGGCATGTCGGCCAGCCCTATCAGTCTGTAGTCATGAAAATTGGATTGCTGCACCGCGCCGCCGTCCAGGGTGATTTCGCCATGGAAGGCGGCCGATAATGCAAAGGCGATGCTACCTTCGATCTGGGCGCGGATATTGCGCGGATTGACCGCCACGCCGCAGTCGATCACAGTGCTTACCTTGTGCAGCTTGACGCGCGACTGTCCGTCTACCGCCAGTTCCAGCACGTGCGCAATAATGCTGTTGTTGGCGTGGTCCAGCGCCAGTCCGCGGTAACGGCCAGGAATAGCCGGCTGCCCCCAGCCCGACAACCTGGCCACGGC
This sequence comes from Pseudomonadota bacterium, assembly GCA_040390485.1. Taxonomy (GTDB): domain Bacteria; phylum Pseudomonadota; class Gammaproteobacteria; order Burkholderiales; family Burkholderiaceae_D; genus Undibacterium. The sequence continues at coordinate 648 of JAZJYH010000117.1, forward strand.
ATCCAGCACGCGCAGGTCGCGTTGCTTGCCATCCAGCAAACGGTAGCGGTAAGCCAGCGGGTCGACGTGCGCGCGAACTGCCAATTCGTCGATGAAGCTTTCGTAGGCAAAGCAGTTCTGCGAAGCAGCAACCGAGCGCCAATAGCCTACTGGCACCCCTATGTCTATCGTACTGACCTTCATCAGGCTGGCGGGCACCTGATACCAGGGTTTGCTTAAAGCGCCTACGCCCGACGGATCTACCGCTGGCGCCGGAACGGTGCCGCCCAGCGAATATTTGAGTAAGGACTCGCCGGCGGTGTCGAAACACAGGCAAAGCGGCATGCCATGCGGGTCCAGGCCCGCCTGCAGGCGCATCGCGGCGGCGGGACGGTAATAGCCGTGCGCCATGTCTTCTTCGCGGCTCCAGATCAGTTTGACCGGCTTGCCCGCTGCCTTGGCGATGCGTACTGCCTGCAAGGCGAAATCAAATTCTACGCGGCGACCGAAGCCGCCGCCTGCCAGCGTGGTATGTAGCGTGACTTGCTCCTCTTGCATCCCCAACTCCTTGGCGACCGCGGCGCGCGTGGCGGTCTGGGTTTGGGTCGGCAGCCACAGCTCGGCGCTGGCGCTGCCGACTTGTGCGGTAGCGTTCATCGGCTCCATCGTCGCATGATGCAGGAAGGGCACAGTATAGGTGGCCTCTGCGTGTTGCGTCGCCTGGGCCAGTGCTGCCGCATAGTCGGCATTCAGTTGTTCCGGCGTATTGCTCTTGCGGGCGAACGTGGCGCCGCCAGCCTGGACCGCCGCGACCAGTGCGGCAGCGTACTGTGCGGAAGACGCTTGCGCCGCCTGGCTGTTATCCCACACCGGCTGCAAGGCTAGCAAGCCCTTGTGGGCGGCCCAGTAGTTGTCGGCGACGACCGCCACCGCATCCGCCATGGACACTACCTGCCTGACGCCGCGCACGGCCAGCGCCGGTGCCGGATCCACTGATGCCAGCCGGCCGCCGAAGCGCGGTGCTTGCCGTATGCTTGCGGTCAGCAGGCCGGGCAGCTTGACGTCCACGCCATAGATAGCGCTGCCGTCGGTCTTGGCCGGCAAATCCAGGCGGGGCACATCGCGACCTATGAATTTCCAGCGTTCCTTGGCCATTAAGGCAGGCTCTGCCGGCAAGGGCAAGCTCGCCGCTGCCGCGGCCAGGCTGCCATAGGGAAGACGGCGCTGTGTGGCGCTATGCAGTACAAAGCCGGCTGCGGTATCGCATTGCTGCGGCGGCACCTGCCACTGCGCCGCCGCGGCAGCTATCAATACCGCGCGTGCCTGCGCGCCGGCCAGGCGCAAAGGGGCCAATTGGCCGGCTACGCCGCCGCTGCCATAGGTAGCCTGTTCTTCCCAATGCGGATTGATATGCGCAGCATCCACCGGCGCCATCTCCAGACGTATATGGCGCCAATCCAGGTCCAGTTCGTTAGCGAGTATTTGCGCCAGCGCGGTTCCTGTGCCCTGGCCGATTTCGCTGGTATTGGAAAATATGCTGACCGCGCCGTCGGGCGCGATGCGCAGCCAGGCGGTCAATAATGCAGGGGCGGGCGTTGGTACTGGCGCAGACGCAGCTACCGATGCATTGCTTGCGGCAACAGCCAGCGCAGGTATGCCGCCCACTGCAATCACTAGCCCGGCGAGCGTGCCGGATTGCAGCAAGCAACGCCGGCCTGGATTGTCCGGTGCAGCGTTGGCGAGAGTAGCAGCGACAGTAGCGGCGGCAGGAATGAAACCCTGGGTAGGTAATGGTTTCATGTCCTGGACCCCGGTTCCATGCCGGCGGCGCGTTTGATCGCGCGCCTGATCCGGTTATAGGTGCCGCAGCGGCATAAATTGGTCATCACCTGGTCGATGTCGGCATCGCTGGGCCTGGGCTTGGCGGCCAGCAGTGCAGCAGCCGCCATCAGCATGCCGGACTGGCAATAGCCGCACTGCGGCACCTGCTCTTCTATCCAGGCTTGCTGCAATGCGTGCGCGTGCCGCGAGCCGGACACCGCCGTGCCGAGCGTTTCTATGGTCTTTACCTTGCTATTGCCGACGGCGCTGACCGGCACCGTGCAACTGCGCGCTGCTTTACCGTCCAGATGCACGGTACAGGCGCCGCACAGGCCGGAGCCGCAGCCGAACTTGGTGCCGGTCAGGCCGAAGTGATCTCGCAGCGCCCACAGCAAAGGCGTATCGCCGTCCATCTCAGCCGCCAGCCTACGGCCGTTAACGTTTACCGTATATTTCATTTGCAGTGTCTCCGTTATTATCTTTGGTGAATATAGGTAGGACGCGCATTCCAAAGTGCAGGTTGGAGCAGCGAGGGCGAAAAAAGTTCCACGTCCGGTTATTGCGGAGGCAGCGCCTCGGCATCGAGCTCCTGCGCCTGTATCACTGAGGCGATCGCTGACTCAATTTTTCCCGTGACCTGGAAAATCCTGCATGGGTACACAGGTAGCGCTCAAATTTGTTTTTTAAACGGCGTCGGCCTGGCCTCGCCTGGGACAATCGGCATCGGTGCACAGGAACGGTCCTCGATAAATTGGAAATAGCCGCCTGAAATAGCTGACTGATGCAGGGACCTCTCTCCGAAAGACATCGCCACCATGTGAGGAATGAGTGCTAGCGCACAGAGATCGTTAATGGCTTGCTCCATCATCAATACTGAGGAAAAGAACTTTGTTTCAGGCCCGGCCGCCCGAGCCAAGTAGAAATTCCTGACAATTTGCCCAGTTTTTCCTATTATCAAGTTAACAGGCCTATCCGCGACGCGGCACTCGCGATGTGCCTGGCCATGCAGCTCGTGTGCAGTATTTCATGAGGCCGCACCCTTTCACGTCTTGAAAAGGAGTAAGCATCATGTATAAACGTATCTTATTGCCTACCGACGGTTCCGATTTGTCGAATAGCAGCGTGCAGGCCGGCATAGATTTCGCCAAGCAATTGAATGCGGACGTAGTCGGCGTCTTTGTGGCGTCAAACTACCAATACCCGATCTACGTGGACATCATTCCGCCCAATACGCCTACCGAACTGGAGTACCAGAACGCCATGCGGGTGCTGGGAAAAGGCTACCTGCAGACGATACAGGATGCCGCCGACGAGCAAGGCGTGACCTTCCAGGGTGTCGTGCAGTTTAACGACTCGCCTGCCAAGGAAATCGTCCACACTGCGCAAGTCTACGGATGCGACCTGATTTTCATGGGATCGCATGGCCGCAGCGGCCTGGGCCAGTTCCTGCTGGGCAGCGTGACCACCAAGGTACTGTCGAACTGCCAAATCCCTGTCTTGGTACATCGCGTAAAACACCAGCCCGGACATTGAGATATCCAGCTTGCGCCGTATCAGTTATCTTATATACTTAATAATTAATACTTTCCAGACACTTTAGCCCGCCCAGGACACTACCCAGGAGAGCAGTATGTCTTACAAGACGGTACTCGTGCACGTGGATGAATCCAGCCGCTCCGACCTGCGGGTCCAGCTTGCTGCGGAAATCGCCAAAGTCGAAGGGGCGCACCTGATAGGCGCTGCCGTCACCGGGGTCTCGCGTTTTATTTACCAGGACGGCAATATCAGCAGCAGCGACCCCAACCTGGCGAACCATTTGAAGTTCCTGCGCGAACGCGCCGAGCGATCGGTCGCCGGCTTCGCCGGCAGGGTGGGAGACCTGGGAGTGCGGTCGCATGAAAGCATGGTCGCGCATGATGAAGCCGGTGGCGGCATAGGCTTGCTGGCCAGATATAGCGACCTGGTCGTGGTGGGCCAGGCCAACCGCGAAGAGCCCTCGCCCTCGGTGTTACCGGATTTTCCTGAATACATCGTGATGCACTCAGGACGGCCGGTATTGATCATTCCCTATACCGGAGACTTCAGCTCCATTGCCCAGCGCCCGCTGATTGCCTGGGATGCCAGCCGTGAATCCACCCGTGCCGTGACCGATACCATCCCGCTGCTAAAGCGCGCAGAGTTGGTCCAGGTCGCCATTTTTAACGCCGATTCTGTCTACCAGGCACCCGGCGAACAGCCGGGCGCCGATATTGTGCGCTACCTTGAACGGCACGGCATCAAGGTGGAAGTGTCGGTGCACAAGACCGCCACCGATATTGGCAATGCCCTGCTATCGCTGGCGCATGACCTGGACAGCGATACGATAGTGATGGGCGGTTACGGCCATTCCCGTTTCAGGGAAATGATCATGGGCGGCGTTACCAGGACCGTCATGGAGAGCATGACGGTGCCGATACTGATCTCGCATTGAATTTTTAAGCGTCTGCGGCAAGCATCCAGGGAAAAGCTCGCGGCTATGCCCGCAACGGCTTTTCCCGGTACGAGAACCAGAACAACATCGCCGCAATCAAAGAAAACAGCCAGTAATCGACGGGTGCATACAGCAACCAGTGCTTATGCCAGCTGGCATCCACCGGATTGAAACGCGCCAGGCCGAAAGCCGGGTTCATCACGAACCACAGGAAATCCTCGGTAATCCAGAACAGCATGATGCTCGCCAGCGCACGTGCCTGCAGCTTCCATGACCATTGCTGCAGGAAGAGAAACGGGAAATGGAAAAACATCGTGATGAAGGGGAATACCCAGGCGTGGTAGCCGGTCATCGCCCGGCCGCCCCAGAAGATGTCCAGCAACCAGTGTTTTTCTATGCGCCAGGTGGGCAGGTTCGCGGCCCAGCCGGCTGCGCCTTCTATCTGTATCTCGGTCTGTGCGAAGAACAAGCCCAGCAGGGCTATCCATGCCAGTGTCATCACTATCAGCCAGAGGCGGTTCGAGGTATGCATACGGCTCAGCCCGGGGAGGTTGATGATGCCGCCAACCCCGCCAGGACGGCATTGAGTACATCCCTGGCGGCGTACGGGCGGCCCAGCTTTCTGGCCTTGTCGCACATCTCGTCCAGCTTGGCCGGATGCTGCAGCAGGTAGCGGATCCTGTACTCCAGCGTGACATCGTCAAAGGCTTTCAGGGCAACTCCCTGCTCCAGCAAGAAGTCGGCATTGCGCTCTTCCTGGCCGGGAATGGGGGCATTGACTATCATCGGCAGACCCATCGCCAGGCACTCCGACGTGGTCAGGCCGCCGGGCTTGGTGATCGCCAGGTCGGCGCAGGCCATCAGGCGCTCCACCCGGTCGGTATATCCCTGCGGGAAAAGGCGGCCGGGATAGGCGGCCGCCAGCGCATTCAGGCCGGCCAGCAATTGCGTGTTTTTACCGGCCAGCACGATCAGTTGGAAATCGCCGTCCAGCGCCAGCAGGCGCTCGGCCACCTTGTCCATGCTGCCGACGCCGGCCCCGCCGCCCATCAGCAGGAAAGTACGGCGTAGCGGGTCGACGCCGTACTCGCGCGCGCATACGGCACGCTGTGGGGCCTGCGCAAAGGCGGGCATGATGGGGATGCCGGTAACGCGGATATTCTCCGCTGCGATGCCCTGGGCGCGCATGCGGAACGCCACCTCTTCATTAGCGGCAAAATAGCCGCTCATCCGCTCGTGCACCCACATCCTGTGCAAATCAAAGTCCGTCACTTGCACCCATACCGGACAGTGCAATTCATCCTTGCGTATCAGCCGGGACAACATCTCCGCCGGCAGGAAGTGCGTGCAGATGATGGCGTCTGGATGGAAGGCCTTGATCTCCCTTAACAAACCCCTGGCATTCATGCGTTCCAGCCTGCGGCGCAGTCTTTCCATCGTACTGTCGGGCTGTGCCTCATGGGTCACGTTATACAGGTAGCCCCACAGGCCGGGAGCCTTGTTGACCAGCTTGATGTAAAAATCGGTGTACAGCTTGCGAAACGCCGCGGTCACAAAATCCATCACATCCAGGTGCGTTACCTCCACCTCGGCGCCACTGGCGCTGGCACTGGCGCGTATGGCTTCCGCAGCCCGCATGTGGCCGGCGCCGGCCGAGACGCTCAGCAAAAGAATTTTTTTGGTCATGGATTATATCCAGCGGCGAATGCCTGCGATGATCAGGAAGAATAAAAGCAGCGGCCGCACACATGCTTGTAGCGCTCGTTGCCGCCTATATCAATCTGCTCGCCGCTGGTAACCCGTTTGCCTTCCGCGTTGACGCGGATATTCATGGTTGCCTTCTTGCCGCAAGAGCAGATGTTTTTCAATTCTTCTATGTCGTCCGCCAAGGCCAGCAAATAGGCCGCGCCCTCAAACGGATCGCCCATGAAATCGCTACGCAAACCGTAGCAAATCACCGGCACACCCTTAACCTGGGCCAGCTGATGCAATTGCTTGACCTGGGCCGAGGTCAGGAACTGCGCCTCGTCGATCAATACGCAGCTGACCTTGGGGATTTCCTGCAAAAAATCATAGAACTGGTCAAACACGTCGGCATCGCGTTGCGCGCCCAGCCTTGAAGTCACCTTGCCGCCGCCGTAGCGATTGTCGATGGCCGCCGTATATAACTTGACCGACTGCCCCTGCTCTTCGTAGTTGTGGGCGACCTGCAGCATGGCCGTGGATTTGCCGGCATTCATCGCCGAATACCTGAAATAGAGTTTTGCCACTATGTTTCCTTCTTACAAATTATTTTAGCCGGGCAGATTTTCCTGATTCTGCCTCTTGTTTTGCCGAGAACCGCCCTCAGCATATCCGGCCCCCATTTTACTTGTTCTGAAGCCAGAGAAGGATGACAAATAAAAGATGGATTTCTTTTTTGAATTTCTTTTTTTAAAGCCTTGAAAAGCACGCATAGCGTTCGTATATCGGTATCAGCGGATGCTCAACGAGGTCCGCCGAATGGCCCGCAAAGGTGAGAATCGCGCGATTCGCACGGATGCATGCCCTTAACCATATCGCTTACCTAAAAGGATATTACTATGCGTACTTACGACTTTTCCCCACTCTACCGTTCCGCTATCGGCTTTGACCGCCTGGCGCAATTGTTCAACGAAGCCCAGCGTGCCGACGCCCAGCCCAGCTACCCTCCCTACAATATCGAATTGATCAGCGAAGACAAGTATCGCATCACGATGGCAGTGGCCGGCTTTGAGCGCTCTGAACTGGACATAGAAACCGAACGCAGCACTCTGAAGATCATTGGCCGCAAGCAGAAAGATGAAGCCCAGCGCAACTTCCTGCATCGCGGCATCGCCGCCCGTGATTTCGAGCACAGCTTCCAGCTTGCCGATCATCTGAGGGTAGTCGGCGCGCAACTCGACAACGGTTTGCTGAATATCGAACTGGTGCGTGAAGTGCCGGAAGCACTGAAGCCGCGCAAGATACTGATCGACGGTGCAGAAAACCTGCAATTGCTGGATCGTAAAGCGGCCTGATCTTTGCCGCATAACAAAGCGGGCAAACCAGGTTTGCCCGCTTTTTTTGTTGCCGGCGCCGAAATACGGTCAAGCCGGACGACCTCGATTGTAGTAAAAACCGGCACTGCTCGCCCCGACAGCAATACCTAACTGTATCAATATGGATCTAGCGTTGGCGAAGCCGTTAAATCCCACCACATCCAGCATCGGCGCGGCGGGTACATTATTCGCTATATACAGCCAGAATAAAAACAACACCAGGAAAGTACGCGCGCTGCGGGAACAGCATCCCAGTGAAGTTGCCACAGCGCTCACGCTAAGGATGCCAACCGCCAGTGCAGCGGCACGCAGAGGCTCAAGAAAAATCCAGCGCAGCGCGACAAATCCCGTGAACAGCAAACCCAGCAGGCAGGCTGCGAGCAAGTGGCGCAGATATCTCTGCATTATGCCTCCCGGGGCGACACCGGTCAGATTTTCCGTATTCGCCTGAAAATCGCGGGTACTGATATCGCTGATCAATATTCCCCAGGCGGCAATGGCCGTCACCAGCACCCCCGGTAAACTATCCGTGCGGGCAAGCAGCGAGGCCACCAACGATAAAAGCAGTGCAGCAATGGCTACAGGTGACGCCAGCAAGCAAAGTGCAACATCGGCAACCGCCTGCCCCCAGATGCCGGGCAGTGATGCAGCCAGCCTGGGCCAGGAACTGATAAGGCGCGACAAGGGTCGCAGCCAGCGGTTGATATGCCGTAAAGGTGAGCCCCAGTGACGGGTACTGCCGGCTTTCACCCTGTCTGGCGAAAAACGGTGAAACAAAACGGTGGCCGGCAATAGCGGCAACAGCGCCAGAGCGGCAGTCGCACACCGGCTCATTTCCATGGTGCTACCCCATAAAACAGCCGGCAAGGATACCGATTGCAGCTGCGGCGAGTAAATCGTAACGCCTTTGGAAATGGCTGAAACAGGCAAATTCAGTTTCATGCTCAGCATGACGAGCGACATTCCGGCGCCTGAAACATCGAACATCATCCAGGATGAAAATTGGCTATCGGCAGTGGCCAGGAAATGATCCAGCAGCGGAAATTGGAGGGTCCAGAATACAAAATAAACGACGTCACCGGCCTTGCCCATCAATGCGGCAACACTGTCGAACAAGGTGGCACAACTGACGACGAAAAAGATCACCGGCACCAGAAAGAGGAGATAGGTCTGCAGGTAAACCAGCGGCTGCACGGGTCCATCTCCACGCAGGCTGTGGAAAACCAGGATATTGGCAAGCAGGGCCGCGGCCAGGCCTGCCAGATACATGACGCCGCCCAGCCAGCGGCCAAACAGGAACAGGCCATTGCTGACCTGGGTAGCCGCGATGACGCTGCCGACGCCGCTACGCAGGTCTTCCCCCATACGGCCACGCAGCAGATAGAATCCCGCCAGCCCAAACATTATGGCAAACAGTTTCGCGCTGGCCATCGCCAGTGCCGCGCTTGTGTAATAGACCCGCGCGTGCGCTACCGATATCAGCGTGAACCTGCCTGTATCAGGGTTCGGGACGATGCTCCAGAAAATAACGATTACTGTCAACAAGACAAGCAGCGTGCTCAGGCGGCGCAGCCTCAGCCTTGCTTCGTTCATTGCCAGAGCCGCGATCGTATGGCGGTTCATGCCGCTAACTCCTGCCTTTGATTCAAAGCATAACGCTGCTCCATCAGTGCTTCTTCCAGACTAGGCTCCGCAGGCTGCGCACCGTCACAAGGCGAGTGTGGATGCGCTATGCGCACGTTCAGCACCCCACCCTGCCGCTGTGCGTGCAAGACATGCACCCTGGTGCGCAAATCATCATAATTGTCATTGCCGACCTGAGCCGCCCATATCCTGCCGCGCGCTTTCTGCACGATATCGTCAGGCGTCTCAAACGCAATCAGCTTGCCGTGACGCATGATGGCGAGCTGGCCGGCCATGCTTTCCACGTCCGACACGATATGAGTAGACATGATCACGAGTTTCCTGAAACCCAGTTCGGACAGCAGGTGGCGAAAGCGCAAGCGCTCCTCAGGATCAAGGCCTGCAGTGGGTTCATCCACGATCAGGATATCCGGGTCGTTCAGCAGCGCCTGGGCAATACCGAGACGGCGCCGCATACCGCCAGAGAAAGTGGAGGCTGGCCTGTGGGCATGCTCGTGCAGATTGACCATTTCAAGCAGATGGCGGATCCGCGCCGGATCGCGCACGTGCTTAAGCGCGGCAAAATACTGCATGAACTCGAGTGCGCTCAGGTTCGGATAGACGCCAAAATCCTGCGGCAGGTAGCCGATGCGGCGGCGGATTGGCTCCGGGTTCCTGACGATATCGATGCCCTGGAACAGTATCTGGCCGCCGGTAGGCCGCGTCAGCGTTGCTATCATCTGCATCAGCGTAGTCTTGCCGGCGCCGTTATGCCCGATCAGGCCGACTACCCCCTGCGACAGGCTCAGCGATACGTCGTCGACCGCGGTCACATTTTTTCCAAATGTTTTTACTACGTGGCGAATCTCAAGCATCTTGTTTCTCCAAAAAAAAAGAAGAGTAAACGGGTAGGCGATGCAAGCAATGTAATACGGCAGCACCGGCAACGCATCCGGCTTGCGACAAAGCGCAGAAAGCACTGCACAGGAAGTGGGGGAAGTCGATGGAATGCAGAGGCTATGCGTCTGCGACAAAACGAAACGGGACAGGAAAGAAAACCACGGAAGAAAAGACGGATACTCCAAAACAAAAACGGCACCGGAAGACCGGTGCCGTTTTTTTATTCCAGACGCTTATTCAGCGACTTGGCCTGATTACTGTTCAGCGCCAGATGCCGGCGCTGCGATCGCAGCCTGGTTAATCGTCACCTTAGCTTTTTTCTTCAGGTTTTCTATATAAGAAAACATTTCCTGTTGCGCCATCGCGCCGTCCAGTTGCTGCCTGTCGGATGCGCGCCTGGCTTCGTCCGGCGTGCCTGCGCGGACCTTGCCTATGCGATAGATCGCATAAGCGTTACCCGGAACGTCGACGCCTACGAAGGCCGGCAATTTCTGCACGTCCGCCTTAAACAGTTCGGTCAGGACCGGACCGGACACATCCTGGCTCTTCAGGCGGGAGACCGTTTTGCTTTCAGAGAAGCCGGCAGTATTGTCGGCGGCCTTCAAGGCCTGCAATTTTGCTTCGCCTTCTTTTTTTGCCAGCGCCAATGCTTCTGTTTGCGTGACGGCGGCGGTAATCATCGCCTTCACTTCTTCAAACGGACGTTTCACCACTGGTTTGTACTCCAGGATACGGCCCGAGATCAGGGTCGCCGGCGCCACTTCCACCGCGTCGGTATTCAGTTTTTTCTTGATCGCGCTGTCGCCGAAGATCGCCGCCAGGAATTTCGGATTATTGGTCAGCACCGTGGGCGGCAGCGCCGGATTCGGCTTGCGCGTCAGGCCTTCTACCGTTTCTATCTTCAGCTTCAGCTTGTCCGCAACCGGTTTCAGGCTATCCGATTGCTCGTACACGGTATTGGTGAAAGTTTCGGCGGCTTCGGCGTAGGCTTTGGAGGCTTTCTGCTTCTTGACTTCGGCCACGATGGCTGGCTTGACTTCATCCAGCGGCTTGGTCGTCGCCGGCTTGATCGCCGTCAATTGTATGATGTGGTAGCCAAACTCCGATTGCACGACATCGCTGATCTCGCCTTGCTTCAGTTTGGCTGCAGCATCTTCAAAAGGCTTGACCATCATGCCCTTGCCGAAAAAGTCCAGGTCGCCACCGCGCTCCGCGGAGCCGGTATCGGACGAGTTCTCCTTGGCCAGCTTGGCGAAGGAAGCAGGATTTTTGCGCACTTCGGCCAGCAAGCTCTCTGCCTTGGCTTTGGCGGCGGCTTTTTCCTTGTCGCCGGCATCCTTCTTGACTTCGATCAGGATATGGCTGGCGCGGCGCTGTTCTTCAGTGCCGTAGTTTTTCTTGTTTTGTTCATAGTAAGACTGTACGTCCGCATCGCTGACGGTAAGCTGGGCTGCCAGCGCGTCATTGCTCAATACCACGTACTCGGCCTTGATCGCTTCCGGGATTTCAAACATCGCGGAGTTCTTGTCGTAATAGGCCTTGAGCATCTCGTCGGTCACTTTTACTTTGGACGCATAGTCGGCTGCCTTGAACACCAGGGCCTGGACTTCGCGCTCCTGCTCGTTCAGCGCCGACAATTGCGCAGCCACCGTCTTGGGCACGAAGGCGCTGCCCTGGACCGCGGTCACCAGCTGGCGATACACCAGATCCTGGCGCAAGCGCTGCTCGTAGCCGGCGGGGCTCATGCCCTGGGATGCCAGGATGCTCTTGTAGCGCTCGCCATCAAAGCTGCCGTCGGCTTTCGCCAGGCCGGGAGTGGACAGGATAGCCTGTTGCAAGACCTGGTCAGGTATGCTCAGGTGATTCTTGGCCACCTCGGCAGTCAGGGCGTGCTGGGCAATCAGGTTGTCCAATATGCCCTTCCTGGCTTCCGGCGTATTGAGCAGCTTGGTGTCGAATTGCGCACCGTACATCTGGCGCAAACGCTCTATCTGCTCGCGCTGGGCAGCGTCGAACTCTTGTCGGGTAATGGATTTACCACCAACCGTTGCCATCCCGCTATCGGCCTGAAAAGACTTGTAACTAAACACCCCGCCAGCCACGAAGGACGGGAAGATAACGAGCAGCAAGAGAAATTGCATCACGCGCTGATGTGTACGGATATACTCAAACATGTTCGACCGATCACTATATATAAAAAAAGGCGAACTCACGTTCACCTTGTTGATTTCCGGTGGAATGGATGGGCAGACCGCTTAGGCCGCAACCCAAAAAAACCATCAATACAATCAAAGACTTAATAGCATTATTAACTTAAAAGCAACAAAAAAGGCATAGCCCATCCTGTTACACCTGCTAAACGATCTGCGATTCTAGCAGTGTTTACCGGCTTGTTGCACTGGCAAAAGTAAAAAAGCGCCTTCTCCGGCGCTTTTGTAGCCATATCCTGGCGGGTTTGGCCTGGCTGTAGCTTAGCCCTGGACCAACCCGAGTCTAAACTGCAGCCTTGGCTTTTGCCGCTAGCGCGCCAAATTCTTCGCGTCCGAATGCGGTGCCGGCCAGCCCCCAGCCGCCTTCGGCTGCCTCGGTCAGCAGCACCCAGGTGCGGCCGGCCTGGCTGGCGTCGCCGGCTATCTTCGCGACAATCTCGGTGGCTTCCTTGACCAGTTGCTTTTGGCCGTCGCGCGATAGCGCGGCCGGCGGCGTGATGACCTGCACACGCACCGTGCGGGCCAGCGCGGTGGCCGCAGTTTGCACCGCCGCCTGCTCCATGCGATGGATATACACCGCCGTGTTGTTCAGGTGGAAGGGGCCAGGGTGGGGCACGCCCTCGGCGCGCAAAACCGCCATCGTAAGTTCCTCGCCAAGCTGGCGGTCGGAACCGGCCGGAAAAAGGTCGGCTGCGGCATAAACGTCGATCATGGGCATGGCAAACTCCTCGTTAACACTGGGGTGGTTGAAATAACGCCGGCTGGACAGCTCAGAACTTGCCGTTCGGATTTTTCCATTCAGCGCGCGGCGGAATGGCTTCTATCGTATCCCAGTGCTCGGCAATCTTGCCGTTCTGAATGCGGTACAAATCGTAGTACGCTGACGGTCGGCCGCCAAAGGAGCCCTCAGCCACCACCAGCACAAAACTACCCTCCGCCAGCAGCATGCGAACCTTGTCGTATTTGACTGCAAGCCCCTGCTTGGCCAGCGCCTGCAGACCGGCAAACAGGCCGCCCAGGTTATCGGCCACCAGCGGGCTATGCTGGATATAGTTGCTGCCGTCGAAGTAGCTGGTAAATTTTTCCTTGCGCCCTTGCAGCAAGTCATCCATATAGGATTGCATCAAGGCCTTGTTGGCGGCAGTCTTGTCCAGATCGCCCGCAATTGTCGGGCCGTCGGTCATCGTATGGCTGCTGGGGCTGGGCTTGGCGGCGGTCTCCTGCAGGTTGTCCCAATGTTCGACGATCTTCCCGTTTTCAAAGCGGAAAATATCGAAGCCGATCTTGGGGCCGAAGAAGTTGTATTCGGTATGTGCAAATACGAAATCGCCATCTTCAAATACGCGCACCGTACTCACCCTGGTGCTTCCCTTGGGCATAGACTGCAGCAGCGCCTTTACTCCGGCCAGGCCCTCGCCTACCGCGAGATTGTGCTGGATATATTTGTCGGGATTGATGTAGGCGACAGGCTTGCTGGCGCCGGTCTCTATGCTCTTCAGCAGTTCCACGACCTGCTGTTTATGGCCGGGGATCGCCGGCTTGTCATTGGTGGCTTGCGGGCTGGTGGCACAGGCGGCGAGCATAAGAACGCCGGCAGCAAGCACGCATGAGCGTACAGATTGTAGGACATACATAGTCGATCTCCTTGTTCGCGGTCATCGCAAAAAAACATTTCCCGGGTGTCCGGCGATTTATCGCATAGCGGCTTTATTGATCGCAAGAAATGTGAATGACGATCATCATCCTTGTAAATCATGATGTCGAATATAATCCTCATTGTCAAGCCCCAAGATAGAGGATTTTTTTGTATGGGCCACTCAAAGGCAGACAAGGCCAAAAGCCACGACCGCATCGTGCGGGTGGCAGCCAGCCGATTCCGCGAAACCGGCGTCGACGGCATAGGCGTGGCCGATCTGATGAAAGATGCCGGTCTCA
>JAZJYH010000118.1:0-27495 GCA_040390485.1 Pseudomonadota bacterium
AATCCGCAGGTCCCTGGTTCGAGTCCAGGTCGGGGAGCCAAATTAAAAGGGCCGCGTTGAAAAACGCGGCCCTTTTTGTATTTTCGGCCAAGAAGTATCCCAAGACTATTAAAGCGCCTCAGCTTAAGAATGTCTTAATGACGATTAGCTGGCGCGGCCCACTTCTTACCCTGATCTTACCCTGGATCGCATAGCCCTGTTCTTTTGCTGGTGAATTGCCCAGCTCAACGATCCTCAAATTCCAATTCCTCCAGTTTTCAGTGCATTGCTTTAAGCTGAGTCACCGCTTTCGCTTGTTGCTTGCTTTCGTCTTTACCTCCTCTCGAAAAAGCTGGAAAAAATATTTGTCGATGCCGCTGGGTGCTTGCCCCCCCCGAATCTCGTATTCATCAAAATAAGCAGGATTGCGCTCTAAGCGCAACTCACTTCAAAACCAATTATGCGGCGAAGTGAATCTGTTTTTAGTGCAATGCAACATCGCTGTTATTACCAGCATCGCCGTTCAATTGTGCCAGCAAGGAATGTATTGGCTTCTGCTTTAAATATCCTATAATCAATTAGTTAATTTACATTTTCAAAAAGACAACAACCGGCCTGCGCCGCAGATCTGCTTCCCACTCCTATAGGGGGTTCATTTCCATGACCGCCATGAGCGCCATCTCGGCAAGCCTGCCGAATCCCACTCCCAGAAAACTGCCGCTCACTTCATTGGCAATCGGTTTCGTGATCCTGGTCTGCGTTGCGCTGGTCGCGGTACAGGCCTGGCTCACCTGGAGGGCGCGTGTGGTCCAGTTGGCGGAAACCGAGACGGCCGCCTCCAATCTCGCCCGGTCCGTTGCGCAACACGCCTACGATACGATCAAGGAAACCGACACCATTCTGGTTGGACTGGTAGAGCGGCTAGAGACGGATGGCATAGGCGAATCCAACCTCGATCGCATGCACCACCTGATGGTCAAACGCGTGAGCGAATTACCGCAGTTGCATGGCCTCTTTGTCTACGATCAAGACGGGCGCTGGGTGGTCAATTCCCAGCAAACCATACTGAAGGGGCAAAACAATTCCGATAGGGAATATTTTATTTTTCATCGCAACCATCCAGATCGCGGACCCCATATTGGTCCGCCGGTCAAAAGCAAATCCACCGGCGAATGGATAGTGACGGTTTCGCGACGCGTCAACTATAACGATGGCAGCTTTGCCGGCGTTGCCTTGGCCACCATCAATATGAATTATTTTAAGAAGTTCTACGAGCAATTCGACATCGGTGAGACCGGAGCCATTTTCATCGCACTAGACAAGGGGATAGTGCTGCTGCGGCGGCCTTTCGAAGAGAAATCGCTGGGCCGGGACATCTCGCAATTGCCCTTATTCCGTGATTACCTTCCCAAAGCCTCGGTCGGTACCGATACCATCACCTCCGGCCAGGATGGCGTGACCCGCATCAATAGCTACCGTCGTGTAGACAACTATCCTTTGGTTGTGTCGGCGGCGCTGTCGCAAAATGAAGTGCTGGCGGCATGGCGCTCTGACGCCATTTTGCACGGAGTCGGAGTAGGAATTTTAGTGCTGGGATTTGCCCTGGCGGGCCTGCGCCTGATCCGGCAGATAGAATTGCGCATACAGGCCGAGGCGGCGCTGGTGCAAGCGCGCAACTCGCTGGAAACCCTGAACCGGACCCTGGAAAAACTCGCCATGCAAGACGGGCTGACCGGCCTGGCCAACCGCCGTCAATTCGACACCTCACTGAAAGACGAATTCAGCCGGGCGATGCGCAATGCCAGCTCACTGGCCCTGATCATGATCGACGTCGACTGCTTCAAGCAGTACAACGACATCTACGGCCATGCAGCCGGCGACGAGTGCCTGCGGGAAATCAGCAAGGTGGTTGCCGCCTGCAAGAATCGCCCGGGCGACCTCAGCGCGCGTTACGGCGGCGAAGAACTGGTGGTCCTGCTGCCGGGAACAGACGTGACCGGCGCCCTGGTCGTCGCCGAAAACATCCGCCAGGCCATCCATAAGCTAGAGCTCAAGCATTCCGGTAATGCGACTGGCGTCGTCACGGTCAGCGCAGGCGTAGACGCCTTTGTGCCGGTCAGGGAAAATAACCAGCCCGTCGAATTAATAGAAGCGGCAGACAAAGCCCTGTATGAAGCAAAAACGCATGGCCGCAATCGCGTTTGCACCGGTGCAGGAACTGACATTCAAGCCAGGCATGGATAAATTTCGCTAAGACATATCCAACTGCGGGTGATTCGGTCCGGCCCCAGGGATCCGCGCGAAGATTGGAAGACGTCGCGACGCGACAACCGGGTGCTGCGCTATGCACCCGCTGATTTCGAATTCGGAATGACGATGTATCTCTATGATGATACTGTCACTTTTATTTCGTCAAAGGTCGAGCAATACGCCTTGAGCATCCAGAGCGCAGAGTTCTTTGGCTTCCAATGCGGACTCTTCGAGACGCAGTGGATGGCATGTGGTATCGATGCCCCTTCAGACGGCACGTAGCTTCATAGCTACGCTGGATTAAGACTTACAGATATCGAAATCGTCACGTAGAGGGTAGCTTGGTTGGCGCAGTATCCGGCTCGATTCTCGCCACCTGATTCTCGTCACCTTTTATGTGACGATCCGGGGCTTGTTGCGATCCGGAGTTTCCCATTGTTGCCCGAATTGGCAACCGCCGCAGCCCTGATCCGGGCCTGACTGCTTGCTCCGGACGGCGCAGCTTGC
Organism: Pseudomonadota bacterium; assembly: GCA_040390485.1. GTDB lineage: Bacteria > Pseudomonadota > Gammaproteobacteria > Burkholderiales > Burkholderiaceae_D > Undibacterium. The sequence goes on from JAZJYH010000118.1 coordinate 2,737, forward strand.
ACTATCGCCTGAGTCTCATCGAGTTTGAACACGCTGACCACCTGGGCCAGGTTGGCGGCCTGGTCTTGCAGCGACTGGGCGGCAGCGGCGGCTTGCTCGACCAGCGCGGCATTCTGCTGCGTGGCGTTGTCCATCTGCGTGATGGCCTGGTTGATCTGGCCTATGCCTTCGCTCTGCTCGTGGCTGGCGGCGGCGATCTCGCCCATGATGTCGGCCACCTGCTTGACCGAGCCGACTATCTGGCCCATGGTGGCGCCGGCCTGGTCCACCAGCTTGCCGCCCAGCTCCACCTTCTCTACCGAATCGCTGATCAATTGCTTGATCTCTTTGGCGGCGCCGGCGCTGCGCTGCGCCAGGTTGCGCACTTCGGCCGCCACCACGGCAAAGCCGCGACCCTGCTCACCGGCGCGCGCGGCTTCCACCGCAGCGTTCAGCGCCAGGATATTGGTCTGGAAGGCAATGCCGTCGATCACGCCTATGATGTCCACGATCTTGCGCGAGCTGTCCTTGATCGAGCCCATGGTGTCCACCACCTGCCCTACGACCTCGCCTCCCTTCACCGCATAGTCGGAGGCCGACACTACCAGCTGGTTGGCCTGACGCGCATTGTCGGCATTCTGCTTGACTGTAGCGGTCAGCTCTTCCATCGTCGCGGCGGTTTCTTCCAGGCTGGAAGCCTGGTCTTCGGTGCGGGAGGACAGGTCCAGGTTGCCGGCCGCGATCTCACTGGATGCGGTGGCGATGGTGTCGGTGCTGCTGCGCACTTCGCTGATGGTCTTGTTCAGCGATGATACGAAACGGTTGAAGGAGTCGGCCAATGCTCCGATCTCGTCCTGGGATTCCACTTGCATGCGGCGGCTGAGGTCGCCGTTGCCGTCGGCAATTTCGCCGAGCATATTGGCGGCGCGCGCCACCGGTGCGGCGATCGCACGGCTGATCAGGAAGATGACGAACAAGCCTATGCCGCCGCCGACCAGGCCGGCCACCAGGGCCGAGATCGCGGCTGACTTCATCACATTGCCGAGCACTTCGGCTTCCGGCACTTCAGCGATCACATACAGGTTGAGTTCGGGCACGAAGGACGAGGCGACGATCTGCTTGCCGGACGGCGCAGCATAGGTCGCGTTGGTGAATTTTTCCCCGTTCAGCAGTTTGCTGCTGAGCTCCTGGCTGAAACCGGGCAGGTCCTTCAGGAAATGCTTGCCGTCCACCAGGGCCGGATCCTTGTGGATCAGCAGGCTGCCGTTGGCGCGCACCAGGTAGACATAGCCAGACTTGCCTACGTGGTAGCTGCGTATGGTATTGGCCAGCGCATCCACCGACAGGCCCAGGCCGGCGATGCCTTGCTTGCCGGCGCCGGCATCGAAGCGGGTATTGATGAACATCATATAGACGCTGGAGCTGACGTCTTTGTCGATATCCAGCGTATACGGCTTGCCGCCGGACAGGAAGCCGTAGAACCATTGGTCGTTCGGGCTGGCTTTGTCCAGGGTGCGGTTCAGGCCGGCCTCGGTAAAGTATTTGCCGCTGGCGGCGGAGACCCAGAATATCGTGGCGGCCTTGGACTTGTCCTTGATCTGCTTGGTGTAGCGCTGCCAGCCCGCCAGGCCCTCATCCGGCAAGCCTGCATTCTCCCACTCCTGCAGATAGCTGTTATTGGCGATGCTCTGCGACAGCGCCAGCGGCTCTGCAATCTGGCGCAGGATGTCATTGCGGATCTCGCCCACCACCGCCGGCAGCTCTTGTTGAATCACGCGCTCGCGGATGCCGTTGCCGGTCATCGTCATGCTCAGGAAGCTGGAAATAAGCAAGAACATCAGCAGGCATAAACCCATGCTGAGCATCAGCTTTTTTTGTATGGAAAAACGGCGCAGAAAATTCATCTTACCTCCCCCTGTTTATAAATTGCTCATAGGCAACAGTTATTTTCTACAGTATGGCGGCTCAGCCTTGCGTGAGTGCTGGCTTCATTCAGATAGTGACTATCACAAACTGGATACCATCTTTCGCTACGAATATCGTAACAATGCCCTTAGAAGCGGGCGGATCGCCTGAATTGCTCGCTGGAGCTATCTTCAGCTTGAACGGCGGGCGCCAAATAAAACGGGCCGCATAAAGCGGCCCGTTCTCTCATCATGGCATGATTTTGGTGTGCTCTATTCAAGCATCAGGCATCATTTGCCAGGCAAGTCCACGCCTTCCTTGACCTTGGCGGCAGCCTTGGCCTCAGCCTTTACTTCGGCGCGGGATTTGCCGCTATTTTTGTCGCCTTTTTTGGTGGGAACAGGATCCAGGTCCAGGTTCTTGTCCAATTCGCCAGCCTTGCGGGCTGCCTTGACGTCCGCTTTCACGTCGGCACGGTTAGCGCCTGAGCCTTTGGCCGCTTTGGCCGGCACTTCAGGGACATCCAGGTTCTTGTTCAATTCCCCTGCCTTGGCGGCAGCCTTGGTTTCTGCTTTTACTTCGGCGCGGGTCTTGCCCGGCTTGGATGCTTCTGCCGATGCAGAAGCCTGGGCAAAAGCGGACGTGCTGAAGACCAGCGCGAGAGGAATCGCCACCAATGGCAAAATTCTTTTCATCATCATTCTCCTGTTGTTGGATTAGACAAATTGCACTCCTATATGTTGAGTACAAGTCTTTATATCATAAATATAATGTTGCTTCGTCACTGTGCAGCGAGGTTTGACCAGTTTGCCACAGTAAACCGACACATTTGCAAATTAACATCATCGCTGGGCAATTTTTTATTTCCATATAAGAATCTGGCAGGCAGGAAGATATTCCTGGAATGAATCTGGATCAGGCGCCAGGGTGAGAAAAGGAGGGCTAGCGGATAAAGCCGCAATGCGCGGCAGTGCATGGATCAGAGGATGCAAGAGCGGGAAACGGCGGGCGCCATGATATTAAGCGCCGCATCGTGCAGGTTATGCCTATGCCGGCGGCGGTGCCGGCTTGCTTATCTGCTCAGCAGAGACAGGATGGAGGTCAGTTCGTCGCGTATGGCGAGCAGGTTCAGCGGCACAGCACCTGAGGCGTCGATGTCGGCATCGTTGGCGCTGCCGTTCGCGTGCACATTCAGCTTGTTGCGCGCACCATTGATGGTGAAGCCCTGCTCATACAATAGCTCGCGTATGCGGCGGATCAGCAGCACTTCATGGTGCTGATAGTAGCGGCGATTGCCGCGGCGTTTGACAGGCTTCAGTTGCGTGAATTCCTGCTCCCAGTAGCGCAGCACATGCGGCTTGACGCCGCATAGATCGCTGACTTCACCGATGGTGAAGTAACGCTTCGCCGGAATCGGCGGCAAAACAAAAGCTTCTATCTTATGTTCGCTCATAGATCAGATCAGGCAGCGTGTGCAAGAGGCGGGTTACCTTCATCATCAACCATGCCCTTGAGTTTCTGGCTGGCGTGAAAGGTCACCACGCGGCGCGCGGTGATGGGGATCTCTTCACCGGTTTTAGGATTGCGGCCAGGACGCTGTGGTTTGTCACGTAACTGGAAATTACCAAAGCCGGACAGCTTGACTGCCTCGCCTCTTTCCAGCGCATTACGGATCTCGTCAAAGAAGGTTTCCACCATGTCTTTGGCTTCCCGTTTGTTCAGGCCCACTTGCTCAAAAAGCAGCTCTGCCAACTCGGCCTTAGTCAGGGTCGGCAAGTCTTTTTCAGCTTGTGAGCGCGCTTTGGCTTCACGCATCGCACGGTTCAAATCTGCATCCAGAACCGATTGAAGCTCAGCGGAAGTCACGTCATTCATTGTTCATTATCCCTACTTGCTAATATATAAATCAACAGCATCGCGGACGCTGTTGATACAGACTTTTCTGTCTTTCCGGCTACTCATGCCAGCGATTGACTACGCTTATCAATACTGGCAGCAGTCAAGTCTTTGTCTATCAACGCAGCCTTGCTGCGCATCTAGCAGTTGCCACGGCGATAAATGCAGCCATTGCCACCTCTACTTTATCGTCTTGCAAGGTACTTTGAGTATCTTGCAAGGTAAAGCGGAAAGCAAGACTTTTTTCGTCATTTTCCAAACCCTTGCCGCGATATTCATCAAATAAAACAACGGCTTGCATGATTTTACACGCTTCGCTGGAACTTGCCTCGCCGGTGAAAGCATCCAGCAAATCCTGGGCTGGGACAGCTTGCTTGACCACCAGCGCCAAGTCGCGCGTTACCGCCTGGAATTTGGAAATTTCATGGTGAACAGGCACTTGCACATCTTGCAATGCAGCGATATCCACTTCAAATACCACGGGCGCCAAAGGCAGGTCGTATTTTTGTTGCAGGCGCGGATGCAATTCACCGATCACGCCTATGCTCTTGCCTTCGCATTCGATGCGGGCAGAACGGCCAGGATGCAAGGCGGCGTGTTCGGCCTTGATGAAGCGCAAGGTTTTAGGCGCGAACAAGGCTTCCAGGTCAGCTTTGACATCAAAGAAATCGACATTGCGCGTGGCCTGCCCCCACTGCTCGTCCGCTACCGGGCCATAGGCCAACGCTGCCAGGCGTTTGGGCTGGTCGTAGCCGGCAACGGTCAAAGGGCCGTCAGGCACGCTGGCATTCTGCAGATACACTGCGCCGATCTCAAACGCACGCACGCGGTTGAGCTTGCGGTTCAGGTTGTAGCGCGCATTGGCCACCAGGCTGGCGATCAGGCTGGAGCGCATGACGCTCATCTGGCTGGCGATCGGGTTCAGCAGTTTGATAGGATCGCTATTGCCGGCAAAATCCTTTTCCCAGGCTTCTTCGACGAAGCTGTAGTTGATCACTTCCTGGTAATCGAGGTCGGCGATCTGGCGGCGTATCGTGAACAGCGAGCGGTGGTTTTCCGGCGCTACGCGCATCGCATTGGCGGCCACCGGCGGCAGGGCCGGGATGTTTTCAAAACCGTACACGCGCGCGACTTCCTCGACCAGGTCTTCTTCAATTTCTATGTCGAAGCGATACGAGGGCGGGGTCACCAGGAATTCTCCCGGGGTTTGGGTAAATGCCAGACCCAGGCGGGTGAAAATGTCGGCGATGACTTCGTCGGTCAGCGGCACGCCGATGACCTTGACCGCGCGCGCCGTGCGCAATTTGACGGCTGGGCGCTGCGGCAAGTTGACGATATGGTCGTCCACCGGGCCGACCGTTACCTGGCCGGCGCCGCCGCAGATTTCCACGATCAGCGCCGTGATGCGTTCGATATGCTCTACCGTCGTGGCATAGTCTACGCCGCGTTCAAAACGGTGCGCGGCATCGGTAGAGAAGTTATAGCGGCGCGCCCTGCCCTGTATCGCTTGCGGCCACCAGAACGCCGCTTCCAGGTAGATGTTTTGCGTCTCCAGGCTCACCGCAGTGGAGTCGCCGCCCATGATGCCGGCCAGGGATTCGATCTCCTTGTCGTCGGCGATCACGCCTACCCACTCGTCGACGGCAACGGTATTGCCATTCAACAGCTTCAGCGATTCGCCCGGCTTGCCCCAACGTATATCCAGGCCGCCGTGGATCTTGTCCAGGTCGAACACGTGGCTAGGGCGGCCCAGTTCCAGCATCACATAATTGGAAATATCCACCAGCGCGGAAATAGGACGCTGGCCGCTGCGCTCCAGTCTTTGCTTCATCCAGTCCGGCGTCGGCGCCTTGGCATTCACGCCGCGTATGATGCGGCCGCTGAAACGACCGCACAGGTCGGGGGCGGAGATTTTGACCGGCAGCTTGTCTTGCAGACTGACCGCGACTGCCTTGATTTCCGGCAGGTTCAGGGGGGTGCCGGTCAGCGCCGACACTTCGCGCGCAACACCCAGCACCGACAGGCAGTCCGCCTTGTTCGGGGTCAGCTTGATCGTGAACTTCAGGTCGTTCAGCTGATAGTAGTCGCGGAAATTCTGGCCTACCGGCGCATCGGCGGGCAAGTCCAGCAAGCCGCCGTGGTCTTCGGACAATTTCAGCTCGCGCGCGGAACACAGCATGCCTTGCGATTCTACGCCGCGCAGTTTGCCTATCTTGATTTCGAAGGGCTTGCCGTCTGCGCCCGGCGGCAAGATCGCGCCGGCCATGGCGCAAGGCACCTTCATGCCCACCCGCACATTCGGTGCGCCGCAGACGATGTTCAGGATGGTGCCGGTGCCGACGTTGACCTGGCAGACGTTGAGCCGGTCTGCGTCCGGGTGCTTGGCGATTTCCAGGATCTCGGCCACAACGACATTGGTGAACGGCGGAGCGACGGGGTCGAGCTCCTCCACTTCCAGTCCTGACATAGTCAGCAAGTGCGCCAATTCATCCGAAGTCATCTTCGGATCTACCATGGTACGGAGCCAGTTTTCGGAAAATTGCATAATTCAGCCGTGGAAATGTACGTGATTTACATGTCGCAGCAACGCAGGACAAGGTCCTGCGCGCGCGGATTTAATTGAACTGCTTCAGGAAGCGCAGGTCGCCTTCGTAGAACAGGCGCAGGTCGCTGATGCCATAGCGCAGCATGGCCAGGCGCTCCAGGCCGGAACCAAAGGCAAAGCCTATATATTTATCCGGGTCCAGGCCCATGTTCCTGACCACCGACGGATGTACCTGGCCCGAGCCCGATACTTCCAGCCAGCGCCCTTTCAGCGGACCGCTGCCAAACGCGATATCGATCTCCGCCGACGGTTCGGTGAACGGGAAATACGAAGGCCGGAAGCGCACTTGCAAGTCGTCGGTTTCAAAAAACGCCTTGACGAAATTCAGGTACACGCCCTTCAGGTCGGCGAAGCTGATGTCTTCGGCTATCCACAAACCCTCCACCTGGTGGAACATCGGCGAATGCGTGGCGTCGCTGTCGACCCGGTAGGTGCGGCCGGGGGCGATGACCTTGATCGGCGGCTGGTTCATGCGTGCATAACGCACCTGCATCGGGCTGGTGTGGGTACGCAGCAGCAGTTGCTTGCCGTCGGCGTCCTTGCCGTCGATGTAGAAGGTGTCCTGCATCGAGCGTGCCGGATGGTTTTCCGGGCTGTTCAGGGCAGTGAAGTTGGTCCAGTCGTTTTCGATTTCAGGACCGTCCGCCACGTCGAAACCGATAGAGCGGAAAATTTCCTCGACCCGCTGCCAGGTGCGCATCACCGGATGGATGCCGCCCATGCCGCGTCCGCGGCCCGGCAGGCTGACGTCGATCGCCTCGGCGTTCAAGCGCGTCTGCATCTGCGCATTGGCCAGCGCATCGCGCCTGTCGGTCAGTGCGTTTTCGATTTGTTCCTTGATGGCGTTGATAATCGCGCCCTGCGCCTTGCGCTCGTCGGGCGCCAGCTTGCCCAGGCTTTTCATTTGTTCGGTAATTTGCCCGGTCTTGCCCAGGTACAGCGCCTTGGCATTTTCGAGGGCGGCGGCGTCATGGGCAGCAGCAAAATCTGCGCGCGCTTGAGTTACAAGATGATCTAAGGGATTCATGCGATTTTTCCCGCTTCGGGGAGCCGAAAACAAAAAGTTATTGAGAGATTAACCTGGCAAATCGTTTGCAGGGGTAATGTCGCAATAGCCTCAAGCTGAAAATAAAACGGGGCATAGGAATAAACCTCTGCCCCGCTCACTGATAGCCGGCACGCCAACGGCGCATCGGCACCTAACGACAATTACGCAGCCAGGTTAGCCTTAACTTGATTAACAATCGCAGCAAACGCTGGCTTGTCCATCACTGCCATATCGGCCAGGACTTTACGGTCCAGTTCGATGGAGGCTTTTTTCAGGCCGTTCATGAACACGCTGTAAGTCATGCCGTGTTCACGGGTTGCTGCATTGATACGGGTAATCCACAAAGCGCGGAATACGCGTTTTTTGTTACGACGGTCACGGTATGCATATTGACCAGCGCGCATAACTGCTTGCTTGGCAATACGGTATACCTTGCTGCGGCGACCACGATAGCCCTTGGCTAAATCGAGGACTTTCTTATGACGGGCACGAGCTGTAACCCCACGTTTTACTCTAGGCATAGTAACTCCTTAAATATTGAGTATGAGGTTAAGCTGTTGGCATCATGCGAGTCACGGAAGCCATGTTTGAATCATGGACACCGACTGCACCGCGCAACTGACGTTTGTTTTTGGTAGTTTTCTTAGTCAAGATGTGGCGCTTGAAAGCCTGACCACGTTTGACCGTTCCACCTGGACGTACACGGAAGCGCTTTTTCGCGCTGCTTTTCGTCTTCATTTTTGGCATAACACTATCTGTCTTTTACGACAGCTCCACTTTTAACATGATTGTAGGTGGCAACGATTACGATGCGCTTGGATGCCTACTCTCACTTGTTGGGCGATGAAATCTAGTCCATCGCCATTTGGACAGCTGCAGTTTTTGCTGCAACGATCACAAATCTTATCTTATTTATTTCTTCTTCTTCGGCGCCAGGATCATGATCATCTGACGGCCTTCCATCTTGGGAAACTGCTCTACCTGGCCATACGGTTCCAGATCCAGCTTCAAACGCTCCAGCATACGCATACCGATTTCCTGATGGGCCATTTCACGTCCGCGGAAACGCAGGGTGATCTTGGTCTTGTCGCCTTCATCCAGGAATTTGGTCAGATTACGCAACTTGATATTGTAATCACCATCATCCGTGCCTGGACGGAATTTAACTTCCTTGACTAGGATGACTTTTTGCTTCAGCTTGGCTTCGTGCGCCTTCTTCTGTTCCTGGTACTTGAACTTGCCGTAATCCATCAGGCGGCAAACAGGCGGCTGTGCAGTCGGCGCTATTTCTACCAGATCGACGTTGGCTTCTTCAGCCAGGCGAAAGGCATCTGCCAGTTTAACAATGCCCAAAGGCTCATTCTCAACGCCGCTCAAGCGCACTTCTGGCGCAGTAATTTCACCGTTGATGCGATGTGACTTGTCAGTAGCTATTGCAGTTTCCTTCAAAAAATAAATAAATTGGCTGTGCTCTCTCGCTCGGCATTATCCGGTCAGGCCTTGGTTTCTATCTCGCTTTTCAGACGATCCACCAGGGTATCCAGAGGCATAACCCCCAGATCCAGATTGCCACGCGTACGCACAGCCACTGTGTTTGCATCCCTCTCCTTATCACCGATGACGATGATATAAGGCAGTTTTTGAACGGAATGCTCGCGTATTTTATAGGTAATCTTCTCGTTACGCAAATCCAAATGCACCCTAAACCCTTGTTTCTTCAGGTCTTCCGCAACGGACTTGCTGTATTCGGCCTGCGATTCAGAGATATTCAGCACCGCGATTTGCACTGGCGACAACCATAAAGGCATCGCGCCGGCATGATTTTCTATCAAGATGCCGATAAAGCGTTCCATGGAGCCAACAATTGCTCTGTGCAGCATCACCGGCACCTTGCGCGAGTTGTCATCCGATACATATTCCGCGTCCAGGCGGCCAGGCATGGAGAAATCCACCTGCATGGTGCCTACCTGCCAAGGACGGCCGAGACTGTCCTTCAGGTGATATTCTATTTTCGGACCATAGAATGCGCCCTCGCCCGGCAATTCTTCCCAGGTCACACCACATTGGCGCAAGGCCGAGCGCAAGGCCTCTTCCGCAGTATCCCAGACCTCATCGGAACCGATGCGGTTATCCGGACGCAGTGCGATCTTGATGAAAATATTCTCGAAACCGAAATCGGCATACACCTTCATCGCCTGCGGATGGAAAGCGGTCACCTCGGCCAGGATTTGCTCTTCTGTACAGAAAATGTGGCCGTCATCCTGGGTAAAGCCACGCACGCGCATGATGCCGTGCAAGGCGCCGGAAGGTTCGTTGCGATGGCATTGGCCGAACTCGCCGAAACGCAGCGGTAGTTCGCGATAGCTGCGCATATTCGCATTGAAAATCTGCACGTGGCCCGGGCAATTCATCGGCTTCAATGCGTAGTGGCGATTTTCCGACTCGGTGGAGAACATGTTCTCGCGGTAGTTCTCCCAGTGGCCGGTGCGCTCCCACAGGGTGCGATCCAGGATCTGCGGGCCCTTGACTTCCTGGTAGCCGCAATCCTGGTACACCTTGCGCATGTATTGCTCAACCTGCTGCCAGATAGTCCAACCCTTGGGATGCCAGAAAATCAGGCCAGGCGCCTCATCCTGGAAGTGGAACAGGTCCAGCGACTTGCCCAGCTTGCGGTGGTCGCGCTTTTCCGCCTCTTCCAGCATATGCAGGTAGGCTTCCTGGTCTTCCTTCTTGGCGAAAGCAGTGCCGTATACGCGCTGCAGCATCTCGTTCTTGGAGTCGCCGCGCCAGTAGGCGCCGGCCAGCTTCATCAGCTTGAAGACCTTCAGCTTGCCAGTGGACGGCACGTGCGGGCCGCGGCACAGGTCGGTGAAATTACCCTCTGTGTACAGCGACACTTCCTGGTCTTGCGGGATGGATTCGATGATCTCAGCTTTATACGCTTCACCTATGGACTTGAAATAGGCTACCGCCTCGTCGCGCGGCAAGACCTTGCGGGTGACGGGCTCATCCTTCTTGGCCAGTTCCAGCATTTTCTTTTCTATTGCCTGCAAATCGTCCGGAGTAAACGGGCGCTTGTAAGCAAAATCATAGTAAAAGCCGTTTTCTATCACCGGCCCGATAGTCACCTGCGCATCCGGGAACAATTCCTTGACGGCGTAGGCCAGCAAATGGGCGGTGGAATGGCGTATCACTTCCAGGCCGTCCGCATCCCTGTCGGTGACGATGGACAAGTCGACGTCGGCATCGATCAGGTAAGAGGTATCCACCAGCTTGCCATTGACCTTGCCGGCCAGCGCGGCCTTGGCCAGGCCTGCACCTATGCTGCCGGCCACCTGGGCTACGGTGACCGGGGCTTCAAATTGACGCTGCGAACCATCGGGAAGTCGGACTGAAATCATTTTGCTCTCCATGCCAGCAATGTAATGTCTTGCTGAAAAACACAATTTAAAAAATGCGGACGAAAAAAAACGCGGCATAGCCGCGTCTTTTTTTAATTACATACAAACGAAAAAGAACCTCGACTAGCGTCGCTCACAAGTTGCAGTGATCGTAGTTCGCGGTGTCATAACCATGATGCCTTTCTCGCTCTTATATGCAATGAATTACAAAGTAAATTCTGGTGGGCGGTGCAGAATTCGAATCTGCGACCCCTTGGATGTCGACCAAGTATTCTAACCAGCTGAACTAACCGCCCGAAGAGCGAAACTATAGCAAACATCACCAAGGGCGTAAAGTTTTTTTAGGCATTTTTTAACAAAATATTTCTCCCGGCATGGGGACGGCCTGCAATTTGTTGAATATTTTGGCAAAAATACACAGCCAGCAAATGTGGATTTGCATCAAATTCAAGCATTAAACGGCTAAACTATTGCCAGTAGCAGCCCTATTGAGGCCGGCAATATACCGGCATTCATCCATGCACCCAATTTTTAGTTAGTCCATGCACGCAAAATCATCTGTCGACAAAAGCACCGAACTGCACGCGCATCGCCACGGCGACGCCCAGCACAATCATTTTTTTGAACATCGCAGCCAGGCAGTACTGGCCTGGGCGCTGGTACTGACCCTGGGGTTCGCCGGGGTAGAAGTAATCTTCGGCTTCTGGTCGAATTCACTGGCGCTGATTTCCGACGCCGGCCATATGGTTACCGATGCGGCTGCCCTGGGGCTGGCCCTATTGGCGCAGGTGATCGCCAAACGCCCGCCTACCGCCAAGAACTCTTTCGGCTTTGGCCGCGCAGAAGCGCTGGCAGCCTTCGTCAACGGCATGGCCATGCTGGTGGTGGTGGGCTGGATCTTCTATGAGGCGGTGCAAAGGCTATCCCATCCGGAGCCAGTGCAAGGCGGCGCGGTGATGCTGGTCGCCGCCATCGGCCTGCTCATCAACATCGTGGTCGCCTGGGTGCTGTCGCATGACAAGGACAGCGTCAACACCAAGGCTGCGCTGGTGCACGTCATGGGCGACTTGCTGGGCTCGGTCGCCGCCATCGCTTCCGGCGCGGTGATCTACTTCAGCGGCTGGATGCCGATAGACCCCTTGCTGTCGATCTTCGTCTCGCTACTGATCCTGAAGTCGACTTTTGGCGTGCTGAACGAGTCCTACCATTTCCTGATGGAAGGGGTGCCGCACAAGATCAACTATGTACAAGTGGGCCAGGACCTGAAGACCATCGACGGCGTGCTGTCGGTGCATGACCTGCATGTGTGGGAAATGTCGCCGGGCTACCCAGCCTTGATAGGACACCTGGAAATCAGCGACTTGCAGCTGTGGCCGGAAATCCTGGCCAATGTCAAAGCCATGCTGCTGAGCAGGCACGGCATAGACCATATCACGCTGCAGGCGGAGACCCCGCAGATGGCCGACGAGCACGAGGCCTGGGTCCATCCGCTGATAGAAAAGCCCTAGGCCAGCCCTAGGCCAGCGTTTACCTACTGCCGGCGCACTTCGATCACGCCGCTGACTTCGCTGATCACGGTCAGCGCTTTTTGCAATTGCGAGGTGCCGCCTATCTCGGCCGTGAAAGACATGCGCGCCTGCGATTTTGAGCTTTGGGTATTGACGCCTATCACATTGATTTTTTCGCGCGAAAATACCTCGGAGATATCCCTCAGCAAACCCTGCCTGTCCTGCGCCAGCACAAAAATATCGACCGGGTAAACCGTCTCCCTGCCATGGTCGCCCCAGGTCGTCTGTATCACGCGCTCCGGCGCCTTGCTACGCATTTCGGCAAAATTCTTGCAGTTCAGACGATGGATGGAGACGCCCTTGCCGCGCGTGACAAAGCCGACGATTTCATCCGGCGGCGCCGGCTTGCAGCAGCGCGCCAGCTGCGTCATCAAGCCCTCGGTACCCACTACCAGCACGCCGGACTTGGCGCCCTGGGTCACGCTGGAAGCGCGGCTCTTGTTGGTAATGCTTAATTCATCCAGCTCAGGCTCGATACCGGTATCGCGCAATAAATTCTCTATCTGGCGCAGGCTGAACTCATCCTTGCCCACGGCCAGGAATAATTCATCCACCGCGCCGAAACCCAGTTTTTGCGCCAGCTCTTCCAGGTTGACCGCCGTCTTGCCTTCGCGCTGCAGGGTTTTTTCCACCAGAGCGCGGCCATTGGATAAGGTTTCCTGCTGGTCTATCGCATTGAACCAGGCGCGGATTTTGGTGCGGGTGCGGGTGCTGGCCGAATAGTCGGTATTGAGCCAGTCGCGCGAAGGGCCGGCCTGGCTGGAGCCACTTTTCAGTGTGATGATCTCCACCGTCTGGCCATTTTTCAAGGGCGTATTTAGCGGCACCATCACGTTATCGACACGCGCGCCGCGGCAACGATGGCCGACATCGGTATGCAGGTGGTAGGCAAAATCGACAGGCGTGGAGCCGCAAGGCAGCTCTATCACCCTGGCCTGCGGCGTCAGCACATAGATGCGGTCATCCAGTGCCGCCGATTTGAGTTTTTCCACCCATTCGCGCTGCAGCTGATCCTGGCCGACTACGCTGTCCGCCACCTCGCTCTTCCATGCCAGCAACTGACGCAGCCAGGCGATTTTTTCGTCATATTCCTGCGCAGAAAAATTGGAGCCGCCGCTCTCCTTGTAGCGCCAGTGGGCCGCCACGCCGTATTCGGCGAACTGGTGCATCTCCCTGGTGCGTATCTGCACTTCCAGCGGGCGGCCATCCTCCACCACCACTACCGTGTGCAGCGACTTGTAGCCGTTCGGCTTGGGCCGCGAAATATAGTCGTCGAATTCCTTGGGTATCGGCGTCCAGGCGTTATGGACGATACCCAGCACGGTATAGCAATCCTTGATGTCGTCGACGATCACGCGGAACGCGCGCACATCGTATAACTCGTCAAAATTGACATCCTTGCCCTTCATCTTTTTCCAGATGCTGTAGATGTGCTTGGGCCGGCCGCTGACTTCGGCCTTGATGCCGGCGATCTTCAATTCCTTGTTCAGGCGTTCGATGGCCGATACGACGAAACTCTCACGCTCCAGGCGTTTTTCTTCCAGCATCTTGGCAATGCGCTTGTACTGCACCGGCTCCAGGAAGCGGAACGACAAGTCTTCCAGCTCCCATTTCAATTGCCACACGCCGAGACGGTTGGCCAATGGCGCATACAAGTCCATGGTTTCGCTGGCGTATTGTTGCGCCGCGCCGTCCTCGCGCTTGGTCTCGGCGAAATACCTGAGCGTGGTCACGCGCGAAGCCAGACGCACCAGCACTACCCGCATGTCGGTGGCCATCGCCAATACCATCTTGCGCAGGGTCTCCATCTGGGTCGAGGCTTTTTCCGCTGCGTTCTTGCCGCGGCTAAATTCGTGCTGGGTCAGCGCCGCTTCCCGCAAACGCATCAGGCGGCGTATGCCGGACACCAGGTCGGCGATCTCGCGGCCGAACTTGGCCTCTATCTGCTCGGCCGCCAGCGGCGCCAGTTCAGGCAGCTCGAATAATAAGCCGGCGATACGCGTATCAACATCGGTGCGCAACATCGCCAGCGTGGATACCACGCCCTCGACAAACTGCAGCGCATTCTGTTCAGTGACCACCTGCTTGCTCGCATACAAAGGAACGACAAACTGCAGCGCCTCGAAGACGCGTTCGCATTCTGCTTCCGTCAGGCCTTCCAGCAGTTGCGACTGCGAGGCCATTGCCAATGTTGATACCATATAGACTATTTCTGTGCAGCGGTGACGACGATTTCTATCAGTAATTCGGGCCTGACCAATTGCGCCTGTACCGTCGCGCGCGGAGGCGAATTCCCGGTAGGCACCCAGGCATCCCATATTTCATTCATGCTTGCCATGTTTTTCACATCGGTAATGTAAATCTGGCACATCAATATTTGCGACTTGTCGCTGTCGGCTTCTTGCAGCAATCTGTCTATATGCCCCAGCACTTCCCTGGTCTGGCCGGCGAAGTCCTGGCTGGCGTCCTCGGCAATTTGCCCTGCCAGGTAAACCGTTTTATTGAAGATCGCGGTTTCCGACAATCTTGGCCCTACGTGCAAACGCTGTATGTTCATGGTTTCTCTACATTTCTTATTTCATATCGACAGAGCACGGATCGTGCCATCCGTCCAAGCTGCTACACCTGCAAAAAATCTTTGACGATCGCGATCTGGTCCTGGTGCACAAAGGTAGGCGCATGCCCAACCCCGGCGATCTCTACCAGCTTGGCCCTGGGCCCGCGCTGCGTCATCTGCTGCGCCACTTCCACGCTCAATAGGTCCGATTCGCCGCCGCGCACCAGCAGCGTTTCGCAGCGCACCGCATCATACGCTGTCCATAGCGCAGCCTGTGCGGCGGTCGCCATTTCCGGCGTGGTGGCCTTGATCGGCACCGCCAGTCCCAGGTCATAATGGCGTATCCACTGGCCGTCGCTGTCCTGCTTCAAGACGTCGGCAGCCAATTTATGCCACTCGGCATCGGTATGCGGGCCAAAGGACAGCGAAATCATCTTGATATACGCGGCCGCTTGCTCAAAACTGGGGAAGCGCACATCCTGGCCTATGTATTCGCCTATGCGCGCTATCGCCGCGGCATTGATCGTTGGACCGACATCGTTCAAGACTAGTTTCCTGATCGGGTTATCCGGCAATGCCGCCAAGCCCATGCCTATCAGGCCGCCCAGGGAGGTGCCGAACCAGTCCACCGTTTCCGCATCCGCGCGCGCCAGCAGAGTCACCATATCGCTGACATACTGCGGTATCTGGTAGTGCTGGGGATTGCGCAACCAGCCGGATTTTCCCCTCCCGACGATGTCCGGGCAGATCACCCGGTACGAATCGCACAAGGCAGCCGCCATCGCATCAAAATCGTCGGCAACCCTGGTCACTCCATGCACGCAAATCAATACCCTGGGATTGCCCGGATCGCCCCACTCCTTGTAAGACAACTGATGCAAACCTGAAGGCGAGAGACATAGTACCGACTTGCGCTGGACTTGCATGGCGATCCTTTCAAGAGGCTGCGGCAAAATGGCCAGCCCTGGCTAGTAGTTTTACTAGTGGGCACATACCGCCATTTTACCGGTCGTTGCGCTTAAAATCATTGATGTCTTTGTCATAAGCATATAGATAAGCATCTATTTTAACTAAATTACATCTTTTTGGAGGCCACATGCCGGGCATTACACTCAGGGGCAAGACCGCACTCGTCACAGGATCCACCTCGGGCATAGGCCTGGGCATCGCCAGGTCGCTGGCCGCCGAAGGCGCCAACATCGTTTTCAACGGCTTTGGCGATCTCAAGGAAATTGAGGCACTGCAGGCCAGCACCGCACAGGAATTCGGCATACAAACCGCCTATTACAATGCCGACATGAGCAAGCCCGCCGAGATTGAAGCCATGATGCAGTCTGCCGAGCAAAAATTCGGCGGCGTCGACGTGCTGGTCAATAATGCCGGCATACAGTACGTGGCCAACATAGAAGATTTCCCTACGGAAAAATGGGATGCGATCATCGCGATCAACCTGAGCTCCGCCTTCCACACCACCCGTTTGGCCCTGCCGAAAATGAAGGCAAAGAACTGGGGCCGCATCATCAATGTGGCGTCTGCGCACGGCTTGGTCGCCTCTGCACAAAAGTCGGCGTATGTCGCCGCCAAACACGGCCTGGTCGGCTTTACCAAGAGCACGGCCCTGGAAACCGCGCAGACGGGCGTCACCTGCAACGCGATCTGCCCGGGCTGGGTGCTGACCCCGCTGGTGCAAAAACAGGTGGATGACCGCGCCGCCAGGGAGAATATATCGAACGAAGCGTCCAAGAAAGCCCTGCTGGCCGAGAAACAGCCGTCCGGCGAATTCGTCACACCTGAGCAATTGGGCGGGCTGGCGGTGTTCTTTTGCAGCGAGGCGGCTAACCAGGTACGCGGCGTCGCGTGGAATATGGATGGCGGCTGGGTCGCACAATAATTTAAGCAGCCCATCAAAAACCATCCAGGTGCCGGCTATACGCCGGCATTTTCTTATTTCGCCACGCAATTCAGCCAAGGCCTGAAATCCCGCAAGCAATTTGCCCTGGCTGCGAAAAAAGATCCGTGCAATAGGCAGCAATCACATAAAGTTGTATATTGCAGTGTCCATTGCAGCATCCCATCTCGACCCAAGGAGGCTAACATGCAGCACCTGAAGATACCCCGCACACTCTTACTGCCGCTGTTGCTGTCAGCCGCTGCCAGCCATGCCGCGGGCAACATCAAGCCCGGGCTATGGGAAATGACGATGCAGATGGACCCAGCACAGGCAGAAATGATGGCCAAGATGCCCAAGCTTTCGCCCGAACAAATCGAGCAGATGAACAAGATGGGCGTCAAAATGCCGCAGATGCAAGGCGGCGCGATGGTGCATAAGGTCTGCCTGACCAAGGAAATGGTGGAGCGCGAGCGGCCGCCGGTCATGCAGAAAGAACAGTCCATGTGCCAGCCCAAGAACTTCTCCAAAAACAGTAGCGGCTATACCGTGGACATCGTCTGCGACGGCCCGGACCTGAAAGGTACGGGCACCGCCAAAGGCACCTTCACCAGCACAGAAAGCTTTACCTCGGTGTACGATTTCAAGGGTACCGCGCGCAACAAGCCGGTTAGCCAGCATCACGAGAGCAGCGGCAAATGGCTGGGCGCCGACTGCGGCGACGTCAAACCGATGATGGAGCCGGCCGCCAAGAAATGAGGCAAGCTATCCTAATCCCGTAAAAAAAACGCCTGGACTTGCGCCAGGCGTTTTTTATGGAAGCAGCTTTACCGCTTAGGCGATCGCGCTGACATCCAGCCTGGCTTCGGTCTTGGCGATGATTTCTTCCTTGCTGACACCGGGCGCCAGTTCCAGCAATTTCAGACCCTTGGGCGTCACGTCGATGACGCCCAGGTCGGTGACGATGCGATTGACGACGCCGACACCGGTCAGCGGCAGGTTGCATTTATTGAGGATCTTGTGCGCGTCGCCCTTGGCGACGTGCTCCATCAATACCACGACGCGGCCGACGCCGGCCACCAGGTCCATCGCGCCGCCCATGCCCTTGACCATCTTGCCAGGGATCATCCAGTTGGCCAGATCGCCGGTTTCGCTGACCTGCATGGCGCCCAGGATGGCCAGGTTGATCTTGCCGCCGCGTATCATTGCAAATGAATCCGCCGAACTGAAGATGGACGAGCCCGGCAGCGTGGTCACGGTCTGCTTGCCCGCATTGATCATATCGGGGTCTACTTCGGCCTCGGTCGGGAACGGGCCTATGCCCAGCAAGCCGTTTTCCGATTGCAGCCAGACTTCCATGCCTTGCGGCACGTGATTGGCGACCATCGTGGGCAAGCCTATGCCGAGATTGACGTAAAAGCCGTCCTGTAATTCCTGCGCCGCGCGTGCAGCCATTTCATCACGATTCCATGCCATGTTGGTTCTCCTGCCTTCTTATTAGGATGGGCGCACAGTGCGCTGTTCTATGCGTTTTTCCGGATGTGCATTGACGACGATGCGCTGCACGAAGATGCCGGGCGTATGGACCTCATCGGGATCGAGCTCGCCGATTTCTACCAGTACCTCAACTTCTGCGACCGTGATCTTGCCCGCCATTGCCACATTCGGGTTGAAGTTGCGCGCAGTCTTGCGGTACACCAGGTTGCCCGCCTTGTCGGCTTTATAGGCCTTGACCAGGGAAACGTCGGAAACCAGGGAACGCTCCATCACATATTGCTGGCCATCGAATTCGCGGATTTCCTTGCCATCGGCGACGATGGTGCCGACGCCGGTCTTGGTAAAGAAGGCGGGGATGCCGGCGCCGCCGGCGCGCAGCTTCTCAGCCAGGGTACCTTGCGGCGTGAATTCCAGCTCCAGCTCGCCAGCCAGGTATTGGCGCTCGAATTCCTTGTTTTCGCCGACATAGGAAGAGATCATTTTTTTGATCTGGCGCGTGGTCAATAGTTGCCCCAAGCCAAAACCGTCCACGCCGGCATTATTCGAAATCGCCGTCAGGTTGCCCACCCCGGAATCGCGTAGCGCCGCGATCAGCGCTTCTGGAATACCGCACAGGCCAAAACCGCCTACCGCGATCGTCTGTCCGTCTTTGACTATATCTGCCAGTGCGGCTTTAGCGTCAGGATATACTTTATTCATACCTGTCCCTTTTCGTTATTGGTCATTTCCTGGAGCCACCCCGAATATCTGCCGATTGAAGTAGATTGAGGCATGGCAATTTTATCTATCCTACAGGATAAGATGCTACGCTATACTGCGCAATACCGTAAAAATACCTGAGATTTCTTCGGGACTTTCCGAACTCACGCGACTTTATCGACGACATGAACGCACCCCAGGCTATAGATTTCGAATCCATATTCCAGTTTGCCCCCGTCGGCATGTGCGTATCGCAAAACCGTATCATCAGGGCCTGCAATGATGACCTGGCCAGGATGTTCGGCTATGACAAGGAAGAGTTGCTGGGGCAATCCTTCCTGGTGCTCTACCCTAGCCCGGACGAGTTTGAACGTACCGGCGCCAGGATCACGCCTATCATGAATGCCAAGGGCTATTATTCGGACGAACGCATCATGAAGCGGGCCAACCAGGAATTATTCTGGTGCCACGTATCGGGTCGCGGCCTGCACAAGGAGGATGCGCATGCGGAAGGCATCTGGACCTTTGAGGACCTGAGCTCCAAGCGCCCGGTGACGGCGGAACTGACCCCGCGTGAGCGCGAAATTGCCGCCTTGCTGGTCGACGGCAAAACCAGCAAGCTGATCGCGCGCCAGATAGGCCTGAGCCCGCGCACGGTGGAGATGCATCGCGCCAAACTCATGCGCAAATTCAGCGCGGCGACCTCCAGCGAACTGGTACATAAGCTGCTGGGCATCATCCGTTAAGAACCCGCTCAATATCCTACTGCGCGGACGTGATCGGGGCTCATGCGCTGCTCGAAATGCTCACGTACCTTAAGTACGTTCCGCTTTCTGTGCTGCTCTTCACCCCGCTGACGCCCGCTCGCTACGGATCTTAAACAGGTTCTACGACAACAAAGCTATTTCTTTTTCCTGCTGAGGGATTTCAGTTCCGTCAGCTTCTGGCGGATTTCATCCGGCAAGGGGGCCGATTTCTCGGTCTGCGCATCCACCCACACCACCTTGGCCCCGCCTTCCGCATAGATGGCGTAGTTGTTATTCACGCTGCGCATTTCCTGTATCGTCTCAAAGCTGCTGCGCCCGGCCGCGCCTATATAGGTACAGACTTCGACCTGGTCGGGATACTTCAGCGGACGCTTGAAGGTACAGTGGGCATTGACGATGACCGGTCCATTGCCGTCCTGGTCGGGCAGGCAGCCGAGCATGGACAGCCACTCTATGCGGGCCTGCTCCATAAAACGGAAATAGACGGTATTGTTGACATGGCCCATCGCATCCATATCGCCCCAGCGGATGGGTATGGTCACGGTGTATACCAGTTTTTTTTCCGTCACTTGGATTGCGGTGGCGGTGGTCTGGCTCATTGCACGCTCATGCCGTCATCGGCCGTGACAATGGTGCCATTCAGGAAGCGCGACTCTTCCGCTGCCAGCAGCAACAGCAAGCCGTCGAGGTCTTCTGGATTGCCGACGCGCTTGCGCGGCAACATGTCGATCAGCTTCTGGCCTTGTTCGGTGGCGAAGTGCTCGGCATTGATTTCGGTCGAAATATAGCCGGGGCAGATCGCATTCACATTGATGCCATACTTGCCCCACTCCACTGCCATGGACTTGGTCATATGCACCACCGCCGCCTTGCTGACGCAATAGATGCCTATCTGCGGCAATACGCGCAGGCCGGCGACCGAGGCAATGTTGATGATGCGATGTTGTTTTTTCGGGTCGCCCTTGTAGCGCGCTATCATGCGCTTCGCGGTTTCTTGTGCAACAAAAAAAGCGCCGCGCTGATTGGTATCCATCACATACGAATAATCTTCCGGGGTGACGTCGATCAGCCTTTGCGTGGTCGAGACGCCGGAATTATTGATCAGGATGTCGATCGGACCCGCTTCGGTTTCGGCATGCGCAATCGCGGACTTGATGCTGGCGTAGTCGGTCACATCCAGCGTCACCACATGCGCCGCGCCACCGTCTGCCTCGATCTCGGCGCGCAACTCCTTCAGCCGGTCGATACGGCGCGATGCCAGCACTACCTGGGCGCCGGCCTGCGCCAGCACCTTGGCAAAGCGCGCTCCCAGGCCGCTGGAGGCGCCGGTCACCAGCGCGATTTTTCCCTCAAAATTGACTTCGATTCCCATCTAATTCTCCGACTCATTATTTGAATAACTGCACTACTCTAAACCACACTCAACGTGCCGCTATCATGACATAGACGCCATGACTATGTTTCATAAATTCAGTCAATGAACAGAGTTTTTTTGTGGTTTATCTACGGCTTATCTATTGATATATAGCCGTACCAAGCACGAAATTGCTGCATCTTGCCTATCGCTCTGCGATAATTCTAAAAGTTTTCCCCGAAGCGATCGTAGGTAATAAGCAGCAAGCGCCCGCTTGCGAAATAAAGTGACAGCATATACCATGCTGACAGCAAATAAGCACGTTCGTTCGAAAATTATCTGAAAGCGATTATAGCCATGACACAAAGCCTCATAGAACAATACGGCCCGCGCGATGCAATGGAGTATGACGTCGTCATCGTCGGCGGCGGCCCTGCCGGTTTGTCCGCTGCGATCAAGCTCAAACAGCTCGCCGCCGAAAAAGGTAAAGAGGTCTCCGTTTGTGTGCTGGAAAAAGGCGGTGAACCGGGCGCCCATATCCTGTCTGGCGCGGTGATGGACCCGAGGGCCTTGACCGAATTATTTCCCAACTGGAAAGAACTGGGCGCACCGCTGAATACCGAAGTGACCGAAGACCGGGTGCTGGTGCTGACCGAAACCAAGGCCTACAAGACGCCCAACTGGATGCTGCCGGCCTGCTTCGAAAATCACGGCAACTATATCGTCTCGCTGGCCAATGTGACCCGCTGGCTGGGCCAGCAGGCCGAGGCGCTGGGCGTTGAGGTATTCCCCGGCTTCCCTGCCGCTGAAATCCTGTACAACGATGACGGCTCGGTGAAAGGCGTGGCAACAGGCAATATGGGCGTAGACCGCCATGGCGAAGCTTCCGCCGCGTTCCAGCTGGGCATGGAACTGCACGCCAAATACACCTTGTTCGCCGAAGGCTCGCGCGGCCACCTGGGCAAGCAGTTGATGGTGAAGTACGACCTGAACAAGGGCAAGGATCCGCAGTCCTACGGCATAGGCATCAAGGAACTGTGGGAAATCGATCCCAAGCAGCACAAGCCTGGCCTGGTGATACATACTACCGGCTGGCCGCTGATGGACCAGTAC
Organism: Pseudomonadota bacterium; assembly: GCA_040390485.1. GTDB lineage: Bacteria > Pseudomonadota > Gammaproteobacteria > Burkholderiales > Burkholderiaceae_D > Undibacterium. The sequence goes on from JAZJYH010000118.1 coordinate 25,014, forward strand.
AGCGGCTCTTTCCTGTACCACCTGGAAAACAACCAGGTTGCGGTGGGGTATGTGGTCGGCCTCGCTTACGAAAATCCTTACCTGTCGCCTTACGAAGAATTCCAGCGCTTCAAGACCCATCCTGCGATCCGTAGCTTCTTCGAAGGCGGCAAGCGCATCTCTTACGGCGCGCGCGCTATTACCGCCGGCGGCCTGCAATCCCTGCCCAAGCTGACCTTCCCGGGCGGCGCACTAATAGGCTGCGATGCCGGTTTCCTGAACATGAGCCGCATCAAGGGTAGCCACGCCGCGATCAAGACCGGCATGCTGGCAGCCGAAGCGGCCTACGACGCCTTGGGCGCAGAGCGCCAGCATGACGAGCTGACCGCTTACACCCAGGCTTTTGAACAATCCTGGCTGCACGAGGAATTGTACACGGCGCGTAACGTCAAGCCTTTGCTGAAAAAAGGCACTTACGGTTCGCCGCTGGTGTGGCTGGACCAGGTCGTGTTGCGCGGCAAGGCGCCGTGGACCTTGCATCACAGCAAAGCCGACCATGAATGCCTGAAACCGGCTGCGCAATTCCAGCCCATCGTCTATCCCAAGCCGGATAACAAGCTGACCTTCGACCGCCTGTCTTCGGTGTTCATTTCCAACACCAACCACGCGGAAGACCAGCCTATCCACCTGACCTTGAAAGACGCCAATGTACCGGTCGGCATCAACCTGGAAAAATACGCGGGACCCGAGTCGCGCTATTGCCCTGCGGGGGTGTATGAATTCGTGAAGACCGATGCCGGCGCCGACCGCCTGCAGATCAATGCGCAGAACTGTGTGCATTGCAAGACTTGCGACATCAAGGACCCGACGCAAAATATCGTGTGGGTCACGCCGGAAGGCGGTGGCGGACCTAACTACCCGAACATGTAAGACGAAAAAAGCCGCAAATATGCGGCTTTTTTTATGCCTTCCCCCTACCTAACTCCTGCTCTCGACATGAACTGCAGCGCCCAGTATGCCGGTAAATTCGCCGCCGCCTGGCTCCCCGCCACGACCCGCCCCCCGGGGAACTTGCGGACGGCAAACTGGTCACAGCTTGCACGCAGCACATCCGACAACGATAAAAGGAGACTCAATGAAGCATTCCACCATGATCGCACCTGCCTCGCATTCATTGACGGCGGCACTGTCGGCCTGCGGTCTGGCCGTCATGCTGGCCACTGCGCCGCTAGCTGCGCAAGCCGCGGTACCGGACTGCCACGTCGGCGCCTACCGGCTGGGCGATGGCAGCTTCGTCGATATCGGCCCTTCCGTGGGAAGCAAGCTGCGCTGGCGGCGTTTTGATGGCACTACCGGCGCACTGACCAAGGGCGAGGACGGAAGCTGGAACAGTACCAGGGGCTGGACCGAGCGCGCCGACGGCAAGAAAGTATGGTTTTCCGATTGTGCTGAAGGTGAAATCAAGTTCGACGGCGCCGCCGGCAAGCGGATTCCTTTTGAGGTCACCGAGACCAGCTTTGAAAACGCCGGCGTCAAGCTGGCTGCCCGCCTGGTCATGCCCAAGGGCAGCGGCAAAGTGCCGGTAGTCGTGCTGCTGCATGGCTCGGAAAACACTTCCGCGCGCGACTTCTTTTCCTTGCAACGCTTGCTCCCGGCCGAAGGCATAGGCGTGCTGGTTTTTGACAAGCGCGGCACCGGCGCCTCGGGTGGCAAGTACACCCAAGACTTCAGCCTGTTGGCTGACGATGCGGTAGCCGCCATACGCGAAGCACGCAAACTGGCCGGTGCGCGCGCGGGCCGGGTAGGCTATCAGGCCGGCAGCCAGGGCGGCTGGATCGCACCGATTGCCGCTAGCCGCACGCCGGTGGATTTTGTGATTGTCAGCTTCGGCCTGGCCGTCACAGTGCTGGATGAGGACCGCGAAGCCGGCGCGCTCGACATGACGCGTCACGGTTTTGGCCCGGATGCCGTGGCCAAGGCACAGGAAATCACTGATGCGGCTGCCGCCATGGCCGTTACCGGCTTCACCAAAAATATAGCGCAATTTGATGCCGTACGTAACAAATACCGGAACGAGCCCTGGTACAAATACTTGCAGGGTAACTACGTCAACATGGTATTGCCCGTGCCTGCCGAGCAAATCACGGAAAAGGCCAAGGAATTGGACGTGGGCACACCCTGGAACTATGATCCCATGCCCACCTTGCGTGCGCTGAACACGCCGCAATTGTGGATACAGGGCGATGAAGACCTGGCTGCGCCCTATGCTGAAACCCGGCGCCGGCTGCTGTCGCTGGCGGCACTTGGCAAACCGGTCACCACCGCGCTGTACGCCGGAGCAGACCACGGCATCTACGAATTTGAGCTTGCGCCGGATGGAGAGGAGCGTCTCTCTACCCGCAATTCAGACGGTTACAACCGCATGATGCGCGACTATATTTTCAACGGCAAACTGCAGGGCAGCTACGGCAAGGCTCAAATCGAGCAGCCGAAAAACTGATGC
>JAZJYH010000119.1:0-42724 GCA_040390485.1 Pseudomonadota bacterium
AAAGGATCGTGTGAGTGTACGCAAGGCGCAATTGCTGCGTCAAGAAAAATGTCAGCTCTGTTACAAGAAAATTTTGTTTGAAAATAAGGGCTTACAAGATTTTCACGCTTGAAATCGGAAAATCTGCAGCGACCGGCGCCGCGCAGGGGGTAAGCGACGCATGCCTGCGCCGAATAGGCTTCGTCGTAGGTATCATTGCCGCTTTACCATTGTTTGGATACGGTAAATTCCCTGCTGCTGACCATCTTCAATTCCTCATCCTGGCCAGCCAGCGCGGCTTTATGCATAAGTCGCTGGAAAGCATTCTCGGTGCGGGTGTGCTCGGTGCCGAAATAGCCGACCCAGGCGTCGCGTCCGCAGCGTTTGGCGGCATATAAGGCCTGGTCTGCCAACTCCACCACTTGCGACCAGGACAGCAAGCGGGGGCTGGCCGGCAGGAAAGGGTAGCAGGCAAAGCCCACCGAGCACGTTCTTGCCAGCTTGATATTGTCAGCCAGCTCAAACTCGCGATCGCAGATCGCGTGCCGGATGCGCTCGGCAATGGTCGCCGCATCGGAGCGGCTGGTCGAGCGCGCCACCACCAGGAATTCTTCGCCGCCCCAGCGCGTCAGGAAGTCAGACTCCCTGAACACCTGTTCCAGCCGCCCTCGTATCTGCGCCAATACCCGGTCTCCGGCAGCGTGCCCGTACTGGTCATTGACTGCCTTGAAATGATCGAGGTCCACCATGTAAAAAATCAGGTCCATGTCCTCGGGCTGCAAGTCGGAACCATTCCCCAGCCACTCTTCATAGCGCCGCGCGGTGATGGCGATGTCGACGTCCAGTTGCTGTTGCAGGAAGCGGCGGTTGCGCAGGCCGGTCAGCTGATCGGTCAGGCTGACGTCTTCCAGCGCCTTGTAGGCGCGCTCCAGCTCCAGGTTTTGCCGGACTACTTCGGCGGTGCGCTCGCGTATGGTTTGCTCCAGTTGGTCCTGGTGCTGCTGCAAGGCGAGCTCGGCGCGCTTGCGATCGTTGTTCTCTTCTTTCAGATTGTGATACAGGCTGGCGTTTTCCAGCGAAATCGCGGCTTGTGAAGCCAGCAATTCCAGTACCGCGATGCGTTCCGGCGTGAACACGCCCGGCGTCAGCTTGTTTTCCAGGTAGAGCACGCCGGCCAGCTTGCCTTGCTTTAGCAAAGGCAGGCACAGCACGGAGCGCGGCTGCGATTCAAACAGGTAGGCATCGCCCGAGAACTGGTTGGTGAGGCAGGCGTCGTCCAGCAGCACTTTTTCCTGGGTGCGTATCACGTACTGGAATACGGTTTCCGGCGCCAGCTGGGTAGTGGTCGAGGCGCGCAGGAAGTTCACTTCGGCCCCGCTATGCAGGGTGTTTGCCTCGGCTTCAATGCGGTAGCCCTGTTCATGCGGCAGCATCAGCAAGCCGCGTTCTGCGCCCGCATTTTCTATGACGATCTGCAGCAGCGATTTGATCAGCTGCTCCAGCTCTATCACGCCGGATACCGCCTGTGAGGCCTTGACCACGCTCATCATATCCAGGTTGGCCAGCCTGGCGTCATACGCCAGCGCACTCGGCGCCGCCTGCGTATCCAGCCACGGGTATTGGCTATCCAGCTGCTGCACCTTGCCCAAGGCTCCCCATTTCAGGAAACAGTAACGCGCCTCGCGCAGGTAATTGATGGCGATGCGTTCAAAACCCTGGGCCAGGTAAAATTTGGCGGCCAGCTCATTGGCGACCCCTTCACTCTGGATGAAGCCGTACTCCCTGGCAAATTTGATCGCGTCGTCATAGGCGTGCATGGCGTCCAGTTCGCGCCCCTCTATGCGGGCGATCTCGGCCGCGACCAGGGTATACCGGCTCAGGAAATTTTCCGGGCAATGCTCGGCCCACCATTTCAGCTTGGCCGCGCGTATCAATAACAGTTCTTTGTACTCTTGCTGCTGCTGGATAGGCAAGCCTTGATACAGGGCGGCGAGCGTGAGGGCATGGTAAAAATAGTGGGTGGCCTCGATCAGGGTCAGCCTGACGTAGTGCAGGCTGCGTTCGGCCTGTCTGGCAGATTCCAGCGCCTCTGTATACTGGCCGAAAGTAAACATGGTCACCTGCTTCAGCATATGGAAACGCGGGATGCCGCTGCCATAGCTGGCCTTGGTGAATACGGCCAGCGCCTCCGTCTCGCTGAAGCTGTCGTCGTCCAGGCTGGCCTCGGCCCTGGTCTGCCCCTTCATGCAGGCGGCAAATTGCTCGCTGAGGCGGATGATCTCGGTCACCACGTCGTAGTGGCTTTGCCGGGTAAACGCGATGTATTTCCTGATGGTTTTCAGGGCTTCGTCCAGCGGCTCGTTTTTTTCTATTACCAGCAGGGCGATGGCGCTGGCGGCATGATTCGCAAACAGCAGGTTGCCGGTCTCCAGGCAGGATACGAAAGCGCTTTCCAGCACCGGGATGCTGCTGGCGATGCTGCGCTTCCAGCAATGTATGATGGCGCCCTGGTTAAACAGCAGGCGCCCCTTGCGTTTGCGGTCCTTGAATTTTTCATTCAGGAGCAGGGCCAGCTCCGAGAATTCCATGGCTGCCGGAATATCTCCCATGGATGCCGACAAAATGGCGTAGGAAGAGTAGGCAAAACAGGCCGCCTCGGCATTCCCGTGGCGCAGCACAAAATTCAGCGTGGTGAGTATCGCCAGCGGATAGATCTTGGGATTGGAGTTCCAGACCGACGGCGCCATTTCGGTCAGCAATTCCAGGATCACCCTGGTTTCCACCTCATGGATCATAGGCAAATTCGCCAGCTCGGCAACGCTGCGCCCTTGCAACTGGCGATCCAGCAGGTTTTTCTCCCGCTGTACTGCAGCCTGTATGTCGGCATCCGATTCGGGGAAATTGACCCCGAACATACGCAGCGCCTGCAAGGATACCGCGGTGGCATTGTCAAAGCTGCCGGAAATCTGGTGCAGGGTCAATTGCAGTATATACAGTTTGGCCCGGTCCAGATTGGAATCGGCGTGCTCGAAAATCAGGTCGAACAGCAGGTTAGCCTGTTCATAGTGCGCAGTCAGGTATTCGCATTCGGACAAGGCAAAGTAGATCGCGAAGGTATCCTGGTAATTGTAGCGCCAGGCGTCTTCGGGCAGCAGCGCAATCGCCTGTATCAGGTAGCTGCGCGCGGAAGCATACGCGATTGCATCCTTGGCCTTGCGGCCCGCCAGCAGGTTGAGGAAGCACAGCCGGTCTTTTTCCCGCTGGTCGATTATCAATTCCATGCCGCGGTTCAGATGGTTGACCACGCTGAATACGTCTTCATCAATGGCTTCGGCGGACATCGTGGACAGCAGCAGACGGCCTATCTGCAAATGCAGCTGCGGCAGGCTCTCCTGGGCGATCAGTGAATACGCGGCTTCCTGTACTCGGTCATGCTGGAAGCGGTAATGGCTATCATTGCGTATCAGCAGGCCCATGCGCACCGCATGCCACAAATCGGCATGGGTTTCCTCTTCGGTCTTGCCGGCCATCCTCGCCACGGTTTCGGCATTGGCGGTGTTGCCCAGGCAAGCCAGGTACTTGAAGGCATTCTGGGTCGCTTCCGGCAAGCGCTGCAGCTTGCTGATCATCAGGTCGACCACATTGTCCGACAGGTCACGGGCGCGGATACGGTCTATATCCCAGGCCCAGTTGGCGGTGATCGCATCAAATGCCAGCAGCCGCTGTTCAGCCAGGCTGGTCAGGAACTGTATCGTGAAGAAGGGGTTGCCCTCGGTTTTTTCATAGACCAGCTGGCTCAGGGTTGTGGTGGCCGTCACGTCGCAACGCAGGGTGTCCGCCACCAGCCTGGAGACGTCATTTTGCTGCAGCGGCGCCAGCACGATCTCGTGCACGCTGGCCTGGGCTTTTTGTATCGCATCCTTGGCCAGCATCAGCGGATGCGCCGCACTGACTTCATTGTCGCGATACGCGCCGATGAACAGCACATGGCGAACCTCGCTATGGGTCATCAGGTGCTCCAGCAATTTCAGGCTGGCCGGATCTATCCATTGCAAATCATCCAGGAAGATGATCAGGGGCCGTTCCGCCACGGCAAAGATGCCGAGGAACTGGCGGAACACGGTTTGAAAACGGTTCAGCGCCTCATCCGGGGCCAGCTCTATGGTGGCCGCCTGCTCTCCGATCACGAAGCGCAATTCGGGAATCAGGTCCACCATCAACTGGCCGTTATTGCCGACCGCTTTCAGGATAGCCTGGCGCCATACCAGCAGCTCGCGTTCAGACTGGCTCAGCAACTGCCTGACCAGGTTCTGCAGCGCCTGCGCAATGGTGGCGTACGGGATATCGCGCTTGTACTGGTCGAACTTGCCGGAAATGAAAATCGCCCGCGGCTGTATGATGGCCTTGTGCAGCTCGTTGACCAGCGAAGATTTACCTATCCCCGAATAGCCGGATACCAGCACCAGTTCCGGAGTGGTATTGACCACCACCCGGCCCGCTGCATCCAGCAGCACCTTCTTTTGTTCTTCGCGGCCATACAGGGTTTCCGGGATCATCAATCTGCGCGAGGCGTCGCGCGTGCCCAGTACGAACGGGGCGATGAAGGCCTTTTCTATCCACTGTTCCATGCAGCGCGATAAATCCGCCATCACGCCGGCCGCGGTCTGGTAGCGCATTTCCGCGGTCTTGGCCAGCAGCTTCATCACGATGGCCGATAGCATTTCCGGGATGTCCGGCCTTAGCCTGGACGGCGGGGTAGGCTGGCGCGCGATATGGCAATGCACCCAGCCCATGGGGTCAGTGGCGGTAAACGGCAAACTCCCGGTCAGCATTTCGTAGAAGGTGACACCCAGCGCATACAGGTCGCTGCGCGAGTCGATCGAGCGGTTCATCCTGCCGGTCTGCTCGGGAGCCATGTAGGCGAGGGTGCCGGCGATCACTTCTATCGGCAGCGGCGCCTGCTGTTCGCGCGGCATGCGCGAGGCGATGCCAAAGCCGGTAATCCGGGCCGAGCCGCTGACGGCGTCGATCAGGATATTGGCCGGCTTGATATCCTTATGGATGATGTCCTGCTGGTGCAGGCGGCCCAGCGAAGCGCAAATGCCGACCGCAACCCGCAGGAAGAGCGGTAACTCTACCGCCCTGCCCAATAGCTGGTCGAGCGACTGGCCGCCGGCGTCCTCCAGTATCAGCGTGGTCTTGCCGTTGGTATTGATCAGGGCCAGCGGTTGCGCTGCCCAGCTCGGATCAAGCTCGTTGCGCAGGTTGAATTCATGCTGTAGCCGTAGCAGGATGGCCGTAGTCGGATGCTCAGCGGCAGGCTGAACAATCAATACGGGTTTTTGATCCCTGCTCCTGTGGCCGCGCGATACGATAAATTCGCTATCCTTGCGCAGTTTTTGAGTCTGGGTATATCCGTCAAGCTTTACCATCCAATGGCCTTGTCCCTACCTTGTTTCGGTTTGCATTTATTGTCATCAAAGCGCTACCGTCAGCCGGCTCTCATCATTGGTGCTTGACTGGTATTTAAGCGCTGAATTTTACTTTCAAACAACCTCCAAGTATGCCGGTTTTCTGGCCTGGTTTGCATTTTTTTAGCACGGTTTTTATCATTTACGGTCAGGAATACTTTCTTGCATGAATTTCATAGTATTCTTGCCAAGTTTGCCTCGATAGACCCAGGCTCGCCTATTTCCATATACCAAGGAGCACGCATGCTAGCAGAATCCTCGCGTCGGGACCCCAGCCTGCCGCAAAATGACAGCCCGGCCCGGCAGCAAAAACGCGCAAAGCAATTGATAGATGCCAAGCAGGAATACGTGTGGAGCGACCAGGTAGTCAACCTGGTCGGCGTGCCGATGAGCGCGACCGTGCCGGAGGCGGATCAACCGACGCTGGAATGGAAGGTGCTGATACTCGAAGCCCTGGTCAAAGTGGGCGAAAACCTGCTGGCGGTCAAGGTCAATGACGAGCAGGGCTGGTTCGGCAAGAAACTGCCTATCCAGAGCCGGCTGGATTCCGTCAAAAGCTTAGTGGAAAAGGCAAAGAATAACCAGGGGCTGGATTCGCCGTTCGCCCGGGTCGCCCTGATCGCGGAAATCGCCATCGCCTTTGGCGAAATAAAGCTGGAAGAGGCAAAGCTGCTGCACGAATCAGCCCAGTTGCACGAAACAGCCCAGAACAGCGCGCCTGAACTGCAAGACTATAACAACCTGTTCAAAGCGATTGATATCCCGCAGATTTCCAAGTCTTTCCAGAATGACGAGGTATTTGCGCGCCTGCGCGTCGCCGGGCCTAACCCCATGCTGCTGAAGGGCATAGACAGCGTCCCGGATAAATTTCCCGTCAGCGAGCAGCAGTACCGGCAAGTGATGGGAAGCGGAGACAGTCTGGCCAAGGCCGGCAGCGAAGGGCGCCTGTATTTGCTGGACTTTGCCGAGCTCGGCTACCTGGTCGACAATCCCGGCTTATACAAGGGCAAGCCCAAATATGTGTACGCGCCTTTCGCGCTGTTTGCCGTGCCGTCTGGCTGCCAGTCGCTGACGCCGGTAGCGATACAGTGTGGCCAGGATCCCGCAAAATTCCCCATCTTCCTCAAGCCTGCAAATGCGGATGCGCGCGCGCAGTGGGGCTGGGAAATGGCAAAGATGGTGGTCCAGGTCGCCGATACCAATTATCTCGAATTGTACGTGCACCTGGCCCGCACGCATTTGCTGATGGAGGCATTTGCCGTGGCCACCTACCGCTGCCTGGCGCCGGAGCATCCTTTGTATGTATTGCTGCTGCCGCATTTCGAGGGCACGCTGTCGATCAACGATAAGGCGGCATCCAGCTTGCTGGCGCCGGACTCCATCAACGACCACCTGTTCGGGACACCGGTCCAGTGCACGCAAAAGGCGGCAGGGAAGGACAGGCTGGAATTCGACTTTTACCAAAACATGCTGCCGGCCGAACTGGCCGCGCGCAAGGTCGGTAACGCCAGCCAGCTGCCCGACTATCCTTACCGCGACGACGCCTTGCTGCTGTGGGGCACGATACACCAATGGGTGACTGAATATGTCAGCATCTATTACAGCAGCGATGCCCAGGTCGTCGGCGATACCGAACTGGCGGCCTGGACCGCCAGCCTGATGGATGAAAAGGAAGGCAGCGTCAAGGGCTTCAGGTCGATTGCCGATCGCGAGCAACTGGTCGAAGTGCTGACGATGGTGGTGTTTACCGCCAGCGCCCAGCATTCCGCCGCCAATTTCCCGCAAAAAGGCATGATGATGTATGCGCCCATGTTTTCGGGTGCGGGCTGGACCCTGGTGCCTGAGTCCGGCAAGGAGTATACGCAGCGGGACTGGCTGGCCATGCTGCCATCGCTGCCGCTGGGCATAGAGCAGATCAATCTGCTGAGCGTATTGGGTTCTATCTACTACCGCAGGCTGGGCGACTACCGCAGCAATTACTTTCCTTACCAGCCGTGGTTCGAAGACAGCAATATCACCGGCAGCGACGGCCCGCTGGCGCGCTTCCAGAATGCCTTGCTGGAGGTGGAGCAGGTCATCACTGCGCGCAACCTGAGGCGGCCGGCGCCTTATCCCTATCTTTTGCCGAGCCAGATCGCGCAGAGCATTACGATCTAAACTTGCGTCCCGCCCGGCGGGACAGCTTATTGCTGGCAGGCGTCAGATTACTGTGCGCCTGCCGGCATCATTTATTGCCGCCTGCCTTGGCCATGGCCTGCTCGAATCGCTCGCGGGTCGTGTCTTCGTCGCGCAGGCCGAAGGCATAGTTGGCTTCCAGCCACATCACATTGATGATGCCGAACGCCAGCGCCAGTCCTACTCCCAGTATCCAGGTGAAATACCACATGTTGTTCTCCGTTCTTTAGTCGTAGAGGCTGTTGCAAAGTTAGCCGGGCTAGGCGTCGCCGACGACGACAGTGCTTTAGCACGGCTAGGAGGCGCAACAACGCCCGGGTAAATTTGCAACTGCCTCTTAATAGGCAGAATGTTCGTTGTCCTGGATATGCTGCAAGGTCACCTTGCCGCGCATCACGCGATATACCCAGCCCGTATACAGCATCACGATAGGCATCATGATCACCACCACCCAGAACATGATGCCCAGCGTGCGGTGGCTGGAGACCGCGTCCCAGGCGGTCAGGCTGCTATTGGGGTCCAGCGAAGACGGCATGATGAAGGGGAACATCGCGCTGGCAGCGGTCAGGATGATGCCGGCCACGGCCACGCCGCTGGCGATAAAGGCCGGCAGGGATTTATGCATGGCGGTAAACAGCAGGCACAGCACGATGGCCAGTACGGTGCCTCCCGGGACCAGCCACAGCGAGGGCCACAGCGCATAATTGCCCAGCCAGCCGCCCGCCACTTTTTCCACGGTCTTGGCCAGCGGCATGAAGGCGGAGCCGGCGGCCGGCATGCTGGTAATGCGGTAGCCTTCTATACTGGTGGCGATCCAGACGCCGGCGGCGACAAAGCAGGTGAGGGTAAGCACGGCGGCGATGGCGGCGGCCTTGCGGGCGCGCCGGGCGACATCACCCTCGGTTTTTACTTGCAGGAAAGTCGCCCCGTGCATTGCCAGCATGGCCACGCTCAGTATTCCCGACAGCAGGCCGAACGGACTGAGCAAGCCAAAGAAGTTGCCGCTGTAGGTGACCCGCATCGTCATGTCATAATTAAACGGCGTGCCCAGCAGCAGGTTGCCGAAAGCCACACCGAAGATCAGCGGCGGCACGAAGCCGCCGACAAACAGGCCCCAGTCCCAGGCGCTGCGCCAGGCCGGGTTTTGCAGCTTGCTGCGGTAATCAAAACCGACCGGCCGGAAGAACAGCGCGAACAACAGCAATAAAATGGCAACGTAAAAACCGGAGAAGGCAGCACTGTAGACCAGCGGCCAGGCGGCAAAGGTGGCGGCGCCGGACGTGACCAGCCAGGTCTGGTTGCCTTCCCAGGTAGGGCCGACCGAATTCAGCAATACCCGCCGTTCGCCGTCGGTCCTGCCTACGAAGGGCAGCAACATGCCCACCCCCATGTCAAAGCCGTCGGTCACTGCAAAGCCGATGATCAGCGCACCGACAAAGCCCCACCAGATAATTTTCAATGCTTCATAGTCAAAGATCATGATGTCGCTCCTGCGCTGGTTTCATGGCCCAAGCCTGAGCTGGCCTTGGTCTCGAAATGGTATTTTCCGGTGTGCAGGCTGCTCGGCCCCTGTTTCACATATTTGACCATCAGCATCATCTCTATCACCAGCAACAGCGTATAGAAGCCGATGAAGCCGGCCAGGCTGAAGTACAGGCTGGACGGTTGCAGGCTGGATACCGACAGATGAGTAGGCAGAACGCCGGAAATGGTCCAGGGCTGGCGACCGTATTCGGCAGTGAACCAGCCCAGCTCGGCGGCTATCCACGGCAGGGGAATGCTGAGGAAGGCCAGCCGCAATAGCCAGCGCTGCGGCGCCAGCCGCTGGCGTATCAGGAAGTAGAAGGAGGCCGAGAAGATCGCCAGGAACAGCAGGCCCAGCGCCACCATCAGGCGGAAAGACCAGAACAGCGGCGCCACCTTGGGAATGGTGTCGTTGACGGCCATCCGGATTTGCTCCGGCGTGGCGTCGACCACATTGTCGGTATATTTTTTCAGCAGCAGGCCAAAGCCCAGGTCGGCCTTCAATTGGTCGAATTCAGCGCGCGCCTCAGGCGACTTGTCGCCGGCCTTCAGCCTCAGCAGCGCAGCATAGGCCAGCATGCCTCGGCGTATGCGCACTTCGTGATCCTTCTTCAAGTCCTTGATGCCCTTGACCTGGGTATCCGTGGAGCGGGTTGCAATCAGGCCCAGCACGTAGGGGATCTTGACTGCATAGTCGGTGCGTTCTTCCTTGTCATTGGGTAGGCCGAACACGGTAATGCCGGCCGGCGCCGGCTCGGTATTCCATTCCGCCTCGATCGCCGCCAGCTTGACCTTGTTGACTTCGCCGGCGGTGTAGCCGGACTCATCGCCGAGCACGATCACCGACAGGGTAGCCGCCAAGCCGAAGCCGGCCGCCACCGCAAACGAGCGCAAGGCAAAAGCGGTATCGCGCGCTCTCAGCAAATAGAAGGCCGAAATGCCGAGCACGAACATGGACGCCGTGACATAACCGGCCGCCACCGTATGCACAAATTTGACCTGGGCGACCGGATTGAAGATGACATCCTGCATGTTCACCAGCTCCATGCGCATGGTTTCAAAATTGAACTCGGCGCCGACCGGATTATTCATCCAGCCGTTGGCGATCAGTATCCACAGGGCCGACAGATTGGAGCCCAGCGCCACCAGGAAAGTCACGCCCAGATGCTGCACCCTGGACAGCCGGCTCCAGCCAAAGAAGAACAGGCCGACAAAGGTCGACTCCAGGAAAAAGGCCATCATGCCTTCTATCGCCAGCGGCACGCCGAAGATGTCGCCCACATAGTGCGAGTAGTAGGCCCAGTTGGTGCCGAACTGGAACTCCAGGGTCAGGCCGGTGGTGACCCCCATCGCAAAATTGATGCCGAACAGCTTGCCCCAGAACTTGGTCATGTCGCGGTAGATTTCCTTGCCGGTCATCACATACACCGACTCCATGATGACCAATACCCAGGACAGGCCCAGCGTCAGCGGCACAAACAAAAAATGGTACATCGCGGTCGCTGCAAATTGCAGCCGCGACAGGGCGACGACTTCATCTATCGAGGTCATGGAGAGCCTTTGTCAGTAGTTTTCGAAATCTGGGAAATAGTAGGAGCAGCAGCAGGAGCAGGCGCAGCGAAAGGTGGGGCCGGCGGCGCAGCCGGGGTCAGCAAATGCTGTTCGACTTGCGGCAGCGGCAGGCGCATTTTTTTGGCCTGGGGATGGGCAAAGAAAAATTTCCAGAGCAGGGTCAGGACCAGAATCTTCAGCAGCAGCGCCAGCGTGATTTCCAGCGCCAGCGGCAGCCGCGTCAGGCGCGGCCACCAGCGCGAGGGTGTCGATAATGCGGATAAAGAAAATCTGTTCAGTCGCCCGGACATCTGCTGATTCCCCTATTTGAACGATTCGCTGTCGTGGTCCAGTTGATCAGCAGCGTCTTGCCTGTCACCCTTGTCAGTGCCGCCGGAGAAGCGGAACTTGTCGCGCACGTCCAGTAATTTCTTGACCTTGGAACCCATCTTCATCAATGAAGTCAGGGTCTCCGGCGACAAGCGCTGCACATCGTCAAACCAGGAGCTGGACAGCTCTATCAGGTCGTACATTTCACGCATGCGCTGCTGGGCGATGCGGTCGGCCTCGCTGGCCGGGTTTTCCAGCAAGGCGTCGCGCAGCATGGACAAGGTGGGTTCCACTTCGCGCCGGCGCCGCTCTTCCAGCAAGGCCTTGAAAATGTCCCAGATATCCTTGGGCGGTTCAAAGTATTCGCGGCGGTCGCCAGCTTGGTGCAGTAGCTTGACCAAACGCCATGATTGCAATTCTTTTAAGCCCATACTGACATTTGAGCGCGAAAAAGACAAGTACTCGGCGATCTCGTCGGCATTCAGCGGTTTCCCCTGCACATATAGCAAGGCATAGATCTGTCCCACGGTGCGATTGATGCCCCAGCGGCTGCCCATCTCGCCAAAGTGCAGGATGAAGCGCTGGGTCAGGGGGCTGAGGGGGCCGAGGGAGCCGGGTTGTGGATTTGCCATTTATTTTGATGTATTGAATTTTCAGGAATTACTGAAAGTATAGAATATTTAGGAAATCGCCGCCAGAGGAAATATGTGCCTGGGGTAAAATTTTCCTGGCTAGATGTAACTTGCTTCAAATACAATTTATGATATTTGGACGGCCCGGCGGGCGGCTTTCCGTATACGAGCTACGGCTTTTAAAGATACCGCGCTAAATATGGCGCCATCTAGCTTCGGTGGCTGGGGGCGGGGTTGCCTGGCCCACGCTGCCAGCGTGACTGCCGGCAGTTCGCGCCGGTTTTTGTGGTATTTACGGCATTTAACCAGCGCTTCATCACATGTCGGTATGAGGGTGGCGCCGCTTAAGGCAAGATCGTCTTGAAAAATTCAATAGGAGATAATTGATTATGAATGCAGTCGTCGCTTTCCTTCATCACCTGGCCGCGTTTGCCATCGTGCTGACCTTGTTTGCCGAGATGCTGTTGCTGCAAGAGCCCTTGACCCTGGGTTCCGCCAAAAAAATCCAGCGCTTTGATGCCTTATACGGCATGTCCGCAGGGCTGATCCTGATACTGGGTTTCTTGCGTGTCGTGTATTTTGAAAAAGGCGCCGACTATTACCTGCATAGCGGCCCCTTCATGGTGAAGATGGCGCTATTCCTGGTGGTCGGGATCGTGTCCATCTATCCGACCGTGGTCTTTGTGAAATGGGGTAAAGCGCTGAAGCAGGGCGTGGTGCCCGAGCTTGGCCAGGCCCAAAGACGCAAGCTGCGCGGCATCATCCACCTGGAATTGAGCTTGCTGGTGCTGATCATACTGAATGCGGCGATGATGGCCAAGGGCATCGCCTATTTCGGGGCATAGCGGGGGGGGGGGCCTATTCCGCGGTGAGGGCGGGCCTGATCATGTCTATATGCGGGATATCGTCTTCCAGGTAGACCTCGGTCAAGGTTTCGAACCCGAACGCACCGTAGAATTTCTCAAGATAGGCTTGCGCGCCGATGCGGATTGCCCGGCCCGGGTAAATACGCTCCAGGTGCCGGATTCCTTCGGCGATCAGCATCTTGCCGGCGCCGCCGCCGCGGAAGTCCTTGGTCGTGATGACGCGGCCCAGCGACGGTTCGGTAAACTTGATGCCCGGCGCCACGATGCGCAGGTAGGCCGCCACCACGTTGTCGCCGGCCCAGCCTATGACATGGTCAGCGTCCAGGTCCAGCCCATCCATGTCCAGGAAGACGCAGTTTTGTTCCAGCACAAATACTTCCGAGCGGGCCGCGAATATCGCGTATTGCTGGATGGGCGTCAGTTCGCCCAGGCGGGCGCATTGCCAGGTTATGGCAGTTTGGGTATTTTCCATGGTGTAAATGAGATCAGTATTATCAGTAGCCATGATATAGGCTTTATCCACGAAAAACACGAAAGGCACGAAGCAGTAGCGGACCGAGTTAGGCTAAACGATAGCGAAGGCTGTATCGGGTTCTGTCGCGCATTTGGTGTTTTTCGTGGACAAACGATTTGATGGCTTTATGTCATTTTGTGTCACCGCCAAGCTGTAAAATCCAGGCGTGCTTGATAAGCGTTACTTTGCCTGCCTACATTTGCTTGAATAGGTGCGCATACACCCGGCTGACCTGCAAATTGTCGTTTGAGCCGCGCAGCTTGAGCGTCAGCTTGCCGGTCTCGTCACGTATCGCGACCTGTATGTGGCGGGTGTTGACGACGGTGCTGCGGTGTATTTGCCAAAACAGCTTGGCGTCCAGTTGCGGCAGCAAGTCTTTCAGGCTGGTGCGTATCAGCGAGGAATGCTCGGCAGTCACGACATTGATGTATTTGTCGGTCGCTTCAAAATACAGCACGTCGGCGATGGCTATCAGGCGTATCTGGTTGCCCACTGCGGCGCGGATGGTCTCCAGGCGTTCGGCATCGGCGGGCGCTGTCGGCAGCAGGCTGCGCAATTGGCCGACTACCCGTTCCAGTTCGCTGGAGCGTTCATGGCCGTTATCCAGCCTGGCGCGCAGCCTGGCGACGGTTTTTCCCAGGCGCTCGTCATTGATCGGTTTTAAGACATAATCGGATGCTGAATGTTCAAAGGCCTGGATAGCGTATTCATCATAGGCCGTCACAAACACAATCAGAGGAAAGGCCTGGCTGTCCGGCCATTCTTCTGCCAGTTCCTGCGCGACTTCCAGGCCGGTCTTGCCCGGCATCTTGATGTCCAGGAACAGGATGTCGGGCAGTTGCGCCAAGGCTTCCTGTACTGCGGCGACGCCGTTTTCCACGACTCCGCAAATTTGCAGGTCCGGCCACAAACGCCCCAATGCCTGCAACAGGGCGTAGGAGAGTATGGATTCGTCTTCGGCTATCAGTGCGCGTATCTGTGTCATGGGGCTAAAGGAAGTTGAAGGCGGGCGACGGCGCCGGCCGGTTGATTCTGTTCCAGCGTCAATGCGGCGCCTGGTCCGTATAGTGCCAGAATTCTGTCGCGCACATTGGCGTTCCCTATGTGACGAGTGGGGGCCTGGTCACCGCTTATCTTGACAGCTGCAGGCTCGACGTAATCGAAGGGCAAGCCCAAGCCGGTATCGATCACCTCCAGGTGCAGGATTCCGGCGTCGGTGCGGGCGCTGACGCGGATGCTGCCGCCCTCCATCTTGGGCTCCACACCATGCTTGATCGCATTTTCGACCAGCGGCTGCAGCAACATGGGGGCGATTTTCAAACTCTGTAATTCTGCCGGCAAATCCAGGCTATAACTCAGGCGTTTGCCCATGCGTATCGACATCAGCTCCAGGTAGGCCTTCATCAGCGTAAATTCCTGCTGCAGACTGGTCTGGTCGGCGCGCGAGGAGCTCAGCGTCGCCCGCAAATACTGTATCAGCTGGTCCAGCATATGTTGCGCCCTGGCCGGGTCTGCGCCGATCAGGGTTTGCAGGTTGGCCAGCGTATTGAACAGCATATGCGGTTCGATTTGCGCCTGCAGCAGTTGCAGCTGTGCCTGCATCGCCTGTTTTTCTATCGCGGCCGTGCGGGCTTTTTCCGCGGCGGCGGCGGCGGTCAGCTCGGCCATTTTTCCCCTGTTCCAGAAAAACCAGGTAGTCAGCAAGCAGACCACGACGGTGAAGATCAGGGTGCCGAAACCGAACTGGTTCTGGTAGGACGAAATACTTCTCAGCGGATAACCATAAATCAGCGAGCCCAGGTTGATGCCGATGAAAAAAGCGATAGGTGCTGCCACCAGGCACAGCAGGTAATACATGGGCCGATAGGGTTTGCCGGTGCCCCAGATCAGGTAGACCCCGCCGTCGATCAGCAAAAAGGCGGTATTGCCTATGCACATGGAGAATACCCAGTTCTCGACGATGCCGCCGCCATTGCGCAGCAGGTAAGTCAGCACTATCCCGCATAGGGTATTCACCGCCGTGACGACCAGAAAGTCTTTGCGCAACCTGGCCAAGAAGGTGTGCGAGCGGGAAAAATGGGGCAAATCGGTTTCGGTGGCTGGGTTCATGCTCAGGGTTTGCTTATCGATGGAATCGGGTGCTGCCTATGAATGCTTGTTCAGCTCATGCTGGATCATACGTTGTTTCCAGCGATTGCCGGGCGCGCGCGTCGCCACCGACAAGCCATGGAAGAACAGGCCTATGCTCCAGCCTAGCAGCGGCCAGACAGCCCAATTGCCGTGACCCAGCTGCAGGTTCAATAGTAACAGCCCGGAGTTGGCCGTGACAAAGGCGCCCAGATGGATCAGGAAAGCGATCTTGCGTTCTACGTGGCGCTTGGCCTGGTCGTAAGTAATGTTGCTTGGCATGGTGGTCTCCGTTGAATGGACGACTAAATTATCTATGCCAATGAGGGCTTGTTACAGTGAAAAGCGACGAGGCGGAGGATTTATGGCGTGAAATCGACGGAAATTGGAGCTAGCTGCATTTAGGTGTCGCAGACGGTGAATATTTGCTGATATATTTGGCAGCCTTGCTAGGGCTGCGGGATTTCCAAAGGCCCCCTCAGCTTTGTCTATAAATCAAACCAATACATCGAGTCGGAAGAGGATACACATGCCGGATAAATTTACCTGCAAACGCCTTGCCTTGCCCATGCTGACAGTAGCTGCCGCGGTATTGGCGCTGCCGCTGGCTGCCTCGGCCGCAACAAAGCCAACAGCTCCCACCGTTGCCGAGGCGGAAAAATTCATCAACGAGGCCGAGCAACGCCTGGAGAAGCTGGCCATCAATTCCAACCGCGCGGCCTGGGTCTATGAGACCCATATCACCGGCGACACCGAGGCGATTTCCGCGCAAACCAATGAGCAGGCCTTGACCGCCGCCAGCGAAATCGCCGTGCAGGCGCGCCGCTATAACAAGCTCAAGTTGCCGGATGCCAGCGCGCGCAAGCTGAAGCTGCTGCAGCTTAACCTGGTATTGTCCGAAGCCGCTGACCGCGAAGCCTATACCCGCCTGGGCACCACGCTGGCCGGCGAATACGGCAAGGCCAAGTATTGCAGCAAGCCGGACGACGCCGGTTCTTGCCTGGACCTGGGTCAACTGGAAGAAATCATGGGCAATAGCCGCGACCCGGCCAAGCTCAAGGATGCCTGGCTAGGCTGGCACCGGCAAGCCATCAAATACAAGGATAGCTATGCCAGCTATGTGGCGCTGTCCAATAAGGGCGCGCGCGAGATGGGCTATGCCGACACCGGCGCACTATGGCGTTCCAAATACGATATGCCGGCCGAAGCATTTTCCGCCGAAACCGAGCGCCTGTGGCAGCAGGTAAAACCCTTGTATGATTCCCTGCACACCTATGTGCGCCTGAAACTGCGCCAGACCTATGGTCCCGACGTGGTGCCGAAAGAGGGGCCGATTCCGGCCCATTTGTTCGGCAATATGTGGAGCCAGTCCTGGGATAACCTGTATCCGCTGCTGAAGCCGCAAGGACAGGATGCATCGCTGGACGTAGGCGCGGTGCTGAAAGAGCGCAAGATAGACGCAGTGCAGATGACGCGCCTGGCCGAGGGTTTTTACACTTCGCTGGGAATGGAGAAATTGCCGGAGTCCTTCTACGGCAATTCCATGCTGGTCAAGCCCAGGGACAGGGAAGTGGTCTGCCATGCCTCCGCCTGGGACATCGACGGGCAGACCGATGTGCGCATCAAGATGTGCATCAACCAGACGACGGAAGACTTCACGACCATACACCATGAGCTGGGGCACATCTACTATGACCTGGCCTACCGCAAGCAAGCCGGCTTGTTCCGCGATGGCGCCAATGATGGTTTCCATGAGGCGATAGGCGATACCGTCGCCTTGTCGATGACGCCCGAGTACCTGAAGAAGTTAGGCCTGCTGAACGAAGTTCCCGACCCGTCCCAGGATATCGGCGTCTTGCTACACAGGGCGCTGGAAAAGGTCGCCTTCCTGCCTTTCGGTTACCTGGTCGACCAGTGGCGCTGGCAAGTCTATTCCGGCAAGGTAGGGCCCAAGGATTACGACAAGCTGTGGTGGGAATTGCGCGAAAAATACCAGGGCATCAAGCGCCCGGCAGCGCTGGAAGCGAACGGTTTTGATGCCGGCGCGAAATACCACGTGCCTGCCGATACGCCGTATGCGCGCTACTTCATCGCGCATATCCTGCAATTCCAGTTCCACCGCGCCTTGTGCCGCGAGGCCGGCTATACCGGCCCCCTGAACCGATGCTCTATCTTTGACGACAAGAAAGCCGGCGCCAAGTACCAGGCCATGCTGGCGATGGGCCAAAGCCGGCCCTGGCCCGAGGCCCTGAAGCAAGTCACGGGCGAAGAGAAGATGGACGCCTCGGCCATCCTCGATTATTTTGCGCCGCTGAAAGTGTGGCTCGATGCGCAAAATAAGGAACTGGCGAAAGACTAGGTTTTCACATCTACCTTCAAAACGAGTGCCGCGGCACTCGTTTTTTTCTGTTAACTGAGTCCTGTCACAGGCAGCGCCGCGCCATGAATGGCGCGCGCGTCCTCGCTGGCCAGGAAGCGGATCACATCGGCAAGTGCTTCAGGAGTGACCCAGCGATGCGGGTCGGCGTCCGGCATGGCGGCACGGTTTTCGGGCGTGTCTATGATGCTCGGCAATACGCAGTTCACATTAATATTGCTGTCCCGCAGTTCTGCCGCCATGGCCTCGGTTAAGCGGATGACTACATCCTTGGCTGCGCAGTAAGCGCCCATCTGGGCCATGCCTTTGAGCGCGGCATTGGCTGCGACGCTGACGATCTTGCCGCGGCCGTTTGTCGTCATGTGCGGCACGACTGCGCGCACAGCATGCAGCAGGCTGCGGGCGTTGACGTCGAACAGGAAATTCCAATCTTTATCTGATGTTTCATGCACCGCCTGGCCCATGCGGAAGCCGCCGGCGATATTGCACAGCACGTCGATCCTCCCATATCGCTCGATTGCCATTGCGGCTACTGCGGCGACTTGATCCTGGTCGAGTAAATTCGCGGCGGCAAACAGTCTTTGTGCATTCTCTGCGCCATAAGACTTCTCCAGGCTTTCACGTTGCAGGTCAACCAGGACCAGGTTGGCGCCTGCCTGAGCAAACGCGGCAGCGACCGCGCGGCCCAAATTGCCGCCGGCGCCGGTGACTACGATAGTTTGGTCTTTGAAATCCATAGTGGTTTTCTGCATTCAGAGGGATGGTATGAAGCGCTGGTATGCCTGATCTGCGTAATGGGCAAGGTCGATGTCGCGTTGGGTAAGCCCGCTGGCGTCGTGCGTGGTCAAGGTGATGCTTACCTTGTTGTACACGTTCGACCATTCCGGATGATGGTCGTGCTTTTCCGCAAATAGCGCCAACTGGGTCATGAACGCAAAAGCCTGGGTAAAGTCGGCGAAAACGAAGGTGTGCGTAATGGCGCCGCGCTGGTCGTCGTATTGCCAGCCCGCCAGGGTCGCCAGCAAGGCGCTCACGGCGCCGGGTTCGAGTTTGTCCATGTTTATTCCTTAGTCCAGCACGTGCGCGATGGCCTCGGCCACCGGGGCGAGCGTCTTCTGGGTCAGCGCGGCGATACAGACGCGGCCCGATCCAACCAGGTAGATGCCGAAATCTTCCCGCAAGCGGTTGATCTGTGCCGGCTTCAATCCGGTAAAGCTGAACATGCCTTTTTGCGTGAGGATGTAGTCAAAATTCCGGTCCGGCCGTTTCGCCAGCAAGCTTGCATGCAAGCCTTCCCTCATGGTCTTGATACGGGTGCGCATTGCCGCCAGTTCGGCCTCCCATTCCGAACGTAGCTCGCGGTTTTCCAACACCATGGACACGATACGGCCGCCGTGGGTAGGCGGGCTAGAATAGTTGCGGCGTACCGCGGCTTTCAATTGACCCAGCACCTTGTGCGCCTGGTCGGCGTCGGGACATACGATGTTCAGGGAACCGCAGCGCTCGCCGTACAGCGAGAAATTCTTCGAGAATGAACTGGCGACCAGGCAGGGGATGCCTTCGGAAGTAAAGTGGCGAATGGCAAATGCATCTTCAGCGATGCCGTCGCCGAAGCCCTGGTAGGCGATGTCGAAGAAGGGCAGCAAGGAGCGCTCGCGGATGATGACCGCTAGCTCGCGCCATTGCTGTTCGCTGAGGTCGGCGCCGGTCGGGTTGTGGCAGCAGGCATGCAGCAAGACGATATCGCCCTTGGGTACGGTTTGCAGGGTGGACAGCATGGCGGCAAAGTCCACGCCCTGGGTCGCGGGATGGTAGTACGGGTAGCTCTGGACCGCAAATCCCGCACCGCTAAAAATGGCGCGGTGGTTGTCCCAGCTGGGGTCGCTGATCCAGATCTGGGATTTGCCGAAGTAGGCCGCGAGAAAATCCGCACCTACCCGCAAGGCGCCGGATCCGCCGATAGTCTGCACCGTCGCGACGCGTTGCTCGGCAAGCGCCTGGTGGGTTTCGCCAAACAGCAGCTGCTGCACCTCTTTCCTGTAGCTCGGTGCGCCTTCCATGGGAAGGTAGGGGCGCGCCCCCAACTCTTGCAGCAGCGCGGTTTCGGCCTTCAGCACGGCGCCCATGATAGGAAGCTTGCCTGCTTCTGTCAGGAAGACGCCTATGCCCAGGTTCACCTTGCCGGGTCTGGTGTCGCGCTGAAAGTCTTCGTTCAGGGTCAGTATAGGGTCGCCGGGGTAGGCTTCGACATGTTGAAACATAGCATTCCTTAGTGGGTGGATACGCCGCTGCTGCACTGGCACAGCATCAGTTAGATATAATTGAAATTATAGTGCGCTGAATGAGCAATTTGTGCGCGTTATATGGTTGATAATGCGTAAGCTATGCACAAAATATTCACATAAATGAGGAATGGAGAGAAAAATGACCAGAGTTGCCGTGGACCGTTATGATATAGATTTGCTCACAGAGCTCCAGCGTAACGGACGCGCGACGAATAGCGCGCTCGGTGAAAAAATACATTTATCGACTTCCCAGGTGAGCCGCCGGGTGCAGCGGCTGGAAGAGACAAAAGTTATTTCGCATTATGTAGCCGTGCTCAATCCCGAAGTGGTGGGCTTGGGGGTGATGGCGTTTACCTATGTCACCCTGGGGCAGCAGGGAGTGCAAGGGAATATTTTCGAGCAAGAGATTGCCGACATACCCGAAGTGCTTGAATGTCTGTCGGTGACCGGCGAGGCTGATTATATTTTGCGTATTGCGGCCCCGGACCTGGCGACCTTCTCTGATTTCATGACCAAGCGCTTGCTGCGTCTGCCGGGCGTTGCCAGCATCAAGTCTATCGTCACGCTGAAAACCATCAAACAGACCTTCAGCTTGCCGCTGGAGCATATCAAGCAGGCACCGCAAGCCAAGCCGCAAGTCGCTTTTACACAGTGAGGCAGTAATAAGAAAATAAGTCCGGCGCTGGCTGCCGCATGGCAACTAGCACCGGACTTGAGATGCCGCAGACAGCTTGAATTAAGCTTCGGCCACTTTCAGCACCAGCTTACCGTTGTTTTCGCCGGTGAACAGCATCTGGAAGGTTTCCGGGAAGCTGTTGAAACCGTCGACCACGTCTTCCCGCGTTTTCAGCTTGCCGGAGCCTATCCAGCCGGCCATCACCATCGCCGCTTCGGCCGCGCGCGGATAATAGTCGGACACCATGATGCCTTTCATCGTAGCGCGCTTGACCATCAGGGCCAGGTAGTTGGCCGGCCCCTTGATAGGCGTCGTATTGTTGTACTGGGAAATCGCGCCGCAAATGACCACCCGTGCGCCGTGCGCCAGTTGCGCTAGCGCCGCATCCAGGATATCGCCGCCTACATTGTCGAAAAATACGTTGATGCCTTCGGGGCAATGTTGCTGCAAGCCGGCCCGGACGTCTTCGCTTTTGTAGTCGATCGCGGCGTCGAATCCCAGCTCTTCCACCAGGTAGCGGCATTTGTCGGCGCCACCGGCGATGCCGACTACGCGCGCCCCCTTGATCTTGGCGATCTGCCCGACCACGGTGCCCACCGCGCCGGCAGCGCCGGATATCACGACGGTATCGCCCGCTTGCGGCTGGCCGACTTCCAGCAAGCCGAAATAGCCGGTCATGCCCGGCATGCCCAGCGTGCTCAAGTACACCGGCAGCGGCGCCAGCTTGGGATCTATCCGGGTCAGGCCCTGGCCGTTCGAGTACGCATATTCCTGCACGCCCAGCATGCCGTTGACATGCTCGCCCACCGCAAACTTGGGATTATTCGACGCAATCACGCGTCCGACCGCCAGCGCCCGCATCACTTCGCCTATCGCGACCGGCGGGATATATGAAGCCTTGCTTTCATTCATCCAGCCGCGCATCGCCGGGTCCAGCGAGATATACAAGACCTTGATCAGCACTTCGCCTTCTGCCGGGTCGCGCAGGGCTTCCTCGGTGATATTGAAATCGCTGCGTTTGACATTGCCTACCGGACGGGCGGCGAGCTTGAACTGGTGGTTGATGGTATTCATGGGTATCTCCGTTTGGACTGGGCTGAAAATCTAATGGAACGCCTGCAGTATAGGTTGTATATTGTTGCTTGATTAGTCCATTAAAAACCATAAGATTGTTGACTTGAAAGCGACAATGCTAAATCCACAATACCTCGCCGTGTTTGCCGGCATCATACGCGCGGGCAGCATCAGCAAGGCCGCCACCCAAATGGGTTGCGGCAAGTCGGTGCTGTCGCGCCAACTGGCCAAGCTGGAGCAAGAGCTCGGCGCGCGGCTGATACAGCGCTCCACCCGCCGGCTGACCCTGACCCAGATCGGCGAGCAAGTCTTGCAGGAAGCCTTGCGCATAGACCAGGCGCTCAGCAATATAGAGCAAATGGCGGGGCAGCATCAGCAGGAAGTCAAAGGGCGCTTGCGCGTCACCTGTCCCATGCCGGCCATCGGCCACCTGGTGCCGCTATTGACCGAGTTTTGCCAGCGCCATCCGCAGATAGAATTTACCTTGCTGGTCGAGGATAGGTTGGTGGACCTGATCGCGGAACAGATCGACGTGGCGATACGCGTCGCCCACCTGGAAGACTCCAGCCTGATCGCGCGCAAACTGGCCGACAGTCAGCGCGTGCTGGTCGCCGCGCCGTCTTACCTGGCGCGCGCCGGCGTACCGCAGGCGCCGCAGGATTTGCGCCGCCATTCCTGTCTGGTGTATGCGGCGGGCGGCAAGGTGTTCGACGAGTGGACTTTCCTGCAGGACGGCGTCGCCAGCAAGGTCAAGGTCAGCGGCTGCCTGCAAGCCAATAACGGCGTGGCGCTGATTGCCGCGGCCTGCTCCGGCGCTGGCGTGTTGCTGATCGATCGCTTATTGATCGCGTCCAAATTCGCCAGCGGGGAGCTGCAAGCCTTGCTGCCCGAATACCAGCTGATGCACGGTTCGCCCGTGTACGCGGTTTATCCTGCGCGCGACTGGCTGGCGCTGAAGACTGCCACCTTTGTGGCCTTCCTGCAGGAGCGCCTGTTTGCCGATGCTTGAAATGAGTTCTAAATGACTTGCCCGGCACGCAAGCCTGCCAGCGTGTCCGCGTCATAGCCGAGCAAGTCGCGCAGCACCTGGTCTGTATGCTGGCCCAGCAGCGGCGGCGCGCTGAGCGCCTGCGCCGGCGTCACCGACATCTTCATCGGGCTGCCCACCAGCTTGACCTTGCCGGCGCTAGGATGCGGCAGCTCCAGCAGCATGTCGCGCGCCAACACTTGCGGATTGCTGAATACTTCATCCAGGTTATTGATCGGGCCGCAGGGGACGCCGGCGGCTTCCAGCACCTCTATCCATTCCTGCTTGCTCTTTTGCTTCACCATGTCCACTAGCAGGGGCACCAGCTGTTCGCGGTGCTGCACCCGGCGCGGATTAGTCAGGTACAGCGGATCGTCGGCCAGTTCCGGCCGGCCGCCGGCCTGCACGAATTTGCTGTACTGGCCGTCATTGCCGGCGGCCACGATGATGTGGCCGTCGGACGTGGCAAAGGTCTGGTAGGGCACGATATTCGGGTGTGCATTGCCCCAGCGCCTGGGGGCGACGCCGCTGGCCAGGTAGTTGGTATTCATATTGGCCAGCATCGCCACCTGCACGTCGAGCAAGGCCATGTCTATGTACTGGCCCTCGCCGGTCCTGTCCCTGTGGCTGAGCGCCGCCAACACCGCGATGCTGGCATACATGCCGGTCATCAGGTCGGCAATCGCCACCCCGGCTTTTTGCGGGCCGCCGCCGGGCAAGGCGTCACTTTCGCCGGTCAGCGACATGAAGCCGCCCATGCCCTGCACGATGAAGTCATAGCCGGCCCGGTGCGCATACGGCCCGGTCTGGCCAAAACCGGTGATCGAGCAATACACCAGGTCGGGCTTGAGCTCCTTCAGGGAGTCATAGTCCAGGCCGTATTTCTTCAACTGGCCGACCTTGTAGTTTTCCAGCACCACGTCGGATTGCTGCGCCAGTTCACGGATGATTTGCTGGCCCTGGGCGCTGGCGATATCCACCGTGATCGCCTGCTTGCCGCGATTGGCCGCCAGGTAGTAGGCGGCCTCGGTCGTATTATTGCCTTCTTCGTCGCGTAGGAAGGGCGGCCCCCAACTGCGGGTGTCGTCGCCGACCTGTGGGCGCTCCACCTTGATCACTTCGGCGCCGAGATCGGCCAGGTTTTGCGCGCACCAGGGGCCGGCCAGCACCCGCGTCAAATCGAGGACCCGGATATGGCCCAATGCTGTTTTGTTCTGCATCTTGGATTATCCTATGTGTGGATTATTTAATAATAAGGTGAAATCGATGTGGCCCTACCCCAAAGTCGTCGCCCACAGGGGCGGCGGTACGCTGGCTCCCGAAAACACGCTGGCAGCGATGCAGTGCGGCCTGGATCATGGCTTTCATGCGGTTGAATTTGATGTCATGTTATCAAAGGATGGCATTCCTGTGCTGATGCACGATCCTGAATTCGGCCGTACCGTGCAGGGGCAGGGCAGCGTGGCGCAAACCCTGGCCGGCGATTTGCTGAAAATGGATGCCGGCGCCTGGCACGGCGCTGCGTTTGCGGGAGAGACCGTGCCCACCTATGAGATGGTGGCCCTGTTTTGCCAGCAGCACGGCATCTGGATGAATGTGGAAATCAAGCCCGTGCCCGGTTTTGCGGTCGCTACCGGCCAGGCCGTGGCCCGCCTGAGCCGGCAATTATTCGGCGCCGCATTGCCGCCCAACCCGTCGCTGATGCAGGCGCTGCCCTTGTTTTCCTCGTTTTCTTTCGACGCGCTGCTGAGCGCCAAGGCCGAGGCTCCCGAGATTCCGCGCGGCTGGCTGGTGGACGCGATACCGGCCGACTGGCGGCGCAAGCTGGAACAGCTGGAGGCGGTGGCGCTGCATACCAACCACAAGAACCTGAGCGCGGCATTGGCGAGAGAGGTCAAGCAGGCTGGTTACGGCTTGTTTTGCTATACAGTCAACCAGCCGGACCGGGCCAGGGAAATCCTGGGCTGGGGCGTGGACGCTTTTTGCACCGACAGGATAGACCTGATAGGGGCCAGGTTCAGCTGAGACCGGGGCCGGCATATTTGTTGCAAATTAAGCCAGGCCGTCGCCTGCCTTGCCCTATGCGCCCGCTTGCCGCCTGGAGCGGGCGGGTTTTGTGCTTTATGGCCTAAATTAAACGTATAATCAAAGGCTAACTTCTTACTTATCCCTAGATATCACCCTAACAAACCATATGAACTCGTCAGAAATTCGCGATAAATTCCTTAGCTTTTTCGAATCCAAAGGCCACACCCGGGTACGCTCCTCCAGTCTGATACCGGGCAATGATCCTACCCTGTTGTTCACCAACTCCGGCATGGTGCAGTTCAAGGACGTATTCCTGGGTCAGGACAAGCGCAGCTATACGCGCGCCACCACGGCGCAGCGCAGCGTGCGCGCGGGCGGCAAGCATAACGACCTGGAAAACGTCGGCTACACCGCACGCCACCATACTTTTTTCGAAATGCTCGGTAATTTCTCGTTCGGCGACTATTTCAAGCGCGATGCGATCCACTACGCGTGGGAATTGCTGACGGTGGTGTATGGCTTGCCAAAGGATAAATTGACGGTCACCGTGTACCAGGAAGACGACGAAGCCTACGGCATCTGGCAAAACGAGATCGGTGTGCCGGTAGAGCGCATCATCCGCATCGGCGACAACAAGGGTGCGCGCTATGCCTCCGATAATTTCTGGCAAATGGCGGACACCGGCCCTTGCGGCCCCTGCAGCGAAATTTTCTTTGACCACGGCCCGGAAATCTGGGGTGGCCCTCCGGGATCGCCGGATGAAAACGGCGACCGTTTCATCGAAATCTGGAACCTGGTGTTCATGCAGTTCAAC
The DNA here is from genome assembly GCA_040390485.1 of Pseudomonadota bacterium. Lineage (GTDB taxonomy): Bacteria > Pseudomonadota > Gammaproteobacteria > Burkholderiales > Burkholderiaceae_D > Undibacterium. The sequence goes on from JAZJYH010000119.1 coordinate 25,451, forward strand.
AAGGATGAGCAGGGCGTGCTGCATCCTTTGCCGAAACCATGCGTGGATACCGGCATGGGCCTGGAACGGATTGCCGCCGTATTGCAGCACGTGCACTCCAACTACGAGATCGACACTTTCCAGAACCTGATCAAGGCCGCCGCCCGCGAAACCGGCTGCGCCGACCTGGAAAACAATTCCCTGAAAGTGATCGCCGACCATATCCGCTGCGCCGGCTTCCTGATCGTGGACGGCATCATCCCAGGCAACGAAGGTCGCGGTTACGTCTTGCGCCGGATTACTCGCCGTGCCTTGCGCCATGGCCACAAGCTGGGCCAGACCCAGCCGTTCTTCTACAAGCTGGTGGCCGACCTGGTCAAGGAAATGGGCGTGGCCTATCCCGAGTTGGCCGAAGCCGGCGAACGTGTAGCCCAGGTGCTGAAGCAGGAAGAAGAGCGTTTCGGCGAAACCCTGGAACACGGCATGAAGATCCTGGAAGCAGCGCTAGCCAAGGACGGCAAGCAACTGGACGGCGATACCGCTTTCACCTTGTATGACACCTACGGCTTCCCGCTGGACCTGACCGCCGACATCTGCCGCGAACGCAATATTGCGCTGGATGAAGCCGGCTTTGACGCCGCGATGGAACGCCAGAAGCAAACCGCGCGCGCCGCCGGCAAGTTCAAGATGGCGGCCGGCATCGAGTACAGCGGCGACAAGACCCAATTCGTCGGTTACGACAGCCTGAGCCACGGGAGTAAAGTAATCGCCTTGTATGTGGACGGCGCTGCCGTGCATGAAATCAAGGCCGGTCAGCAAGCGATAGTCGTGCTCGACGTCACGCCTTTCTATGCAGAATCCGGCGGCCAGTGCGGCGATTCCGGTGTGCTGGCGGCGGAGTCCGGCGCGGTATTCGACGTGGCCGACACGCAAAAAATCCAGGCCGACGTATTCGGCCACCATGGCATGCTGCAGACCGGTTCTTTGGCAGTCGGCCAGAGCGTCAAGGCGCAGGTGGCGACCGAGGTGCGTGCGCAAACTGTGCGCAACCACTCGGCTACCCATCTGATGCACAAGGCCTTGCGCGAGGTGCTCGGTGCGCACGTGGCACAAAAGGGTTCGCTGGTCGATGCGGAAAAGACCCGCTTCGACTTCAGCCACAATGCGCCGATGACGGCCGATGAAATCCGCCAGGTGGAAATCATCGTCAACCGCGAAATCCTGGCCAACAATGCGGCGCAGGCTCAGGTGATGTCGTTTGACGATGCGGTCAAGGGCGGCGCCATGGCGCTGTTTGGTGAAAAATACGGCGACGAAGTGCGCGTGCTGGATATCGGTTTCTCACGCGAACTGTGCGGCGGCACTCACGTGTCGCGCACCGGCGACATAGGCTTGTTCAAGATCGTCGGCGAAGGCGGCGTGGCGGCCGGCATACGCCGGGTGGAAGCAGTGACCGGCGAAGTAGCGCTGGCGCTGGTGCAAAACCTGAGCAACCGTGTCAATGAAGCCGCGGCGGCATTGAAATCCCAGCCGGAAGAATTGACGCAGCGCATAGCGCAGGTTCAGGATCATGTTAAATCCCTGGAAAAAGAACTGGCCGCATTAAAATCCAAACTGGCCGCCAACCAGGGCGACGAACTGGTGGCGCAAGCGGTCGACATCAAGGGCATCAAGGTGCTGGCGGCGACGCTGGAAGGGGCCGATGTCACCGCCCTGCGTGAAACCATGGACAAGCTGAAAGACAAGCTGAAGACTGCGGCCATCGTGCTGGCAGCCGTCAACGACGGCAAGGTCAGCCTGATCGCCGGTGTGACTGCGGATGCCACCTCCAGGGTCAAGGCTGGCGAGCTGGTGAACTTTGTAGCGCAACAGGTAGGCGGCAAGGGTGGCGGCCGTCCTGACATGGCTCAGGCGGGCGGTACCGATCCTGCCGGCTTGCCAGCAGCGCTGTCTGCAGTAAGCACCTGGATTAGTGAACGCATATGATCTTCATCCGCCGCGCCGAACCGAGTGATGCCACCCAGATCCAAAGGGTGTTTGCGAGTACCAACACCTACGCTGGAACCCTGCAACTGCCGCATCCTTCGGTGGAGATGTGGCAGGAAAGGCTGAAGCAATTCAGCCCGGATGACACCTTGCTGGTGGCGGTGTATGACGGCGTGCTGGTGGGCACCGCGGGCTTGCACGTAGAGACCAAGGCCAGGCGCCGTCATGTGGCCTCGCTCGGCATGGGCGTAGCGGATTCGTTCGCCGGGCGCGGGGTAGGGACGGCGCTGCTGGCCGAGCTGCTCAGCCTGGCGGACAACTGGCTGAATTTGCTGCGTACGGAATTGACGGTGTATACCGACAATGCGCATGCGATCCACTTATATAACAAATTCGGTTTCGAAATCGAGGGAACCTTCCGTTCCTATGCGCTGCGCAATGGCGCCTATGTCGACGCCCACGCGATGGCGCGCCTGCATCCCAAACAACCGCGCATCCCGGTGACCGGACTCTGATGGAATTACGCTTTTGCCCGGTATGCGCGACGCCGCTGATGCTGCGCCAGGACCTGCACGAGGCCGGCAAGGAGCGCCTGGCCTGCCCGGAAGGGCACTGGACGCACTGGGACAATCCCTTGCCCGTGCTGGCGGCCTTGGTCGAGGTCGAGGGCCGCATCCTGCTGGCCCGCAACGCCGCCTGGCCCGAAAAAACCTTTGCACTGATCACCGGTTTCATGGAGCGCGGGGAAACCCCCGAGCAAGGCGTGGCACGCGAGCTGAAAGAAGAAACCAACCTGGACGCCGACCAGGTTTCCTTGATAGGCGTGTATGAGTTCATGCGCAAGAATGAAGTGATCATCGCCTATCACGTCAAGGCCAGCGGCGAGATACGGCTGTCGGAGGAACTGGTCGAGTTCCGCCTGGTCGCTCCAGAGAAGCTCAGGCCCTGGCATGCTGGGACCGGCTATGCCATGGCCGACTGGATGCGCGCGCAGGGCTTGGAGCCGGTCTTCATGGAATGGCCGACAGGCTGAAGTGTCCGTGCATTTCCCAGATCATTTATCCCTTTTTTAGTAATTATTCACCAATATTGTGCAAATTTGTTGTGTATAGATTACTGGGATCTTATTAGTGTGTTGCGTTGCACCATCCAGGTTAATTTTCCGGTAGAATTGGTGCATCAATTGTTTAGCGAATTAGTTTATTCAATTAGTTTATTCCTGCCACTGGAAACATCATGCAATTCAATAAAGAACTGGACGCGCGTGGACTGAATTGTCCGCTTCCAATTTTGAAAACCAAAAAAGCCCTGGCCGATATGATTACCGGCGAAGTGTTGCGGGTGATCGCAACCGATCCAGGCTCTGTCCGCGACTTCAAGGCCTTTTCCAAGCAGACCGGCAATGAATTGCTGTCCCACATGGAAAACAGCCAGGAATACGAATACTTCATCAAGCGCAAGTAAGATCTACCTGCTCTTGCAGCACCGCTGGAAAATGTATGAGCCCGCAAGGCCTGCTTTGCGGGCTTTTTTGTTGCAAAAATTGCACTTCAGCCTGTGCGGCACCCCGCATTAGGCGTAGCGCTCTAGCTCGGATGTGGCTTGAAGCGAACGATCGTGCTAAATTGTGCGACGAGTTGTTGAATTCGTTTTATAATCGCTGGAGTTTACGTATACGTCAATTCGCGCCACCGTGCCATTCTGTACCAATTGGTTGCGGGCGCTTGATTTATCCGGGCTGTTGCGAAATAGGCTATGCTGCCAGCTATATTGCATGCGCAGGGCAGGCTTGGCAAGCAGGCCCATTTCGCAACATCCTTTTAGATTCACAATCCGTATCACCATCTCTGTTCAAATATCAGCTTAAATAAAGGCAGACCCATGAAAGTCCTGGTACCAGTCAAACGTGTCGTCGACTATAACGTCAAAGTGCGCGTCAAATCCGATGGCTCTGGCGTTGATATCGCCAATGTCAAAATGTCGATGAATCCTTTCGATGAAATCGCCGTAGAAGAAGCCATGCGCCTGAAAGAGGCGGGCGTGGTGACCGAAGTGGTGGCGGTGTCCTGCGGCGTGGCCCAATGCCAGGAAACCCTGCGTACCGCCATGGCGATCGGCGCCGATCGCGGCATCCTGGTGGAAAGCGATGCCGAGCTGCAGCCGCTGGCGGTCGCCAAATTGCTGAAAGCCCTGGCTGACAAGGAACAACCGCAATTGATCATCCTCGGCAAGCAGGCGATCGATGACGACTGCAACCAGACCGGCCAGATGCTGGCCGCCTTGCTGGGCTGGCCGCAAGCGACTTTTGCCTCCAAGGTCAGCGTGGCCGACGGCAAGGCAACCGTCACGCGCGAAGTGGACGGCGGCCTGGAAACTGTGGCGCTGACTCTGCCGGCGATTATCACGACCGACTTGCGCCTGAACGAGCCGCGCTATGTGACTTTGCCTAACATCATGAAGGCCAAGAAAAAGCAGCTGGACAACGTCAAGCCCGCCGACCTGGGAGTGGATGTCGCTTCCCGCGTGAAGACCCTGAAAGTGGTGGAGCCGCCGAAGCGCTCTGCCGGTATCAAGGTGCCTGACGTCGCAACGCTGGTTGCCAAGCTGAGGAACGAAGCCAAGGTCATCAGCTAAGCAAGCGTAAGCTGAATCTTCGCCCAAGCTTTCGCCCAAGCTGGATCTCAAGAATAATTTTCGCGGCAAGCTAAAGATCTTTGCCGCGACTTAATGTAAATGTGGAAGACATCATGACTACACTCGTCATCGCTGAACACGACAATGCCTCCCTGAAGGGAAGCACCCTGAATACCATCACTGCAGCCAGCCAATGCGGCGGCGATGTGCACGTGCTGGTGGCCGGCCATAACGCTGCCGCGGCAGCGCAGGCGGCAGCCCAGATTGCTGGCGTCAGCAAGGTATTGCTGGCTGATGCGGCGCACTTTGCCGACGGCCTGGCTGAAAATATTGCCGAGCAGGCACTGGCTATCGCCGCTGCCTACAGCCATATCCTGGCGCCGGCGACAGCCTACGGCAAGAACATCCTGCCGCGCGTTGCCGCCAAGCTGGACGTATCGCAAATTTCCGAAATCACCAAGGTCGACGCGCCCGATACTTTCGAGCGTCCTATCTACGCCGGCAATGCCATCGCTACCGTGCAGTCCAGCGACGCCATCAAGGTCATCACCGTGCGCACTACCGGTTTTGATGCGGCCGCCGCTGGCGGTTCCGCTACCGTGGAAACGATCGCTGTAGTGGCCGATTCCGGCAAATCTGCCTTCGTATCGCGTGAAGTCGCCAAGTCCGACCGTCCTGAATTGACCGCTGCCAAGGTCATCGTTTCCGGCGGCCGCGGCATGGGCTCCGGCGACGCCTTCAAATTGCTGGAACCATTGGCCGACAAGCTGGGCGCAGCGATGGGCGCTTCCCGCGCGGCGGTCGATGCAGGCTTTGTGCCGAACGACTGGCAAGTCGGCCAGACCGGCAAGATCGTCGCTCCCCAGTTGTATATCGCAGTCGGCATCTCCGGCGCGATCCAGCATCTGGCCGGCATGAAGGACTCCAAGACCATCGTCGCCATCAACAAGGATCCGGAAGCGCCTATCTTCTCGGTAGCCGACTACGGCATCGTGGGCGACTTGTTCGAAATCGTTCCGCAACTGGTGGCCGAACTGGGTTAAGCGCCCTGCAGACAGATTAGCGATAGACCAAGGATGGATTAAGTCCATCGCAGCGATAGGGACAGGTAACAGGTTTGCAGCAAGCCTCAGCCTGCCCTATTTTTTTGGAGACATGGAGTAAAAAATATGAGCTACGTCGCCCCGTTGAAAGACATGTTGTTCGTGATGAACGAGTTGGCCGGTTTGTCGGCCGTAAATGCCTTGCCAGGCTGTGAAGATGCGACCCCGGAAACCGTGGAAGCGGTGCTGGAAGAAAACGCTAAATTTACCGGTGAAGTGGTGGCCCCCTTGAACTGGGCCGGTGACCAGGCGCCCAGCTACTGGAAAGACGGCAGCGTCTTCACTACCAAGGGCTTTAAAGAAGCCTTCAAGATGTACGGTGAAGCCGGCTGGCAGGGTGTGCAGCATCCGACCGAATTCGGCGGCCAGGGCTTGCCCAAGCTGGTGGCGACGCCTTGCATAGAGATGCTGAACTCGGCCAACCTGTCGTTTGCCCTGTGCCCGCTGCTGACCGACGGCGCCATCGAGGCCTTGCTGACCGCCGGTACCGATGAGCAAAAAGCCATCTACCTGGAAAACCTGATCACCGGCAAGTGGACCGGCACCATGAACCTGACCGAGCCGCAAGCCGGCTCCGACCTGGCGATGGTGCGCACCCGCGCGGTGCCGCAGGGTGACGGCACCTACAAGGTGTTCGGCACCAAGATCTTCATTACCTACGGCGAACACGACATGGCCGAGAATATCGTGCACCTGGTGCTGGCGCGCACTCCCGACGCGCCGGAAGGCGTCAAAGGCATCTCGCTGTTCATCGTGCCCAAGTTTCTGGTCAATGCCGACGGCTCGCTGGGCGCGCGCAACGACGCCCACTGCGTATCGATAGAGCACAAGCTGGGCATCAAGGCCAGCCCGACTGCGGTATTGCAGTTCGGCGACCACGGCGGTGCGATAGGCACCCTGGTCGGCGAAGAAAATCGCGGTCTGGAATACATGTTCATCATGATGAATGCGGCGCGTTTTGCGGTCGGCATGCAGGGTGTGGCAGTGGCTGAGCGCGCCTACCAAAAAGCGGTCAGCTATGCCAAGGACCGAGTGCAGTCGCGCGACCTGGCCGGTTCTGCCGGCCCGGTGACCATCATCCATCACCCGGACGTGCGCCGCATGCTGATGTCGATGCGGGCCCAGACCGAAGGCGCGCGCGCGCTGGCCTATGTGGCAGCAGCGGCCAGCGATGCGGCGCATCATCATGCCGATGAAGCGACCCGCAAGGCCAACCAGGCTTGCTATGAATACCTGGTGCCTATCGTCAAGGGCTGGTCTACCGAGATGTCGCTGGACGTCACTTCCACCGGCGTGCAGGTGCATGGCGGCATGGGCTTCATCGAAGAGACCGGCGCGGCCCAGCATTATCGCGACGCCAAGATCCTGACCATCTACGAAGGCACGACCGCGATCCAGGCCAATGACCTGGTCGGCCGCAAGACCGCGCGCGACGGCGGCGCCACCGCCAAGGCCCTGATCGCACAAGTGCGCAAGACTGAAGCCGAGCTGGCAGCGGTAGCTTCCGATGATCTGGCGGCGATCCAGCGCCAGCTGGCGGCCGGTTCCAGTGCGCTGGAAGACGTCGTGACCTATGTCGCGGCCAACTTCAAGGCCGATATCAAGGGCGTGTTCGCCGGCAGCGTGCCTTATTTGAAACTGGCAGGCATCGTATTGGGCGGCTGGCAAATGGCGCGCGCGGCCCTGGTAGCGCAGCAAAAATTGCAGGCCGGCGAGGGTGATGCCAAGTTCTACCAGGCAAAAATTGCCACGGCGCGCTTCTTTGCCGACCATATTTTGTCGGCAGCGCAGGGCTTGCGTTCGTCTATCGTGGAGGGCAGTGCGGGTGTCATGGCCATCCCTGAGGATCAATTCTGATCGCTTGATTAGGCGGTAATAAAAAAGCGGCCCTATCTAAGGGGCCGCTTTTGCTTTGTAGCACAGGGCGGTGTGCGAGTTCAGCCGTAGGCGCCGCCGGTGTACAGCAGGTCGAAAGTGCGCGCCAGCACGGCGATCAGTATGCCGGCGCCTATGCCCAGCGTCAGCACCAGGATCAGGGCCAGCGGCCAGGAGGATTCGCTGCTCTTGCCGGATGCCGGATTATGGATGGCGTCCCATTTTTCGTCGGGAGTGAGGCCGAGCACTAGGGCTTCGATCACGCTGATCAATAAGGACAGCACCAGCAGGCTATAGGTCAGCAAGCTGGGCAGGCCAAAGTAAAGATTGCCCAGGATTAAGGATATTGGCAGCGTGACAAAATGCAGCCAAGCCCATTTATCTTTCCATCCGGACAGGTAGAAGCGATGCAGGCCTATGCTGCCTAGTACGGCGGCCAGGAAGGTCGCCAGGGTCTTGTTTTTATGGGTAGGGTTCATTGTTGTAGGCTTGGTTTGGGCTGATGCCGGCAAAAGCGAAAGCATGATTCTAGAGCAAGCACATGGACTATGTTGCTTTATATTGCATGCTGGTCCAGCTAAGGCGCCTTGCAAGTTATGTTTTTTGTATTAAATTTGTAGGGGAATAGCCACTGTTTTTGAGTTCGGTCAGGATAGCCCTTGCGGCTTGCTCCGTAAACGGGCTATAATTTGCGGCTTTTTCCGCGTTTAGACATTTTTTGGAAATATTATGGTCGTTATTCGTTTAGCTCGTGGTGGCGCAAAAAAGCGCCCTTTCTACAATATCGTTGCAACTGACTCACGCAATCGTCGTGATGGCCGTTTCATCGAGCGTATCGGTTTTTACAACCCGGTAGCACAAGGCAATGCTGAGACAGTACGTGTCGCTCAGGATCGTCTGGCTTACTGGCAAGGCGTTGGCGCACAATTGTCGCCAGCTGTTGCTCGTCTGGTGAACAAGGCTGCAGCTTAATTTTTGGCTGATATGTCTGTTGGTGGAGTGCGTGTTCCTGACGATTTAATCCTGGTGGGTTATGTCTCGGGAGCATATGGCATTCATGGTTGGGTAAGAATACGTCCTTATTCATCAGAGGCTGACGCTTTGCTGTCGGCCAAGACCTGGTGGCTGGACAAGCCTGAGTTGCATGACGTCGATCGCATGGAAGTAAAAATTCATGGCGAAGATGTCGTTGCGCGATTGGTTGGTGTTGCTGGCAGGGATGCCGCAGAGGCGCTGAAGGGCGCAACTGTCAAGATTTCCCGCAGCCATTTCCCTCCTTTGCCTGATGGCGAATTCTATTGGCTGGACCTGATAGGTTTGTCGGTCGAGAATGTGCAGGGCGAGAGCCTGGGCCTGGTCAGGGATTTGATGGATAACGGTGCTCACCCGATACTTCGCGTGGCCGCTGCCGATATCCCGGACGCCGAGCTTTCCAAGCATGAGCGCCTGATCCCGTTTGTTGACAGCTTCGTCAAAGAAGTGGATCAAAAGGGTAAAAAAGTCATTGTCGACTGGGGCCTCGATTTTTAGTGAATGTCATAAGGGTAGTGTGATGAGATCAGAAAGCATGAACAATGCAGTTTGATGTCATAACATTGTTTCCCGAGATGTTCGCTGCTCTGACGCAATCCGGGGTAACCCGGCGCGCATTCGAGCAGAAAAAATGCGAACTGGCATTGTGGAATCCGCGCGATTTCACGACGGACAGGCACAGGACCGTGGACGACAGGCCGTATGGCGGTGGTCCAGGCATGGTGATGCTGGCCAAACCGCTGCAGGCGGCCATTGAGGCTGCCAAGTCGCGCCAGTTGCAACTGAATGCGCAAGCTTCGGCACCGAAAGTGATTTACCTGTCGCCGCAAGGCCGGCAGCTAACGCACCAGCTGGTGATGGACATGACGGCATGGTCCGGCGTGGTCTTGCTGTGCGGTCGTTACGAAGCGGTAGACCAGCGTTTGCTGGATCGTTACGTCGACGAAGAAATCAGCCTCGGTGACTTTGTGCTTTCGGGCGGGGAGTTGCCGGCAATGGCGCTGATGGATGCGGTGATACGGCAGTTGCCCGGGGTATTGCATGACGATACGTCGGCGGTGCAGGATAGCTTCGTCAACGGCTTGCTGGATTGCCCGCATTACACCAGGCCTGAAGTGTTTGAAGACGTGGCCGTACCCCCGGTTTTATTGGGCGGCAATCATGCTGAAATTGAAAAATGGCGGCGTGAGCGCGCACTGGAAGCCAGCTTCCGGAAGCGGCCGGACCTGATACCGCAGGCACGTGAAGCCGGTCTCCTGACCCGCAGTGACGAAAAGTTTTTAGGCAGTTTGTAGTAATCGGGTTGCAAGACTCGACATTAAGCGTGAACCTAGGTTCACATGTTAAACCCCATCCTCTACTGAGCCTGGACATCGCAAGATTGTCCTGCAGCGTCAGCAAGATGGTATTCGGAGTGTGAAAAATGGATCTGATCCAAAAATTAGAGCAAGAAGAAATTGCTCGCCTCGGCAAGAACATCCCTGATTTCGCCCCAGGCGACACGGTAGTTGTCAGCGTTAACGTAGTTGAAGGTACGCGCAAACGTGCCCAGGCTTACGAAGGCGTTGTGATCTCCCGTCGTAACCGTGGTTTGAATTCCAACTTCATCGTTCGCAAGATTTCATCTGGTGAAGGCGTTGAGCGTACATTCCAATTGTATTCTCCGCTGATCGCTTCGATCGAAGTCAAACGTCGCGGTGACGTACGTCGCGCCAAGTTGTACTACCTGCGTGAACGTTCAGGCAAATCTGCCCGTATCAAAGAGAAATTGCCAAGCCGTAAGACAGCCGCTGCAAAAGCAGAGTAATATTTGCTTTGATGGTGTGTTGAAAAGAGGGATGCCAGCCGGCGTCCCTTTTTTGTTTTGCAGGAGACATGGTTGGCCAAGCTTCATTTTAATCCCGAACAATTACCGATACGTTCGATCGCCGACGAGGGCGCGATACCCGAATACCGCCTGACCGCAGACTGGTTGCGCCAGCATTTTGCCGACTTGCCGACCTGGTCGGTAGAGACCGGCGATGAGCAATTGCTGGCTGCCATAGAGAGCTTCCGGCCGGCGTCGGTGTTGATACCCATCGTGATCCGCGATGAGGGCCTGAGCCTGTTGCTGACGCACCGGGCCGCCCACCTGAATGACCATGCCGGGCAAATCAGTTTCCCGGGCGGGCGCTTCGAGGAGACCGACGGCTCGCCGGTAGAGACCGCCCTGCGTGAAGCCGAGGAAGAAATCGGCCTGGACCGCAGGCAAGTCGAGGTGATAGGCAGCCTGCCGGAATACAAAACCGGCACCGGCTACCAGGTGACACCGATCGTTGCGCTATTGCAGCCGCCGCTTGAGCTGAAGGCCGACCCGTTCGAGGTTGCCGAAATCTTTGAAGTGCCGCTGGCCTTCCTGATGGATGGCGGCAACCACCAGCGCCGCGCGTTCCAGTTGCCGGGCGGAGCCGGCGAGCGGGTGTTTTATGCCATGCCCTACCAGCAGCATTTCATCTGGGGCGCGACTGCCGGCATGTTGCGCAATTTGTTTCACCTGTTGCGGGCTTGAATTACGCGCCTGAACCATGAGCCGGAACGACGAGCTTGAACTACGGGCCTGAACTGTCTGGTTTCGGTTGAATAGTGCGCTGACAACGAACGGGCTTCATAAACCTGCAGATTCAGTTTACACTTGCCGCATTTGTAAATTGATTCTATCCCTAGCGGGAGGCCTTGCCGAACCGGGCAAACGCCGGCTTAAGTCCGGCAGCCTCTTCTGAAATGTGAGTCGCCACTGATCGTTACCATACCTCATGACCTTTCTTTCCATACTTTTTGCGCTATTGATCGAGCAACTACAGCCCTTGCGGGCGGATAATCCCATCTATCTGCAAGTGCAAAACCTGGCGATCAAGGTGGAAGCATGGTGCAATGCGGGCCACGCCAACCACGGACGCCTGGGATGGTGGGTGATCGTCGCGGGCCTGACCATACCGACCGCGATTATCTACGGGGTATGCCTGTACCTCAGCCCCTTTGCTGCCTTTGCCTGGAATATCCTGGTGGTCTACCTGACGCTGGGCTTCCGCCGTTACAGCCATTATTTCACGTCGATACAACTGGCCCTCAGTTCCGGCGATGAAGACGCCGCCAGGGTCTACCTGGCTGAATGGACCAAGCTCGATACCGCCGGCATGGATGTGTCCGAAATTTCCAGGATCGCGGTGGAGCGCGCGCTGATCGCCACCCATCGCAATGTGTTCGGCGTATTTTTCTGGTTCCTGATGCCGGTGGGGCCGGCTTGCGCCGTCATGTACCGGGTGGCCGAATACCTGGCCAGGGCCTGGACCGAGCCCGAGCATATGAAGAATGAAGAGTTTGGCATCTACGCAACCAAGGTGTTCTACTGGATAGACTGGGTGCCGGCGCGCCTGACGGCCGTGGCCTTTGCCGTGGTCGGCAATTTTGAGGATGCTGTGTACTCGTGGCGCAATTACGCCGACCGCTGGTCGGACGAGGTGGTCGGGATCATCCTTTCCGCCGGCGGCGGTGCTTTGGGCGTACGCCTGGGCGAGCCGGAAGAAAAAGCCATGATACTGCAAGCCGATGCGACCGCGGTTGACGTTGACAGTCTGGAAATGGAAAGCCAGCCCGGCACCGAAGCCTCGCCCCGTGCCCTGCAAAGCGCGGTGGGGCTGGTATGGCGCGCCTTGTTATTGTGGATGTTGCTGCTATTGCTACTTTCTATCGCGGTCTGGCTATAGTTTAGCTTGCCCATGGAATAGGACTTGCTAGAGGCCTGTTATCAATCCAGAAATGGATGGATAACAGGCCTTATTTTTAATATATCTTTAAATGCACTATATTGGTGTGAGGCTAGGCATTCGCAGATAGACACGGCAAATTCGCATGCGATGAACTGGGAATCAAGTCTTCTATAAGATATAATACTGATGTCTTTTAATGTTGGTGCAAGGGGTGACCGCCTCTCCAACCATCCGTAACCGCGAGCCGACCACATGGCCGATCCCACTAAAGATCAAACCCCGATACGCGAGTTTTTCATCCAGGGCCTGACCAGCGATGGAAAACAATTCCGTCCCAGCGACTGGGCTGAGCGTCTGTGCGGCGCGATGTCTTGCTTCCGTCCCGATGCGGGCAGGAATGCCCATCTGCAATATTCGCCTTATGTGCGCCCGATCTTGCTGAACGGCGTGCGCTCCGTCGTCGTCAATGAAGCATTGCGCGAGATCGAACCGCTGGCCTATCACTTTGTCGTCAGCTTTGCCAAGGACAATGATTTGCAAATCATTGACGCCTGCCTGCTGCCTGATGAACCGGCTGCAAAATAAGTTCCCCGCTTATAAATCATTCCCTTTCCGGTCATGCGCGAAATGCCTGTGTGATCTGCTCCCGCAGCCAGCGATTGGCCGGGTCATTCTCCACATTCTGATGCCAGTAAAGATACACGTCCCAGGATGGCATCGTGATAGGCAAGGGCATGATCTGGTTGCCGAATTGCAGGTTGGCAATCCGGGCATAGCCTTCCGGCATCGTCAATAACAAATCGGTCTGGCTGACCACCCTGCAGGCCGCAAAATAATGCTGGCAACGCAGGCGTATCCTGCGCTGCAGGCCTAGCCGGCTTAATTCAAAGTCTTCCAGCCCTGGCCCCTTGCGGCGCGAACTGGCCAGGATGTGCTCGGCCGCCAAGTAAGCCTCCAAGTCCAGCGCACCGGCTACGGTCGGGTGACCCTGGCGCGCCAACACCACGGTGGTGTCCTGCGATATCTTTTCCCTGCGGATTTCATTCGGTAGCGGCAGCAGCATGTCGATCGCCACATCCAGGCTGCCGGCCGCCAGTTCGCTGACCAGCTCACGCCGGTCCACCTGGATGGCCGCCAGATCGATCAGCGGCGCCTGGCGGGTGATGCTCTCCAGCAAGGGCGGCAGCACGGTAGACTCCAGCACGTCGCGCAGCGCCAGCGTGAACTGTTTGCGGGCAAACGAAGGCTCGAAGATGCCGGTGTCGGCCAGCGTTACCTCCAGCCCGCGCAAGGCCTGCCGTACCGGCTCTATGATGCTGCGCGCCAAAGGTGTCGATACCATGGCGTGCCCCTGGCGTACAAATAGCGGGTCGTCGAACAATTGGCGCAAGCGGTTCAGTGAGTGGCTGATGGCCGGCTGCGTCAAATGCAGCTGCTGGCTGGCACGCGTGACGCTGCCCTCGGTATAGATCGCTTCAAATACCGTAAACAGGTTCAGGTCGACTTTTGATATATGCATAAAATTTATTGAAACCAATAACAACTATTCATTTGATAAATTATAGTCCAAGCCATAAGATAAGCCCATCAATCGCATTGCGGTATAAGGAAAGCAGATGGGGCAAATTTATCTCGTTCGTCATGGCCAGGCTTCCTTCGGCAGCCAGAACTATGACCAGCTGTCGGCGCTGGGTGAGCAGCAGGCGCAACATCTGGGGCGCTGGTTTGAGCAGACCGGGCTGTTGGCGTCACGGGTAGTGGCAGGTACGATGAAGCGCCATCAGCAGACCGCGCAAGCCTGCATGGCCGAATTGCCTACTGCGCGCCAGCCTGTCGGCGAGTGGCAGACCGATGCCGGTTTCAATGAATACGATCACCATGAAGTGCTGGTCAAGCACGTGCCGGCCTTTGAAGATCCGGCCGAGGTCAAGCACTTCCTGACCACGACGCCCAACGCCAAGGCCGCCTTCCAGCTGCTGTTCCAGGAATCCATGGCGCGCTGGATGGACGGCAGGCACGACGCCGAATACGGCGAATCCTGGCCGGCTTTCAGGCAGCGCTGCATCGCCGCGCTGGAGCGCCAGATTAATCATGCCGATCCCGCCAAGACCATCGTGATATTCACTTCCGGCGGCACCATCTCCACGCTGTGCCAGTACGTGCTCGGCATGCCGGACCGGAATGTGGCGGAACTGAACTGGTCGCTGGTGAATAGCGCCGTGACCAGGCTGATGTTCCAGTCCGGACAGCCGGCAGACAAGCCCGGCCGCCTCAGCCTCAGCTACCTGAATAATTTCGCCCATCTGGAGCAGCTAAATGCGCCCAATACCATTACCTATCGTTAGGAGACAACATGGATAATTTATTTGATTTAAGCGGCAAGGTCGCGCTGGTTACAGGCGCCAGCCGCGGCATAGGGGAGGCGGTGGCCAAGCTGCTGGCCGCGCATGGCGCGCACGTGATCGTTTCCAGCCGCAAGGCGGAAGCTTGCGAAGCCGTGGTGGCAGCCATCAAGGCGGCCGGCGGCAAGGCCGAGGCAAGGGCCTGCCATATAGGCGAGATGGCGCAGATCGATGCCTTGTTTGCCGACATTACGGCAGCGCACGGCAGGCTGGACATCCTGGTCAATAATGCGGCAACCAATCCGCACTTCGGTTCCATCCTGGAGACCGATCTCAGCGCTTTCCAGAAGACCGTGGACGTGAATATACGCGGCTACTTTTTCATGTCTACCGCCGGCGCCAAGCTGATGCTGAAGAATGGCGGCGGCAGCATCATCAATGTGGCCTCGGTCAACGGCGTGACGCCGGGCGCGATGCAGGGCATTTATTCGATCACCAAGGCGGCGGTCATCTCCATGACCAAGGCCTTTGCGCAGGAATGCGCGCCTATCGGCGTGCGCGTCAATGCGCTGCTGCCGGGGGCGACCGACACCAAGTTCGCCTCTGCGCTGTTCCACAACCCGGTCATCATGGAAAAAGCGCTGACGCGCATTCCCATGAAGCGTATCGCTGAGCCGGATGAAATGGCGGGCACCGTGCTTTACCTGGCATCGAATGCCTCCAGCTACACCACCGGCGCCTGCATCAACGTCGATGGCGGCTACCTCATAAGTTAACCACGCATATTCACGATTCAAACCGGAGAAACAGATGGACTTTCAATACAGCCCCAAAGTAAAAGCCCTGCAAGCGCGCCTGATCGCTTTCATGGATGAACATATCTATCCGAATGAAAAGAAATTCTATGCAGAAGTAGAGGCTAACCGCAAAGCCGGCAACGCCTGGGTGCCGACCAAGATCGTCGAGGAACTGAAGAAAAAGGCGCGCGAAGCCGAGTTGTGGAATCTGTTCCTGCCCGAATCCAGCCATGGCGCCGGACTGAGCAACCTGGAATACGCGCCGCTGTGCGAAATCATGGGCCGCTCGATCTGGTCGCCTGAAGTGTTTAACTGCGGCGCACCGGACACCGGCAACATGGAAGTGCTGGCGCGCTACGGCACGGCGGAACATCAAAAACAATGGCTGACCCCGTTGCTGAACGGCGAGATCCGCTCCTGCTTCGCGATGACGGAACCTGCCGTGGCATCGTCGGACGCCACCAATATCGAATCCTCGATCGTGCGCGACGGCGATGAATACGTGATCAACGGCCTCAAGTGGTGGTCGTCCGGCGCCAATGATCCGCGCTGCAAACTGTTCATTTTCATGGGTAAGAGCGATCCGACCAATGCCAACCGCCACCAGCAGCAATCGATGATCATCGTGCCGCGCGATACGCCGGGCGTGACGATCAAGCGCCACCTGCCGGTATTCGGGTATGACGACGCGCCGCACGGCCATGGCGAAGTGCTGTTCGACAATGTACGGGTGCCGGCGTCGAATATCCTGCTGGGCGAGGGGCGCGGTTTTGAAATCGCCCAGGGCCGCCTGGGGCCAGGCCGCATCCATCACTGCATGCGCCTGATAGGCTTGGCGGAGCGCGCACTGGAAGACATGTGCAAACGCACCCTGGGCCGGGTTGCCTTCGGCAAACCGGTGGCCGAGCAAGGCGTGACCCTGGAGCGCATCGCCAATAGCCGCATCCTGATCGACCAGGCGCGCTTCCTGGTGTTGAATGCGGCGCAAATGATGGATACCGTAGGCAACAAGGCGGCCGCGAAAGAAATCGCGATGATCAAGGTGGCAGCGCCGAACATGGCATGCACCGTGATCGACTGGGCGATCCAGGCGCACGGCGGCGGCGGGGTATCGAATGACTTCGGTGTCGCCTACGCCTATGCCCAGGCGCGCACCCTGCGCATTGCGGACGGTCCGGATGAAGTGCATCGCAACCAGATCGGCAAGATGGAGCTGAAAAAATATCAGTAATGCCAGCCTTGGCTGTGCAACACAGGTAGTCGAAAAAATGACGTCATTCCGGCCTCGGCCGGTTTGGCGTCTTGGCGTTTCAGTTTGTGCTGCAGTAACAATGATCTATCCATAGAGGGTAAAGCAAATGTCAGATCTTAATTTCAAAGACAAGTCTGTATTGGTGACCGGTGCAGCCAGCGGCATAGGGCGCGCCGCCGCACTGAAGTTTGCCGCGGCCGGGGCCAAAGTCACGGTGTCCGATGTGGCCGTGGCCGGCGGCGAGGAAACCGTGGCGATGATACTGGCCGGCGGCGGTGTCGCCGACTTCATCCGGGCCGATATCTCCAAAGCGGCCGAGGTCGAGGCGCTGATCGCCGGCGTGGTCGCCAGGCATGGGCGGCTGGACTGCGCCTTTAATAATGCCGGCATAGAGATAGAACACCTGCCGCTGGCCGATTCGGATGAAGACAGCTTCGACAAGATCATGAACGTCAATGTCAAAGGGGTCTGGCTGTGCATGAAGCATGAGATACGCCAGATGCTGAAGCAGGGCGGCGGCACCATCGT
>JAZJYH010000120.1:0-16101 GCA_040390485.1 Pseudomonadota bacterium
AAGCAGCAGCGAAGCCAGCAGCTAAAAAAGTAGCAGCGAAGCCAGCAGCTAAAAAAGCAGCAGCGAAGCCAGCAGCTAAAAAAGTAGCAGCTAAGCCAGCAGCTAAAAAAGCAGCAGCGAAGCCAGCGGCAAAAGCAGCAGCCAAGCCAGCAGCTAAAAAAGTAGCAGCCAAGCCAGCAGCAAAAGCAGCAGCCAAGCCAGCAGCGAAAGCAGCAGCTAAGCCAGCAGCCAAAAAACCGGCAGCGAAGCCAGCAGCTAAACCAGCCGCAGCAGCCAAGCCAGCTACTCCTGATGCAAAGACCGTAGTTAGCCCAACAGCTGCATGGCCTTTCCCTACAGGTGCACGCCCAGCATAATTAGCATGCTTGGAGGCCTGATCTTATTCAGGCACAATACCCACTGTGTGATGTTTGTCACCCAGTGGGTTTTTTTTAGGAGCAAGCTGTGTTGTACGGAATTTTTACCTTCGTCGTTGATATCATCGCCGGCTTGTTTGCAGGCTTCCTACTACTCAGATTCTGGATGCAGGTGCAGCGCGTGCGTCCGCCGATGGGGCTGGCCCAGGCCATTTACCAGCTGACGGATTGGGTGGTGCATCCCATCCGCAGGCTGATCCCCGGGTTTGCCGGATACGACTGGGCAAGTTTGATCGCCGCTTTCCTGGTCGCGCTGCTTTCCATGCTGATCGACATCTGGCTGACATCCCAGTTCTCGTTCTATAGCCTGGGACTGCTGGCGGTATTCCGGCTGGTGCAATGGATGTTATACGGATTGATGGCGCTACTGGTGATCGAAGCCGTCTTTAGCTGGGTGAACCCGCATGCGCCGTTTGCACCGTTTATCCGTGCGCTGAACGAACCTATGCTATCGCCGCTGCGCAGATTGATCCCGCCTCTGGGAGGCCTGGACTTCTCGCCGCTGGTCGCGCTGATCCTGTTGCAGGTAGCCAATCGCATTCTGGGCGAGATACTGCCGGCCATTATGCTGCTATAAGACTGCCTGGCAGCGCTTAGGGTGCCAGTGCGGCGGTAGACTGGCGCACCTTCAGGCTGGTTGCCAGCAGCTCCCTGCGAAAAGGCAGTTCGGCATTATTGATCCTGTCCACCAGCACGCGGGCGGTCAATACGCCGATATCGTATTTGGGCTGCACCACCGTCGTCAGTGGCGGCGTGCTGAAAGAAGCCAGCGCAATATCGTCGTAACCTATCACGGACAATTCTTCGGGTATTTTAATGCCGGCCTGGTTGGCCGCGCAAATGCCGCCTATCGCCATCAGGTCGTTGCTGGCGAAGATGGCGCTGGGGGGATTTTTCAAGGCCAGCAACTGCTGGAACGCGGTAAAACCACCCTGGCTGGTAAAGTCGCTGTGCAGCAGGCAATCTTCGCGAAAAGCCACGCCGGCTTCTTTCAGGGCCTTCATATAGCCGCTGACGCGGTCGCGACTGGGCAGCAAGTCCTTGGGGCCGGAGACGCAGGCGATATTCCTGTGTCCCAGGTCCAGCAGGTATTTGGTCGCCAGGTAGCCGCCCTGTTCATGGTTGGATTCGATGAAATCGGCGGCGACGCCGGTCAGTTCCCGGTCCACCAGGACTTTGGGTATGCTCTCGTCATCCAGTAGCTGACTCAATTCGGGGTCGGAGCCGGACGACACCAGGATCAGGCCGTCTATCCGTTTCTCCATCAGGACCCGGATATACGCGACCTGCTTTTTCGGATCGTCATAGGAATTGCACAGGATGATGTTATAGCCCAGCTTGAAGGATGCATCCTCTATGCCCTGGATCAACTCGGCAAAATAGGGATTGGAGTTGTTCGGGATCATCATCCCTATCGTATGCGTCCTGTCGTTCTTCAGGCTGCGCGCCACCGCGCTGGGGATGTAGCGTAACTCCTGGATCACGTTCAAGACGCGTTCGCGCACATCGCTGCTCACGACCCGCGTGTTATTGATCACGTGGGATACCGTGGTGGTGGATACTCTCGCCTTCTCCGCTACCTGCTTCATTGTTGCCATAGTTACCCCGCCTTTCTCCGACCAGATTATGACTCAGGAAATCAGGTAAACCAAAGTTTTTGGACCGTAATTGAGCCAGCCGGCAAAATTCTTTTGCCCTAATGTGGCAATTGCGGCGTTTTGGCGAATCCCGTGTACGGCTTCAAGGCCAACCTATGCAGAGTGCGACAGGGTATTCCCGCTCGCCTGGATATTGATAGTTGCCAGCACCATATCGGTAATCAGCTTCTCGGCATCGGCAAAGTCGCCGCGCGTGAGCTGCTTGCGATTCAGTACCAGCGCCATCTGGGTGGAAAAATCCGCATAGGATTGCGTCATCGCCCAGATCGCAAACAGCAGGTGGGTCGCATTGACCGGCGCGATTTTCCCTTCGGCTATCCATTTTTCAAAGACCGCGATGTCCTTGCGCAATAGGGGGATCAGCTTTTTCTTGATCTCTTGCCCGTACATGGGTGCACCGCCTATCACCTCCATCGCATATACCCGCGAACCCCAGGGTTGCTCGCGAGAAAAGCGCAACTTGGCCTGGATATAGCTGCGCAGGACTTCTTGCGGTTGCTTGCTGTCATCGGCCAGCGAATTCATCCGGTCCAGCCACTCATCCAGCACATCGTCCAGCACCCTCTTATAGAGAGCCTGTTTGGTCGGGAAATAGTACAGCAGGTTCTGTTTGGACAGGCCGGCCTGTTCGGCGATGCTGGCGATGGCCGTGCCTTCATAGCCGCATTCGGCAAATACGCGCACCGCTTGGGCCAGGATGTCGGCCTCCAGCTTGTCGCGATTGAGCATGCGACGGGTGCCGGCGGCCGAACGCGCGGGTTTGTTCAGTTCAGATAGGCTCATGTTTGGGGGCGCTTATTCAGGTCGCAGGACCGCAGAACGGCAGAACCGCAGAACGATGGGCAGTGCGCACCGTCTGCAAAAATACGCTCAGTTCCTGGCGGTCAGCGTAGGCGATATTAAAGCGGAACCAGATCGTAGCGGGCGGCGCCAGCGTAAAAAAATCGCTGGGCGAGAGCAGGATACCGGCCTTCAGGGCCTGGTCGGCGACCGCCTTGCCGTTGAATTCCGGGGTCGGCGCGCAGTCCCAGCCGGCGCTGACAAACATGCCGCCGCGCGGCCTGGCCAGCGGCGTCAGGCCGGCATCCTGCAAGTTGGCCAGGCTGCGTTCGCGTGCCGCATCCAGCTGCACGCCCAGGCGTTCCAGCATGCGCTTATACGGCCTGGCCGAGATCGCGTGATACACGGCCCGCTCATTGATTTCCGAGGTGGTCAGCCCGACCAGCATCTTCACGCGCACCAGTTCCGGCAGCAGCGAAGCCGACGCCGCGATGGAGCCTACCCGCAAGGTTGGCGACAGGGTTTTGGAAAAGCTGCCGACCCGGATCACTCGGCGCAGGCCGTCCATGGCCGCCAGCGAGGGTTCGTTGCGCGCGGCCAAGGGTAGCAATTCGCGGTAGATATCGTCTTCCACTATCCAGAAGTCGAATTGCTCGGCCAGCCGCAGCAACTTGTGCGCTTGGGCCTGGCTCAGTGAGGTGCCGAGCGGGTTTTGCAGCACGGTATTGACGAACATCAGCTTTGGCTGGTGCACGGCGGCGCGCTCCAGCAGGATGTCCAGGTCCAGGCCGGCCTCGCTGCGCGGAATGCCGACCGGGATGCAGCCGTGATGGCGTATCAGCGACAACAGATTGCTATAACCCGGGTCTTCCACGAATACCGTGTCGCCCGGCTTGGTCAAGGTGCGCAGGACCAGGTCGAAGGCATGCGAGGCGCCGTGGGTCAGCAGGATCTGGTCCGGCTCTACCGCAAACAAATCATCGGCCAGGGTGGCGGCCAGATACTGGCGCAAGGCAGGAAAGCCCAGGGGATTGCCGTAACCGCGCAAGCGGCAGGCCGGGATGCGCATTGCGTGGCGCACCGCATCCAGGATGGTGGATTCGCCATACCATTCCGGCGGCAGCCAGCCCGAGCCCGCCGGCAACGCCTCCGACACCCCGCTATACAAGTCGGTACTGAGCGCATCTACGCTGGTTGCCAATAGCTGGCTGCCGGACGTAGCGGGCGATGCCGGGCCGCGGTTGGCGCTGGGGTTGAGCTCAGAATTGACGTCGTTACGGGCCAGAAAATAGCCGGAGCCGCGGCGCGAAGACAGCAGGCCTAACGTCACCAGCCTGTCATAGGCTTCCACCACGGTAAAGGTGCTGACGCCATTGCTCTTGGCAAACTGCCGTACGGAAGGCATTTTGCTGCCTATGCGCAGCTCCCTTTGCCGGGCCAGCGCGGTAATGCCCGCCACAATCTGTTCCACCAGGCCGCCGCGCTTCACCCTGTCTATTGCCAGTTGCGGCCATTGCGGAGCGGGATTGCTGTGTTGCGCAGACTCTGCCACGCCCTGAGTATTGTACGTTTCTAGCATTGCTACCCCTCATTTTGCTGCGTCGAACAAAACTGTGCTGCTTGGGCGACCTGTACGGTTGCCTGGATTTCCACCTGCTGTATATGTCGCCGACCATGTCTGCTGCCTACTATTGCACCATAGTTTTACCATTTGGTAAATAATTTTTCCAAACACGCCGAATCGACTTGCACAGGAGAACCATATGCATGAATCCCAACCCGCCGACCTGGCGCCGTACTGGATGCCGTTTACCGCCAATCGCGATTTCAAGGCCAACCCGCGCCTGCTGGTGTCGGCGCAGGGCATGTATTACCGCGATATAGACGGCAACCGCATCCTGGACGGCACCGCCGGCCTGTGGTGCGTGCCCTTAGGTCATGCCCAGCCCAAGATCGTGCATGCGGTGCAGAGCATGGTGGCGCAGCTGGACTTTGCTCCATCCTTCCAGATGGGGCATCCGAGCGCCTTCGAACTGGCCGAGCGCCTGATGAAGTACACCAATAATCGTTTTAGCAAGGTGTTTTATACCAACTCCGGCTCGGAAGCGGTGGATACCGCGCTGAAGATAGCGCTGGCCTATCACCGCGCCCGCGGCGATGCCTCGCGCACCCGCCTGATCGGGCGCGAGCGCGGTTATCACGGGGTAGGCTTCGGCGGCATGTCGGTAGGCGGCATCGCCGGCAACCGCAAGAGCTTCGGCAGCCTGCTGCCCGGCGTCGATCATTTGCCGCACACGCATAACCTGGAACACAACAGCTATACCCGCGGCGAACCGGAGTGGGGCGCCCACCTGGCCGATGAGCTGGAGCGCATCGTTGCGCTGCATGATGCATCGACCATCGCTGCGGTGATCGTGGAGCCGGTCGCCGGCTCCACCGGCGTGCTGGTTCCGCCCAAAGGCTACCTGAAGCGCCTGCGTGACATCTGCACCAAACACGGCATCCTGCTGATTTTTGACGAGGTGATTACCGGTTTCGGCCGCCTGGCGACGCCGTTTGCGTTTGATTATTTCGACGTCGAGCCGGACATGGTGACCACTGCCAAGGGCTTGACCAACGGCGTGGTGCCGATGGGGGCGGTATTCGCCAAGCAGCATATTCATGACGCCTTCATGAACGGCCCGGCCGGCATAGAGCTCTTCCACGGTTACACCTATTCCGGCCATCCGCTGGCCTGCGCGGCGGGCCTGGCGACGCTGGAAATCTTCGAGGAGCAAAAGGTGCTGGAGCATGCGCAGAGCCTGACCGCCTACTGGGAAGACGCGGTGCACTCGCTGAAAGGCCTGCCGCACGTCGTCGACTTGCGCAGCATAGGCCTGATCGCCGGCATAGAGCTGGCGCCGCTCCCGGGCAAGCCCGGCGCCCGCGCCTTCGACGCCTTCAAGCGCGCTTTTGAGCAAGGCATCCTGATACGGGTGACCGGCGACATCATCGCCCTGTCGCCGCCGCTGATCCTGGAGAAACAGCATATCGACGAACTGTTCGGCAAATTGCGGGAGATCCTGAAGACCCTGGCCTGAGCAGTGACACGAAAATTACGCAATATACATAATAGAGAAGGCAATATGGAAACCCTTGACACTATTTCGCATTTCATAGGCGGCAGCCGGGTCGATACCCAAAGCGGACGTTATGCCGACGTGTTTAACCCGGCGCTGGGCAAGCCTATAGCGCGGGTCGCCCTGGGGAGCGCCGAAGAGGTAGCCGCGGCGGTGGCTTCCGCCAAAGGGGCTTTCCCGGCCTGGTCGAACACGCCGCCGCTGGCGCGCGCCAGGGTCTTGTTCAAATACCTGCACCTGATGCAGCAGCACGCCGACAAGTTCGCCGAATTGCTGACCCGTGAGCACGGCAAGACCTTCGCCGATGCCCAGGGCGAAGTGGCGCGCGGTATCGAGGTGATCGAATTTGCGGTGGGTATCCCCCAATTGCTGAAAGGTGAGTTCAGCGACCAGATCGCGCGCGGCATCGACGCCTGCTCGCTGCGCCAGCCGCTCGGTGTGGTAGCGGGGATCACCCCGTTCAATTTCCCGGCCATGGTGCCGATGTGGATGTTTCCTATCGCTTTGGCTTGCGGCAATACCTTTATCTTGAAACCGTCCGAACGCGATCCTTCGCCTTCGCTGCTGCATGCCGAGTTGCTGAAGCAGGCCGGCTTGCCGGACGGCGTGTTCAATGTGATCCAGGGCGACAAGCTGGCGGTGGATGCCTTGCTTGATCATCCCGACGTGCAGGCGATCAGCTTTGTCGGCTCCACCCCTATCGCCGAATACATCTATAGCCGCGGCACCGCCAAGGGCAAACGGGTGCAGGCGCTGGGCGGCGCCAAGAACCACATGGTCGTGATGCCGGACGCCGATATGGAGATGGCGGTCGATGCGCTGGTAGGCGCTGCCTACGGCTCGGCCGGCGAGCGCTGCATGGCGATCTCGGTCGCGGTGGCGGTCGGCGATGCCGCCGACCAGCTGGTGCAGGCACTGGAGCAGCGCACCCGTGCACTAAAAATAGACGACGGCATGGCAGCCGGCGCAGAGATGGGGCCGGTGGTGTCGCTGGCCGCCAAAAAACGCATAGAGAGCCTGATCGGGCAGGGCGTGGAAGAGGGCGCGACCTTGGTGGTGGATGGGCGCGGTTACCGGGTTCCCGGCCGGGAAAACGGTTATTTTATCGGCGGCACGCTGTTTGACCACGTCACCGCCGACATGAAAATTTACCAGGAAGAAATTTTTGGCCCGGTGCTCTGCGTGCTGCGCACCCCGGACGTAGCCAGCGCGGTGGATTTGATCAACCGGCATGAATACGGCAATGGCGTGGCAGTGTTTACCCGCGACGGTGGCGTGGCCAGGGAATTCGTGCGACAGATACAGGTAGGCATGGTCGGCGTCAACATTCCCTTGCCGGTGCCTATGGCTTTTCATAGCTTTGGTGGCTGGAAGCGCAGCCTGTTCGGCGACCATCACGTGTACGGGCCTGAGGGTGTGCGTTTCTATACCCGGACCAAGGCGGTGATGCAGCGCTGGCCTGACAGCAAGAGTTCGGGCGCCGAATTTTCCTTTCCACAAATGAAATGAGGTCTCATTTAGTGCGGTAAAAGCACCACACTGCAGCGCTGAAAGCGATATTTTTTCCCCGCGGCGCTGTAGTTTGGTGCAATATTAGTTTTTACCAGTTGGTAAAAGTTGGTACAGGATTTGCTTACTCATTGTCCATAACATTGTGAGTAAGCAAGCTTGCAGTTCATGAGCAAAGCATCAGCAGTACGGTTCCCGCAGCGATGAGTAAACAGGTATTTACTAGCCAGGAATATAAACATGATCGAGTCTCTCCAACATCTGGCCCAGGCCGGATCCACCAACGAAGCGTTGGCCGCGCAGTTCACTGATCTTGCGCCGCCACTGACGATGCGCCAGGCGCTGATAGAAAGCCAGCGTTGCCTGTATTGCTACGATGCGCCCTGTACCCGGATTTGCCCGTCCGACATCGACGTCGCCAATTTTATCGGCAATATCGCCCAGGGCAATATCAATGGCGCGGCCCAGGTCATCCTGCGGGAAAATATCCTGGGCGGCAGCTGCTCCCGGGTCTGCCCGACCGAGATCCTGTGCGAGCAAGCCTGCGTGCGCAACCACGACGCCGAGGCGCAACCGGTCAAGATAGGCTTGCTGCAGAGGCATGCGATAGACCATATGCATTTCGAGCAACACCCTTTCGCGCGCGCTGCCGCTACCGGCCGCAGCATTGCCGTGGTCGGCGCCGGCCCCGCCGGCCTGGCCTGCGCGCACCGGCTGGCGATGCTGGGCAATGACGTGGTGATCTTCGAGGCTCTGCAAAAACCGGGTGGCTTGAATGAATTCGGCATCGCCAAATACAAGCTGACCGACGATTATGCGCAGAAGGAAGTGGCTTTCCTGCTGCAGATAGGCGGCATACAAATACGCTATGGCCAGACCCTGGGCGAGAACCTGAGCCTGCAGCAACTCAAACAAGACTATGACGCGGTATTCCTGGGCCTGGGCCTGGGCGCCAGCCGCAAGCTGGGCCTGACCGGCGAAGATGCGCCCGGTCTGATGGCGGCGGTGGACTATATCTCGGTGCTGCGCCAGGCCGAGGATTTGAGCAGCCTGCCGGTGGCCGCGCGCTGCCTGGTGATAGGCGCCGGCAATACCGCGATTGACATGGCGGTGCAGATGGCCAGGCTGGGCGCGGAAGAGGTCACGATAGTCTACCGGCGCGGCGTGGAGGCGATGTCGGCCACGGTGCATGAGCAGGATATTGCCAAAGCCAACCAGGTCAGGATCAAAACCTGGGCCCAGCCGCAGCAGGTCTTGCTGGACGAAGCCGGCCGCGTGCGTGGCATGCGTTTTGAAAAGACCCACATGCTGGACGGTAAATTGCGCGGCACAGGCGATACCTTTGAGCTGGCTGCCGATGCCATTTTCAAGGCCATAGGCCAGGCCCTGGATGAGGACTTGTCGCAGGATGCACTGGGACAAGAAATCAAACTGACCGGCGACAAGATCGAGGTCGATGAGCAATTCCAGACCTGCGTACCGGGCATCTATGCCGGCGGCGATTGCGTGCAACCCGGCCAGGATTTGACGGTGCAGGCGGCGCAGCACGGCAAACTGGCGGCGATTGCCATGCACCGGCATTTGAATTCATCCCTTTCCACCAGCAAGGAGGCCGCATAATGGCTGATCTGAGCATAAATTTCGCCGGCATCAAGGCGCCCAATCCCTTCTGGCTGGCATCCGCGCCGCCCACCGACAAGGCCTATAACGTGGTGCGCGCCTTCGAGGCCGGCTGGGGCGGCGTGGTATGGAAGACCCTGGGTGAAGACCCGGCCCCGGTCAACGTCTCCTCGCGCTATTCAGCGCACTACGGCAAGAACCGCGAAGTACTGGGTTTTAATAATATAGAACTGATCACCGACCGCAGCCTGGAGATCAACCTGCGCGAGATCACCCAGGTCAAGAAAGACTGGCCGGATCGGGCGATGATAGTGTCGATGATGTTTCCCTGCGAAGAAGAAAGCTGGAAAAAAGTATTGCCGCTGGTGGAGGCCACCGGCGCCGATGCGATAGAGCTGAACTTCGGCTGCCCGCACGGCATGCCCGAGCGCGGCATGGGGGCGGCGGTCGGCCAGGTGCCGGAATACGTGGAAATGGTCACGCGCTGGTGCAAGCAATACTGCTCGCTGCCGGTGATCGTGAAGCTGACGCCGAACATCACCGACGTCCGTTTGCCGGCCAGGGCCGCATTCAATGGCGGCGCCGATGCGGTATCGCTGATCAATACCATCAATTCGATCACCTCGCTGGACCTGGACAGCATGGTGGCGCGGCCGATCGTCGGCGGCCGCAGCACCCACGGCGGCTATTGCGGTTCCGCGGTCAAGCCGATAGCGCTGAACATGGTGGCCGAGATCGCGCGCGACCCGGCCACTCGGGGGCTGCCCATCTCCGGCATAGGCGGCATCTCCAATTGGCGCGATGCAGCAGAATTCATCGCGCTCGGCTCCGGTTCGGTGCAAGTCTGCACGGCGGCGATGCTGCACGGTTTCCGCATCGTCGAACAGATGAAGGACGGCCTGTCGCGCTGGATGGATGAAAAAGGCTATGCGAGCATAGAGGATTTTCGCGGCAAGGCGGTGGCCAATACTACCGACTGGAAATACCTGGACATGAACTATCAGGTCATCGCGCAGATAGACCAGGACAAGTGCATACAGTGCGGTCGTTGCTATATCGCCTGTGAAGACACTTCACACCAGTCCATCTCGCAATTGATCGCCGACAACGGCGCCCGGAAATACGAAGTGATCAAGGAAGAGTGCGTAGGCTGCAATTTGTGCGAGATCACTTGCCCGGTAGAGAATTGCATCACGATGGTGCCGCAGGCTAGCGACAAGCCGTATATGAACTGGACCCAGGACCCGCGTAATCCGCGTGCCGTGACAGCCTGACAGGGAAAGATACAAGGGCGCGCGCCAATTCTTTAGCTGCAACAAGGTATTGGCATGGGGTTTGCATGCTGACATGCAGCACAGCGGGCAGTTTCAAACTGCGATGCTGTGCTGTATATTTGTGTCAGCCCGCGCCGCATAAGAAATAAATCAGAGGCTGTTGCGTGTTTTAAACATCCATCCAAGGGAGATGCAAACCGTGAACAAAGATCTATCTGGTAATAATAGCTTGTGGAATGAAGACCTGGCTCCCACCACCGAGAGCCAGCGTACCTGGCGCTGGTTTCACTTTGCCGCGCTGTGGGTAGGGATGGTGATGTGCATACCGGCATACACACTGGCGGCTAGCCTGATCGAGGGCGGCATGTCGGCCTGGCAGGCGGTCGCTACCGTCTTCCTGGCGAATGCCATCGTGCTGTTACCCATGCTATTGATAGGCCATGCCGGCACCAAATACGGCATTCCTTATGCGGTGCTGGCGCGCGCCTCTTTCGGCACCAGCGGCGCCCGGCTGCCGGCGCTGATGCGCGCCATCGTCGCCTGCGGCTGGTACGGGATACAGACCTGGTTCGGCGGCTCGATGATCTATACCTTGCTGGGTGTCATGCTGGGACATTCGCTGGAGGGCGAGAAGATCGCCGGCCTCGGCATCAACGCCGCGCAGTTGATCTGCTTCCTGGTATTCTGGGCGATACAGTTCTGGTATATTTTCCACGGCATGGACTCCATCCGCAAGCTGGAAACCTATACCGCGCCGCTGAAAATCGTGATCTGCTTCGTGTTGCTGGGCTGGGTGTATAACAAGGCCGGCGGCTTCGGTCCCATCCTGGACCAGCCTTCGCAGTTTGTCGAAGGCGGCAAGAAGGCCGGCCAATTCTGGTCCACTTTCTGGCCTTCGCTGACGGCGATGGTCGGTTTCTGGGCCACGCTGGCGCTGAATATTCCCGACTTCACCCGTTTTGCCAAATCCCAGCGCGACCAGGTCATCGGCCAGAGCGTGGGCTTGCCGGTGCCCATGGGCTTGCTGGCGATGCTGGCGGTGATCGTGACCTCGGCCACCGTGGCCTTGTATGGCAAGGCCATCTGGGACCCGGTAGACCTGGCCAGCCGCATGAGCGGCGTCGCGGTCCTGGTCGCGCTGATCATCTTGCTGATCGACACCGTCAGCGTCAACCTGGCGGCCAACCTGGTCGGCCCGGCCTACGACTTTTCCGCCCTCAGCCCCAAGCTGATCTCTTACAAGACCGGCGGCTATATCACGGCCTTCATCGCGATTGCGATGATGCCGTGGAAGATACTGGAATCCACCCAGGGCTATATCTTTACCTGGCTGATAGGCTATTCGGCCTTGCTCGGCCCCATCGCCGGCATCCTGATCATCGACTATTACTTCATCCGCAAGACCCAGCTCGACGTTACCCAGCTGTATAAGGATGACGGCAAGTATTCGTATGGCAATGGCTGGAACATGGCCGCCATCATCGCCTTCGTGCTGGGGGTGGCGCCGAATATTCCCGGTTTCCTGAATGCGGCGTTCCCGGCTTCCTTTCCCGCCACCGCGGAGATCTTCAAGACCATCTACACCTATGCCTGGTTCATAGGCATGGCGATTTCGGCGGTAGTGTATGGGGTGATGATGAGCGGCAAAAAGGACGCCGTGCCGGCGGTTGCCAGCGCTTCATGAGTAGTGGGATAGTCGGTCAGGGAGCCGGCTATCCTTAGCTGTTTACGGAATAGGGAGGCAGTATGAGTATCTTGATACGCGGCGGCACCGTCGTCAACGCAGACCGCGAGTTTCGCGCCGATGTCTTGTGCGAGGGCGGCAAGATAGTCGCCATCGGCGACGACCTGCAGGCGGCCAATGCCACCGAGGTCATCGACGCCGGCGGCCAGTATGTGATGCCGGGCGGGATAGACCCGCATACGCATATGAATCTGCCCTTCATGGGCACGGTGACTGCAGACGATTTTTTTACCGGTACTGCGGCCGGGCTGGCTGGCGGCACCACGATGATCATCGACTTCGTGATCCCGGACCCCAAGCAATCGCTGATGGAAGCCTACAAGACTTGGCGCGGCTGGGCCGAAAAGGCCGCCGGCGACTACAGCTTCCACGTCGCTGTCACCTGGTGGGACGACAGCGTACACGCCGACATGGGCACCCTGGTGCGCGACTATGGGGTGAACAGCTTCAAGCACTTCATGGCCTACAAGAATGCGATCATGGCCGACGACGAGGTACTGGTCAAAAGCTTTAGCCGCGCACTGGAACTGGGCGCCATGCCTACCGTACACGCAGAAAACGGCGAGCTGGTATTCCAGCTGCAGCAAGCCTTGCTGAAGAAGGGCATGACCGGGCCGGAGGCGCATCCCCTGTCGCGCCCGCCTATGGTAGAGGCGGAGGCCGCCAACCGCGCGATCTCGATCGCTAATGTGCTGAACACCCCGCTGTACATCGTGCACGTGTCCTGCGCCGAATCGCTGGAAGCGATCGCCAGGGCGCGCGCCAAGGGCCAGCGCGTCTTCGGCGAAGTGCTGGCCGGCCACCTGACCATAGACGACAGCGTCTACCGCCACCCGGATTTCGATGTGGCTTCCGGCCATGTCATGAGCCCGCCTTTCCGCAGCAAGGAACACCAGGCCGCGCTATGGCAAGGCCTGCAAGGCGGCAACCTGCACACGACCGCTACCGACCACTGCACCTTTTGCGCCGAACAAAAAGGCGCAGGCCGCGAGGACTTCACCAAGATACCCAACGGCTGCGGCGGCGTGGAAGACCGCATGGCCGTGATCTGGGATGCCGGCGTCAACAGCGGCAAGCTGACCCCGTCGGAATTCGTCAAGGTGACCTCCACCAACGCCGCCCAGATCTTCAATATCTACCCGCGCAAAGGCGCGGTAGCAGTAGGTGCCGACGCCGACCTGGTAGTCTGGGACCCGCGAGCCACCCGCACCATTTCAGCCAAGACCCAGTTCGCCAAAGGCGGCTTCAATGTCTTCGAAGGCCGGACGGTAAAAGGCATCCCCAGCCATACCGTCAGCGGCGGCAAGCTGGTGTTCAAGCAGGGCGAGCTGCGCGCAGTACAGGGCGCCGGTCGCCATATAGACCGCCCGGCGTTTTCGCCTATGTTTGATGCATTGGGGAGAACGGCGAAGTTAGCGGAACCGGTTGCAGTAGAGCGGTAAGGGCCTTAGCAGATGCGGACACTTTTGCATTAAAACGAAACTGATTTTGGATGTTGTGGTTGATGTTGATCTTAAACCGCTTGGGACGCAGCAATTTGTGCTTTACATAAAATGGATTAGAAATGAACGTTGTTTGAGCCGAAGGCGAGTTTCGTTCATTTCCCATTTTGTGTAATGCATAAATTGGACAGGGGCAAAGCTCCTGTCCCCGAAGGGCAAGTCTGCGGTCGCCTTTTTTGGCTTACCTTTTTTGGCGAAGCAAAAAAGGTAAGTGGCTGTCGGGCCACCCCCGACCTGTACTCACAAAGTGCAAACGCATAGTTTAAGTTAGCGCAAAGGAATCAGGATCATGGATTTAGACAATCTCAAAATTAACGGCCCCCGCCTATGGCAATCCCTAATGGAACTGGCCCAAATCGGCGCCACTCCCAAAGGCGGAGTCAAACGCCTGGCCCTGACTGATCTCGACAAGCAAGGCCGTGACCTGGTCACCGGCTGGGCCAGAGAAGCCGGCCTGTCCGTCACCATAGACCAGATCGGCAATGTCTTCATGCGGCGCGAAGGCAAAAACAATGCGCTGCCGCCTATAGTCTCCGGCAGCCACATCGACACCCAGCCCACCGGCGGCAAGTTCGACGGCAACTACGGCGTGCTGGCCGCGCTGGAAGTCGTGCGCACCCTGAACGACCACCAGATACAGACCGAAGCACCGATAGAAGTCGCATTCTGGACCAATGAAGAAGGCTCGCGCTTCGTGCCGGTGATGATGGGCTCGGGCGTATTCTGCGGCGCCTTCACCCTGGAGCACGCGTACGCGGCCAAGGACGTGGACGGCAAGTCGGTGCAGGATGAATTGAGCCGCATAGGCTATCTGGGCCAGCAGGTGCCGGGCCAGCATCCGATAGGCGCCTATTTTGAAACCCATATAGAACAAGGGCCGGTGCTGGAAGACGCTGACAAGGTGATCGGCGTGGTGCCGGCGGTGATGGGTCTGTCCTGGTATGACTGCGTGGTGACCGGCATGGAAGCGCACGCCGGGCCGACGCCCATGCACCTGCGCAAGGATGCGCTGCAGGTTGCCACCAAAATCATGCAGGAAGTGGTGAACATCGGCAACCGCTATCCGCCTTACGGGCGTGGCACGGTCGGCATGGTGCAGGTATTCCCCAACAGCCGCAACGTGATCCCGGGCGAAGTCAAGTTCAGCATAGACTTGCGCAATGTGAATGACGAGTTGCTGAACACCATGCATGAAGAAATCCTGGCCTTCGTCGACCAGACCAGCAAGGCCAGCGGCCTGGGGATTACCGTGGAGCGGGTGTCCTACTACCCGCCTTGCCCTTTCCATCCGGAATGCGTGGATGCGGTCAGGAACGCCACCGCCAAGCTCGGCTATAGCACGATGGACGTAGTCTCCGGCGCCGGCCATGATGCGATCTATGCGGCACGGCTGGCACCGGCCGGCATGATCTTCGTGCCCTGCAAGGACGGCATCAGCCATAATGAGGTCGAGGATGCGAAATCCGAACATCTGGAAGCGGGCTGCAATGTGCTGTTGCATGCGATGCTGGAGAGGGCGAAAATAGTCTCGTAGCAGCTGCAATCTTTTATTTAAGGAAGCCGCATTGACCGACCTCATCATCCGTAACGCCACGCTGCCGGACGGCAGCAAATCCATGGACATCGCGATCGCTGACGGTCTTATCACGGCTGTCGGTCCGCGCTTGCCTATCACTGCCGCGCAGGAAATAGACGCCGCCGGCAAGCTGGTGACGCCGCCTTTCGTCGATGCCCATTTCCATATGGATGCCACGCTCAGCTACGGCTTGCCGCGCGTCAACCAGTCCGGCACCCTGCTGGAGGGCATAGCCTTATGGGGCGAGCTGAAGCCGCTGCTGACCCAGGAAGCGCTGGTGCAGCGCGCGTTGCAGTATTGCGACTGGGCGGTGGCGCGCGGCTTGCTGGCGATACGCTCGCACGTCGATATCTGCGACGACAGCCTGCTGGCGGTGGAAGCGCTGCTGCATGTGAAGAAGCAGGTCGCCCCCTACCTGGACCTGCAACTGGTGGCCTTTCCGCAAGACGGCATCTTGCGCAGCGCAAGCGCGTTCGCCAACCTGAAGCGGGCGATCGCGATGGGTGTCGACGTGGTCGGCGGTATTCCGCATTTTGAGCGGACCATGGCCGACGGCGCCGAGTCGGTCAAGCTGCTGTGCGAATACGCGGCCGCACAGGGCTTGCGGGTGGACATGCACTGCGACGAATCGGACGATCCGCTGTCGCGCCATATAGAGACCCTGGCCTATCACACGCACCGGCTGGGCATGCAGGGCAGGGTAACCGGCTCGCACCTGACCTCCATGCATTCCATGGACAACTACTATGTCAGCAAATTGCTGCCGCTGATGCGTGAGTCCGGTGTCGCCGCAATCGCCAATCCCTTGATCAATATCACCCTGCAGGGCCGGCATGATACTTACCCGAAACGGCGTGGCATGACCCGGGTGCCGGAAATGCTGGCGGCCGGCATCCCGGTCGC
>JAZJYH010000121.1:0-4356 GCA_040390485.1 Pseudomonadota bacterium
ACGGGGTGGTGTGGTATACGGCGCAAGCCCAGGGCGCGCTGGGGCGGCTTGATCCTGCCACCGGAGCGGCCCAGCAGATAGCGCTAGGCGCCGGTTCCGCGCCGCACGGCCTGGTGGTGGGACCTGACCAGGCTATATGGATCACCGATGGCGGGCTGAACGCCATCGTCCGTTACGACCCAGCCAGCGGCGATATCAAGCGCTATCCCCTGCCGTCCAAGCGCGCCAACGCCAACCTCAACACTCCCGTGTTCGATCACGCCGGCACGCTATGGTTTACCGGGCAAAACGGCATCTATGGCCGGCTTGATCCCAAGACCGGAGCCATGCAAGTCTATGATGCGCCGCGCGGCGCCGGACCCTACGGCATTGCCGCCGGGCGCGACGGTGCGGTCTATTATGCCTCGCTGGCCGGCAACCACATCGCGCGCATCGATCCCGCCGACGGCAGCGCCACCGTGATAGAGCCGCCGACAGCGGGCCAGGGTGCGCGCCGCATCTGGGGCGATAGCGGCGGGCGCTTGTGGGTCAGTGAATGGAATGCCGGCCAGGTAAGCCGCTACGATCCGGTATCGCGCCAATGGCGCAGTTGGCGGCTGCCGGGCAAGGGAGCGCAGGCGTATGCGGTGTATGTCGATGCACAAGACATCGTCTGGTTGTCCGACTTTAGCGCCAACG
This sequence comes from Pseudomonadota bacterium, assembly GCA_040390485.1. GTDB lineage: Bacteria > Pseudomonadota > Gammaproteobacteria > Burkholderiales > Burkholderiaceae_D > Undibacterium. The sequence continues at coordinate 679 of JAZJYH010000121.1, forward strand.
CGCTACTGCGCTTTGACCCCAAGACCGAAACATTTACCGCATTCCCGGAACCGAAAGCAGGGGGCAGGGTGCGCCAGTTGGCCGGGCGCGAGCATGAGGTATGGGGTGCGGAATCTGGCACCGATCATTTGATCGTATTGCGCACGCGTTAGGCCTTTGGTTCTACGACAAGTAGGAGGCACGCGTGGGCACAAAGGCGTGCCCACCCTACAAATTTAAGCTTCCGGTTTTAAATAAAACGCATCCGGCAATTGCGCGCCGGCCGTGGTTTCCTTGACGTCGCCCTTCAGGTTAGTCAGGATCACGGCCAGTTCGGGACCGCCCAGTTCGATGATGACCTGGCGGCAGGCGCCGCAGGGGGCGATGGGGTCGTCGGTATTACCGACTACCGCGATCGCTTCGAAATCATTTGGCCTGTAACCGGCGGCCACGGCGCTGAACAGCGCGGTGCGTTCGGCGCAATTGCATAGTCCGTAGGAAGCGTTTTCTACATTGCAGCCATGGAAGACCTGGCCGTCCTTGGCCAGCAGGGCGGCACCCACCTGGAACTTGGAATAGGGGGCATAGGCCTTTTGGCGCGCGGTGATCGCTTCTTGTATCAGGGCTTGGTATTTCATGACGGGCTTTCGTGAATGCGTGGCCGGGAAAATGCAACGCCGCATGGAGCAAGCTGGCCCGCATGCGGCGGCTGGCCCGGCTGCCGGGCAGCCGGGACCGGGATTACATGCCGGGTTTTTTCTTTGCGCCCAGTTCTATCAGGCGCTCTTCCAGGTATTCTCCGGCCGTGTAGCGCTCGGACAAGACCACGTCCAGCCGTGGGTGCAGGAACAACGGCAGCGATACGCGCGATTTTTTCGCTTCCTCGCCGCTCGGGTTCAGCACGCGGTGGCTGGTGGATGGGTAATAGCCTTCCGAGGCCTCGTCCAGCATGTCGCCGATATTCACCACCAGCATGCCGAAGTCACATGGCACGTCAAACCACTTGTCATCCTTGCCCTGCACTTGCAGGCCGGCCTGGGTCGCGGCCGGCAGGATGGTCAGCAGGTTGATGTCTTCGTGGGCGGCGGCGCGCACCGAGCCCGGTTCTTCGTCGCCGGTCAGCGGCGGATAGTGCAGCACGCGCAACAGGGTCTGTTCGCTGCCGGTGATCATGTCCGACAAGGGCATGGAGTACTTGGCCTTGATCTCGGCCGGTGTATGGTCTTCCACCCATTGCAGCAGTTCCGCTGCCAGCGTGGCGCCTTGGTCGTAGTACTTGCGGGCGGCGTCCGATACTTCCGTCGGGTAACGGCCCCAGGGATAGATATGGTAGAACTCTTTCAGGTCGCGCTTGGTATTGCCCTTGGCGGTTTCCGATACTTTCGGCGAGAAATAGCCGTCCATTTTTTCAGGATGGAAACTGTACTTGTTCTTGGCCTCGGTCTGGAAGAAGTCGTACCATTCCTTGTAGATGGTTTCCAGCATTGCTTGCGACAACGGATGGTTTTTCAGCACGCCAAAGCCGGTACGGTGCAGGCTTTCGGTGAATTTTTGTGCGGCGTCCGGGGCCAGGTAATCGACAGGTTCGATATGCATAATACGCTCCCTTGCTTATTTGGTCAGGGCGGGCAGCAACCAGCCACTGCTCAGGATTTGATCGATCAGGTTTTCGCAAGCCTTGGCGTCTACTTCCATGCACACGCGGGTTTCCGGCTTGTCCTTTTCCCAGCCCGCTTGCGGATAGGGAATGGTGCCTATCTTGTCCATCATGGTCTGGCCGTTGGCGATGCCGTCCATCGCCACGCGTACGCGGCCGGACTTGGTCTTGAACATGTCCGGCGCCACCAGCCAGACAAAGGCCAGCACGTCATGGCCGAAGCAGCCGTGGCCCATATTGGGACGTATGCTGCTATAGAAGTCGCTGTAGAAATTCACTGCGTGCGACAGGGTATCCATCGCCACGTGCTTGTGCTGTTCCGCCAGGCGCTTGAAGAAGCTCGACATCAGCACCACGCGGTGGGTCACGTCCAGGCCGACCATGGTCAGATCCCAGCCGGCGGTAAACACCAGGTCGGCCGCATCCGGGTCGTTCCAGACATTGGCTTCGGCTACCGGCGAGACATTGCCCGGTTCATCCACGGTGCCGGCCATCAGCACCACCTGTTTCAATAATTTAGGCAGCTTGGGTTCCAGTTTCAGGGCCAGTCCCAGGTTGCCCAAGGGGCCTACCGCCACCAGCGTGATTTCGCCCGGATGCTTGCGCGCCATGTCGACGATGAACTCGGCCGCGCTGCGGTCTTCCGCCTTGCCATCCACATTCACGCGGCTAGGCAGGTTGCCCAGGCCGTCGGCGCCGTGGATAAAGGCCGGCGGCTGGCCCGGGGCCTTGGCAAAAGGCACGGGCACGCCCTGAGCTACCGGAATCTCACGGCCGGCGATACGGGTCAGGTACAGTGCATTGATGGTGGCCTGCTCTACAGTGACATTGCCGAAGGTCGTGGTGATGCCTAGCAGCTCGATGTCCGGGTGAGCGAGAGCAAAGTACAGCGCCATTGCATCATCCACACCTGGATCGGTATCAAAGATGACCTTATGTTTTGCCGTTGCGTTTTGCATATTCATTCTCCAAACTATTCTGGTATTAGCCGTGTTACTGAACCTAATACCAGAGCTTGTCTTAAATGGACCCGGTTCAAGGAGGCCGTATGAATTCTGTATCTATTCTTTATTATCGTGATTTCACGAAAGGAATGCCGATCGCTTTCGGCGCTACCGACTTGGCCATGAAGCCGGCCAGCACGATCACGGTCACCACATAGGGAATCATCTGTATCAGCGAGCCGGGGATCTTGCCTATGCCGGGCAATTCCACGCCTTCCATCTGGATTTGCAAAGCGGCGAAGAAGCCGAACATCAGGCAGCCCATCGCGGTATACAGCGGGCGCCAGTTGCCGAACACCAGAGCGGTCAGGGCCAGGAAGCCGTTACCGGCCGACATGTCGCGCAGGAAGAAGCCGCTCTGCACGATGGCCAGGTAGGCGCCCGAGAACGAGCACAGGACGCCGGCGCACAGCATCGCCAGGAAGCGCGTGCGCTCCACGTGGATGCCGGCCGCGTCGGCTGCATGCGGGTTCTCGCCGACGGCGCGCAGGCGCAAGCCGAAGCGGCTATGGTAGATGGTCCAGTGCACTACCGGGACCAGCGCAAACGCCAGGTACACGAGCGCCGTGTGGCCGCCGATCAGCTTGCCGTAGAACCAGCCCAGGAAAGGGACATTGGCCACCAGGTCGGTACCGGGCAGCACCAGGTCGAACAGGCGGGCCTGGCCCAGGTCCGGCGTGCGGCCGCCCTGGCCGAAGAAAAATTGCGCCAAGACGAAGCTGAGGCCGCTGACCGCGATATTGATCGCGATGCCGGCCACCAGCTGGTTGCCTTTTTGCGTGATGCTGACATAACCCTGCAGCAGGGCGATGACGGTGGAGATGCCTACTCCGGCGGCGATGCCCAGCCACGGGTTTTGCGTGACATAGGCGACTGCGGCCGAGACAAAGGCGCTGGCCAGCATCTTGCCTTCCAGCGCCAGGTCCACCACGCCGCTGCGTTCGGCAAACAGGCCGGCCATGGCGGCGAAGATCAGCACCGGGGCATTGCGTATGGTGGAAACCAGGATGCTGGCTAAATGAAAGTCTTCAAACATGG
>JAZJYH010000122.1:0-22769 GCA_040390485.1 Pseudomonadota bacterium
GGGCGCGGTGCTGGATCTCCAGGCTGCCCAGCGCGAAAGTGGTCGCCGAATGCACATCCGGATCGTCGTCTATTATCATGATCCGCCACGTTTGCTGTGGTCTTGCTGCTACCGAAAGCTCACTCGCTTCCGGTTCGTCCAGGAAAACGAGATCGTCTTCCGAAGAGTGGATCATTGCGTTCATCTGATGTACGACTCCATTAATGGACTTATCTTTTTTTTTACAGATGCTGACGAAAAGTTAATCAGTTTTCATCCACACTAAATGAGCAAACAGCCAGCCTTGATCTTTGCTCCTCAGCTGACTTCTGAAGAGTATAAAACAAGATTACCAAAAGAAAACATCAGAAAGAGTCCTAGATACAGATAAATGATGAATTTAATACGCTATTTCACCGGCTTTTGTTGGATAGCCGCGTTTTCTTTGCCGTCTCATCGGCGCTATCGCTGTTAGAATTGTATAAATCCTGCAAATTTGGCTAATCATTAAGCATACTTTATGTCCGGCAATACTTTTGGAACCCTTTTTACCGTAACGACCTTTGGCGAATCTCACGGCCCAGCCATCGGTTGCGTCATTGATGGCTGCCCTCCAGGCATGGAGTTGTCTGCAGCCGACATACAAACCGACCTGGACCGCCGCAAGCCCGGCACTTCGCGCCATGTCACGCAACGCCAGGAGCCCGATGCCGTTGAAATCCTGTCCGGCGTCTACGAAGGCAAAACCACTGGCACCCCGATTGCCCTGTTGATACGCAACGAAGACCAGCGCAGCAAGGACTACGGGAATATCGTTGAGACTTTCCGTCCCGGCCACGCCGACTATACCTATTGGCATAAATACGGCATCCGCGATCCGCGCGGCGGCGGCCGTTCTTCGGCACGCCTGACGGCCCCGGTGGTTGGCGCCGCCGCAATTGCCAAGAAATGGCTGCATCAGCAGTATGGAACGGTGTTCAAGGGCGGCATGAGCCAGCTCGGCGATATCGCAATCCCGTTCCAGTCCTGGGAGCACGTCAAGGACAATCCGTTTTTTGCGCCGACCGCGGACACGGCATTGATCGCAGAACTGGAGGCTTATATGGACGCCCTGCGCAAGGATGGCGATTCCATCGGCGCCAGGATCGACGTGGTCGCCAGCAATGTGCCGGTAGGGCTGGGTGAGCCGATTTACGACAAGCTGGACGCCGACATCGCCTATGCGATGATGGGCATCAATGCCGTCAAGGGCGTGGAGATCGGCGCCGGCTTCAAGTCCGTTGCGCAGCGCGGCTCCGAGCACGGTGATGAAATTACACCCGAAGGCTTCATCGGCAATAATGCCGGCGGTGTATTGGGTGGGATTTCAACCGGGCAGGACATCACGGTGTCGATCGCGATCAAGCCCACTTCGTCCATCCGCGTTCCGCGCCGCTCCATAGACAAGAATGGCAATCCGGTCATGGTAGAAACTTTTGGCCGGCACGATCCCTGTGTCGGCATACGTGCCACCCCGATTGCCGAAGCCATGCTGGCGCTGGTATTGATGGACCATGCACTGCGGCATCGCGCCCAGTGCGGTGATGTGAAGCTTGGCTAATTGGCCGGCCGGTTCGGCATGGGTGCATGCTCGCCGCTGACCATGCTTGCCGCGGCGGCCAGGCAGTTTCTGGTGATTAGGTGACTAATCCGCCGCGCACCTGGCCGCAGCAGTCTTTTCAGTTCGGCCTGTTTTTCTTCGCTTATTACGGTTACACCGGCATCTTCACGCCGTATGCCAGCCTGTATTTTTCCCACAAGCAGATGTCGGCCGCGCAAATAGGCGTGCTGATGTCGCTGATGCAGGTGATGCGCATCTTTGGCCCCAATTTCTGGGGCTGGGTGGCGGATTATTCACAAAAGCGGGTGCTGGTATTGCGCCTGACCGCGCTGGCGGCGATGCTCTCCGTCGGCGGCCTGTTCTTCGGACAGACCTTTGCCGGCTTCTTTGTCGTGATGCTGCTGATTAATACCTTTACCAGTCCGCAAGGCCCCTTGTCGGAGGCGCTGATGCTGGCCGAAATGCGGGGTGACCTGACTTATTACGGCAAATTGCGTTTGTGGGGCTCGGTCGGGTTCATCGTCTCCATCATGCTGGCGGGGCAGGCCCTGGACTGGTTCGGCATAGACCAGATGCCGTGGATGGCCATGCTGCTGCTAGCCATAGTCTGGTGCACCAGCATGTACATACGGCAAAGTGTGCAGCGTCCCTCGCATGCCGGGGCGCCGTCGGTGCTGTACCTGCTGCGGCAGCGCGAGGTGCTGGCGTTTTTCGTTTCCTGCTTCCTGATGGTGGCGGCGCACGCCTCCCTGTACGTCTATTATTCCCTGTACCTGGAGCAATTGGGCATGAGCAAGGGCATGATCGCTTTCATGTGGACGCTGGGCGTATTGGCCGAGATCCTGTTTTTTTATTACCAGGCGCCACTCTTCCGGCGGTTCGGCATCCGCCGGTTGATGCTGCTGGGCTTCTTGGTTGCGATAGTGCGCTTTGCCCTGATAGGCTGGGGCGCGCACTCCTTGACTCTCCTGCTGCTGGCCCAGGTGCTGCATGCCTTCAGTTTTGCGGCGCATAACTCCGCCGCCGTGATGACGATGCAGCAATGGTTTGCCGGTCCCCTGCAAGCGCGCGGCCAGGCGCTGTTCATCAGCGTTTCCTATGGTCTGGGCGGCACTGTGGGCGGTTTGCTGCTGACGCTGATCTGGGAGCACCTGGGGCCACAAGCCGTGTATTATGGGGCCGCGCTATTTGCCGCCGGTGGTTTGCTGTCAGCCTGCCTGTACTTCCGCTGGCAGCCGGGGTCAAAGCGCCTGGACCCGGCCTGAGCGTACCGGCCGGCTTTCTAAACGCCATACTCTTCCATGTCCGTGCCCCATTTTGGACCGCGGGGCGCAATCACCGCTCTGAATAAAAGCCGGGAAAAATCGCGCTTTGTTTGAATTTCCTGATGAAAATTCGGCATTTGATAGGCTTCTTGATTTTTTATCTTGAAAAATCTCTCGCCTAGTCTTGTTTGGGCGTGGTTTTGCGTTGCACAATTGTGGCATAATCAAAAGCTAAATTACAGATTGCGCACTATTTACGCACTATTTCAGGTTGCAGATCATGCTTAAAACGCTTTACGACAAACTTTGGGAATCCCATGTGGTGCATGCGGATGATGACGGCACTTCCATCTTGTATATAGACAGGCATCTATTGCATGAAGTGACCAGCCCGCAAGCCTTTGAAGGCTTGAAGCTGGCCGGTCGTACCCCGTGGCGCAATTCCGCCAACCTGATGGTGGCGGATCATAATGTCCCGACCACCAATCGCATCAACGGCATCGACGATCCTACTTCGCGCCTGCAGGTGGAAACCCTGGATGCGAATGCCAAGAAGTACGACCTGACCTATTTCAGCATGGCCGACAAGCGCCAGGGCATAGTCCACGTGATCGGGCCCGAGCAGGGCGCAACCCTGCCCGGCATGACAGTGGTATGCGGCGATTCGCATACGTCCACCCATGGCGCGTTTGCCTGCCTGGCGCACGGCATAGGCACCTCGGAAGTCGAGCACGTATTGGCAACCCAGACCCTGATCGCGAAGAAGTCCAAAACCATGCTGGTGCAGGTGGACGGCAAGATGCCTGCCGGCGTCACCGCCAAGGACATCGTGCTGGCCATCATAGGCAAGATCGGCACTGCCGGCGGCACCGGCTACGCGATCGAATTCGCAGGTTCCACCATCCGCAGCCTGTCCATGGAAGGCCGTATGACCGTCTGCAATATGGCGATAGAAGCGGGCGCCCGGGCCGGCATGATAGCGGTCGACCAAATCACGATAGACTATGTCAAGGGACGCCCGTTTTCGCCGGTCGGTCCACACTGGGACAGGGCGGTCGAATACTGGCGCACCCTGCACACCGACGTCGGCGCCAAATTCGATATGGTGGTGACCCTGGATGCGGCTGAAATCACACCGCAGGTGACCTGGGGCACTTCGCCTGAGATGGTGGTTTCCATCGACGGCCGCGTCCCTGACCCGGACAAGGAAAAAGATGCGGTAAAGCGCGATGCGATGGAAAAAGCGCTGGTCTACATGGCCTTGACGCCGAACACGGCGATTTCCGACATCCGTATCGACAAGGTATTCATAGGCTCCTGCACTAATTCGCGGATAGAGGATTTGCGTGCGGCGGCGGCAGTAGTGCGCGGCAAGTATCGCGCGTCGAATGTGAAGCTGGCGATGGTAGTGCCGGGCTCCGGCCTGGTCAAGGACCAGGCCGAGCGCGAAGGCCTGGACAGGATCTTCCGCGATGCCGGCTTCGAATGGCGCGAGCCGGGGTGCTCGATGTGCCTGGCGATGAATGCCGACAGGCTGGAACCGGGCGAGCGTTGCGCCTCCACCTCCAATCGTAATTTTGAAGGCAGGCAAGGGCAGGGCGGACGCACCCACCTGGTTTCTCCGGCGATGGCGGCAGCGGCAGGGATAGCCGGCCATTTTGTGGATGTCCGCAACCTGCGCTAAAGCGACAGAAATTGAACTAAAGAATTGAAAGAAGGAATCGACATGAAAAAACTATTCGTTTTAGGTCTGTGCATGTTTGTGTTAACTGCCTGCAATACTATGCAAGGCTTCGGCAAAGACGTCAAAAAAGCAGGTGAGGCCGTCGAAGGCGCTGCGACTAAAAAGTAAAGTGTGAGCATGGAAAAATTTACCGTACTAGATGGCCTGGTCGCGCCCATGGACAGGGCGAACGTGGATACCGACGCCATCATTCCCAAGCAATTCCTGAAGTCGATACAGCGTACCGGCTTCGGCCCGAACTTGTTTGACGAATGGCGTTATCTGGATCATGGCGAGCCGGGCATGGACAATAGCAAGCGTCCATTGAATCCTGAGTTCGTGCTGAACCAGCCGCGTTACCAGGGAGCGTCGATACTGCTGACCCGCAAGAATTTCGGTTGCGGCTCTTCGCGCGAGCATGCCCCGTGGGCGCTGGATCAATTTGGCTTCAGGGCAGTGATTGCGCCCAGTTTTGCCGACATCTTCTTTAATAATTGTTACAAGAACGGCTTGTTGCCCATCGTCTTGTCCGAACAGCAGGTGGATGACTTGTTCAATCAGGTCAAGGTCTTCCCCGGTTTCCGGTTGATCGTCGACCTGGAAAAGCAGGTCGTGACTACGGTCAACGGCAATGTCACTTATCCGTTTGAAGTGGATGCCTTCCGCAAGTACTGCCTGCTCAACGGCCTGGACGACATAGGCCTGACCTTGCGCCAGGCAGACAAGATACGCGCATTCGAAGAGCGCCATATCGCTGCGCAGCCCTGGCTGGCGAATACGATCTGATTGAACGTGAATTGATAGCAGTCCTACCTCTAAGTCTACAAACAGCTAAATGAAAATTGCAATTTTGCCGGGTGACGGCATCGGTCCGGAAATTATCGAGCAAGCGGTCAAGGTATTGAATACCCTGGGCGAAGCCTTTGAAATGGAAACCGCCCCGGTCGGCGGCGCCGGCTACGCCGCCCATGGACATCCCTTGCCCGACGCCACATTGAAACTGGCGCAACAGGCCGATGCGGTCTTGTTCGGCGCAGTGGGCGACTGGAAATACGATACGCTGGAGCGTTCGCTGCGCCCCGAGCAGGCTATCCTGGGCTTGCGCAAGAACCTGGGCCTGTTCGCCAACCTGCGCCCGGCGATCCTGTATCCCGAACTGGCCGGCGCCTCCACGCTGAAACCCGAAGTGGTGTCCGGCCTGGACATCCTGATCATCCGCGAGCTGACCGGCGACATCTACTTCGGCCAACCGCGCGGCGTGCGGATCGCGCCGGACGGCGCTTTCAAGGGACAGCGTGAAGGTTTTGACACTATGCGTTATGCTGAGGGTGAAATCCGGCGTATCGCCCACGTGGCTTTCCAGGCGGCGCAAAAACGCGACAAGCGTCTGACCAGCGTGGACAAGGCCAATGTGCTGGAGACTTTCCAGTTCTGGAAAGACATCGTGACCGATGTGCACAAGGAGTATCCGGACGTAGCGCTGGATCATATGTATGTCGACAACGCCGCGATGCAACTGGTGCGCGCACCGAAAAAATTTGACGTGATGGTGACCGGCAATATGTTCGGCGACATCCTGTCCGATGCGGCTGCGATGCTGACCGGCTCGATAGGCATGCTGCCGTCGGCTTCGCTGGATGCCAACAACAAGGGCCTGTATGAGCCTTCGCACGGTTCTGCGCCGGACATCGCCGGCAAGGGGGTGGCCAATCCGCTGGCGACCATCCTGTCGGCAGCGATGATGCTGCGCTACTCGCTGGGCAAGGCGGAGCAGGCCGACCGCATAGAAAATGCGGTCAAGAAGGTGCTGGCGCAAGGTTTGCGTACGCCGGACATCTACGAGGCTGGCACCACCAAGGTGGGTACGGCCGAAATGGGTGAAGCGGTAGTTAGGGCTTTAGGGTAGTTTAGTAGTTGATGATAGGCAGGGACGTCCTGTGAACGTTTAGGGAAAGATGATGAAACTAGTAGGTCTGGTAGGTTGGCGTGGAATGGTGGGTTCGGTACTGCTGCAACGCATGCAGGAAGAGGGCGATTTCGCCCATATTGAGCCCGTGTTTTTTTCAACTTCCAATACAGGCGGCACGGCCCCTGCAATGGCCAAGAATGAAAAAACATTGAAAGACGCGAATGATATTGATGCATTGAAGAAGTGCGACATTATTATTACCTGCCAGGGCGGTGACTACACGACGGAAATTTTTCCTAAATTGCGTGCCGCAGGCTGGGATGGCTACTGGATCGACGCGGCGTCCACGCTGCGCATGAAGGATGATGCGATCATCGTGCTGGACCCGGTCAACCTGGACGTGATCAAGACCGCGCTGAGCCGCGGCGTCAAGAATTACATAGGTGGCAATTGCACGGTGTCCTGCATGCTGATGGGCCTGGGCGGCCTGTTTGAGCACAAGCTGGTCGACTGGATGTCTTCGATGACCTACCAGGCGGCGTCCGGCGGCGGCGCCCAGCACATGCGCGAGTTGCTGACCCAGTTCGGCAGCATCAATGCAGAAGTCAAGGCTTTGCTGGACAATCCGGCGGCGGCGATACTGGAGATAGACCGCAAGGTGCTCGCCAAACAGCACGCTTTCTCAGCCGATGAAACCAAGCAGTTTGGCGTGCCGCTGGCCGGCAACCTGATCCCCTGGATAGACAAGGACCTGGGCAACGGCGTTTCCAAGGAAGAATGGAAGGCCGGCGCAGAAACCAACAAGATCCTGGGCTTGGGCGAGTCCTTCGGCAGCCAGGCGATCCCGGTCGATGGTCTGTGTATTCGTGTCGGCGCGATGCGCTGTCACTCCCAGGCTCTGACCATCAAGCTGAAAAAAGATGTGCCGCTGGATGAGATCAATGACATCATCGCCAGCAATAACCAGTGGGTCAAGGTGGTGCCGAATGACAGGGAATCGTCGATGCAGGATTTGACGCCAGCTGCCGTGACCGGCAGCCTGACTATTCCGGTGGGGCGTTTGCGCAAGATGCAAATGGGCGGCGAATACCTGTCGGCATTTACCGTAGGCGATCAATTATTGTGGGGGGCGGCCGAACCACTGCGTCGCATGCTGCGCATTTTGATAGCAGATTAATCATTTAGATCTTTGTCGTAATGATTACAGAGGGGTGATTCGTCACCCCTCTTTTGTTTTGTGGGCCTCGATGTTTACCTGAAATGCGACAAACTGGGGGGAGAAAGGCTTTTACCCCTCTACTTTTCATTGTCAAACGGCAACAAAGATTTATACTATAGGCAGAACCCATTTCATAACTGGTATCAGGTTGGCATTTATGAAGTGGCCTCCAAATTATCGGTAAATTGTTGCGAAATTGCTTAGTGCGCGGCGCTTGCTTGCGAACGCGGATGCAGGGCAGGAGTTTCAGGCGGCTTGCCGCCTGCCTGCGAGGATTTTGCCGTGCAAGGCAAGATACACCCGGCAAAAGCGGGCAATTGGGGCAATTTGGCAACAGCTTCTTGAGCCCTTAATGTATTTACCATAACAGTAAATAGAGTTAAGCTTGCGGGGCTAGGTAGCTAATGTTATCTTGAAACAAGTGTTACTTGGCCAGTCACGATAGGTGATGATCGGGCGTTCGCGGGTGGCGCATGTCAAGAAGACGATAATGTAAGCGTGACGCACGCGTGGGCAAGTACTCACATGGATATGCGACACATGACCCCGATTATGTCCACACGACAGGGTTGTTTATGGACTCTGGCAACATGGTGTGATGTAATCGCCGTACTTAACAGTATTCGAGTATTCTCTTATTCCCAAAAATGTCCTATAAAATGCATAACTATAAACGCTCGCCATCCATGTTGTTGGGCCGCAAAGCGCTGGGAGCCGCAGTAGCTTCGGCGCTGATGTTGCTCGCTGCAGGCGCAAATGCTACAGGTCTAGGACGGCTGACCGTGCTCTCCGCTCTCGGACAGCCCTTGCGTGCAGAGATAGAACTCACTTCCCCGAGCAAGGAAGATATTGGGTCCCTGGTTCCCAAGCTGGCTTCTGCGGATGCCTTCAAACAAGCGAATATCGACTTCAACCCGGCGCTGAGTTCCCTGCGTTTTGCGGTGGAGCAGCGTGGTTCGGGTTACGTGATCAGGGTGAGCTCGTCGCAGGCAATGAACGAGCCGTTTGTCGACCTGTTGCTGGAGCTAAACTCCAGCAATGGCAAATTATTGCGTGAATATACCTTCCTGCTGGATCCTGCAGAATTGAGGAATAGCCAGTCTGCGCAAGTGGCCAACCCGGTCAGCATTGCAAATATCCCGTCGCGGGCAGCAACACCGCAGAGCCAGCCCTCCCAGGCCCGGCCCGGCGTTGCGCCATCGCCCGTATCTGCTGCGCCGGCAACCGCCCCGGCTTCCTCGGCCAGGAGATCCGCTGTCCAACCGCAGGAAACCGCTAGGGATGGAAAATCTGCCGGCGATTACCAGGTCAAGAGCGGCGATACCTTGAGCAAGATCGCAGGTACGTACAAGTCCGAGGGCGTCTCGCTGGACCAGATGCTGGCCAGCTTGTATAAGGCGAATCCGCAAGCCTTCGCCGGCAATAATATGAACCGCCTGAAAGCGGGCCAGATACTGACCGTGCCCGATGCCGACACCGCCCGTGCGGCCGGCAGCGCCGAAGCGCATGCCGTGGTCATGGCGCATGCGGCCGATTTCAGCGCCTATCGGAATAAACTGGCAGGGCAGGTTGCCACCGCTCCCGCTGAAAAAGCCACGGCCACCAAGCAGGGTGCCAGCGGCAATATTACGGCCAAGGTAAAGGAATTGCCTACCGCGACCAATGAGGCAGCCGACAAGCTGAAGTTGTCCAAGGCGAATCCGAATGCTATCGCCGCGGCCAAGGCCGGTGCCGGCAAGCCGGGAGAAGAAGACAGGCTGGCCAAGGATAAGGCGATCGCCGATGCCAATGCCCGCGTCAAGGAATTGGAAAAGAACGTCGGCGATCTGCAAAAAGTTCTGCAAGTCAAAGACAAGGACCTGGCAGCCAAGCAGGCTGCAGCCGCCAAACCTGAAGTTAAACCAGCGCCGGCGCCAGCTGTGGTCCCGACCCCGGCGCCAGCGCCAGCCGCAGCCCCAGTTGCGGCCTCGGCACCTGCCGTAGCGGCTGCATCTACACCGGCAGCAACGGTGGCTAGCGCTGCTACCGAGGCTTCTGCGCCTGCCAAGCCGGCTCCTGCCAAACGCAAAGTAATGCCGCCTCCACCGCCACCGCCGGAACCAGGTTTCTTTGACAGCTTGCTGGATAATCCCCTGGTCCTGCCTCTGGGCGGCGCCTTGCTGGTCCTGCTGGGTGGCTATGGCATCTTTACCAGCCGTCGCAAGAAAAAATTGCAGCAATTTGAAGACAGCATCCTGACCGGTTCCAGCATGAAGGCGAACTCGATGTTCGGGTCTACCGGCGGTCAAAGCGTGGATACCAATAACAGCGTATTCAATTCCAATTTTGCGCCTTCGGCCAGCCAGCTGGATGCCAATGAAGTGGATCCGGTGGCTGAGGCCGACGTCTACATCGCCTACGGCAGGGATTCGCAGGCGGAAGAAATCCTGAAGGAAGCCTTGCGCACCCAGCCTGACAGGCATGCGGTACGCGTCAAATTGCTGGAAATTTATTCCAATCGCAAAGACACCAAATCGTATGAGCGTCTGGCCAGCGAGTTGTATGGCATGACTGGTGGCAAAGGCGAGGAATGGGCCCAGGCGGCATCCATGGGCATCATGCTGGAGCCCGGCAATCCTTTGTACGCGGGCGGCAAGGCGGCGGATGCCTTGTCTACCGCTGCCGCAATGGGCTCGTCGACGCAGCCGCTGGAGGACCTGGATCCCGAGGCCTTGCTGGCAAACTCGCTGTCGCAAGACATGCTGGAATCCATCAGCATCATCGATACCGCATCGGCCAAGTCGAATCGCGGTATTGATCAGCATGGCGCGGATGATGCAACGGTACATTTGGGTGCCGCACCGGCGATGGACATAGGCCCACTCGATTTTGACCTGGATATCCCGACCGCGTCGGCACCGGAAGTTGAGGCCCAAGCCCCGCACATCGACGCACCGCGGATACCGGAGCAGCCCACTGCCGCGCTGGCGAAATCGGATGATGAACACGCGGCGCAGAATGCGCTGGTGGATTTTGAATCCATCGATTTCGACCTGGGCCAGGAAGAGCCGGCTGCCAAGGCGGCGCCTGTGGCCGACATGCAGTTTGACCTGCCTGAGAGCAAAGCCCTGGATCTGGATGCCACCAAGCTGGACAGTGGGCTGAGCGATAGCCATTCCCTGAACATGGAGCCGTTTGACCTGGCGCCTCCGGTAGAGCATGGCAATGAAATCGCATTTGAATCCGTGACTCCTGCGGCGACTGAACACTTGCCAAACATCGCGGATATTCCGGATTTGCCGGGCCTGGATCATCAGGATGAAGCGGTAGCCGCTGAGCAGGCGCCAGCCAATTATGATTTCGACTTGTCCGGGATAGACCTGAACCTCGATACTGACGAGCACAAGCCCGCAACGGCTGCCGCCGAAGAGGGTGACGGCCAGGCTTATAATGCCGAAATGGCGACCAAGCTGGACCTGGCCGTGGCCTACCATGAAATTGGCGATAAGGAAGGTGCGCGCGAGTTGTTGGACGAAGTGCTGAAAGGCGGAACGTCGGACCAGATACATAAGGCCCAGGCTATGCTGGCACAACTGGGGTAATATTTAAAAGAGGCTACCGCAAAATTACCCTGGCGTTGTTGCGTCTCCTAGCCGTGCTAAAGCACTGTCTTCGTCGGCGACGCCTAGTGGGGACGCCGAGTCCAGGCTAACTTTGCGATAGCCTCTAAGTATTGTGGTTTTGGACGGGCGCCGCTTTCGCTGGCGCCCGTTTTATTTATGGGTAGGCGCTGGCTGCTGACGCGCCCCGGCGATAAATGATTTTGATAATGGAATTGAATTGAAGCGTATTGTTTTAGGTGTGCAATACAATGGTAGCCCGTGGAGCGGCTGGCAAACCCAGCCCGGCGGGAATACCGTGCAGGATGCGCTGGAGCGCGCCCTGGCTGCGTTCGCCAAGACCCCGCTGGCGACCACGTGTGCAGGGCGCACCGATGCCGGCGTGCATGCGCTGGAGCAGGTGGTCCACTTTGATACCGAGCTGGACAGGGCCATGTATTCATGGGTGAACGGGGTGAATGCGTTCTTGCCGGCCTCCATCGCGGTGCAATGGGCTGCCGAAGTGCCGCATGCAGGTGAGGGGCAGGAAACCCACGACGCGCATACGGATTTTCATGCGCGCTTTAGCGCGCATGCGCGTACCTACCATTATGTGGTGCACAATAGCGCGATCCGTTCGCCGATATGGGCGGATAGGGCGGGCTGGGTATTCCGGCCGCTGGATGTGGCCAGGATGCGGGAAGGCGTGGCCCACTTGATCGGCGAGCATGATTTCACGGTTTTTCGTGCGGCGGCCTGCCAGGCAAAGTCCCCGGTCAAGCATATGTACGACATCCAGATCCGGCAGCAAGGGGACCTGATCGTATTTAGCTTGCGCGCCAGCGCTTTCTTGCACCACATGGTGCGCAATATCGTCGGCTCGCTGATCTTTGTCGGCACCGGTCGGCGCGAGCCGGCCTGGATAGCAGAACTACTGGAAAGCCGGGACCGCAGCCTGTCTGCCCCTACTTTCATGCCGGACGGCCTGTATCTGGCCAGGATAGACTATGACCCAAAGTGGGCCCTGCCGCAGGTCGATCAGGCGCATTTCCCCGGATTTTTGGGCCTGAACTAGCCGAGGAAATAACTTGTTGCCTCAACGCATTATTTCTTCTCCGCGCCTTCCCGCACAGTGTTGCTGTTTTGCACAAAAAACGGCAAATGGGACGAATAATCGAGGCTCGTTGGCAATCTGATCAGCATGATTTATCGGCTTTCCCCACTGAAATCCGGTAAAATGGCGTTTTGCATAACCCAAAATGAGGCGCTCGCCTGGGGATGTCTGCCCGGCACGGAGCGCCTTTTTTGTAATTAAACTTTTCATCGCATTATTTCTGGTATTAATGAACAACATCCGCAACTTCTCGATTATTGCCCACATTGATCACGGTAAATCCACGCTCGCCGATCGCATCATTCAGCTTTGCGGCGGCCTTGCTGATCGCGAGATGGAAGCGCAAGTGCTGGACTCAATGGATATTGAGCGTGAGCGCGGCATTACTATCAAGGCGCAAACTGCGGCCCTGTCTTACAAGGCGCGGGACGGCCAGGTCTACAACCTGAACCTGATCGACACACCGGGTCACGTCGATTTCAGTTACGAGGTAAGCCGTTCGCTGTCTGCATGCGAAGGCGCGCTGCTGGTAGTGGATGCTTCGCAGGGCGTAGAGGCGCAGACGGTTGCCAACTGCTACACCGCGATCGACCTGGGGGTCGAGGTGGTGCCGGTCCTGAACAAGATAGACCTGCCGTCGGCCGACCCGGAAAATGCGATTAACGAGATTGAAGAAGTCATCGGCATAGACGCGGCCGACGCCGTGCATTGCTCGGCCAAGACCGGCCTGGGCGTGCAGGATGTGCTGGAATCCCTGATTGCCAAAGTGCCGCCGCCGCAGGGCGATCCAAGCGCGCCGCTGCAAGCGCTGATCGTGGACTCCTGGTTTGATAACTATGTCGGCGTGGTGATGCTGGTGCGTATCAAGAACGGCACGCTGCGTCCTAAAGACAAGATACTGTTCATGGCGACCGGCGCCCAGCACCAGGTTGAGAGTGTGGGTGTGTTCACACCCAAGTCGCTGACGCGTGACGAACTGTCCGCCGGCCAGGTGGGCTTCATCATCGCCGGCATCAAGGAATTGAAGGCGGCCAAGGTCGGCGACACCATCACCATCGTCGGCAAGGCCGCCGCCGAGCCTTTGCCCGGCTTCAAGGAAGTGCAGCCGCAAGTGTTTGCCGGCCTGTTTCCGGTCGAGGCCAACCAGTACGACGCGCTGCGCGACTCGCTGGAAAAGCTGAAATTGAACGATGCTGCGCTGATGTACGAGCCCGAAGTGTCGCAGGCGCTGGGTTTCGGCTTCCGCTGCGGCTTCCTCGGTTTGCTGCACATGGAAATCGTGCAGGAGCGCCTGGAGCGCGAGTTCGACATGGACCTGATCACCACCGCGCCAACGGTGATCTACGAAGTGGTGATGGCCGACGGCAGCATCCTGATGGTGGATAACCCGTCCAAGATGCCCGATCCTTCCAAGATTGAAGAGATCCGCGAGCCTATCGTCACCGTCAACCTGTATATGCCGCAGGAATATGTGGGCTCCGTGATCACGCTGTGTACCTCCAAGCGCGGCGTGCAACTGGACATGAACTACCACGGCAGGCAGGTCAAGCTGACCTACGAAATGCCGATGGCCGAGATCGTGCTGGATTTCTTTGATCGCTTGAAATCCACTTCGCGCGGTTACGCTTCCATGGATTATGAATTCAAGGAGTATCGCGCAGCCGACGTGGTCAAGGTCGACATGCTGATCAATAGCGAGAAGGTCGACGCGCTGGCGATTATCGTGCACAGGGCCAACAGCCAGTACCGCGGACGTGCCGTCGCCGCCAAGATGCGGGAGCTGATACCGCGCCAGATGTTCGACGTGGCCATCCAGGCGGCAATCGGTGCGAACATTATCTCGCGTGAGAATGTCAAAGCCTTGCGCAAGAACGTATTGGCAAAATGTTATGGCGGCGATATCAGCCGTAAGCGCAAACTGCTGGAAAAACAAAAGGCAGGTAAGAAGCGGATGAAGCAGGTTGGTTCGGTAGAGATTCCGCAAGAAGCGTTTCTGGCGATTTTACAAGTGGAAGATAAATGAATTTTCAGACAATTTTAGGCAATTTTGCATTAATCCTGTTTGTGCTGACCCTGATCACCGGGGTGATCTGGTTCCTCGATACATTTTACCTGTCCAAGCAACGCCGCCAGGCAGCTGACAGGGCATTGGCCGATTTTGATGCGCGTAATGCAAAATTAACGGCAGAAGGCATACGGTTACAGCAAGGTGGTCGTGTCGAGCTGGAGGCAAACCTGCTCAGGCAGCCGGTCTGGATAGAATATTCCGGCAGCTTTTTCCCTGTCATCGCGCTGGTATTCTTCCTGCGCTCGTTTTTATGGGAGCCATTCAAGATACCTTCCAGCTCCATGTTGCCAACCCTGTTTGTTGGCGACCTGATTCTTGTTAATAAGTACACGTACGGGATTCGACTCCCTGTTCTTAACAAGAAGGTAATAGAAATAAGCAATCCACAACGTGGCGACGTGATGGTGTTCAAATACCCACGAAATCCATCGCTGGACTATATTAAGCGCGTGGTAGGTGTTCCAGGTGATAAAATAGTATATAAAAACAAACGTTTAACGGTGAATGGTAAAGAGGTTTCTTATGAACCCTTGCCGGATTTCCTGGATGACGAGCGCCTCAGCTATTCCCAGCAATTCAAGGAAAACCTGACGGGTGTGCGGCACCGGATACTCAACACCGAGACCGCGCCGACGTTTGTGAAAGACCCCTATGATTTTGCGCATCGTGAGCTGTGCAGCTACAACTCTGAAGGATTCGCGTGCACTGTCCCGGAAGCTAACTACTTCATGATGGGCGATAATCGCGATAATAGTGAAGACAGTCGTTACTGGGGATTCGTCCCCGATCAAAATATCGTAGGCAAGGCTTTTTTCATCTGGATGAATCTGGGTGATCTGAAACGCATAGGCAGCTTTCAATAATTAATCTGACAGGATTGTGTATGCTGAAAAATAAAGAACGTCGTCTGGCTCGCGAACAAGGCATGTCCCTGGGTGGTTTGATCATTACCCTGGCACTGCTAGGCATGGTGGCCATGGTGGGCATGAAGGTGGTTCCTACCTTTATCGAGTTCATGTCTATCAAGAAAGCCATCGTGACTGCCAAAAACACCGGCACGACTCCGGCCGAAATACGCTCATCTTTCGATAAGCTGGCAAACACTGGATACTTCGACGCAATCTCAAGTAAAGACCTGGTCGTTACTAAGGGCGACGGTGGTTTTGAAGTGAGTTTTTCTTACCAGAAAAAAATACCGCTGGTCGGCCCCGCCAGCCTGGTCATGGATTACGAAGGCACTACATTACCAAGCGGCGTGCCAGCTAAACCGCGGGAGTAATCAGGCAAAGTATGGATGATCAATTATTGCAAAAAAGGCTAGGCCATGTGTTCAAGGATGCTGCATTGTTGCAGCAGGCACTGACACATCGCAGTCACAGCGTTTTGCATAACGAACGCCTGGAATTCCTCGGCGATTCGATACTCAATTGTGTGGTGGCTTCTTTATTGTTTGAAAGTTTTGCGACCATAGACGAGGGCGACCTGTCGCGCGTGCGTGCCAACCTGGTCAAGCAGCAGTCGCTGTATGAGATTGCTCAGCGCATAGAATTGTCGCAATTCCTGCGTCTCGGCGAGGGCGAGTTGAAGTCGGGCGGTTTCCGCCGTCCGTCTATCCTGGCTGATACCCTGGAGGCGCTGTTCGGCGCCATCTTCCTCGACGCCGGCTTTGATGCTGCACGGGAAGTGATCCGCGGCCTGTATGCCCCGGTCCTGGTATCGGTGGACCCGACCACGCTGGGCAAGGATGCCAAGACCCTGTTGCAGGAGTTCCTGCAAAGCAAAAAAATCGCCTTGCCTCAATACAATGTTGTGGCGACCCACGGAGCGGCGCATAATCAGGAATTCGAGATTGAATGCCTGGTGCCCAAACTTGAAATCCAGGTATTCGGCACTGGCGGCAGCCGCCGCGCCGGCGAGCAGGCCGCTGCCAAGCTGGCGCTGGAAACGGCGCTGGCCATGCTGGCAAAAACACCCGCCGCTGCGCGCAAAAGCAAGCAAAGGACTTCGCAGCTAAAGCTGGCCGGTATCGCCACGGTACAAACCGACGCAGCGAAAGAGGCGGGCAAGGAAGCCGCCAAGGACGCCAATAAAGAGGCCGCCAAAGAAAGCAACAAGCCTGCAAGCGCATCAAAACAGAAATCCCTGCTGGAGCCGGCTGCTGCGCCAGCGGCACAGGCAACACCAGCAGACAATGCAACACCGCAAAACACGACGCACACTACGCAACCGAAGACAGCATGACCGAGCCAACAACAGCAGTAACCAATTCCAATGACGACTATCGATGCGGCTATATCGCCATCGTAGGGCGGCCCAATGTTGGCAAGTCAACCTTGATGAACGCGCTGATAGGCGCCAAGGTCAGCATTACTTCGCGCAAGGCGCAGACTACGCGCCACCGGATTACCGGCATCCAGACCAAGGACAATACCCAGTACGTCTACGTGGATACGCCGGGTTTCCAGACCCGCCATTCCAATCCGCTGAACCGCACCCTGAACCGGACGGTCACCAATACGCTGACGGCCTCGGACGTGATCCTGTTCATCATCGAGGCCGGCACCTTTGGCGCAGCCGATCAGCAAGTGATTGATTTGCTGCCCAAGAATGTGCCCTGCATCCTGGTCATCAATAAGTCCGACCGGGTCAAGGACAAGGCGGTAATGATGCCCTTCGCGCAAAAAATAATGGACTTGTTCCCGTTTGCGGCGGTGGTGCCGGTGTCGGCAACGTTGCGCTTCCAGCTCGACAGCCTGGAAGGCGAAATCAAGAAATATCTGCCTAACAATCCGCCTATCTTTGCCGAAGACGATATCACCGACCGCAGCGAAAAATTCCTGGCGGCAGAAATCGTCAGGGAAAAACTGTTCCGTTTTGTCGGCGACGAGCTGCCGTACACCAGCACCGTCTTGATAGAAAAATTCGAGCAGGAAGGCAATCTGCGCCGTGTGTTTGTGGCTATCCTGGTGGACCGGAGCACGCATAAGTCCATGGTCATCGGCAACAAGGGCGCGCGCCTGAAAGACATCTCCACGCAATCGCGCCAGGACATGGAAAAACTGTTCGGCGGCCCGGTGTACCTGGAAATCTGGGTCAAGGTCAAATCCGGCTGGGCAGACAATGAAGCCGGCTTGCGTGCCTACGGTTACGAATAGGAATTCAACCTCCCTATGACTGAACAAGCAGTCGCACTGGATGTCAAAGAATCGGCCTTGCCTGAGGAGAGTGTCAGCGCGACCTTGTCCAGGCTGTCTCCCGGCCTGCCTGAAAAACTGGCGGGCGCCCGCAAGCCCGCAGTAAAAAAAGCCGCCGCGAAAACCACTGCAGCACGTCCCGCGCGGCCCGCCGCCAAAGAGTTGCGCATCGCCAGCCAGCCTGGCTTTGTGCTGCATTCCTACCCGTACAAGGAAACCAGCCTGATCATCGAGGTGTTCAGCCGCGATCACGGCCGGGTGGCGCTGGTCGCCAAGGGCGCCAAGCGCCCGCATTCCAAGCTGCGCAGCGTGCTGCAAACCTTCCAGCCGCTGACGCTGGGCTGGACCGGCAAATCCGAGATGCGCACGCTGACCGACGCAGAATGGGTAGGGGGCATGCTGCCGCTGGAAAAATCCGCGCTGCTATGCGGTTTCTACCTGAATGAATTACTCATCAAATTCCTGGTGCGCGACGATCCCAATCCTGCGCTGTTTGACCGCTACGTGTCGACCCTGAACCAACTGGCCCATAATGAGCCGGCGTCCATCGTGCTCAGGAAGTTCGAGCTGGCCCTGCTGAGGGAGTGCGGCCTGGTCGGTAACCTGACCTTGTGCACGCTGACCAGGCGCACCGTGTTTGCGCAAGAGTATTACGTGATCGACCCCGAGTTGGGCGCACGCCCGGCCCGGGCGGCAGATGCCGCACCGCGCATACTGGGGAAAACCCTGACCGACATGCATGCGGGGAACTACCAGGATGCCACCACGCAGTCGCAAAGCAAGCTGCTGATGCGCTACCTGCTAGCCCATCATTTGCACGGCACCCAGCTGAATACGCGACAAATTCTGATCGACCTACAGAACCTATGAATATTCACCAACAGACCCAGCTGATCGACCTCGGCATCAACATCGACCACGTGGCGACCCTGCGCAATGCGCGCGGCACCTCGTATCCTGACCCTTTGCAGGCGGCGCTGATGGCGGAAGAGGCGGGCGCCGACTGCATTACCCTGCATATGCGTGAAGACCGGCGCCACATCAAGGATGCCGACGTCGAGCGGATACGCCCGCAACTGGTCACCCGGATGAACCTGGAAGCCGCGGTGACCAGCGAGATGATAGATTTTGCCTGCAAGATCAGGCCGCAGGATGTCTGCCTGGTGCCGGAGCGCAGGGAAGAGGTGACTACCGAGGGCGGGCTGGACGTGATCAAGCATTTTGCGCAAGTGCAGGCGGCGATCAGGCAATTGCAGGCGGCAGGCATACGGGTCAGCCTGTTCATCGACCCTGATGCTCAGCAAATCCAGGCCGCAGCCGAATCAGGCGCCCCGGTGATAGAGATTCATACCGGCCGCTATGCCGAGGCGCATGACGAGGCCGAACAGGCGCGCGAACTGGCGCGCGTCAGGCAGAGCACGCTGGAAGGCATCAAGCGCGGCCTGAAGGTAAATGCCGGCCACGGCCTGCACTACACCAATGTGCAGGCGATTGCCGCGATCCATGACATCACCGAACTGAATATCGGCCATGCCGTGGTGGCGCAAGCCGTGTTTGTCGGCTGGAAGAAAGCCGTCAGCGACATGAAGGCCCTGATGACGCACGCGCGCCTGCTAGCCGACGTAAAATCCTGAAGGCCCGAGCATGATCTACGGCATAGGCACCGATATCATCCAGATCTCGCGCATAGAAGCCGCGCTGGCCCGCAATGGCGAGCGCTTTGCGGAAAAGATACTCGGCGCGGAAGAGCTGGACAAATATCGCCGCCGCAAGGCCAAGGTAGAGGCGCGCGGCATACGCTTCCTGGCGACGCGCTTCGCCGCCAAGGAAGCCTTCTCCAAGGCCTTGGGTCTGGGCATGCGCATGCCCATGACCTGGCGCGCCATGCAGACCCTGAACGCGCCCAGCGGCCAGCCGGTGGCCGTCACCAGCGGCCGCCTGCTTGAATGGATGACGGCGCAGGGCCTGAGCGCGCGCGTCTCGATCACGGATGAGGCCGACTATGCGGTCGCCTTCGTCATCGTGGAAAAGAATATCATTGCTCCCGCGAGCTGAGTCTGCCTGTGCGCAATCCGGATTGTCTTAACCATGTCTGAACCGAATCAAGCCGATGCCCGCGCGGTCGTGCTGGAGACCGTCTCCAAGCTGCCCAACCTGCCCGGCGTGTACCGCTATTTCGATGCCGAGGACAATGTCCTGTACGTAGGCAAGGCGCGCGACCTGAAAAAGCGCGTGTCCAGCTATTTCCAGAAAACCCTGACTAGCCCGCGCATCGCCATGATGGTGGAGCGCATCGCCAGACTGGAAACCACGGTGACCCGCAGCGAGGCGGAAGCGCTGATCCTGGAAAACAACCTGATCAAGGCGCTGCGCCCGCGCTACAACATCCTGTTCCGTGACGACAAGTCTTATCCCTACCTGAAGATCACCGGCCAGGCTACGCCGCGCATGGCCTATTATCGCGGCGCAGTGGACAAGAAGAACCAGTATTTCGGCCCTTTCCCTAGTTCCTGGGCGGTCAAGGAGTCGATGCAGATATTGCAAAAGGTCTTCCTGCTGCGCACCTGCGAAGACAGCGTGTTTGCCAATCGCACGCGCCCCTGCCTGCTGCACCAGATCCACCGTTGCAGCGCGCCCTGTGTCGGCATCATTTCGCAGGAAGACTACCTGGCCGACGTGGAGAACGCGTCCAAATTCCTGCGCGGCAGGCAATCGGAAGTCATGCAGACGCTGGAAAGCAAGATGCTGGGCTTCGCCTCCGAACTCAAGTTTGAAAAAGCGGCGCTGGTGCGCAACCAGATGTCGGCCCTGTCGCGCGTGCTGCACCAGCAGAGCATGGAAACCACCGGCGACGCAGATATCGACATCATCGCTGTCATCGTCGAAGGAGGGCGCGCCTGCGTCAACCTGGCCATGGTGCGCGGCGGCCGTCACCTGGGCGACCGCGCCTATTTCCCGGCCCATGTCGACAATGCGCAGCTGGCGGCGGAAGAGTCTATCGAGGTCGAAGTGTTGCAAGCCTTCTTGGCGCAGCACTATGTCGACCAGTTCATCCCGGCTACGCTGGTGCTGAATGTGGAGCTGGATGCGCCCGACCTGATGCTGGCGCTGGCGGCCCAATGCGGGCACCGGATACATTTGTCCTTCCAGCCGCAAGAGCAGCGCCGCGCCTGGCTGGACATGGCCGCCAAGGGCGCAAAAATCGCGCTGGCGCGCATGCTGTCCGAACAGGGTTCGCAGCAGGCGCGCACCCGCGCCCTGGTGAATGTGCTGGAGCTCGATGTAGAAGACATAGACGCGCTGCGGGTGGAATGCTTCGACATCAGCCATACCCAAGGCGAGGCGACCCAGGCCTCCTGTGTGGTATTCCACCACCATGCCATGCAAAACGGCGAATACCGGCGCTACAACATCAACGACATCACTCCGGGCGACGACTACGCCGCGATGCGGCAGGTCTTGCTGCGCCGCTACGAGAAGGTCGCCAACGGCGACGGCGTGATGCCCGACATTGTGCTGATCGACGGCGGCAAAGGCCAGGTGGAAATGGCGCGCCAGGTGTTCGTTGAGCTGGGCCTGGACATCAGCCTGATCGTCGGCGTGGCCAAGGGGGAAGGGCGCAAGGTAGGCCTGGAGACCCTGGTCTTTGTCGACGGCCGCGCCGAAAAAGAGCTGGGCAAGGAATCCGCTGCGCTGATGCTGATCGCCCAGATCCGCGACGAGGCGCACCGGTTTGCGATTACCGGCATGCGCGCCAAGCGCGCCAAGGCGCGCCAGACTTCGCAACTGGAAGAGATAGAGGGCATAGGCCCCAAGCGCCGGCAGCGCCTGCTGGTCAGGTTCGGCGGCCTGAAGGGCGTGGCCGATGCCAGCGTGGAGGATTTGCTGTCTGTAGAGGGTATTTCGCGCCAATTGGCGGAGGAAATTTACAAGCGCCTGCGTTAGGGCCTGTTAACATTTAAATTGGGTGTGCGAATGGGTCTAAACAGGCGCAGGGCTAGGCGCAGCACGCGCCGCAGTGCGAGCACTGTCAGCGGGCTGCAACAACGCCATGCGCCTGTTTAGACCCATTCCCTCCGGGTTCAAACCATAACGCGCGCTGGACTGCGTTGCACTCCTTGTTCATAGCCCACTATGAACTGCGTTGCACGCCTTGCCAGCCCACGTTATGGTTTGAACGCATCTCCCAATTTAAATGTTAACAGGCCCTAGGCCCCATGCTTGGCCGCCGCATGTTTCCAGGCTGATACAGATTAAAATCCCGTGCTGCAAACTTAACAAATATAATGCGTGTAATTGATTTTAATTAAAAAAAATGCCTTTCAACTTTCCCATACTGCTGACCTGGCTGCGCGTGGCATTGATTCCCCTGGTGGTAGGCGTGTTCTATCTGCCCAGGGACTGGCTCAGCCCGTTCGAGCAGGGCGTGGCGTCCACCATCATCTTCATCGTCGCCGCCGTCACCGACTGGTTTGACGGCTTCCTGGCGCGGCGCTGGAACCAGACTTCGTCCTTCGGCGCCTTCCTGGACCCGGTGGCAGACAAGCTGATGGTGGCCGGCGCCTTGCTGATCCTGGCCGAGCTGGACCGGGTCAATGCAGTGATCGCCTTCGTCATCATAGGCCGCGAAATCACCATCTCTGCACTGCGCGAGTGGATGGCGCAGATCGGCGCCTCCAAATCGGTGGCGGTCAGCTCGCTGGGCAAGATCAAGACCACGGCCCAGATGGTGGCGATACCGATGTTGCTTTACTACGACACCCTGTTCGGCGTAGACACCGCCTATTGGGGCGCTTGGCTGTTATTGGTGGCCGCAGCCTTGACCGTCTGGTCCATGCTGTATTACCTGCGCAAGGCCTGGCCGCTGATCAAAGAGGTCACCGAAAAAAATAATTAATACCAAATTCTTGACAAGTAAAACAGGTGTTATATAATGTGCGCCTGTTGTTGATGCGGGAGTAGCTCAGTTGGTAGAGCGCAACCTTGCCAAGGTTGAGGTCGAGAGTTCGAGACTCTTCTCCCGCTCCAGTTTTTTGGCGTAGTATTGTAGGGCTTGTAGTAAAAACTGCGGGAGTAGCTCAGTTGGTAGAGCGCAACCTTGCCAAGGTTGAGGTCGAGAG
>JAZJYH010000123.1:0-14806 GCA_040390485.1 Pseudomonadota bacterium
AATGCGCGCGACCTGCTGCTGGCCGGCGTGCAGGATGTCACCCAGATGCTGGCTTCCGACCAATGCAAGCTGAACGACCTGGTGCTGCTGGTGCTGGAAACGCTATACAGCAGCATGGGCTTTCGGTTTGCCACCGCCTGCCTGCGCGACGTGCAGTCATCGCGTTTCGTGGCCAGGATCGCGGTCGGCGAGAATTATGCAGAAAGGCAGAAGGCCTTTGCCTTTTCCACCAAGGCTGAAAACGATATCTTCAACCTGGCGATGAGCAATAACGCCGACCTGATGATCTCGGACGCGATGACGCCCAAGATACAGAGCATGCTGCCCACCTGGCACAAGACCTTGCTGCCGGACGCCCGCAGTTTCATCGTGCTGCCGCTGGTGATACAGAAAAAGGCTCTGGGCCTGTTTTACGCCGACCGGGCCGTGGTGGCGGAGGAGGGCGTGCCGCCGGATGAGACGGCCCTGATCAAGACCCTGAAGAGCCAGTTGCTGGCGGCGATGATGCGGGGCTAGCAACCGGGCTGCAATGTCCCGCCCCCGGCAGCGGAGGCTCGCTTCACCCCAGCGGTATCTGCTGCTTTTTGGCCAGCGCATCGATATCCTGCCAGATCGTCATCTGGTTCAAGAGCCGCGTGGCCGGATCCAGCATCGCATTCAGGTTGAAGAAACGCTCCAGTGCGGTTTCATCGAAGGCGCTGCTTTGCGAAAAATTGCTGCGGCCGTATTGCTTACGGAAGGCGCTCAGCAGGTCGGCCGGGAAATCCTTGTGCCAGGATTGCATCAGACCGCCCACCATCAGGGCGCAGTCCGTGGTTTGCTCCAGCATGCGGGAATTCTTGGCGCTGCTGACGTCGCGGTAGTCCAGCAGGCGCGGGAAATGGAATTTCCTGATCCAGCCGGCAGGGATGCCGCCTTCGCGCACGATCACGCCGCAGCGCCAGTTGCCCCAGCTCTTTTCCGCCTTGCTGCGCAGTACGCTATCTTCTATCGTCGCAGCTTCGTGCTTGTTGCTGCCTTCGATGAAATATTCGTTGGCCCATACGCTGCAGGCTTCGCCCAACTCTATCTCCAGCACCACCGGCAGGCCGGCTTGCAGCGCAATGGCTTCCAGTTCCGGCATTGCCGGTTTTTGGCCGTGCGCTTCCTGCAAAGCCTTGACGAAGGCGTCCATGCTTGCCTCATGCTGGCTATGCAGCTCGCTGGTCGCGCTGCAAAAGGCTGCGCAGGCGGCAAAATACGACATCAGTTCGCCGACATAGATGCCGTCCTTGATTGCCGACAGGCTATTCGACTGTATGCCATTGCGCAGGATAGGATACAGCTGGGTGGAAATGCTGCCGTATTTGACGACAGTGCCTGCGGGTAGGGTGAAATCGCTCATGATGTGGCAGCTTCCTGGTGATCGCCAAACAAGGACAGCACGCGTTGCGGCGGACGTCCTATGATGGCTTGGTTGCGATAGCTGACTATCGGTCTTTGCAGGAGTTTCGGATGAGCGGCGATGGCGGCGAACAAGGCTGCATCGTCGGCGTTTGCCAGGCCCAGGCCGGCATACTCTTCTTCATTATCGCGCAGCATGTCGCGCACAGGCTGGCCCAATTGACTGTGCAAGGCCATCAGCTCCGCCTGCGTGGGCGGGGTCTTCAGATACTCGATGACGCTGACTGCCAGGTTTTTGCCTTGTGCTACTTCCTGCACCAGCGCCAGGGTTTCGCGCGACTTGCTGCAGCGCGGGTTATGGTAAATCGTGATCATGTCCATCTTTTGTAAATAGGGCGGGTAGCGGCCCGCCCGTTGAAATGATAAAAAAGCTGCTTATAAAAACCGGCTGCCCATGCCCAGCAGCACCGCCATCCCGATGGCGCAGAAGATGCCCGCCGCTATCCAGCGCACCAGCTTGAACGG
Organism: Pseudomonadota bacterium; assembly: GCA_040390485.1. GTDB lineage: Bacteria > Pseudomonadota > Gammaproteobacteria > Burkholderiales > Burkholderiaceae_D > Undibacterium. The sequence continues at coordinate 1,909 of JAZJYH010000123.1, forward strand.
GAAATTGGGCGAGGCGATCTTGCCCAGGAATACCGCCGGCACGTCGGCGACCATCATGCCCAGCGTGGAGCCGGCCACCACCCAGGCTATGCTGGAATACTTCGCCGCCAGTGCGACGGTGGCCAGCTGCGTCTTGTCGCCCATCTCGGCCAGGAAAAAAGTCAGGCAGGTGACCAGGAATACGCCATAGCGGCCGTTACTGAGGGTACTGGTTTCTTCCATTTCATCCGGCTTCAGGGTCCAGGCGGCAATTGCCACAAATGACAGGCCCAGCGTCCAGCGTAACACGTCTGCCGACACGTGGGCCGCCACCCACTGGCCCAGGAGCGCCGCCAGCGCATGATTGGCCAGCGTGGCGACCAGGATGCCGAGCACGATGGGCAGCGGTTTTTTATAGCGGGCCGCCAGCAGCAGCGCCAGCAATTGGGTTTTATCGCCTATTTCACCTACGGCGATGGCTAAGGTAGATACGAGGAAAGCTTGCATGAATGTGTGCGGATCGGGCGAATTAACCATTGATACATACGCCCGCCGCCCAATCCCTGGTCGTTGCAAGCGCATATATCAAAGGTCTTGCCAAACCGTCAAGCCGATACCATCCGCTTTCAGGTCAAACGCACCATGACGATCGTCAAGTATGTTGATGCGTTTTCTCCAGTCTGGGACCGGAGAAGACTACTCCCCAATGAATATGAGTAGCCGTATTATACAGCATGGCTGGTGCGCCTCCGGCAATTTGTTGCGCCAGGCGCGCGCCTCAGGAAGCGTCCCAGCCGTCCTGGCGCTGGGCGTCGCGGGCCTCCCTGTCGCGCGCAAACATCTCTTCCAGCTCTTCCCTGGCCTGCTTGGCCAGCGACACCAGCTGCTGCTGGTCCTTGTAGTGCGGGTACACCGCGTGCATGGTCTTGATATTATGTGCGCGGAACTTCATTGCAGTCTGCCTGGCCTGGTAGGCGCCGAAACCCAGCTCCTGCAATACCTGCCGGCCCAGTTGCAAGGAAGCTTCAAAGGTTTCGCGTTCAAAGATCGTCACCCCGCGGTCCAGCAACTGATAGCAGTGCGTGATGTTGCGGGCGCGGGCAACGATGCGCAGATGCGGGAAGTGCTGCCTGGCGGCGTCAACCAGCTTCAGGCTGGCGTCGACATCGTCGATCGCTATCACCAGCACCTTGGCCTTGTCGGCACCGGCGGAGTGCAGCAGGTCTGTGCGGGTAGCGTCGCCATAAAAAATCTTGAAACCGAACTTGCGCAGCAGGTCGATCTGGTCCGGGTCATGGTCCAGTACCGTGGCGTAGATGCGATTGGCATACAGCAAGCGGCCTATGATCTGGCCGAAGCGGCCAAAACCGGCAATGATGACCGGATTGTCCTGCGGCGTAATTTCATCGTCGGGCCGCTTGTCCAGGTTTTGCAGCCGCGGTTCCAGCCATTTGTCGTACAGCACCAGCAGCAGCGGCGTGGCCACCATGGACAGCGCCACCACCACCACCAGCAGCGCCGAGGTATCCGGCGAGAATACTTTGGCGCTGGTGGCGGTGCTGAACACCACAAAGGCAAATTCCCCGCCTTGCGCCAGCAGGAAGGTAAACAGGCTTTGCTGCGCGCGCGGCAGCTTGAAACACTTGCTCAAGCCATACAGCACGCTCATCTTGGCTCCCAGGAATAGCATGACCAGGCCCAGGATATGCCAGGGCTTGGTCAGGAACAAGCCGAAGTCCACCGACATGCCGACGGCGATAAAGAACAGGCCCAGCAGCAAGCCCTTGAAGGGTTCCAGGTCGCTTTCCAGCGCGTGGCGGTATTCCGACTCCGCCAGCAGCACGCCGGCCAGGAAGGTGCCGAGCGCCATCGACATGTTCACCGATTCCATCAGCAGCGCGATCGAGATCACCAGCAAGAGGGCAAAGGCAGTGAATATTTCGCGCATGCCGGTCTTGGCGATCACCCGCAGGATGGGGCGTATCAGGTAGCGGCCACCGACGATCAGCGCGGCAATCACGCCGACCACTTTCAGGCCGCCCAGCCAGCCTTCGGTCTCGCCCTGGGTTTCTACCACACCCAGCAAGGGAATCAGCGCGATCATGGGGATCGCGGCGATGTCCTGGAACAGCAATATGGAAAAACTGGCATTCCCGGCCGGGGTCGCCATCAGGTTGCGCTCGTCCAGCGTGGCCAGCGCGATCGCGGTCGACGACAGCGACAGCCCCAGCGCCGCGATCAGCGCCGTGCGCCAATCCGCGCCGAGCGCCATGCCGGCCGCAAACAGCACCGCGCTGCAGCCCAGCACCTGGGCCCCGCCCCAGCCGAAGATGGGCCTGCGCAGCGACCACAGGCGCTTGGAATCGAGTTCCAGGCCGATCACGAACAGCAGCAGCACCACCCCGAATTCCGAAAAATGCAGGATGATTTGCACATCCTCGATCAGGCGCAGGCCCCAGGGGCCTATTGCCATGCCGGCGATCAGGTAACCCAGCACCGCACCCAGGCCCAGGCGCTTGGCGATAGGAACGGCGACCACGGCCGCCAGCAGGTAGACCAGCGCATTAAACAGCAAATTATTTTCCATTAGATTTCCTCGTCGGGGGCCAGGCTGGCGGTGCTGGTCAATTCGGCGGGCCACTGCGGATAGCTGGACAGCAAATCGTGGAAGCGTTGGCAATGCGCCTGCACCATAGCCTCGTTGGCCTGAAAGGCGCCGTACAGGATATACGGCTGCATCCAGCGCATACCGCACAGACGGGCGGTTTGCCGGAAGGGCTTCAGGAACGTGCTCAGGGGATAGGTGTGCTGGCCGCTGTCCTGATAGTCACTAACCGTGCCGCCGGTGCTGAGCACCAGCCAGCAATCCTTGCCCTGCAGTTCGTTGCCTTGGCTGCCGTGGGCCCAGCCGTGTTCCAGCACGACGTCCAGCCATTCCTTCAGCAAGGACGGCATGCTGTACCACTGCACCGGATGCTGGAAGATGACCAGGTCGGCAGCTTTCAGCAAGGCTTGCTCACGCTCTACATCGATATGGAAATCGGGATAGTTTTCATACAGGTCGTGCACGTGGACATTGGCGATGCCATGCGCGACCTCGAGCAGCCTGTGGTTGACGCGCGAGCGCTGGCTGGCGGGATGGGCATAGATTAATAATATGTTTGCTTGACTCATTAGGCTTCCTGAAGTCCCCAAAATTTATCTAGAATCGGTTCATTAGAGAATATTTTATGTTCCGGCATGCATGAAATATTCCAGGCTGAGTGCCGCCAGCCGGGTAATCGCATGCCCGGCCCTATGCGGAGGTGGGTGCCGCAGCACCAAAACGCTCCAGCATGAAATCGATGAAAGTCGTCAGCTTGGGCGTGGCCTGGCGGTCGCGCGGATAGACAAGCTGCACCGGCCTCGGCGCCGGTGCGTAATCTTGCAAGATCGAGACCAGGCGGCCGGTGGCCACGTCTTCGGCCAGCAAGACCTCGGATTGCAGCACTATCCCGTAGCCGCGCAGAGCGGCCATGCGCAAAGCCTGGCCGTTATTCGAACGGAAGCGGCTGAGCGGGATAGGGGACTCCTTGTCCGCGACCTTGCTCAGCTTCCATCTGACGTGCTTGTTCCAGTGCATGAAGTCCAGACACTGATGCTGCGCCAGGTCCTCCGCGGTTTGCGGCGTGCCGGCTCTTGCCAGGTACTCTGGCGAGGCGCAAATCAGCATTTTGTAAGGAAACAAGGGGCGAGCGACCAGGCCGGAATCTTCCAGCACGCCTATGCGTATCGCCGCGTCGTAGCCTTCATCCACCAGATCGACCACGCGGTCGTTCAGGTTCAGGTCAAGGCTGACTTCGGGATAGCGCTCCAGGTAGTCGGTCATCGCAGGCGCCAGCCATTGCGTGCCGAAGGACACCGGTGCGTTGACTTTCAGGTTGCCGCGTGGGGTAGCCTGCATCGCCTCGGCCCCGGTTTCCGCGGCCTTGATTTCTGCCAGGATCAGCCTGCAGCGCTCGCAATATTGCTGCCCTATCTCGGTCAGACTTTGGCGCCTGGTGGTGCGCGTCAGTAGTCTGGCGCCCAGCTTTTGCTCCAGGTAGCGGATGTGCTTGCCGACCATCACCGGCGAGATATCAAAGGTTTCGGAGGCGGCCGTAAAGCTGCCGGCATCGACCACATTGACAAAGATTTCCATGCTGAGCAGCTTGTCCATATCGGCAGATTGCTAACTGGTGGTTTTTAATGTTGTTCATCTTATCGCATTTATCAAGAGAACGAGCGGATTGATAATGGCCGCACCTTATCACCGATGGAGAACAATATGCCTGTCCTACAATTGCAGATGCACCCCGGCCGCAGCCTGGAACAAAAGCGCCAATTTGTAGAAGCCGTCACCCGTGTCGCTTGCCAGACCCTGGCTTGCTCCCCAGAAACGGTGGACGTTATTATTAGCGAGGTCAGCCGCGAGAATTGGGCCAATAACGGCAAATTGCGCGCCGATCCCGCCAGCGCCTGAGGAATGAGCAATTCACCAGGAAGATGTGCAAATTAAATACGGAGAATTAAACCATGAAAAAAATCATCGTCATCGGCGCCAGCGGCGCCATAGGCCAGGCAGTGGTCGCTCAACTGGAACAGAGGCATGAAGTGGTACAGGTAGGCAAGACCAGCGGCCAGTACCAGGCCGATATTACCGATATCAGCAGCGTGCGCGCACTATTGGCGAAAATCGGCAAGGTCGATGGCATCGTATTGACCGCCGGCAAATTGCACTTTGGCCCGCTGCAGGAAATGACGCCGGAATTATTCGCGATAGGCTTGCAGGATAAGTTGATGGGGCAGGTGAACGTGGTGCTGGCCGGGCAGGATTATTTGAACGATGGCGGCTCGTTTACGCTGACCAGCGGCATCGTCGGCGACCAGCCCATCCTGTATGGCGCGAATGCGACCACGGTGAATGCGGCGATCGAGGGTTTTGCGCGCGCTGCGGCGATAGAGCTAAAACGTGGTTTGCGCATCAATGTGATCAACCCTACGGTGCTGCAAGAGTCCCTGCCCAGTTATGGGCCCTATTTTTACGGCTTTGAGGCGGCGCCGGCCGCCAGGGTAGCCCTGGCCTATAGCCGGAGCGTGGAAGGGGCGCAGACCGGGCAGGTGTATAAAGTCTGGTAATGCGCTTTACAGTTATTGTAGGGGGAGTGCGGCGCATTCCCCCGATACGAATAACAGCGTCCAGACTGTTCCCGGCATCAGGCTGGCAAAGCCTTGCTTGAGAGTATGTTTCTTTTTATAGCCTTGATTTTTCCCTGTTTGCGCCGATGATGTAAAGATCAGCATTGTATTTTCTTCGACAGCGAAGTTGCCGGAAGAATAGCCTGTTCCACGTGGCGAAGCTCGCCGTTTCGTTGCGCCTCACCGCCAAGGAAACATCATGCGCATCCCTGCCGCCAATACCAGCAATATTCACCATACCCACAATACCCGGCAGCCTGCCAGCCCGGCGCCTGCCAAAGCAGGTACGACAACAGGCGATGCCGACGCTTCCACGCCGGCTGCCCAGGACAAGGTCAGCTTAAGTTCATCCTCGCCGGCCAAACTCACTGACGCCACCTATGCCGATCCCAGGCTAGCCAAGCCCACCCAAAGCAGCGACCTGCGGGCGATGCTCGAAGAATCCGACCGCAAAGCGCAGCAAATCATCGACTTGATACGCCCGCTGATAGAGCAACAGGGCTTGAACCTGTCCAAGGTGGTCAGCGGCGAACAAAAGCTGAGCGCTGATCCGGCCACTATCGCCGCCGCCAAAGATGCGATCAGCGAAGACGGCGAATTTGGGGTACGCAAAACGGCGGAACGCATCCTGAGTTTTGCCAAGGGCAGCATAGGCGACGACCCCGGCAAGCTGGATGCGGTCCGCGCTGCAGTAGAAAAAGGCTTCAAGGAAGCGTCCGACATCCTGGGCGGCAGCCTGCCCGAGATCAGCCAGCAAACCTTGAAAGCCATACAAGCCGAATTCGAGCGCTGGAAGGCTGACGGCATCCCGTCCGGGAATACGGTCAGCCTGGCAAAAGAGCCTGCAGCCGCTCCTGCAGTCGCTCCAGCAGCTACAGCCTAAGCCTCCTGGCGGACAATAGTCGGGCATTCCCGGCCCGGTCGTATCGGCGCCGCCGAACCGCGGTCAATATTAATTCATCGCAAGTCTGCGTTATTATGGAATGTGGCAATATCCATACACCAGGTTCACGATGAAAATTACCCTGTTCGCCAAGCCGCCGGCAGCTTTCCTGCCTGCCGTGCTTGCGCTGGCGGCCTGCCGTACGCCGCAATCAGCCGTTGCGCCGGTCGGCTTGACGGCGGAGCTGGCCTTGCTGGGAACCTCCGACCTGCATAGCAACGACCGGCATAGCAACGACCTGCACAGCAATATACTCAGCTACGATTATTACAAGTTGAAAGAAGATCCCTTCATTGGTTTTGAGCGTACCCTGGGCCTGATCAGGAACGCGCGCGCGCCCATTTCCGCATAATCACAATAAACAAGAGGCCTGGCCATGACCGTTTTCAATTCTTTCCTGCCGTACTGGAGCCATTCGGAACTGATGACCAATATCATCATCTTTTTGAACCTGTTCGGCGCGTTGTTACTGGGCTTCCTGGTCGGCTATGAGCGCACCTACCACGGCCGCGCCGCCGGCATGCGCACCTACGGCCTGGTCTGCATGGCCTCGGCGGCGCTGGTGGTGATTACCGGCTATCCGGAATTCTGGTTCGGCGCCCGCGCCAATATACCGTTGAATATTGATCCCACCCGCACCATACAGGGCATCGTGACCGGCATAGGCTTTCTCGGCGCCGGCATCATCATGCGCGAGGGTTTCAACATCAGCGGCCTGACCACGGCGGCCTCCTTGTGGGCCTCTTCGGCAATCGGAATCATGGTGGGAGTCGGCTTCTATTGGGCGGCGATCTTGCTGGCGCTGTTGTCGGCGACCTGTATGATCTGGATTTCCAAGCTAGAGATGAAGCTGCCGTCCAAACAGGCGGTGGCGATCACCCTGAGCTTCAGGCAGGGCTTCGTGCCGCGCGAAGATGTATTGCGGCGCGTGGCACTTGAGCGCGGCTATGAGATAGCCGGCGGCACGCTAGCGATCTCGGTCAGGGAAGGCAAGGCCGAGTGGCGCTTTGTCGCGGTAGCGCTGAACAAGAAGCTGGCGTGGAGCATCAGTGCCTTGTCAAACGAGCTGGCAACTTTTCAGGGCGTCGATTTTTTTCAGATGACCCATGCGCGAAACTAGTGTGTGAGACACTAGCGCTGTTTTGCCATCTGCTTTAAGTAGGCCAATAAATCATTGAGCTCGGCGTCGGCCAGGACCCGCTCGCCAAAACCCGGCATCGCCGATTGCTTCCAGCTCCTGACCGAGGCCGGATCGCGTATCAACTTGCGCAAATAGGCTTCCTGGAAATACTCGGTAGGATTATAGGGCCGGTTCAGGTCCGGCCCTATGGCCGCATCGCCGCTGCCATTGATCTGGTGGCACACCGCGCAATTGGTGACGAACACTTTCAGGCCGCGCTGTTCGGCGCTGCCGGCCATGGTCTTGGGCAGCAGCTGGGGATGGCGGGCCTCCAGCGGCAGGGCCTCGGCTATCCTGGCAATCTGATACGGCCATTGCTCATTGGAGACGCCGGCTTTCTCCGGCGTCAGCCAGACCAGATAGAACGGGCCCGCGCTCGCGGCGCTGCCCGGCTTCAGCGCCGGCCATTTACCGTCGGCGGGCTCGATCGCCAGCCAGGCCTGGGCGTTGCCGGCCAATAGCGCTCCCGGTATGTTGGCGACAAAGCCGTCCAGCGCCGTGAATTGCACCGAGATCATCTGCTGCGCTTGCGGCAGCAGCGCCGCCAGCGGGATGGCCTGGTAGTGCATGGTCCGGTGATAGGCCGCGTCGTTGCCCACCTCTATATTGCGCAAGCCCGGGTGGCTCAGCAACTCGGCACGGCTGAATTTTTGCAGTTGCTTGCCGTGCATGACTTCCAGCACCGCTTCCGCCGACCAGGCGTATTCGTTCAGGCCGAGCAGCAGGCAGGCGACGGCGCCCAAGCAAAAAAGACCTTGCAGGTGGTTTTTGATGAAATTCATTCTAGTCCTTCGTCCAGTTTGCACAGCTTGCGCATCAATCTCTATATCAGTCTTTATGCAGGGGCAGGCCGTCCATGCCGTGCATGAAGACGGCGGTCACCAGCTGCGCGAAATCCTTGTATGACATTTTCCCGGATTCATCCTGGTCCGGTTTCAGCCAGGTAAAGGTCCAGTTGATCATGCCGAATAGCAGCATGGTGACGGCGCTGCGATTTTTGTCCGTAGTGCGATGCGGATAGGCTTGCTGTATCGCTTGAGTGAACAGTTCAACCACTTGCCTTTGCGCATCCAGGATGACCTTGCGCTGCGGCTCTTCCAGGAATTTGACATCGTTCAGCAAGGCCATGTGGCGGGTCTGCGAATGCTCGTATTCGACCAGGAAAGCCTGTATCAGCGCGGCCAGCCCGGTATGGGTTTGCGCAATGTCTATCAGCACCTTGGTATACCTGTCCAGCAGGTCGAACAGGATCGCGTCCTTGCTGGGGTAGTAGTGGTACAGCCTGGCCTTGGACGTGCCGCAGGCGCTGGCCAGGTCGTTCATCGAGGTGCCGGGATAGCTGTGGGCGGCAAAGGCCTGTGCTGCGCGCTCCAGAATTTCGTCGCGCTGCAGTTGATGGTCGGGAGATTGGGTGCGGGCCATGTTCTTGGTTTTCTATGACGTGTGTAATTTGTGCTTTGCTGAAAGCGGCACGGTCGGTGCCGGGTTTGCGCCTATCTGTCGTCAAAGGATACCGTTACGGTATCAGATTGCGGATGCGATTGGCAGCTTAATACAAAACCCTGCGCAACTTCCCAGTCTTCCAGTGTGTAATTTTTCGCCATGGCGACTTTGCCGTCTATCAGTTTGGCACGGCAGGTGCAGCATACCCCGCCTTTGCAGGCATACGGCAGATCCAGTCCTGCCTGCAGCGCCACGTCCAGCACGCTGGCGCCGTGTTTGGGCAAGCGCAGCGCGTGGCGCTTGCCATCCAGCAGTACGGTCAGCGCCACGGTTTCAGTATCCCTATTCGTTTCGGCCTCAGGTTCCGGTTGCGGCCCATTCTGTGAGCCGGGCCGGACCAGGGGCGTGCCGAAGCGCTCCGTATGGATCTGCTGCCTGGACATGCCGGCTGCCAGCAGGCAGCGCTCGACGCAATCTATCATGTCGTTCGGGCCGCAGATGAAGGCGTGGTCTATACCGGCGGCGGGTATCAATTGCCGCAGCGCCGCCATCTTGTCTGCATCGATGCGGCCATGGTGCAAGGCTATCTCGTTGGGTGCGCGGGACAGGATATGGTGCAGGGAAAAGCGCTCCAGGTATTGGTCTTTCAGGTCTTCCAGCTCTTCGCAAAACAGGATGCTCTCGGCGTGGCGGTTGCCGAAGATCAGCGTAAACCGGCTCAGCGGTTCGCTGGCCAGGGTAGTCTTGATGATGGACAGCACCGGGGTGATGCCGCTGCCGGCGGCAAAGGCGACATAGTGCCGCGCCTGTTGCGCATCCAGCGCGGTGAAGAAGCGGCCGTCGGGCGGCATCACCTCTATCTGGTCTCCTGCACTCAGGTTCTGGGCGAATTGCGAGAATACCCCGCCATCCACCTGCTTGATGGCCACGCGCAAGATTCCCAGCCGCCGGTATTCATCCACGCTGCTGCAGATAGAGTAGGCGCGGCGCACTTCCTGGCCGTCCAGGTGGGTACGCAGGGTCAGGAACTGGCCTTGCGTATACCGGTAGCTAGGCTGTAAATCGGCGGGGACGGTAAAGCAGAGCGAAATCGCATCCCGGGTCTCCTGCCTGGCTTCGCGTATGCTGAGCGTATGAAAATGTGGGGTCATCGGGTGCCGCGGATCAGTAGGGTTTGAAATAGTCAAACGGTTCCCTGCAGGCGAGGCAGCGGTATAGCGCCTTGCAGGAAGTGGAACCGAATTCGGACAATAACTCGGTATGCGTGCTGCCGCATAGCGGGCAGGCGGGGGAGGACTTGGGCGCCGCAGGCATACGCATAAAGCGCAGCGCCTGGCCGGCTGCCGAGTTGGCCGCTTGTGGCGGAGCGATGCCGTAGGCGCGCAGCTTGTCCCGACCGGCGATGGTGATCCAGCCGGAGCTCCAGGGCGGAGACAGCACCGTGTTCACCTTGACTTCGGTAATACCGGCCCTCTGTAACGCACTGCAGATATCCTGTGCTATGGTCTGCATCGCCGGGCAGCCCGAGTAGGTGGGCGTGATGATGACCTCTACCCGCCCGCCGTCGATGTTAATTTCGCGCAGTATGCCCAGTTCCTGTATCGACACCACCGGAATTTCCGGATCGGGCACCGCCTGCAGCAGCGCGTAGACCATCTCCTTGTCGATGTGCTGCGTCAGCGTGGCCATGATCTACCAGCTCGCTTCCGGGTGGGCGCGGGCCAGCGACTGCATCTCGGCCAGCAAGAAGCCGAAATGCTCGGAATGCTGGCCGGTTTTCCCGCTGGAGCGGAATTGCGAACTGCCCCATTGCGGCGGCCATTCCAGCGTGGCGTCGGCGAGCAGGCCGTGTATCAGCTCTTCCCATGCGGCGCGCAGGCTGGCGCCGCTGACCGCGATGCCGGCGTTTGCCGCCAGGCGTTCGGTGGCATCCTCGGAAAAAAATTCGTGCGCATACGGCAACAAGGCATTCAGTGCTGCCTGCGCCCGCCGGTGTGACTCTTCAGTGCCGTCGCCAAAGCGCAGCATCCAGTCGCTGGCGTGGCGCCAGTGGTAGCGCGCTTCCTTGACCGACTTGCCTGCAATGGCCGCCAGCTGGGCGTCCGAGGAGGCCGCCAGAGCCTGCCACAGCAGTACCGCGTACGCGGAGAACAGGAAGTTGCGGCAGATCGTGAACGCGTAGTCGCGCTGCTGCTGGCCTTTTTCCAGGCCGGAATTGGGCAGCTCCAGCATCGTAAAATTGCGAAAACCGAATTGCTCACGGAAGTAGGCCAGCTGGTCCTCGCTCTGCGGCGGCTGCATCAGCGTGCCGGCATGGCTCAGCAGCAGGCGCGACTGGCCTATCAGGTCCAGCGCGATATTGCCCAGCGCAATATCTTCTTCCAGCACCGGCCCGTGGCCGCACCACTCGGACAGGCGTTGCCCCAAGATCAGGGTGCTGTCGCCCAGGCGCAGCAGGTAGTCTATATGTGCAGTATTAGTCATATCGATAGCGCCGCTTCACATGTGCTTGACCTGGTCCGGCAGTTCGTAAAAGCTGGGGTGCCGGTAGATCTTGTCGGCTGCCGGCTCAAATAACTCTTCCTTGTCCTCAGGCGCGCTGGCGGTGATAGCATTGGATGGCACCACCCAGATCGATACGCCTTCCTGGCGCCTGGTATATACGTCGCGCGCCATCTGCAAGGCTTGCCTGGCGTCGCAGGCGTGCAGCGAACCGCAGTGCTTGTGTTCCAGGCCCTGCTTGCTGCGGATGAAAATTTCCCATAGCGGCCAGTCCATATTGTCCATCGCCGTAACTCCTTTATCAGTTGCCGTCGTAGTTGCCATCTCAGCTACCATGTTTCTTGGCGTACGCCAGTGCCGCTGCGCGCACCCAGGCGCCGTCCTCGTGCGCCTTGACCCGGGTGCCGAGGCGCTCTTTGTTGCAGGGGCCGTCGCCGGCCAGCACCCGCATGAACTCGGACCAGTCGATTTCGCCGAAGTCGTAGTGGCCGCGTGCTTCGTTCCATGTCAGTGCGGGATCAGGAATGCGCAAGCCCAGCAGTTCGGCCTGCGGCACCGTGGCGTCGATAAATTTCTGGCGCAGCGCGTCATTGGAGATGCGCTTGATGCCCCATTCCATCGATTGCCGGGAATTGGGCGAGCTATCGTCGTTCGGCCCGAACATCATCACGGTCGGCCACCACCAGCGGTTCAGCGCATCCTGCGCCATCGCCTTCTGGGCGGCCGTGCCGCGGCACAGGCTCAGCATGATGTCGAAACCTTGCCTTTGGTGAAAGGACTCTTCCTTGCAAATGCGTATCATGGCGCGTGCATAGGGGCCGTAGCTGCAACGGCACAGCGGCACCTGATTCATGATCGCGGCGCCATCGACCAGCCAGCCTATCGCACCCATATCGGCCCAGGTCAGCGTGGGGTAATTGAAGATGGAGGAATATTTGGCGCGGCCGCTGTGCAAGGCATCCAGCATTTGCTCGCGCGAGGTGCCCAGGGTTTCTGCCGCGGCATATAGGTACAGGCCGTGGCCGCCCTCATCCTGTACTTTTGCTAATAGTATCGCCTTGCGTTTCAGGCTAGGTGCGCGGGTGATCCAGTTGCCTTCAGGCAGCATGCCAATGATCTCGGAATGTGCGTGCTGGCTGATTTGCCTGACCAGGGTTTTGCGATAGGCGTCCGGCATCCAGTCCTGCGCCTCGATTTTTTGTTCTTTTGCCAGTGCCGCGTCAAACCTGGCCTGCTGGGCCGCCGCCAACGAGGCTTGGGCCTCGCTCAACTGCGGCGCTGCGGCAGACTCGTGTATATCTTTGGCAGGCAGGTCAAGTGCTTGGGTATACATGGCGAACTCGCAATTAACGGTAGATGAGCGGTAGGTGGGCGCTAGATGGGTGGCAGGGCTGTGCGGGTTTGACAGGTCTCTGCCGGGGATCTTCGTTTGAGTATATATTAAATAAACCGACTGGTCGGACTATTTATTAAAACATGAAAATTGGCATGTTCACCCGGCAACTTTGATGCTTAATTGCGCAAAAACCTGTGGCCTATACAAATTTTGAGTATCATAGGCAAAAAGGTGTTGACAGCCGTTCGAGACATCTTCATAATCCGGGGTTCCCTACGGAGGGGTGGCCGAGTGGTTA
>JAZJYH010000124.1:0-1830 GCA_040390485.1 Pseudomonadota bacterium
CCTGGACCGACTGGTTCCTGGTCGATGACGGCACCAACCTGGAAAATGCCGAGGCCATCAGCCGCGCCGTTACCCGCCGCGTGGCGGAGCGCTGCCGCAATGAGCAGGCCCTGGTCAAGCAGACCGTCACCGAAAAAGAGCTGACGGTGGCCAAGCTCAGCCTGTTGCATGCCCAGGTGGAGCCGCACTTTTTATACAATACCCTGGCCAGCGCGCAAGTGCTGACCCGCACCGACCCCGCGCGCGCCGACCAGATGCTGGGCAACCTGATCACCTACCTGCGCCATTCGCTGCCGCGCACCGACGACGCCCTGTCCTGCATAGGCGAAGAGCTGGAACGGGCCCGGGCCTACCTGGATATCCTGAGGATACGCATGGGCTCGCGCCTGCAATTGCAGATCGAGGTGCCGGAACCGCTGAAGGCAGTGCCTTTCCCCAGTATGATGCTGCAGACCCTGGTAGAAAACGCCATCAAGCACGGACTGGAACCCAAGACCGGTGGTGGCACCATCTGGATACTGGCGCGCGCCAGCGAAAATGCGGTTGCGGTGACGGTCGCCGACGACGGCCGCGGCTTTAGCTCCGAGGGCGGCGGCACCGGCATAGGCTTGCGCAATGTGCGCGAGCGCCTGCGCCTGGCCTACGGCGCTGCCGCCTCTTTCGCCATCGTGGCCAATTTCCCTTGCGGCGTGGCGGCCACCATCACCGTGCCGGCTTCAGACATGCAAGGAGAAAAACATGCTTAAGTGCGTCGTGGCCGAAGATGAGGCACTGCTGCGCGATTCGCTGCTGGAGCTGCTGGCCGAAATCTGGCCCGAACTGGCCGTGGTGGCGGCCTGCGACGACGGCGGCGCCGCGCTGGAGGCGATCGCGGCGCACCAGCCGGACGTGGTGTTCCTGGACATACGCATGCCGGGACTGTCCGGCCTGGAAGTGGCCGCCGCCATGGCCGAAGCCAGCCCGCAGTCCCAGATCGTGTTTGTCACCGCCTACGATCAGTACGCCATCGCCGCCTTCGAAAAAGGCGCGGTCGACTACCTGCTGAAACCGATAGAGCGCGAGCGCCTGCTGGCCACCGTGCAGCGCCTGCAAGCCAGGGCCGCGGCCGGCCGGCGCGGGCAGCAAGGCACGGATCAAGATACGCATCAAGATACGCATCAAGACACGGCGGCGCTGGCCGCGCTATTGCAGCAGCTAGGCAGCAAGCTGCCCAAGCTTAATGCCATAGAGCCGCTGGTCTGGATTACCGCCAGCTCCGGCACCGAAACCAAGCTGATCATGGTGGACGACATCGCCTATTTTCAGTCCGATAACAAGTACACGATAGTCATGACCGCCGAGGGCGAAGCCCTGCTGCGCAAGCCGATACGCGAGCTGCTGGATGTGCTGGACCCGGCCATCTTCAAGCAAATCCACCGCGCCACCATCGTCAATATAAAAGCCATCGCCTCGATCGCGCGCGACAGCAGCGGCAAGGGCATCGTCAGGCTGAAGACGCGGCCGGAGACGCTCAGCGTCAGCCAGCCGTTTATGGCTTTGTTCAAGAACATGTGATTGGGGCGGGTTTTGCTGGGCAAGAACGCCTGGGTAAGCTTTTGTGCCGCGTGAGACACGGGTAGGGTGGGCACGTGTGCCCACGCCGTTAGGGTTGGCTCTAGTTTCTTGGGTTGCGCTTCGTGGGAGCAAGCCGGGGGTGGCCCGGCGGCCACTTACTTTTCTTTGCTTCGCCAAAGAAGAAGTAAGCAAAAGAAAGGCGACCGCAGACTTGCCCTTCGGGTGATGGCGCAAGCGCCATCACATTTTGTGCATTACAAAAAATGGGAAACAGAC
>JAZJYH010000125.1:0-2127 GCA_040390485.1 Pseudomonadota bacterium
GCTGACAGTGCTCGCACTGCGGCGCGTGCTGCGCCTAGCCCTGCACCTGTTTAGATCCATTCGCACACCCAAATTGAAGGTCAACACGCCCTACGGGCCACAGGATATTTTTAGCCGTGGCGAACAGAGTCGCCGGATAGATGCACACCATGAAAAACCCCGATGTAGATCAAGCCGTGGAAGACAGCCTGCGCGTGCTGCAAGGCTTGAGCAAGGACGACGAGGACGCCGGCGCGGCGCCAGCCGAGCCCGTGCCCTCCCCGCTGCCCGTGTTTGCGGCCAAACTGCCGCGCACCAATGTACGCACGCTCAAACGCTACCTGGTCAAATGGCGCATGGCTATCGTGTACGAAGGTGGCAACGGCAAGAAGACCTTTCACGGCCGGGTCAACGATATCTCGCTGGGCGGGCTCAGCATCCACTGCGACCACAATGTGTTTTACGAAGGCAAGGTTATCCTGCTGCTGGCGCTGCCGCCGCTGAATGCCGGCACCCGCGAAAAAATCCTGGAGATCAGTTGCCGCATGAATTACACCATCCTGTCCCAGCAATTATTCCGCATAGGCCTGGAATTCATGGAGTTCCGCAAGGGCGACAAGAAGCTGTTGGAAGAGCGGCTGGAAATCAGCAATGCCGGCGGCATGGCCTATATGGACCTATAAAGCGGCCCGGTCCGGCCCTAGTCCCCGAGCAGCGCCCGCAAAGGCGTTGCAGGTTCTTCGAGCCGGCACACCAAAATTTACAACAGGTGGTCCAGCATATCCGGGCCGAACACTTCCCGGTGCAGGCGGGTGGGCGGCACGCCGCGCTTGATCAGGGCCAGCCATTGCGCCTGCATGAACTTGATCGGGCCGCACAGGTAGACATGGGTATCGGCCAGCGACCACGCCGCCAGCTTATCCACGTTCATCAGGCCGGCAATCGGATTGGCCTCGGGCACATCGTCGGTGGCGGGATTCTCCAGGTCCTGCCCACTCCCGGCATCTTCATAGAAAGCCAGGGTGAGCAGATTAGGCATGATCTCCCTGGCCCTGGCGATATCCGCACGATGGGCATGATGCCCGATGTCGCGCGCCGCATGCGCAAAGATGACCCGGCGCTGTGGCGTCTGCGCGGCGATATGGTTCAGCGCCGAGATCATCGGCGTAATACCCACCCCGGCCGACAGCAGCACTACGGGCGCATCGCCTGCCGCTCCAGGAGCGAAATCGCCGCAAGGCGTACTGACCGGCAGTATGCTGCCGACCGCCAGCCTGTCGTGCAGCCAGTTGGAAACCATGCCGGCCGGGGTCTCGGCGCCTGCGCCTTCGCGCTTCACCGAAATCCGCAAATGGCTCTTGCCGGGGGCATCGGACAAACTGTATTGACGCAACTGGCGCAGGCCGCCGGGCAAGGTGACAGCGACGCTGACATACTGGCCAGGTACGAAGCCAGGCAGCGCACTGCCGTCGGCACGCTCCAGCGTGAAGGATCTGACCAGCGCGCTTTGTTCCTGCACCGCGACCACCCGCATGTCAAACAAGTCGCCCGGTTCGGTGCCGGATTGCCGGTACAACCTGGCCTCTTCATTGATCAGGGCCTGTGCCAGCACACCATAGGCCTCGGCCCAGGCCGACAGCAGCGGCGGCGTGGCGGCATCGCCCAGGGTGTGCTGTATCGCCTGCAGCAAGTGCTGACCGACGATAGGATAGTGCGACGCCGTAATGCCCAGCGATACGTGCTTGTGGACGATGCGCGAGATCACCGGCGCCAGCGCCGCGGCATTGTCGATATTCGCCGCATAGGCAAAGACGGCCGACGCCAGCGACTGCTGCTGCGAGCCATTGGCCTGGTTCCCCATATTGAACAGGTTGTTCAATTCCGGATGTTCTGCGAACAGGTTTTGGTAAAACAGGCGGGTAATCGTCAGGCCGTGCTGGCGCAACACCGGCACGCTGGCATCGATATACGGACGGGCTTCTGCTGATATCATGAATACTCCAATGATGCATATAAAATGCAACTTATAAGTTAATAAAAAGAGCCTGTGCTGGCCCGTGTGCTTGCTGGGTGAGCTGGCGTGCAATCGCTCTCATCAGCCGTATTTTAATTAACATGCATATTAAATGCAACATATATCGAAGCCGA
>JAZJYH010000126.1:0-7539 GCA_040390485.1 Pseudomonadota bacterium
TATCAACCAGGGAACCTGGCAAGAAAGCGCGGATGCCGTTCGTCAGAACAGTCAGACCACCTTTAACTTTGCCATTGACAGTACCAATAACGATCTCGCCAGACTCCAGCGCTTTTTCCAGCGCGAGCCAAGAGGCCAGACGTTTTGCTTTGTCACGGGAAAGGATAGTGTCGCCGAAACCGTTTTCCAGCGAATCAATCGCTACGGAAACGAAATCGCCGATGTTAACTTCCAGTTCGCCCTGGTCGTTTTTGAATTCTTCAACTGGGATGAATGCTTCAGACTTCAAGCCGGCGTTAACGATCACGAAGTTGTGGTCGATACGTACGACTTCAGCAGAGATCACTTCACCGGAGCGCATATCCTGGCGTGACAGGGATTCTTCGAATAAAGCTGCGAAGCTATCTGCACCGGTAGCAAAATCTTGGTTCATGAAAACAGTAGACATAAATTACTCTAGTTAACCAGAACATCACACAATGCGATGTATAACTGGGTTAGGTTAAACAATCCCGGACTAGCCTTGCGCTGGAACGGGCACTATAAAACTGGACAAGCTCCTGGTGTTGCAAACTTGCCAGCGGAATCACGCGATGTGATTGCCGTTTTTTGCTTCGCCGTTTTTTTATTGGCCGCTGTTTTGGCCGATGCTCTGGCCGCTGTTCTGGTTTGTGGCGATGCTTGCTGCATATAACTCAAGCACGGTCTGGACCGCGTGTTCGACTGACATGTCAGACGTATCGAGGATATAGGCACCCGGCGCCGGCTTCAGCGGAGCGGCCGCACGGGCACTATCCCTTGCGTCTCGCTCAGTCAAATCCTTTACCAAGTCTTCCATATTAGCAGAAAAACCCTTTTCAATCAATTGCTTATAACGCCTTTGTGCACGCGCCTCTACACTTGCCGTAAGATAAATTTTTTGCGTCGCATCGGGAAAGATCACGGTTCCCATGTCGCGGCCGTCGGCCACCAGGCCGGGCAATTGCCGAAAAGACACCTGCAAGTCCACCAGGGCCTGGCGCAGCCTGGGCAAAACCGCGATTTTTGAGGCAGCAACCCCGACCTCTTCCGCCCTGACCAGGTCGGTGACGTCTTCTTCATCGAGCAATACGTGGCCGCGGGAAAAGCGGCAGGGCAGGAAACTGGCCAGCAGGGCCAGTTCTTGTTCATCGTCCAACGCGATGTTTTTGCGCGCGGCGGACAGCGCCGTCAGGCGATACAGGGCGCCGGAATCGAGATAGTGGAAGCCCAGGTGCTTGGCCACCCTGTGGGCGACCGTGCCCTTGCCGGACGCAGTGGGGCCGTCGATGGTAATTACCGGTATATAAGTTGACATTGGGACAAGATGAGATGAATACGGTTTGCATGGCCGTCAATCTGGCGGCCATGGCGATTAAGCCGCATTATCCCATGCTTTGCAACTGCAACAGAAACCGAGTCCATTCGAGGCTAGGCGATTGCATAAATCACTGCCTTGTCCACGAAAAACACGAAAAACACGAAAAATCTTTGGCCGTGTCTTTTATTTCGTGCTTTTCGTGGTTTTCGTGGATAGAAAAACTTTAAAACAAATCCTCGTGCCTGATGCCGGCAAAGGCCTCGCCGAAGCAATTGCGTAAATTCACTGCCTTGTCCACGAAAGGCACTAGGCGTGCCCCACGAAAAACACGAAAAATCTTTTGGTTGTGTCTTCTTAAAACAAATCCTCGTGCTTGATGCCGGCAAAGGCTTCAAAGTAGTCGGGGAAGGTCTTGGCCACGCACTTGGGGTCATTGATGCGCATCGCTGCGCCGCGGCGGGCCGCGCCGTCCAATGTTGCCAGGGAGAAGCACATTGCCATGCGGTGGTCGTCATAGGTGTCTATGGTGGCCGGCTGGATGACGGCTGGCGGCGTGATCGCCAGGTAGTCGGCGCCCTCTTCTATGCTTGCCCCCAGCTTGCGCAGTTCGATGGCCATGGCGGCGATCCTGTCAGTTTCCTTGACCCGCCAGCTGGCGATATTGCGCAGCACGCTGGTGCCGTCGGCGTACAGCGCGGCCACGGCGATGGTCATGGCGGCATCCGGAATATGATTGAAGTCGGCGTCGATGGCTTTCAGCACGCCGTTGGAGCGGGCTTCTATCCAGTTGTCGCCCATGCTGATGCTTGCGCCCATTTTTTCCAGCGCCTCGACAAAGCGCACGTCGCCCTGGATGCTGTCGCGGCCTACGCCCTCTACCCTGATCGGCCCGCCGGCTATCGCGCCGGCCGCCAGGAAATACGAGGCGGAAGAAGCATCGCCCTCGACATGGATCACGTCCGGCGACACATAGCGCTGGCCGGCGGCGATGGTGAACGAGGCCCAGCCGTCGCGCTGCACCTGGATGCCGAAGCGCTGCAGCAGGTTCAGCGTAATTTCTATGTAGGGCTTGGAGATCAGCTCGCCGATCACGTCTATCGTCACCGCGTGCTCACGCGCCATCATCGGCGCCACCATCAGCAAGGCGGTCAGGAACTGGCTGGAGACATTGCCGCGCACCTGCAAACGCTGCGCGTGGATGTGGCCGCGGCGGATGTGTAAGGGCGGGAAACCGGCCACGCCGGTGTATTCCACCTGGGTGCCGACCGCGTTCAGGGCGTCGACCAGGTCGCCGATCGGGCGTTCGTGCATGCGCGGCACGCCGTGTATCGTGTAGTCGCCGCCTATCACCGCCAGCGCCGCGGTCAGCGGGCGGATCGCGGTGCCGGCATTGCCCATGAACAAATCTGCCTGGTGCACGGGAAAAGCGCCGTTGATGCCCTGCACCGTGTAATCCTGGCTGCCGTCTTGCTGGGTCCAGTGCACGCCCAGCGTGTTCAAGGCGTTCAGCATCACCAGGGTATCGTCGGAGGCCAGCAAATCCCTGATCTGGGTGGCGCCGTCGGCCAAGGCCGCCAGCAGCAGGATACGGTTGGAAATGCTCTTCGATCCGGGCAGGCGTACCGTGCCCTGCACCCGCATCACAGGCGCCAGATCGATATAGTGGGGGTAGTGTTTGGCTTGGCTCATAGTGTCTGCTGGCGGGATTTAGTCGCCGCCTTCCTTGTTTTGTTTTTCCGCCGCCTCGATGGCGCTGATCCAGTTATGCCGCGCGCGCTGGGCGTTGGCATAAATCGCTTCTATCGCCGGGCCTTCCGACGCGGCCAGGTGTTCACGTAATACCGCCAGTTTGGCGGTATAGGCATCCAGTTCCTGCAACATCGCGTCGCGATTGGCCAGCGAGATGTCGCGCCACATTTCCGGCGATGAACCGGCGATCCGGGTGAAGTCGCGGAAGCCGCTGGCGGCATACTGGAACAGCCGCTCGGCGTGAGGCTTGCGCGCAATATCGTCCACCAGCGCATAGGCCAGCAGATGCGGCAGATGGCTGACCGCGGCAAACACCTGGTCATGCTCGGCTGGTGTCAGGTGGTGGATGATGGCGCCGCACAGACGCCAGGCGCTGGCCACCCTGGCCACGTCGTCCGCCGCGTTTTCTTTCAGCGCCGTGATGACGACTTTCTTGCCGGCATACAGGTCCACCAGGGCCGCATCGGGGCCGTTCAATTCGCGGCCGGCAATCGGATGGGCCGGCACGAACTGCGCCACCTGCCCGCCCAGCACCGCGCGCGCCGCCGCCACCACGTCGGACTTGGTGCTGCCGGCGTCGGTGACCACGGTGCCGGCCTGCAAATGCGGCTTGATCGCCGCCAGGATATCGGCGGTTTGCGCCACCGGGGCAGCGATCAGCACCAGGTCGGCGCCCGCCAATGCAGTATCCAGCGAGCTCGCTATCTGGTCGATGATGCCCAACTCCTGCGCGCGCGCCAGGGAGGCGTGCGTGCGTCCCACGCCGACCACCTGGCCGACCGCGCCGGCCTTTTTCAAGGCCAGTGCAAACGAGCCGCCGATCAGGCCCACCCCAAAGATAACGACCTTGTTGAAATTCACTGTAGCTATCCTCACTCACCTGCCAGGATGGATTTCAGGGCGGCGATAAAGACCGCGTTTTCTTCCGGCAAACCGATGGAGATGCGCAGCCATTGCGGCAAGCCGTAATTGCCGACCGGGCGCACGATGACGCCGCGCTTCAGCAGTTCCAGGTTGACGCGGGCGCCGGCGACGTCCTCATGGCCCACCTTGACCAGCACGAAGTTGCCGCAGGAAGGCACGAACTCCAGGCCCAGCTCGGTGAATGCCTGCGTCAATTGCGCATAGCCGTCCGCATTCAGCCTGGCGCTCTTTTGCAGGAAGGCGGCATCGTTCAAGGCCGCCACCGCCGCCGCCTGCGCCATGCTGTTGACATTGAAAGGCTGGCGTATGCGGTTCAGCAAATCGGTCAGGCCGGGCTGCGCGATGCCGAAGCCTATGCGCAGGCCAGCCAGGCCATAGGCCTTGGACAAGGTACGCGATACCAGCAGGTTGGGATATTGCCTGACCCAGGCGATCGAATCGTATTGCAGCTCGGGCGCCAGGAATTCGTTATAGGCCTCATCCAGCACTACCACCACCGAGGCCGGCACTTTTGCCAGGAAGGCCTCTATCTTGGCCGCCGGCAGGAAGGTGCCGGTAGGGTTGTTCGGGTTGGCGATGAAGACCAGTTTGGTGTCGGCGGTGATGGCCGCCAGCATGGCTTCCAGGTCATGACCATAGGCAACTGCCGGCACCACGATGGCGCGTCCGCCCACCGCCTGGGTCGCCAGCGGATACACGGCAAACGAGTATTGCGCAAACACCACGCCCTGGCCCGGTTCCACCAGGGCGTGCGCAGCCAGTTCCAGGATGTCGTTGCTGCCGTTGCCCAGGGTGATCCAGTCTTGCGGCACGCCGTATTTGGCGGTGATAGTGGCCTTCAGCTCAAAACCGTTGGAGTCCGGATAGCGGCCGATATCGGCCGCCGCCGCTATCATCGCCTGTCTGGCGGAATCGGGGATGCCGAGCGGATTTTCATTGGACGCCAGCTTGACGATCCTGGTTTCATCCAGGCCGAATTCGCGCGCCACTTCAGCGATAGGCTTGCCGCCCTGGTAGGGGGCGATTGCGCGGACGTACTCGGGGCCGAATTTGACAGACATACTTACTCCAAAAATATTTCCGGTGCAAAGCCGGAGAGGGATGAATTCTTAGCGTTCACATTTTTACCTAGGGTGGGCACTCTGTGCCCACGCGGCCCGGGTAAGAACCTGGCTCCCGCCAATGTGCGTCAGCGTGGGCACGGGTGCCCACCCTACGGTTCTGCATACACTTATATGGTGCAGGGGTAGGAACCCAATACCTTGAAGAACGCCGCATTGTCTTTCAGCTCCGCCGTCGCCTTCGCCACCCTGTCGTCCATCACATGGCCTTCGACGTCGACATAGAAATAGTATTCCCAATTGCCGGTGCGGGCGGGGCGCGATTCGAAACGCGTCATCGAGACGCCGTGCGTGGCCAGCGGCGCCAGCATCTTGTACACGGCGCCGGCCTTGTTCGGCACCGCCAGCACCAGCGAGGTCTGGTCCTTGCCGCTAGGCGTGGTGTGCAGCCGGCCTATGATGGCGAAGCGGGTGCGATTGTGCGGATCGTCCTGGATGTGGGCGCTGACCACTTGCAGGTTGTATTGTTGCCCGGCAATTTCGCCGGCAATCGCGGCGACGCTGGTGTCCTTGCTGGCCATCAGCGCCGCTTCGGCATTGGAGGCCACCGCGTGCCGTTCTATATGCGGATAATGCTGGTTGAGCCAGGCCTGGCACTGCGCCAGCGCCTGCGAATGGGCGCAGATGCGGGCGATGCCGTCCATATGGCCGAGCTTGGTCATCAGGCTGTGGTGCACGGGGATCGACAATTCGCCGCTGATCACCAGGCTGGTTTGCAGCAGCAGGTCCAGGGTGCGGTTGATCGCGCCTTCGGAAGAATTTTCTATCGGCACCACGCCGAAATCGGCGGTGCCGGCCTCGGTCGCGCGGAACACTTCATCTATCGAGACGCAGGGCGAGACCAGCACGGCGCGGCCGAATTGCTGGTACACCGCCTGCTCGCTGAAGGTGCCTACCGGGCCCAGGAAGGCGACCGTGACCCGCCGTTCCAGCGCGCGGCAAGCCGACATCACTTCGCGGAAGATGGTTTGCACGTCGTCGTTTTGCAGCGGACCGGGGTTGTTGGCTGCGACAGTGCGCAAGACCTGGGCTTCGCGCTCCGGACGGAATACCGGGGCATTGGTTTCTGCCTTCACGTGGCCGACTTCCTGCGCCACGCGGGCGCGCTCGTTCAGCAATGCCAGGATTTGCGCGTCTATCGCGTCTATCTTGTGGCGCAAGGGCAGTAATTTATTGTCGCTAGTCATCGAATACACCTATTTTTAACGCTCAGCCCCTGCACTCAGGGGCCGGGGCAGTAGCTCTGCTCGCCTTGTCAAATCAGATTGCGCACAGGCAGGTGAACCTGGTTGGCAACGCTGGAGAACGCGATGACGCTCGATGTCCAGCTGGATTCCCCGGTTCTTTTTTGAAAAACGGGGAACAGATCAAGGATGAAACTTATTTACCTTATTTACTTACTATTCTTTGCTGCAAATTCCTGCATAAAGGCAACCAGCGCCTGCACGCCCTCTAGCGGCATCGCGTTATAGATAGAGGCGCGCATGCCGCCTACCGATTTATGCCCCTTCAGTTGCAGCAGGCCGCGCTCCTTGGCCTCGGCCAGGAAAGCCGCATTCAGCGCTTCGTCGCGCAGGAAGAAAGGCACGTTCATGCGCGAGCGGTTGGCCGGGTTGATGCGGTTGACATAGAAGTCGCTGGCATCCAGATAATCGTACAGCAGCCTGGCCTTGGCGATATTCGTTTGCTCCATCGCCGCCACCCCGCCCTGGCGTTTCAGCCACTGGAATACCAGGCCGGCGATATAGATAGAATAAGTCGGCGGCGTGTTGTACATGGAGTCGTTGTCGGCCACGGTCTTCCAGTTGAAGGCCGACGGGCAGCACGGCAGCGCATGGCCCAGCAAGTCTTCGCGCACGATCACGATGGTCAGGCCGGCCGGACCGATATTCTTTTGCGCGCCGCCGTAGATCACGCCGTATTGCGAGACGTCGATCACGCGCGACAGGATGTGCGAAGACATGTCGGCCACCAGCGGCGCGCCATTGGTGTCGGCGCCGACCTCAGGCACGAACTGGTATTCGATGCCGTCTATGGTTTCATTGGTGCAGATGTGCACATAGGCCGCATCTTTGGTCAGGCGCCAAGTATCGCGCGCCGGTATCGTGGCGAACTTGTCGGCCTCGGACGAGGCGGCCACGTTCACGTGCAGATACTTGCCCGCTTCCTTCAGCGACTTGGTCGACCAGGAGCCGGTATTGATATAGTCGGCGGTCGCCGGCTGCGGCTTTAAGCCGGCCAGGTTCATGGGGATGATGGCGTTTTCTGCGATCGCCCCGCCCTGCATGAACAGGATCTTGTAGTTGGCGGGCACCGCCAGCAACTCGCGCAAATCGCTTTGCGCGGCGGCAATGATGGACATGTACTCGGCGCCGCGATGGCTCATCTCCATCACCGACATGCCGC
>JAZJYH010000127.1:0-2487 GCA_040390485.1 Pseudomonadota bacterium
TCATGTCGCCATACTCAAGAAAAATAGTTGCCGCCTCCAGCCTGATACTGCTTGCCAGTACAGCTTTTGCCGCCGACCCGGTGCCGCCGGCGGTGTCTGCCGGGATCGCCGCCAAGCTGATTGTCCGTGGCGATCTGCAAGGGCTGCAAGTGGTGGACCTGCGTTCGCAGCGGCGCAACGACGTGATGGTGGTGCAGGCCGAGGTGAACAATAACGACCTCAGGGACCTGCGCCTGTACTATCGCTTCCGCTGGACCGATGCGTCCGGCATGCAGGTGGGTGACGGCGAGGTGTGGAAGCCCGTGGTATTCCTGGGTAAGCAGAGCCAGATCCTGAAAGGCACGGCCTACGGGCCGCAGGCGATAGACTTCAAGCTGGAAATGAGCTCGGAACCGCGCTGATGCTGCTAGTGTCGATGTTGTCGCCGATGCTGATACAGAAACACCGTCCATAAAAACTGAATAGGGAAAAACATGAAATCCAGTTCCTCTTTCGCTTCTTCTGCGCTGGCCTTTTGCGCGATAGCCGCAGCCATGTTGACGCTGACGGGTTGTCCGACCCAGCAATTGTCCCAGCCTACCGTCAGCTTTGCACGCCAGACCACGTATGGCGACAGCAAGTCGGTGGAGACCGTCACCAATGAATTCGGCTCCACCGACCTGCAAATGATTGCGGAAAAAATGGTGGGCTCGCTACTGGAGGATCCGGTATTGCAAAACCGCCCTACGCTGACGCTGACTGCAGTGCGCAACAAGACCAGTGAGTATATCGACACCAAGGCCATCATGAATACGATACAGACGGCGCTGGTGAAGAGCCGCAAGGTGAAATTTACGCGCAGTGCCGATGAGATGCAGACCGGCGTGGATGAATTGCAAAGGCAAAATCAAAGCGGCCTGTACAAGAGCCAGGGCAAGGCCAAGATCGGCAACATGAGCGCGGCCAAGTATTCGCTGGAAGGCGAGATCGTGTCCATCGTCAAGCAGAGCGTGAATACCAAGGACGTGTTCTACAAGATGACTTTGAAATTGTACGACGTGGAAGACGGATCGATAGAATGGCAGGATGAAAAAGAAATCCGCAAGACAACGAAACGTTAATATTCTGCACCGGGCCCGGCAGGCTCTGCAGACCGTGCTCATACCGGATGAGGAATCCAAGATGCCAAGTCAATTCAGTGCCAGGAAAATGTGGGCCAGCCTGTTTGCGGTATTGAGCGCCTGTACGGTGCTTAGCGCCCTTGCGGCGGAACCGAAGATTGCAGTGACCGACCTGACCTATGAAGAAAAAGTCAGCGAATACTTCCGTACCGTGCGTGCTAGCAACAAAAGCTCCGTCAATGCCCGTACCAGTGAACGCATCGGTGAGCGTGATACCGACAGCAGCTACGCGATGCGCAGCAGCCTGAATGCCAGGAATGAAAGCAACTACTACGAATCAGAGGGCACCTATACCTACATCAATCGCGGCGAGCTGCGCACCTATACCGCAGACCTGAAAGGCGCGATGCTGAAAGGGGGCGGTCTGCGCCTTATCCATGCGCGCCCTTATCTGGGCCGGCCGACCGACACGATTTACGACATCATCAGCCGCATCAGGCAGGGCATGTATGCGGGCGCGGATTATGTGCTCTTTGGCACCGTCAGCAGTATCGATTTCCGGCAAGAGAGCAGTGCGCTGGCAGTCGGAACATCCAGCACCGCCAGCCTGTCGCTGGACCTGGTGGCGGATTTCAGCCTGATTGATACCCGCACCTATGAAGTGAAAGCGGCCTTCAGTGCCAGCGGGTCCGGTGTAGACACCCGGATACTGGGCCGGGCCGGCGACCGGGTCGTGTTTAACAGCGGCAAGGTGATGCAGGAAACTTCGCGCAGCCTGGCCGATTCTGCGTATGGAGAATTGATGGCGCAATTGGGCATGCCGGTGGTCGGGCGCAAGCTGACCACGACTACAACGGTGACTACCACGACTACCGTCAGACCCGCGGCAGCGGCGCCTGCCCCGCCGCCAGTCACGGAGCCGGTGATCATTTATAAATAAGAAAAACGGCCGCCCTGGCCGTTTTTCTATTGCCGGTACATATTCGGCCTGTTAATTTCCATCAGTATCTCGGGCTTGGCGGGCGCCGTGAAGCCGAATTGCGCATACAGCCCGCGCGCATCGGTGCTGGCCAGCATAAAGCGGCGCAAGCCCTGCAGGTCGGGGTGCGCCATGACAGCCTGCATCAATTCCTTGCTATAACCCTTGCCGCGCTGTTCCGTGACGACAAATACGTCGACCAGGTAGGCGAAGGTGGTGTAGTCGCTGACCACCCGCGCAAAGGCGATTTGCCGGCCGTCCAGGTAGCCGCCAAAGCATAGCGAATGTTTGATGGCGCGTTGCACCAGCTCCAGCGGAATGCCGATAGCCCAGGCGCTTTGCTCTGAAAGGAATTGATGTATCAACGGAATATCCAGATCGGTCTGGTCTGTCGTAATTTTCATGGCT
>JAZJYH010000128.1:0-2719 GCA_040390485.1 Pseudomonadota bacterium
TGGTAACGGTGGCAATCCGCGCCGACGGCTCGGTAGAGAAGGTGACTTTCGTGGTCTCCAGCGGCGTGCCCGCCATCGACGAGGCGATACACAAAGTCATCGCCAGCCAGGCACCCTATGGCCCGTTCCCACCCGCCTTGGCACGCCAGTACGACGTGATCGAAATTCGCCGTACCTGGATATTTGATACGGCCATCCGTCTGCAGTGATGACGAAGACGGTGGGCGACAAGCAGCGCTAGAAGGTCCGGGCGACATGAGCCCGGAACCACTACGGGGAAACACGATGGACCCGATCCTGCGCCGCCTGCTGAAAGTACGCCAAAATCTGCAATCCTTATGATGATTGCATCTTGGGCGCTGTATTCATGCACCCGATTCAGCGGCCTCCATGAGCATGCCAATCACGCCGCGAATTTCGAGAAATCTGGCGCACGCTTCTGGGCGAATGCAGTGAAGGCTTCGCGCGCTTCCAGACTGCGCAGGCGCTCGGCGAATTGCGCGCCTTCCAGCGCCATCTGGGCGGCGACGGCCTCCCCCTGGCGCATCAGCACCTTCGTCATCTTCAGCGAACCAGCCGCCTGCTTGGCCAGCAACTCGGCAATCTGGTGTGCTTCGTCGTGCAGCTCCGTTTTCGGCACCACACGGTTGGCGATGCCCCAGGCCAGCGCTTGCGCGGCAGAGATCGGTTTGCCAAGGGCAAACATCTCAAATGCCCGGGCGTGGCCGATGCGGGCCGGCAGCAGCAGGCTGGAAGCGGCTTCGGGTACGAGGGCAAGATTGACGAAGGGCGTGGACAATAGTGCATCCTCTGCCAGCACGACGAAGTCACAGTGCAGCAGCAGCGTGGTTCCCACGCCCACGGCGCGCCCGTTCACCGCCGCCACCAGGGGCTTGGTGGAACTGGCAAGCGCGCTCAGGAATCGCAGGACATGGTTCTCTCCGGCTGCGCCGCCCGTGGCAACGGCGGCAAATTCGGCCAGATCGTTGCCGGCGGTGAACATGGCGCCTTCGCCCCGGATCACGATGGCCCGCACGGACATGTCCGCTTCGGCGCCTGTGAGGGCATCCGCCAGGGTGGCATACATCGCGTTGGTGAGCGCGTTCATTTTGTCCGGCCGCGCCAGCGTGAGAGTAAGAACGCCCTGGGCGGAAGTGACGGTTACGTGATCGGTCATAAGTTCTCCTGTGAGTGTCGTTCCACCCACGCGGGGGAGCGAAATGTGCGAAAATTGCTTCGCACACGAATTATATACATACTTCGCGCACGAAGTAAATTCGCAAACTGATAACAAGGGATGAAATCGGATGAAGGATCAGCAGAAAACCAGGTTGATATTCTCGCTCAACGTCGCTCAGCGGGCGGTGGATCGCTGGATTGAGAGTCAGGCAGACGGGCCGGCGGCGCTGTCGCCGGCACAGGCAGGCACGATGTTTTTTTTGTCGCGCAGCAACGGCGCGCTCATCGGCGACGTCGCGCAAGCCTTGCACATTGGCGCGCCGGCAATGTCAGGCCTGGCCAACCGGCTTGAGCAAGCGGGCTACTTGCTACGCCAGCGTGACCCGGAAGACGGGCGTGCGATTCGCCTCTACCAAACCGAGGAAGGCCGGCTCGCCGGGCAGCGGGCAAAGATCGCGCTGAGCGCCCTGAATGCCCGACTGAACGAAGGCTTCAGCGAGGAAGAGATGGCCGTCGTCGGACGGTGGCTGGAAACGCTGCCGCAAAGGCTCTCTATGGAGAATCTGCAATTGCCGCAAGAATAGCCGAGCCCGGAAGCCGGGCGATTCCAAGCGCGTGTCAATGGAGAGAATTGAAAGAGAAGGCTACAACTTAAATATCTCGCGCTATATCAGCACGGCTGTAGCTGATGCAGAAATTGATCTTGGTACTGTAAATGCCTAGCTAGTAGAACTGGAGCAAAAAATTAAAGACGCGCTGAAAAACACAACGAGTTTCTGAAAGAACTTGGCTTGCCTTTGCTGCCTTCATAAGCTTCAAAGGAAATCACAAGCAAGAGCGCAGGGGCACGTAATAATTAACGGAATAGGTTTGACGAGAGGTATTTTTGCATTAAACCTGGCGCCAAAAAAACTGTTTTATTTCATTATCTATGACAATGAAAAGGGGCCACTGGCCCCTTTTTTATTGCGATGTGAATTCGACGCGCGACAGTGCCGCCCTAGTCATTCTTCTCCACAAAGCTCTTGATCCTTGCCAGCGCCATTTCCCATTCGCGGCCGATGGATTCCAGCGTGCGCTTGGCCTCGTCTATCTTGGCGGGCTCAAGCTGCCACAGGCGCTCGCGGCCGATTTTCAGGTCGCGTACCACGCCGGCCTCGGCCAGCACGTTGAGGTGCTTGGTGACACCCTGGCGGCTGATCTCGGTGGTCTGGGTCAGGTGCGCGATCGAAAACGCGCCGCCGGCGCACAGCACGACCACCAGTTTCAGGCGCGTGGGGTCGCCCAGCGCGGCGAAGACATGGGCCAGCGAGTCGTTCGATGCGGCAGCCGCCGCCGAGCCGCCGGCCCTGCTCCTGACTGGTCCGCTAGCTACTGGCATGGCGCGCAATATTCTGCAGCTGTTCTTCCCAGCCGCCCGTATG
Source organism: Pseudomonadota bacterium (assembly GCA_040390485.1). GTDB lineage: Bacteria > Pseudomonadota > Gammaproteobacteria > Burkholderiales > Burkholderiaceae_D > Undibacterium. The sequence continues at coordinate 2,604 of JAZJYH010000128.1, forward strand.
CATCTCGAACGCCTCGCGGCGGCGGTGCAGTGGTACCTTGTCAAAGCCGGACTCGACCACCGTCAGCAAGATAGCGTTGCCGGGGGCATCCTTGAGCGTGAAGATCACCAGCGTCG
>JAZJYH010000129.1:0-18351 GCA_040390485.1 Pseudomonadota bacterium
TGGCTGGTCTGATCGATGCTGCGTTCATTATCGGTGTTGGTATCGCGATGTTCTTCGCAACTGCAAATCCGTTCAAAGGCTAATTAGCTTTCCTTCTTGTACCGTAAGCAGGAAGCTGCTTACGGAACGATTAATTTGATAAGGAAACTACCGTGAATCTTAATCTGACAATGTGGTACCAGGCTGGTGTGTTTTTCATCCTGGCACTCTTCACGATGAAATTCGTGTGGCCACCGTTGATCGGTGCGATCGATGCCCGCAGGCAAAAAATTGCCGACGGCCTGGCTGCCGCCGACCGTGCCCGTACTGAAGCGCAAGCGTCTGAAAAACGTGTGCAAGCCCAATTGGCTAGCGCAGGTGAAGAAGGCCAGAAACGCGTTCTGGATGCGGAAAAACGCGCTCAGCTGATCATTGACGAAGCCAAGAATACTGCCGCTGCAGAAGGCGCACGCATCATCGCTGCCGCCAAAGCTGAAGCAGACAATCAAGTAACTAAAGCACGTGAAGAATTGCGCGACCAGGTGGCAACACTGGCAGTTAAAGGCGCCGAGCAAATTCTGAAACGTGAGGTCAATGCATCGGCTCACGCTGATTTGTTGGGCCAATTGAAAACTGAGCTGTAATCATGGCTGAACTCGCAACGATCGCTCGTCCTTACGCAGAAGCGCTGTTTCGCGTTGCTCAATCCGGTAACTTGTCCGCCTGGTCGGACCTGGTTACCGAGATGGGGCAAGTTGCTGCGCACCCCGATGTAGTGGCTCTTGCACACAACCCCAAGGTCTCCGCTGATCAAACAGCGGCGACCTTCTTGTCCGTGCTGAAATCCCCAGTGACTGAAGAAGCCAAAAACTTCGTCAATACACTCGCCGATTATGACCGTTTGACCGCACTGCCCGAAATCGCTGCCCAATTTCACGCTCTGAAGAATGCGCAAGAAGGCGCCGCAGATGCAGAAATTTTCAGTGCATTTGAATTGACGGCAGCACAATTGAACGAGCTGACGGCGACGCTGGAAAAGAAATTCGGCCGCAAGTTGCACCCTAGCGTGACAGTGGATCCTTCACTGATCGGTGGTGTGCGTATCGTGGTTGGTGACCAGGTGCTGGATACGTCGGTACGTGCCAAGCTGCAACAGATGCAAGTCGCCCTGACCGCGTAAAACGGTAAGTAAAGAATCTGAGCCAAGCGCAAAGGGAAGTTTAAGTAATTTGTAGCGGGCGGCTCAAACTCTGGTTATCCGGCGCTCAATGCGCAGACCGGAGCGTGTCGCGCTCAGATTGTTTGAACTTCTCAACAGAGAAATAATATTAGGAGTTAGTATGCAACTCAACCCATCAGAAATCAGCGAGCTGATCAAGAGCCGGATCCAAGGCCTTGGCAACGGCGCTGAGATTCGCAATCAAGGTACGGTTATTTCCGTTACCGACGGTATCTGCCGCATCCACGGTCTGTCTGACGCGATGCAAGGCGAGATGCTGGAATTCCCAGGCAATACTTTCGGCCTGGCATTGAACCTGGAACGTGATTCCGTCGGCGCCGTTATCCTGGGCGACTACGAGCACATCTCCGAAGGCGACACTGTGAAATGCACAGGCCGCATCCTGGAAGTGCCTATCGGTCCCGAACTGCGCGGCCGTGTGGTCAACGCCCTGGGCCAGCCTATCGACGGCAAAGGTCCTATCAATGCAAAACTGACAGCGCCAATCGAAAAGATCGCTCCTGGCGTTATTGCCCGTCAATCCGTTTCCGAACCTCTGCAAACCGGCCTGAAGTCGATCGACTCGATGGTTCCAGTCGGCCGCGGCCAGCGTGAACTGATCATTGGCGATCGTCAAACCGGCAAGACTGCAGTAGCGATCGATGCCGTGATCAACCAGAAGGGCCAGAACGTTACCTGTATCTATGTAGCGATCGGTCAAAAAGCTTCATCCATCAAAAACGTGGTGCGTTCGCTGGAAGCTCACGGCGCGATGGAATACACGATCGTGGTTGCAGCTGCCGCCTCCGAGTCCGCCGCGATGCAATATGTATCCGCTTACTCCGGTTGCGCGATGGGCGAATACTTCCGTGACCGTGGCCAAGATGCACTGATCATCTATGATGACTTGTCCAAGCAAGCCGTGGCTTACCGTCAGGTATCGCTGTTGCTGCGCCGTCCACCAGGCCGTGAAGCTTACCCTGGCGACGTGTTCTACCTGCACTCCCGCCTGCTGGAACGTGCAGCGCGCGTGAATCCAGACTACGTAGAGAAATTCACCAATGGTGAAGTCAAAGGCAAGACCGGTTCATTGACAGCATTGCCTATCATTGAAACCCAGGCCGGCGACGTTTCCGCTTTCGTTCCGACCAACGTGATTTCGATTACCGACGGCCAGATCTTCCTGGAAACTTCCCTGTTCAACGCCGGTGTCCGTCCTGCGATCAACGCGGGTATTTCGGTATCGCGTGTTGGCGGTGCAGCGCAGACCAAGGTCATCAAAAACCTGTCCGGCGGTATCCGTACCGACTTGGCGCAGTATCGTGAACTGGCAGCGTTTGCGCAGTTCGCCTCCGACCTGGATGAAGCGACCCGCAAGCAGCTGGACCGCGGCGCGCGCGTTACCGAACTGTTGAAACAGGCTCAGTACGCACCGTTGTCGATCTCCTTGATGGCCGTGACCCTGTTCTCCGTGAACAAAGGCTTCCTGGACGATGTACCTGTCAAGAAAGTATTGGCTTTTGAAGCTGGCGTGCACAACTTCATGAAGACCAGCCACGCTGCATTGTTGCAAAAGATTGAAGAAACCAAGCAACTCGACAAAGATGGCGAAGCCGCCATGTCTGCCGCGATTGCTGATTTCAAAAAATCCGGCGCATATTAACCCCACCCACTAATCGGGTTTAAAAGGAGTTAATACTCATGGCAGCAGGCAAAGAGATACGTGGCAAGATCAAAAGCGTAGAAAATACGAAGAAGATCACCAAGGCGATGGAAATGGTCGCCGCATCCAAAATGCGCAAGGCGCAGGAACGGATGCGCGCGGCCCGTCCATACAGCGAAAAGATTCGTAACATCGCTGCGAACTTGTCACAGGCAAACCCTGAGTACACGCATCCTTTCATGATCGCGCAAGACCAGTCCAAGAAAGTTGGAGTGATCGTTGTGACGACAGATAAAGGCTTGTGCGGTGGCTTGAACACCAACGTTTTGCGTTTGGTCACCAACAAACTGCGTGAACTCGAGGGCAAGGGTTCAAAAATTGAAGCGGTCGCGATTGGTAATAAAGGTCTTGGTTTCCTGAACCGGGTAGGTGCAAAAGTCGTAGCGCACGCAGTGCAGCTCGGCGATACGCCCCACCTGGACAAACTGATAGGCCCAGTGAAGCTGTTGCTGGATGCCTACCAGGAAGGAAAACTGGATGCAGTCTACCTGTCTTACACCAAATTCATCAACACGATGAAGCAAGAGCCGGTCATGGAGCAGTTGTTGCCCCTGTCGGCTGCCACGCTCGAAGCAGGCAAGACCTCAGCCCATAGCTGGGACTACCTGTACGAGCCGGATGCTGCAACGGTCATTGATGAATTGCTGGTACGTTATGTTGAAGCGCTGATTTATCAGGCTGTCGCTGAAAACATGGCATCTGAACAATCGGCCCGTATGGTGGCGATGAAGTCAGCCAGTGATAACGCAGGTAATGTGATTGGTGAACTGAAACTGGTTTATAACAAGACCCGTCAGGCTGCAATTACCAAAGAGCTCTCCGAGATCGTCGCCGGCGCGGCAGCGGTTTAAAACTGAATTTAAATTATTGAAGGAACGAACATGGCTGATGGCAAAATCGTTCAGTGTATCGGCGCTGTTGTGGACGTTGAATTTCCACGCGACGCGATGCCTAAGATCTACGACGCCTTGAAAATGGAAGGCTCCGAGCTGACCCTGGAAGTGCAACAGCAATTGGGCGACGGTATCGTCCGTACCATTGCTTTGGGCACATCCGACGGTCTGCGTCGCGGCATGGTGATTCAAAACACGGGCCACCCTATCATGGTGCCGACCGGTAAAGCAACACTCGGTCGTATCATGGACGTACTGGGCAACCCTATCGACGAATGTGGTCCGGTAAGCCGTGAAACTACAGCATCGATCCACCGCAAAGCGCCTGCGTACGACGAATTGTCGCCATCGCAAGAGCTGCTGGAAACCGGCATCAAGGTGATTGACCTGGTTTGCCCGTTTGCAAAAGGCGGTAAAGTGGGTCTGTTCGGCGGTGCGGGTGTGGGCAAGACCGTCAACATGATGGAATTGATCAACAACATCGCTAAAGCGCACAGCGGCTTGTCCGTGTTCGCCGGTGTGGGTGAGCGTACTCGTGAGGGTAACGACTTCTACCACGAAATGGCTGACGCTAAAGTGGTTGATCTGGATGATCCGGAAAAATCCAAGGTAGCGATGGTGTACGGTCAGATGAATGAACCGCCAGGCAACCGTCTGCGCGTGGCATTGACAGGTCTGACGATTGCGGAAGGTTTCCGCGACGAAGGCAAGGACGTGCTGTTCTTCGTCGACAATATCTACCGTTACACACTGGCCGGTACCGAAGTCTCCGCGCTGCTGGGCCGTATGCCTTCCGCGGTGGGTTACCAGCCTACCCTGGCCGAAGAAATGGGCCGTCTGCAAGAGCGTATTACGTCGACCAAGACTGGTTCGATCACCTCGATTCAAGCCGTGTATGTTCCAGCGGATGACTTGACCGATCCATCCCCAGCGACCACCTTCGCCCACTTGGATTCCACCGTGGTTCTGTCCCGTGACATCGCCTCCCTGGGTATCTACCCAGCGGTTGATCCACTGGATTCCACATCGCGCCAGCTGGATCCGCAAGTGGTTGGCCAGGAACACTACGAAACAGCCCGCGCGGTGCAAGGTACTTTGCAGCGTTATAAGGAATTGCGCGACATTATCGCGATTCTGGGTATGGACGAACTGGCTCCTGAAGACAAGCTGCTGGTAGCGCGTGCACGTAAGATGCAGCGTTTCCTGTCCCAGCCTTTCCACGTTGCTGAAGTGTTTACCGGTTCTCCAGGTAAATACGTTTCGCTGAAAGATACGATCAAGGGCTTCAAGATGATTGCATCCGGCGAACTCGATCATCTGCCAGAACAAGCGTTCTACATGGTAGGTACTATCGAAGAAGCCATCGAAAAAGCGAAAAAAATCGGCTAATACCCGACCGGTGCGAGGCCGGCCCAGGCCGGGCTTGCACTGTTCCGCTTTTTTGATCCAGCAAGAATGAAAAGGGTCCAACATGGCACACACTATTCACGTTGACGTGGTTTCCGCGGAAGAGCTGATCTTCTCCGGTGAAGCCGAGTTCGTCGCGTTGCCGGGTGAGGCTGGTGAATTGGGTATTTATCCAAAACATACGCCACTGATCACTCGCATCAAGCCGGGTGCGGTACGCATCAAGGTAAGCGGCCAGGCCGAGGAAGAGTTCGTCTTCGTCGCAGGCGGTTTGCTGGAAGTGCAACCGGATACGGTCACAGTCCTGGCCGATACTGCGATCCGCGGTAAAGACCTGGACGAAGCCAAGGCGAACGAAGCGAAGAAGAGGGCGGAAGAAGCCCTGGTCAATAAAGAATCCAAAATTGACTACGCGCAAGCGCAAGCAGAACTGGCCGCCGCGATTGCCCAATTGGCCGCAATTCAAAAATTGCGTCACAAAAGGTAATACGGGGGAAATTTTTTGCCGTTCCGGCAAAACTTGACCGCAGGCAGTAAAATGAAAGGCAGCTTAGGCTGCCTTTTTTTATGCTTGCCCGGGAATTGCCAACGACCTCATGATCAATGCCGACATTGCCGCCATCTTGCGCAGCGCCCGCATCATCGCCGTGGTCGGCTTGTCGGCCAAGAGCCACCGTCCCAGCCATGAAGTGGCGGCCTATATGCAGCAGCAAGGCTATCGCATCGTCCCGGTCAATCCCATGGAGGAGGGCAGCACTATCCTCGGCGAGCATTGCCATGCCAGCCTGGCCGAGGCGGCCCAAGCCGTGCAGCGGCAGGGTGCGCGGATAGATATCGTCGATTGCTTCCGCCGCTCGGACGACATCCCGCCCATCGTCGACGAGGCCATCCGCCTGGGGCTGGACTGCGTATGGATGCAGCAAGGAGTGATCCATCTGCAGGCCGCCGAAAAAGCGGCCGCGGCCGGCATCAAGGTCGTGATGGATAGATGCGTCAAGCTCGACCACCTCATTTTCAATATCGCCAGAAAAGCATAAGGAATATCCATGTCCGTCAGCGCCTTGTTTCGACCCGCCGCCAAACTCAAGATCAAAGACGCCGACGCCAGCAAGCGCTTGCTGGACGACGCCGATAAAAAACCGGACAAGGAAGATAGGGAGCAAGCCAAGATCCGCGACAAGCTGCTCACGATGCAGCTGGCCGAGCAAATCGCAGCCTGCCAGGAGATTCTGTATGCGCAAAAGAAATACAAGCTGCTGATTATCCTGCAGGGCATGGATACCTCAGGCAAGGACGGTACCGTGCGCGGCGTGTTCGGCCAGGTCAATCCGCTGGGCGCCCGCACCGCCTCCTTCAAGGCTCCCAGCAGCTTGGAGAAGGAACACGACTACCTGTGGCGGGTGCACAAGGAAGTGCCGGGCAATGGCGAGGTCGTCATCTTCAACCGCAGCCACTACGAAGACGTGCTGATCACGCGCGTGCACGGCTGGATAGACGACAAGGAGTGCGAGCGACGTTATGCCCAGATATGTGATTTTGAACGTATGTTGAGCGAGACTGGCACCATTATCCTGAAGTTTTTCTTGCACATTTCCAAGCAGGAACAGAAATTCAGGCTGGAAGAACGCATCGCCGACCCCAACAAGCACTGGAAATTCGATCTCCAGGACCTGGCTGAGCGCGAACATTGGCCCTCTTATCAAACGCTCTACGAGAAGGCGATCAGCGCCACCGATACCGCGCATGCGCCCTGGTACATCATCCCGGCCGATTCCAAGACCCAGCGCAACCTGGCCATCGCCCATATCGTCAGCGAAAAGCTGGCCAGCCTGGAGCTGGCCTACCCGCCGGCCAAGCCTGAGCTGGCCAAGCTCAAAGTCATATAAACCGGAAGCCCTGATATCCATGCGTAGTTACCTCCCCGAATTATTCGCGTTACCGCTGTATCCCTTGTTGTATTTGCAGGGCAAGCATACCCGCCGTGTGACATTGCGGCTGCCGGAAGCCGGCGGGCCGGATAGCGGCATAGCGCGCCCGCCCGACGGCCAGTCCGCCCTGGCGCCAACACTGCGTTTGTTGTGCCTGGGCGAGTCGCCGGTGGCCGGGGTAGGGGTCGCGACCCATGAGCAGGCGATCAGCGGCCAGCTGGCCAGGCAGTTGGCGCAGGACCAGCAAGCGACGGTGAGCTGGCAAGCGCTGGGGCGCAATGGCGCTGACCTGGCGCAGGCCTTACAACACCTGGTGCCGCAATTGCCGGCCAGTACGCCGGCCGTAGATATCGTGCTGATCGCCTTCGGCGTGAATGACACCACGGCATTCCGTCCGGCCGCCAGATATCGGGCCGAACTGGCGCAATTGATACGGATCGTGCAAGCCAAAGTGGCGCCCGCGCAGATTATCCTGTCCGGGGTGCCGCCTATCCATGCCTTCCCCGCCTTGCCCCAGCCTCTGCGCTTTGTGCTCGGATGCAAGGCCAGGGTGCTGGACCAGGTGGCCAGGCAAGTGGCTGACAGTTTTGCCAACGTCCAGTATGTAGCGATGCAACTGGATAGCGGGGACCCCGCTTTGATGGCCGAAGATGGCTATCATCCGTCTGAAAAAGGGGTGCAGGCCTGGGCGGCGCAGCTGGGCCGGGCGATCCGCTTAAGCATTGTGCAGCCTGCCCCGAAAAAATAATACTTCGGGTCACTTATGCACAGTGGTGATGTTGGGAAACAGCTCACAAAGCCAATGCCGGTGCCGTTTCCAGCCGAGTGGTGTCAATGAAATCAAGCATTTACACGGCAAAATCCCTTGCCTCGGCGAAGCTCGCCGGAATTAATGATTTGCAATATAAACTGTCCACAAAGTTATCCACAGTTTGTAAATGAGGGCTAGCCTGTGGATAAATGCCGGCAAGAAGCAGGAATTTGCCCACAAATAATCGAAATTACTCTAGCCGGTGTACCCAGGCGCAGCGCATAGGCGATAATGGCGGTTTATTCTAATTTCACTCCATCAAGCATCTGGGCGCTCGGCCGGCTCAGCGTGCCTAGCGCCGGTTTGGCTGCGCTGGCCCGGACTTGATGCAAGCGTTTGACGCAATATCGAAAGCACTTATGTCATCACAATTCGCCCCTTTGAAAAATGATACCTTCCTGAAAGCCCTATTGCGCCAGGAAACCGACTACACGCCCCTGTGGCTGATGCGCCAGGCCGGACGCTACCTGCCCGAGTATCGCCAGGTGCGCAAGGGCGCCGGATCGTTCATGAGCCTGGCGAAGAATCCCGATTTCGCCACCGAGGTCACCATCCAGCCGCTCGACCGTTACGCGCTGGATGCGGCTATCCTGTTTTCGGACATCCTGACGGTGCCCGATGCGATGGGCCTGGGCCTGTTTTTTGAAGAGGGCGAGGGGCCGAAGTTCGAGCGCCCGCTGCGCGACGAAAAAGCCGTGATGGCGCTGCAAGTGGCCGACATGGCCAATTTGCAATACGTATTCGATGCGGTGACCCAGATCCGTACTACGCTGAATGGCCGCGTGCCCCTGATCGGCTTTTCCGGCAGCCCGTGGACCCTGGCCTGCTATATGGTCGAAGGCGCCGGTTCGCGCGACTTCCATACGGTCAAGAGCATGATGTATAGCCGGCCCGACCTGATGGACCACATCCTGCGCACCAATGCCACCTCGGTGGCGGCCTACCTGAACGCGCAGATCGACGCCGGCGCGCAAGCCGTGATGATCTTCGACAGCTGGGGCGGCGCACTGGCTGACGGCGCCTACCAGCGCTTCTCGCTGCAATATATGCAAGACGTGATGCGCCAGCTGAAACGCGACAAGGACGGCCAGCGCATTCCGGCCATCGTGTTTACCAAGGGCGGCGGCTTGTGGCTGGAACAGATCGCCGACATCGGCGCCGACGCGGTCGGCCTGGACTGGACCGTCAACTTGGGCCAGGCCCGCGCCAGGGTAGGCGATAAGGTCGCCTTGCAGGGTAACCTGGACCCGGCAGTATTGTTTGCCCAACCCGAACAGATCCGCGCCCAGGTTACGGCGGCGCTGACTTCGTACGGCAAACCGGGCGCCGGCCACGGCCATGTGTTTAACCTGGGGCATGGGATTTCGCAATTTACCCCGCCCGAAGCGGTGACGGTGCTGGTAGAAACCGTGCACGAAGTCAGCCGCAAGATGCGCCAAAGCGAAGCGTGAAAGCGGGCTTTAAAAGGTGCATTCCTTGTTTAAACGGCTATTAGGCAGATGACAAAAGCATGCGATTATCGCACCACCAAGCCGCCTGCCTTGCCATTACGTCATGTTGCTATGCAATAGCTAGCATCCATGCGGCTGACAGGGCAGAATTGCCTTGCAGACCAATGAAATAGACGCAACAGTAAGCTCATTTACTTGCACATTTTTTGATAGTTATGCACAAAAATGAGGAGCTTCGAAAAAAACCAAAAAAATAATTTTCCACAGTCGAGCTAATTTTCTAAGTCATTGATTCAAAACAGATTATTTTTTTAGTTGAGAATCACTCATTCCCCGAGAACCCGCGTAAACGCTAGCGAATGTCGATGTCAATACTTCTTTCTCCACAAAGTTATCCACAGGGCTTGCGGGTTTACAAAAAAACACTTATGAAACCTGTAGTTAGCGCATTTCCTCAAGGGTTACATTAAGTTCGTGGAACATTGCATCCTCACTATCGCGCTCGACACGCCGCTCGACCGCGTCTTTGACTATCGCTGGCTGGCCCAGTCGGAAGACGAAGCGCGGCCGCAGCCTGGCCAGTTGGCGCTGGTGCCCTTCGGCCGCCAGGAAGTGATGGGTTTGATCGTGGCCAGCGGCGACAGTACCGAGGTGCCTGCGGACAAATTGAAAGAGGTGCTGGCGGTGCGTAGCCAGCTGGCCCCGCTGTCGGAGCACTGGCTGGCGCTGTGCCGCTTCGCCGCCGATTACTACCAGCGACCGCTGGGCGAGGTGGCGATCCCGGCCCTGCCCAAGAATGTGCGGGTGGCCAAGCCGACCTCGCTCGACAATAACCTGAAGAAGCTGGCCAAGGCCGGCCTCGGCAACGACACCAGCCCGAATACCGAACCGGCGCTGAATGCGGCGCAACAGCAAGCCGTGGAAGCGATCGCCGGGGGCCGCCAGTTTGCCGCCCACTTGCTGTACGGCGTCACCGGCAGCGGCAAGACCGAAGTCTATCTGCAGGCCGCGGCCCGCGTGCTGCAGCAGAGCCCGGACGCGCAAGTGCTGATCCTGGTGCCCGAGATCAACCTGACCCCGCAACTGGAAAACCATTTGCGCAGCCGTTTTTCCGGTATACAGATCGCCACCCTGCACAGCGGCATGGCCGAGGGCGAGCGCCTGCGGCACTGGCTGGCGGCGCACTTGGGCCAGGCCCGCATCGTGCTGGGCACCCGGCTGGCGATCCTGGCCTCGCTGCCCAAGCTGAAAATGATCGTGATAGACGAAGAGCACGATCCTTCCTACAAGCAACAGGAAGGCTTGCGCTATTCGGCGCGCGACCTGGCCATCTGGCGCGCCCGGCAACTGGATATTCCGGTGGTGCTGGGCTCGGCCACGCCGTCGCTGGAGAGCTGGCTGCACGCCCGCACCGGGCGCTACCGCAAGCTGGCCTTGCCGGAACGGGCGGTCAAGAATGCCGTATTGCCGGCCATAACGCTGATCAACACCGAGCGCGAAAAAGCCAATAACGGTATCACGCCGACTTTGATAGCGGCTATCCGTAAGCGTCTAGAGAAGGGTGAGCAATCACTCCTGTTCCTCAATCGGCGCGGTTATGCACCGGTGCTGGCCTGCGACGCCTGCGGCTGGATCAGCAACTGCACGCGCTGCACCGCGCACCTGGTATTGCACAAGGGCGACTACAGACTGCGCTGCCACCACTGCGGCCTGGAACAGCGCATACCCCGTTCCTGCCCGACCTGCGGCAATATCGACCTGCAGCCGTTGGGACGCGGTACGCAAAGGGTGGAGGAGGGTTTGCAGGCAATTTTCCCGGAGGCAAGGGTGTTCCGCATAGACGCCGACTCCACCCGCCTGAAGGGCAGCGCCGAAGCCGCTTTCGATACTGTGCACAGGGGTGAGGTCGATATTCTGATCGGCACCCAGATGGTGGCCAAGGGCCATGACTTCAAGAACCTGACCCTGGTCGGCGCGCTGAATCCGGATACCGCGCTGTTTTCGCAAGACTACCGCGCCAGCGAGAGGCTGTTTGCGCAATTGATGCAGGTGGCCGGCCGCGCCGGCCGCGCCGCGACCAAAGAGGGCGGTAATCCCAGCGAGGTGCTGGTGCAGACCCGCTATCCTCAGCATCCGCTGTATCACTGGCTGATGGCGCACAATTACGACCGCTTTGCCGACGACTTGCTGGAAGAACGCCGGCAGGCCGGCATGCCGCCGTATATCTACCAGGCGCTGCTGCGCGCCGAAGCCAGGGAATTGGCGATCGCGCTGGAATTCCTGCAGCAGGCCGCGGTCTGCATCGAGCATCCCGGCATTACGATGAACGACCCGATACCGATGACCATGACCAGGGTCGCCAACGTCGACCGTGCCCAGCTGCTGGTCGAGTCACCGTCCAGGCCGGCCTTGCAGGCCTTCCTCAAGCTGTGGATAACTTGCCTGCGCAGCATGAAAACCCGCGCCAAGTGGTCGGTCGAGATCGACCCTGTGGATATTTAGCATCAAATTCCCACCCCCCGCGCTATTCCTCCGCTGTTTCTGCTTGTGGCTGACTGAGTGCAATCTGTATAATTGCAATCATTCTCATTTACATTCTCAGTACTGCATATCCATGTAGCACTATGCGGCACTGAAACCAGATGCCAGGCTAACTCCTCAGTGTGGCGAGGCCAGCCTCGGCATCCTGCCATGCGGGATTAGGCCCGCGCCAAGGAAACCAAGAACATGTTGCAGCAAGCACAGTCGGCCGCCCAGGATATGCCGAAGCAAGCCCCCCTCCGTCAAAAAATCACGATAGCCGTGGCGCTTGGCCTGGCGGCCATGCTCAGTGCCTGCGGCGGCGGCTCCAGCAGCGCTGGCGGCGGCTCGACACCGGCCGCGGATGCCGGCCTCAGCCCGCAAGCGGCGCTCGGGGAAAAAATCTTCAAGGACGTCAGCCTGTCGGCCTCAGGTAAGCAGTCTTGCGCCAGTTGCCACAATCCGGATAACGCGCACGCTCCCGCCAACGATCTGGCGGTGCAGCTGGGCGGCAAAAACCTGGACGTGCCCGGTTTTCGCGCCGCCCCTTCCTTGCGCTACCTGAACCTGACACCGGCCTTCGCCTTTGCCGCCGATGGCACCCCGACCGGCGGTCTGGACCGCGACGGCCGGGCCCAGACGTTTGCGATCCAGGCTGCCCGGCCCTTGCTGGCGCCGCATGAAATGGCGAACGCCAGCAAGGCCGACGTCGTCGCCAGCCTGAAGCGCGCCAGCTATGCCGAAGAATTCCGCAAAGTCTTCGGCGCCGCCATCATGGACGACGCCGACGCCGCATTCGAGCGCATCACCTTCGCGCTGCAGCAATACCAGAAGGAAGACGGCGATTTCCATCCCTACGACTCCAAATACGACCAGTTCCTGGCCGGCAAGGTAAAGCTGGATGAGGCCGAGCTGCGCGGTCTGGCCCTGTTCAATAACCCCGCCAAGGGCAATTGCGCCGCCTGCCATGCCAGCAGCAAGGGTGCGGATGGATCCTCGCCCCTGTTCACCGACTTCACCTACGACAATATCGGCGTGCCGCGTAATTACGCCATTCCGGCCGCCGCGGATGCCGCCTATTACGACCTCGGCCTGTGCGGCCCGGACCGCCTGGACCTGAGCACCCGCGCCGACTTGTGCGGCGCCTTCAAGGTGCCGACCCTGCGCAACGTCGCCACCCGCAAGGTGTTCTTCCACAATGGCCGCTTCACCAGCCTGCGCGATGCGCTGGGCTTCTATGTCAGGCGCGATACCAATCCCGAAGAATGGTATCCGCTGGCCGCAGACGGCGCTGTGCTGAAATTCAACGACCTGCCCGCGCAATACCAGGGCAACGTCAACGTGACCGAAGTGCCTTACAACCGCACGCGCGGCATGGCGCCGGCACTGGCGGCGGACGAGATCGAGGACGTGATCAAATTCCTCGGCACCCTGAGCGACGGCTACAAATAAGCCGGCATCAACCAATACAAGTACATAAGCATATCCACAAGGGGAAAAACATCATGAAAAAAACATTATTGGCCCAGGCACTGAGCCTCGTCTTCCTGAGCACCGCCGTCGCATTGCCAGCCCAGGCCGGCGAAGCGGAATTATTGCAGCGCATAGAAAAAATGGCCGCCGAACTGGAAGCGATGAAAGCCGAACTGGCCGCCAACCGCAAGAAGACCGACACGGTAGAGCAAAAACAGGAAGCCTTGGCCACCACGGTAGCCGCCAATAGCGCCACCGCCAGCGCCGGTGCAACAGGTGGCTCGGCAGCGTCAGGGCAGGGCTTACTGGGGCCATCGACCGTGCTCAGCAGCTATGGCGAGATCAATTACACCCGCCCGAAAAATGCTAAAAACGAGACCCAGGCCGACGTCGCCCGCGCGGTGATCGGCATTACCCACCGCTTCGATGAGAAAACCAAGATGGTGGCCGAGTTTGAGTGGGAGCACGCGATCGCCTCGGCCGGCGACCAGGGCGAATCCGAGGTCGAACAATTGTATGTGGAGCATGAGCTGAACAATGGCCTGCGCGTCAAGGGCGGCCTGTTCCTGATGCCGGTCGGCCTGATCAATACCAACCACGAGCCGACCGCCTACTACGGCGTGCACCGCAATTTCGTCGAAACCGCGATCATCCCGTCCACCTGGCGCGAAGCCGGCATAGGCTTGTCGCGCACGCATGACAACGGCCTGACTTGGGACCTGGGCGTGACCACCGGTTTTGACCTCGGCAAATGGGACGCCGCCTCGAGCGAGGGCACCGAGTCGCCGCTGGGCAGCATCCACCAGGAAGGCCAGCTGGCCAAGGCGCACGACCTGAGCGTGCACGCGGCGCTCAACTGGCGCGGCGTGCCCGGCCTGCTGCTGGGCGGTTCCGTGTTCAGCGGCAAGGCCGGCCAGGCCAGCACCGATTTCCCTGCCAACAATGCGCGCATTACCCTGTGGGACCTGCATGCGCGCTATACGCCGGGGCTGTGGGACCTGTCCGCGGTGTACACCCGCGGCACGATCAGCAATACCGAGGCGCTCAACCTGACCTTCGTCGGTCAGCCTACCCCGGTACCGTCCTCATTCGTCGGCTGGTATGCGCAGGCAGCCTACCAGCTGTGGAAAAACGAACAATACAGCTTCACCCCTTTCGTCCGCTACGAGCTGTTTAACACGGCACGCAGCTATGCCGCCGTGCCCCAGGGCCTGGGGGTAGCGCCGCTGGAAGACGAGAAAGTGACTACGGTCGGCGCCAGCTTCAAGATCGGCGAAGGCGTGGTATTCAAGGCCGACTACCAGAAGTTCAAGCTGGACAGCAACCGCGACCGCTTCAATCTGGGCGTCGGTTACTCTTTCTGATATCGTGGACGGCTTTACCGCCTGAAGACAGGAAATTATGAGAGCGAGCACCATTGCGCCGCTAGTGCTGGTCAGCCTCGCCGGCGCCGGCAATGCGGCCTTTGCCACCCAGTACCTGACGGTGGAGCAGGCGCAGAAGGCGATTTTCCCGGAGGCGACCGCCTTCAAGCCGGCCACCTTGCAACTGACGCTGGAGCAGATGCGGCAGATCGAAAAACTGGCCGGCCTGCCGGCCCGTTCGGCCGCCTGGCGCAGCTTTTCCGCCTACAAGGACGACAAGCTGCTCGGTTACATCGTGCTGGACGAGGTGATCGGCAAGTTTGAATTGATTTCGTACGCGGTGGGTTTGCTGCCGGACGCCAGCGTCAAACAGGTAGAAATACTGACTTACCGTGAGAGCCATGGCTTTGAGATCCGCAATGCCAACTGGCGCCAGCAATTCGTCGGTAAATCGGCGCCGACTGGCCTCAGCATAGGCGACGGCATTGCCAATATCAGCGGCGCCACGCTGTCCTGCACCCATGTCACCGACGGCGTGCGCAGGATAGCGGCACTGGCCCAGGTGGTACTGAAAAAATGAAACGCCGGGCCCAACCCTGGTTGGGAACCATCGTGGAAGTCAGCATTGCCGACGCCATGGGCGAGCCAGAACTGGCGACCGCCTTCGAGCTGGCGTTCCGGCAAGTGGCGCTGGTGCAGCGCCTGATGAGTTTTCATGCCGCCGACAGCGATCTCGCGCGCATCAACCGCGCTACGGTCGGCACCACGCTGGAGATCGATCCGCATACCTATGCGGTATTGCAGGCGGCCCTGCAGCTGAGTACCGCCAGCGAGGGTTTGTTCGACCCCAGGGTGGCGGGCCGGCTGATGGAGTGGGGCATGCTGCCGGCGGCAGCGCAGCCGGCGCCGGCCTATAGTCCGCAGCAGGCGGCGTACCGCCTGACGCCAGAGGGCGCACTACAGAAACTGCGCGCCGACTGGCTGGACCTGGGCGGCATCGCCAAAGGCTATGCGGTAGACCTGGCCATACAGGGTTTGCAGCAATGCGGGGTACGCAGCGCCTGCGTCAATGCCGGCGGCGACCTGCGCGTGATAGGGGACAGCGCCAGCGAGGTCATGCTGCGCAACCCGGCCGACCCGACCGGCAGCGCCTATAAGCTCAGCCTGCAAAACCAGGCGCTGGCCACCTCCGCCACCTATTTTTCGCTGTGCCAGCACGGACAGGACAGGGTCAGCGCGCTGGTGAATGGACAGAGCGGGGCCGCCTTGCTGGACGCCGTCAGCGTGTCCGTGTGGGCGCCGCAATGCATGCTGGCCGATGCGCTGACCAAGGTCGTCATGGCCAGCGGCGATGCGCAACACGGATGTTTAGCGCAATTTGGCGCCCATGCTCTTATAATCTGACATTCGCCGCTGGACGGCGCTTTCTATCCGACTATCCGACACGCTGTTACGCGTCATATGAAACACAATCCGCCGCACCTATCGCATGCGCGCAGCCGCGCAGTCCACTTCCGGCTGGAACGCTGGCATCGCCGCTCGCTGTATGGCGTCGGCCTGGCCTTGCTGCTGAGCGGCGTAGTGTGGCTGGTGGCGCATTATTTCTTGCGGGTGGCCGGCGAATTCGGCGAAACCGTGCATCCGCTCGAGCACCTGTCGCTGCAAATGCACGGCGCGGCGTCGATGCTGGCCTGGTTCTTCATCGGCAGCTTGCTGAACAACCATATCCGGCGCGCCCACAATGCGCGCCGCAACATGCTGACCGGCTGGCTGATGATCAGCCTGCTGGCCTGGCTGACTGTCAGCGGCTACGGCCTGTACTACCTGGTCACCGAGAACAGCCGCAGCCTGTGGTCGCTGTCGCACTGGATCAGCGGCCTGCTGCTACCGCTGCTGGTGGTCTGGCATATTAGCTCGGGGCGCGGCCTGCGCGCCCACTGAGTCACCTGTTCATGATCTTACTGCGCGGACGTGATCGGGGCTCATGCGCTGCCGGATGTTGCAGATGCAATGCTCACGTACCCCAAAGTACGCTCCGCTTTTTGCGCTGCCGCTATTGCAACTGAGACCCCGCTGAAGGTAAACACCTTCGGCTCGCTACAGATCATGCACAGGTTCTAAGGGCGGCTCAGGAATTCAGGCTGGGCGGCAGCAGGCCCTGTTCCACCATTTCGCGGATCACCTTGATGGTGTCGATATCGGCCTCCTGGTAAGCCGAGCGGCGATACTCATTATACATCTCGTTGGCGCTGTCTTCTTCCGCCGTATGCCCGTCGTCGTAGGCAAAGCGCACGAACAGCGCTTGCGGCTGCGGTTCCTCTATGGTCATACGCAAGGTCGAATGCGGGATATCGTTCTGGGCCGCAACGTCATAGTGCACATGCTGCATGTTTTCGTACAGCACCTGGTCGTTGACCACCAGCTCGCCAAACCGCAGCGTGCGCGAGATGCCGGCCTCGGCCCTGGCGGTAATGGTGCAGTCATCCATGTACGGGATGAAGAACTTGGGTGACTCTGCGCGCGCCACCAGCCCGCGCCACAATTGCTCGCGGGTAATGACTTGCGTCATCGGGTTGTTCAGGTCGTTAATTTCTATCAGATGCTCGAATTTCATATTTACCTCTTAAGCCATGCGCTATTTTATGCCAAGCGCATCCATCCTGTGAAATTACCATATAAACAATTAATCCCTGCATTTTGCTTGTTTGCCCGCCATCCGCATGGTTTGCTAGCAAATAGTCATCAAGTTTTAACAAGCCGCCTACGGTAAATTTTTCGCTTTTCGCCCCCGGCGGCCAATCGCACTTACAATGGCGGGCTGGCAGCGCTGATGTTGCCCCGACGCTATTCCTCCTGATCTATCTTGTTCCTCGTTACTGCTGATTGCTGCTGATACATGTCCCACGGTTTAAACACTCCCCAACGCGAAGCAGTGAATTATATGGACGGCCCCTGCCTGGTGCTGGCCGGCGCCGGCTCGGGCAAGACCAGGGTCATCACGCAAAAGATCGCCAACCTGATCGAGCAGCACGGCTACGACGCCCGCAGCATTGCCGCGCTGACCTTTACCAACAAGGCCGCGCTGGAGATGCAGGAGCGTATCGCCAAGCTATTGCAGGAACCGAAGAAAGCCAAGCAGCTGACGGTATCCACCTTCCATTCGCTGGGCGTCAAGATCTTGCGCCAGGAAGCCAATGCGCTGGGGCTGAAGGACAGGTTTTCCATCATGGACAGCGACGACTGTTTTTCGCTGGTGCAAGACCTGGCCATCACCACCGACAAGCAATTGATACGCCGCATCCAGACCGCCATGTCGCTGTGGAAAAACGGCCTGGTCGACCCCGAGACCGCGATCAGCCAGGCCAAGGACGAGGACGAGGCCAGCGCCGCCCGCATCTACCGCAGCTATGTGGCTACCCTGAGCGCCTACCAGGCGGTCGATTTCGACGACCTGATACGGCTGCCGGTGGAGCTGTTCCGCACCAATGAGCAGGTGCGCGACAAATGGCAGCGCCGCCTGCGCTACCTGCTGGTGGACGAATACCAGGACACCAATACCTGCCAGTACGAGCTGGTCAAGCTG
>JAZJYH010000130.1:0-19560 GCA_040390485.1 Pseudomonadota bacterium
CCGGGGGTCGCGGGTTCGAGTCCCGTCCACTCCGCCAAAATATAAAATGCCCGCGCAAGCGGGCATTTTTATTTGCATTGTCACTCAGAGGCCCGCTCGCGGGCGTCGCATTTCGCGTAGTGGAGGAAGCCGCCTGCGTGGCTTTCGGCGGGAGTCGAAGGGAATCGCTTGCAAGCGATTCAGCGGCCTGCAGGGTGTAGGCGAGTCCCGTCCACTCCGCCAAAATATAAAATGCCCGCGCAAGCGGGCATTTTTATTTGCATTGTCACTCAGAGGCCCGCTCGCGGGCGTCGCATTTCGCGTAGTGGAGGAAGCCGCCTGCGTGGCTTTCGGCGGGAGTCGAAGGGAATCGCTTGCAAGCGATTCAGCGGCCTGCAGGGTGTAGGCGAGTCCCGTCCACTCCGCCAAAATATAAAATGCCCGCGCAAGCGGGCATTTTTATTTGTATTGTCACTTAGAGGCCCGCTTGCGGGCATCGCATTTTTGCGGATGGAGAAAGCCGCCTGCGCGGCTTTCGGCGGGGCTCGAAGGGAATCGCTTGCAAGCGATTCAGCGGACTGCAGGGTGTAGGCGAGTCCCGTCCGCTCCGCCGGCACCAAGAAAAAAACGAGCAGATTGCTCGTTTTTTTTTCGCCTGCCACTTGCCGACTCCGGGCAGCATGGCCATGCCGGGTCTTGCCTGTATCAGGCTGCCATCGCGGCTGGCATCTCGCCGCCCAGCGCATACACCAGGTCGTCCAGCATCTTGGCGATTTCGGACGCCATCAGGATAAAGTCGGCATCGAAACGCTCATCTTCATTGCTGGTGCGCTTATCGGTGTCTTCGTCCAGGATATCCAGCGGCTTGATGCGCTTGATCGCCAGGGTATCGGTCAATACAAAGGAAATCTTGTCGTCCCAGGTCATCGCCAGCTTGGTGCACTGCTTGCCGGCGGCGATATGGCGCTGCACGTCGTCCGCATCGAGCGAATGGCGCACATAGCGCACCGTGGCCTTGTCTTCGGTATGCGCCTTCAGCTCGGTATCCTGGTCGATGGTGAAGCCCTTGGGCGCCTCATTGCCGGCCAGCCAGTCGGTCATCGCCGCTTGCGGCGACAGCTTGACGCGCAGGCTCTCCAGCGGGATCTTGTCGGCCTTCAGCAGCAGCTTGATGACTTCGTCGGCCTTGGACGGGCTGGAAGAGTCTATGATCAGCCAGCCATTGACCGGGTCTATCCACACCAGGGTATTGCGCCTGATCGCGAACGCGCGCGGCAACAATTCCTCGGTCACCCTTTCCTTCAAATCCTTCATTTGCTTGCGGCCTGGGGCGAAACCCTGCTGCTCTTCCAGTTCCGCCGCCTTGGCCTTGGTCACCTGGTTGATGACGGTAGACGGCAAAAGTTTCTTTTCTGTCGCCAGCGACAGCAGCATCTGGCGATTGACGCCATGTATCAATTGCTCATTGTCGCGCGGGGAGGCCCAGCCCTGGCTTTGCATTTCGCTGGAGGGGCATTGCAGGAAGGACTGCGATGCCAGCTGAGTTTCTAATTTGGCGACATCGACATTCCATGGCGATGGCAAGCGGAAAATCTGCAAATTCTTGAACCACATGATCTTGTATCCAGACAGAAAAAACAAAACATTCTACACGCTCATGCGCCGCTTCAAGCCGTAAACCTCCCGCCTCGCGACATAAATCGACCCTTGGTCGCAAAGCGCTACGAAAGCGTGGCCTGAAATGAAAGAATCATGTCCATGGTTTCAAGATGCACGGTTTTCTTAACTTCTTTTTAATATCTTTCTGATACGGGAGCACAAAATGCTAGAGCAAATCCTGATACACACACCGGTCTGGGTCTGGGCACTGCTGGCCTTCCTGGTATATCGCGGCATCCTCGCCAGCAAGGACAGGGAACTGGGCTTGAGAGCCATCCTGGTGATTCCGCTAGTGATGCTGCTGCTGTCCTTGCAGGGTATCGCCGGCACTTTCGGCTTCAACATCGTCAGCACCGGCAGCTGGCTGGCAACGCTGCTGACGGGCGGCGCCATCTCGTGGAGCATGGTCAATCAGCAAAATGTCAGGATACTGCCGCAAAAAGCCGGCGTGTTTTATCGCGGCAGCTGGGGGCCGATGGCGCTGATGCTGGCCATCTTTCTGGTGAAATACTGCGTCGGCGTGATGATCGCGGTCCATGGGCAATTGCGGGGCGACAGCGCTTTCATGGCGACGGTTTGCCTGGCGTACGGCTTGTTTAACGGCCTGTTCCTCGGCAAAATGCTCAGGGTATTGACTATGTATAAACAACAGGCAAGCCCTGCGCCGCAGCTGCAGGCTTGAGCGGAAAGCCAATCGGTGCGAACTTGCTGAAATTTTCTGTTTCAGCAAGCCTGCCCAGCAAGATTAATATGTAACAAAAGTAGCAAGCCGGACAGGCGTGTAGCCTAGACAGTATAATGTCCGCTGTCAAAATTCATTTTCACGGGGCCTCACCGTGGGATATACACGCAATGCTAGCTCAACAAAAACAAGAAATCCTTGATCTGATTCAAGCCGCCGTTGCCCCCCTGCTGGTGGGCAGCGATTTGTCGCCGACTATCGTGCTGGAACGCCCACGCGATCCTTCGCACGGCGACATCGCCTGCAATATCGCGATGCAGATCGCCAAGCCGCTGAAAAAAAATCCGCGCGAACTGGCGCAAGCCATCGTCGGCGTCCTGCAGGCGCAAGCCAGCGACCTGATTGCCAGCGCGGAAATCGCCGGCCCCGGCTTCATCAATATCCGCGTCGCCGCCGCGGCCAAGCAAGCGGTGGTGAAGACCATCCTGCAGCAGGCCGGGCAATTCGGCAAGAGCAGCAAGGGCGCGGGCCAGAAAGTGGTGGTCGAATTCGTCTCCGCCAATCCTACCGGCCCCTTGCATGTGGGCCACGGCCGCCAGGGCGCGCTCGGCGATGCCATGTCGGCCTTGCTGGAAGTGCAAGGCTATGACGTCACCCGCGAGTTTTACTACAACGATGCCGGCGTCCAGATCGCAACTTTGGCGACTTCGGTGCAAGCCAGGGCCAAGGGCCTGAAGCCGGGCGACGACGGCTGGCCGGAGTCTGCGTATAACGGCGACTATATCGCCGAGATCGCGCAAGACTTCCTGGCCAGGAAAACCGTCTCCGCCAGCGATGGCGCACCGGCGACCGCCAACGGTGATATCAATGATCTGGAATCGATACGCAAATTCAGCGTCACCTATTTGCGCAACGAGCAGGACATCGACCTGCAGGCTTTCGGCGTCAAGTTCGACAACTACTACCTGGAATCCTCGCTGTACGGCGAAGGCAAGGTCGAGGCCGCGGTGGATGCCCTGAAAAAATCCGGCAAGACCTACGAGCAGGACGGCGCGCTATGGCTGCGTACCACCGATTACGGGGACGACAAAGATCGCGTGATGAAAAAGACCGACGGCACGTATACCTATTTCGTGCCGGATGTGGCCTACCACATCGTCAAATGGCAGCGCGGTTATCGCAAGGCCATCAATATCCAGGGCAGCGACCACCATGGCACGATCGCCCGCGTACGCGCCGGCTTGCAGGCGGCGGACATCGGCATTCCCAAGGGCTATCCGGATTATGTCTTGCACAAGATGGTGACCGTGATGAAAGACGGCGCCGAGGTCAAGATTTCCAAGCGGGCCGGCTCCTATGTCACGGTGCGCGACCTGATCGAATGGTCGGGTAACGGCGACGTGGTCAAGGGGCGTGATGCGGTGCGCTTTTTCCTGATTTCGCGCAAGGCCGACACCGAATTCGTGTTCGACGTCGACGTCGCGCTGGCGCAGTCGGACGAAAATCCTGTCTATTATGTGCAATATGCGCACGCGCGCATCAGCTCGGTGCTGGCGCAATGGGGCGGCGATGAAGCGGCGCTGGCAGACTTGGTCAACCAGGACTTGTCGCCGTTGACCGCGCCGCGCGAGGCTTCGATGCTGGCCAAGCTGGCTGAATACCCGGAAGCCCTGGAGCGGGCGCTGGAAGAATTGGGCCCGCACCAGGTGGCGTTTTACCTGCGCGACCTGGCCGGTGAATTGCATAGTTATTACAATGCAGAGCGTGTGCTGGTCGACGACGAGGCGACCAAGATGGCGCGCCTGGCCTTGATGTCGGCGACCCGGCAGGTATTGCGCAATGGCCTGGCGCTGATAGGCGTATCGGCGCCGAATAAAATGTAAATGCCGGCGCCGGCAGGATCAAGCAAAACTGTTTAACAAGTTTATCGGAGACGCATGAAATCGCATCAACAACATCTTCATCGCCAGCATGGCGGCACCTTGCTGGGTTTGATCATAGGGCTGGTGGTCGGCCTGGCGATCGCGGTAGCGGTCGCATTACTGATCACCAAGTCATCCACGCCTTTTACCAACAAGGGCGGGAATAAGGCCGATATGCCGACCAGCCAGCTGCTGGATCCTAACAAGCCGCTATACGGCAACAAGGATGCCGCCAAGGAGGCGGCCAAGGATTTTGCCAAGGACGCCAACGCGCCCAAGCCGGTGGATGCCGTCGACGCCAAAGCTGCCGCTGACAAACTGCCAAGCCCGGCAAGCCCGGCGGCGCCGGTGCTGGCCAGGCCGGCCGAGAAGGCGTCTGAAACCGCCGCCACCACCACGGCCGCCAATGTCCCCGCAGCCCCTGCGGCTCCCAAGGCGGAAGGCGCCGACGACAAATATGTGTATTTCCTGCAGGCGGGAGCCTTCCGTGAACAGAGTGACGCCGAAAGCGCGCGCGCCAAGCTGGCCTTGCTCGGTTTCGAAGCCCGCATCAGCGAGCGCAGTTCGGAAAACGGCAACTTGTACCGGGTGCGCATAGGGCCGTTTAGCCAGGTAGAAACAATGAACCGAATGCGCGCCAAGTTGTCCGAGAATAGTGTAGATGTTGCCGTCGTGCGCACCGCCAAATAATTGTATAAAACTTAGTTATATAAATTTAATAAGGAAATGAAATGCGTTTAATTCGACAACTGTTCCTGATACTGGGTTTCGTGGCGGCCGGCGCCAGCGCCTCCGTGACTGCACCGCAAATCGGCGCCGAATATCAGGTACTGACCCGACCGCAGCCGGTGGAGGCCGGGAAAAAAGTGGAGGTGATCGAATTTTTCGGGTATTTCTGCCCGCACTGCAATGTCCTGGAGCCGGTGCTGAGCGAGTGGGTCAAGAAACAAGGTGACAATATCGTGTTCAAGCGCGTGCACGTTGATTTTTCCGAATCGACCCTGCCGCAGCAACGCCTGTTCGCGACCCTGGAGGCGATGGGCAAGCTGGAAGAGTTGCACGGCAAGGTATTCCACGCCATGCACGTAGAGCGCAAGCGCCTGGGCAGCGACGCCGAGATTCTCGACTTTGCGGTCAAGCAGGGACTGGACAAGCAAAAATTCCTGGATACCTATAACTCCTTCTCGGTGCGCAGCAAGCTGGGCCGTTCCAAGCAAATGCAGGAAGCCTTCAATATCACCGGCGTGCCGACCTTTGCCGTCGAGGGCCGGTATATCACGTCGCCGTCGATAGTCGGGGCCGTGATGGGACGCGCGGTTACCGAACCGGAACAGAATATGGCCAGTTTGCAGGTACTGGACTGGCTGGTTGCCAAGGTGCAAAAAGAAAAGGCTGGCCCCGTGGCTGCCGCACCGACCACCGCCGCCGCTGCTCCCGCCAAGAAAAAATAAACGCTTCCAGTTTTAGCAATACAATAAGCCCGTCTCCCTACGGGCTTTTTTTATGAACACCATACACGACACCGTCTTCATCACCGGCGCTTCCAGCGGCATAGGCGCCGCGCTGGCCAAGCGCTTTGCGGAACAGGGTGCAGTGCTGGGCCTGGTGGCGCGCCGCCGGGATGCGCTGGAAACACTGTGCGCCAGCCTGCCGCACGCGGAGCGGCATCGGATCTATGCGCTGGATGTCAACGATCATGCGGCGCTGGCCGCCGCCGCCGAGGACTTCATCCAGGTGCACGGAAAGGTGAATGTGGTGGTGGCCAATGCCGGCATCTCGGTCGGCACGCTGACCGAACACCGGGGCGACTTGCCAGTGTTCGCCAGCGTAGTGCAAACCAATCTGCTGGCGACGGTGGCCACCTTTGCACCGTTTATCGAGCACATGCGGCAGCACGCGCCGGAACACGAATACCGGCTGGTCGGCATAGGCAGCGTCGCCGGCATCCGCGGCTTGCCGGGGGCCGGCGCGTATAGCGCGTCGAAAGCGGCGGTGATCAGCTATTGCGAGTCCTTGCGGGTGGAGCTCAGGGCCAGCGGCATCAAGGTCGTGACCATCGCGCCCGGGTATATCGACACGCCGATGACCCAGGCCAATTCCTACGCGATGCCCTTCCTGATGCCGGTCGACGAATTTGCCGCCAAGGCGGTGGCTGCGATCAAGGCCGGCGCCTCGTACAAGGTGATTCCTTGGCAGATGGGGATAGTCGCCAAGCTGTTGCGACTGCTGCCCAACTGGCTGTATGACCTGGCGTTTGCCAGGGCGCCGCACAAATCCAGGGCCGTATAAAATGCTGCCGGCCACCGACCTGACCGATGCGCTAGGCGCGCGGCATACGGCGATCGGCGCGCAGCCTGCGCGCATCGTCAGCCTGGTGCCGTCCATCACTGAGCTGCTGTGCGAGCTGGGCCTGGCCCCCTGCCTGGTTGGGCGCACCGGCTTTTGCATACACCCGGCGGCGCTGGTCAAGCACATCCCCAAGATAGGCGGCACCAAGGATGTGAACATAGAGAAAATCCGCAAGCTTGCGCCCACCCACCTGATCGTGAATATAGACGAGAATGAAAAACCTACCGTCGACCTGCTGGCCGAATTCATACCGCATGTGATCGTCACGCATCCGCTGCGGCCGCGCGATAATCTGGCGCTGTATGCGCTGCTGGGCGGCATCTTCAACGCGCGGCAGCGGGCGCAGCAATTGAGTGCGGAGTTTGAGCGGGCCTATGGCGAGTTGCTGCCCGCCGCCAGGCCGCAGAGCGTGTTGTACTGCATCTGGAAAGACCCGTGGATGACGGTGGCGCGCGATACCTACATCGCTAATATGCTGGACCTGATAGGCTGGAAAACCTGGCAGTCGCCCAAGTCCGAGCAGCGTTACCCTGTATTTGAATGGAACGAGGATTTATTGCACGGCATAGACGCGGTGCTGCTGTCCAGCGAGCCCTACCGTTTTACCGAAGAGCACGTCGACGCGCTGGAAAAGCAGATCGGCAAACCGGTCTGCCTGGTCGACGGCGAACTGCTGTCCTGGTACGGCAGCCGCGCTATTGAAGGCTTGCGCTACCTGAACCGGCTGGCGCTTGCTTAGGGGCGGCCCGGTGTTGGCTGTGCTGACTAGCGGTTGGTCAGGGTCACGCCGGCGATCACCAGCAAGCCGCCGACCACCATTGACGCCAGTATAGGTTCGCCTAAGATCAGCGCGCCGAAGCTGACGCCGAATACCGGCACCAGGTTATTGAACACCGCGGTACGCGCCGGCCCCAGCGCCTTGACTCCCTCGTAATACCAGACAAAGCCGATCACGGTGCCGAACGCGCCCAGATAAACGATGGAGGCTAGCACCTGCCAGGTGACATGGCTCCATTCCAGCCTGGGTAATTCAAATGCCGCGCCGCAGGCCAGCAACAGCAGGCCCCAGAGCGCGGCATAGGTGGTGGCGGCGATCGGCGTCAGCCCTTTCAGCGCGTGCCTGCCTATGATGGTGTAGGCGGCCCAGGCCGAGATCGCGCCGAACATGAACAGCTCGCCCGCGCCCACCGAGCGCGAAATATCGCGCATTGCATCCAGCACATCGCCACGGGTGATGATCACCACCGCGCCGACAAAGGCGATCAGGATGCCCAGCCATTTCCTGGCGCCCAGCCGCTCGCGGAAGAACAGCGCCAGCGCCAGCGCGGTGACTATCGGGTTGAGGGCGATGAACAGCGCCGTGCGGCCGGCGGGCATGATGGACAACGCCGAAAAGAAGCAGATGTTGTATAGGAAGATGCCGGTCACCCCCAGCGCCAGGGTGGCCTGCACTTGCTGGCGGCTCAGCCTCGGCAAGCCGCCTTCCATCTTGTAGGCCAGCGGGATCAGCAAAGCGCAGGCGACCGCAAAACGGCCGGTGGCGGCGATCAGGTGCGGGATGGCATTGGCGACGATGCGGCCGGCGATGAAGGTGCCGCCCCAGAACATGGCGACGAATACGAGTTTGATATAGGTGGAGGGGGATGATTGATTCATGGAGGCCGGTAAAATGCCATGGCCGGCCGGGGCATGTTGTGGGCACCGCGGCCGTCAAGCTGAAATAAAATAAGTATTTGAGTCTAGCCCAACTGCGCGTCTATCGATACGGTGCGCTCGGTTTCCACTTCCCCGGTATGGCGGGTAGTGACGCTTTCTATCAATATCAGACCGCATTCCTCCGCGGCCAGCGGATTATGCCGGGTATTTTTGGGAACCACAAAGAAATCGCCCGGCCCCAGATGGACCTCGCTGCCCTCCAGCTGCATCGTCATGCTGCCGTAGACTACGTAAAACAATTCGTCTTCTTCCGCATGGCTATGCCACACGAACTCGCCCTTGATCTTGGCGGCCTTCAGGTACTGGTCGTTGACCCGCCCTATGATCCTGGGGGTCCAGTATTCCTGCACCTGTGCCAGGGCCTGCGCAAAATTGACCGCCTGTAAACCTGCCTGTGCCGTTGTCTGCATGCCTATCTCCGAAAGTGAACATGGGAAGATAATAAAGTGCCGGCGTATAATTAGACAATCGAATGTTTTTCATCTCATCCATTAGCATCTCTAATATAAGCCATGTTCCGTAATGTCGATATAGGCTTGCTGCGCAGTTTCCTGGCGGTCCAGGAATCGGGCAGCCTGACCGCCGCCGCCAATCAATTGCACCTGACCCAGGGGGCGATCAGCCAGCAGATCAAGCGCCTGGAGCAGTTATTCAACTGTGCGCTATTTGAGCGCAACCGCCGTGGTGCCAGGCTGACTGCCGAGGGTGAGCGCTTACTTGGGTATGCCCGGCGCATGCTCAGGCTGAATGACGAAGTCTGGGCCGAGATGAGCGGGCCCGCCTTCAGTGGCGAAGTGCGGCTGGGCGTACCGCACGACTTGGTCGGCACCCACCTGGCCAAGATCTTCAAGGCCTTTGCGCAAAACTGCCCGAACGTCGAAATTTCCCTGACCTCGGCCTCCTCGTTTGAATTACGCGAGGCGCTGCGTGCAGGAAAAGTGGAACTGGCCCTGATAGAGGAAGTCGCCGCGGAGGCTAATGCCGGCGGCGAGTGCCTGGCGGTGGAACCGCTGGTGTGGGTCGGCTGTGCGGGCGGGGATGCGTATCGCAAGCGGCCGTTGCCGGTGGCGATAGTCACCGAGACGTGCGCTTTTCGGCCCAGGATGTTCGCCGCGCTGGATGCGCGCGGCCTGCCCTGGCGCACCGTATTTGAAAACAGCAATATAGAAGCGACCAGCGCGACGGTGCGCATGGACATGGCCGTCACCGCGTGGCTAGCGTCCACCGTGCCGCTGGATTTGCAGATACTGGATGCCGCCTCCGGCTTGCCCGCCCTGCCGGATTTTGCGATCAAGCTATATCAGTCGGCGGTCAGCCTGAGTGCGCCGGCCCAGGAAATGGCGCGCCACATCAGGGCGGGTTACCTGGGCAGGCTAAGGCAAGCTGCTTAAGCGACTGCTGCAAATTGGCCCGGCGTTGTCACGCCTTCTGGCCAGGCTAACTTGGCGGCGCTCGCCCATCTGCTTCATTGTCTACTTCGCGACAAAGCGTATCACCCCGTCCGCGCCCAGTTGCCGGCGCAACACTCCGTCTATCCATAGCTTGTGCAAATGCGCCAGCGCCTCGCCGATGGCGAAGGTCATCTGGTGCGCGTCCAGCGCGCGCTGGAACATGATGGGCACGATGTCCACCGCCGACTGCGGCACGCTGCAGGCTTGCACCACTTCGGCCAGGCGCTCGGCGTGATGCTCGTTCAATTGGCGGATGCGGGTGTGCAAGCCCTTGAACGGTTTGCCGTGCGACGGCAGGATCAGCACGTCTTCCGGCAGGCTGGCGAATTTGGCCAGCGAGTCCAGGTATTGCTGCACCGGATTGGCTTCCGGCTCTATCGCAAACACCGACACATTGGTGGAAATGCGCGGCAACACCATGTCGCCGGAAATCAGCAGGTTCAGTTCGGCGCAGTACAGCGCCGCGTGTTCCGGCGAGTGGCCGAAACCGGTGATCACGCGCCAGTGGTGCCGGCCTATGCGCACATCGTGGCCGTCCTGCATGCGGTGGTAGGCGGTCGGCATGGCCGGCACCAGCTTGATGTAATGGCCCTTCCTGTCCTGGATGCTGTCCTGCATGGCCGGGTCGACCAGACCGTGCTTGCGGAAATGCGGGAACATCGCGGTGCCGTCGGCGCCGGGCAGGCTGGCCGACATCATGCGCGCGAAGCTGTATTCGCCGGCGGTCATCCAGAGCGGCGCATTCCAGCGCGTGCACAGCCAGTCGGCCAGGCCCACATGGTCCGGATGGCAATGGGTAGCCAGTACCCGCACGATGGGCAGGCCGCGCAAGCCGCCGGTGTGGGAACCGAACAGCACTTCCCAGGCGTCGCGGGTGGCGTCGCTGGCGATGCCGCAATCGACGGCGGTCCAGCCATGCACGATACCGTGCTCGGTTTCATAGTCGTCTTCTATCAGCCACAGGTTGATGTGGTTCAACGCGAACGGCAGGCCCATGCGCAACCACAGCACGCCGGGAGCGATTTCCATTACCTTGCCGGTTTCCGGCAGGCTGTCTCCAAATGGATAGTTCAATTGCATTTCTAGCGGGTTCATTGCTTCTCTTTCGCTTCTTATAATTTTGTTTTATTTATTCTTGTGATTTTTGCATCTATTACGCTATTCATTGATATTGATGAAATGCGTTCTAGCATTTCGCTAAACACGCAGAATGCCCTACAATACTATTTGACGTTTACGTAAACTGCGATCCAGTCTGAGATTGTAATCAGAATTCGGATTTCGTGTTGTTCCGCTTGATTGTCCCCTAGTTTGAGAAGCCTGTCAGATGCCTACCTATACCATTACCGAATTAGCGCGAGAATTCGACATCACGCCACGTGCCATTCGTTTTTACGAGGACCAGGGTTTGATCAGCCCCTTGCGCGAAGGACCGGGCGGCCGCAACCGCGTGTACACCGCGCGCGAGCGCACCCACCTGAAGCTGACCCTGCGCGGCAAGCGCCTGGGCCTCAGCCTGTCCGACATCAAGAGCCTGGTCGACATGTACGGTTCGCCCAAGGATACCGAGGTCCAGTTGCAGAGCTTCCTGCAAGTGTTGGCCAGGCATCGGGCGGCACTGGAGCAGCAGCGCGAAGACATCGAGGTCATGCTGGCGGAAATCTCGGCGCACGAAGAACAGAGCCAGCAGTTGCTGGCGAAAGCCCAGGCTGGAAATTTAAAAAAGACAACAAAATCGGCGAAACTGGAAAAGCTGGCAACGTAAAAATACCGTCTAGTATAATAGCGCGTACTTTACGTTTACGTAAACGTCAATTGCAGGTATTATTTTTACCTGGAGCCTGATATTTCCAGTCCCTTGCCGGAGTCATGATGAGTAGTGAAACCACAGAGCGAGCCCTAAGCCATGATGTCGCCCTGCTATTGCTGGACAGCTTTGGCAAGCAGGGCGTATTGAGCGCCTGGGGCGCGCGCCTGACGGGCATGGCCGGCGGCGTGTGCGAAATCAGCGTCCCCATGGGGCCGGCGGTCACCCAGCAGCACGGCTATTTTCACGGCGGCGTGATCGGCGCCCTGGCCGACGCTGCCGGCGGCTATGCGGCCAATACCCTGTTGATGCCGAGGAATGAATGCCTGACCGCCGAATACAAGATCAACATCGTCGCGCCCGGCATAGGCGATACGCTGATCGCGCGCGGCAAAGTGTTGAAGGCGGGCAAGACCCTGGTGGTCTCCAGCGCCGACATCTTTGTGCTGGACCGGGGCCAGGAAAAACTCTGCGCCATCATGCAGCAAACCCTATTTGTAATACCCAAGGCCTGATTCCATGAGATACCAGGCACTCTTAAACCTAGAATAAAGTGAGGACGACATGCTCCATCTACCAGGCTTAACTTTCGACCACGGCGAAGACATCGCCGCACTGCGCGAGGCTGTCCAGCAATTCGCCGCCAATGAAATCGCCCCGCGCGCCGCCGAAATCGACCGCAGCGACCAGTTCCCCATGGACCTGTGGCGCAAGATGGGCGACCTGGGCGTGCTGGGCATGACCGTCAGCGAAGAATACGGCGGCGCCAACATGGGCTACCTCGCACATATCATTGCAATAGAAGAAATTTCGCGCGCATCGGCATCGGTCGGCCTGTCTTACGGCGCCCATTCCAACCTGTGCGTGAACCAGATCAACCGCAACGGCACGCCGGAACAAAAGGCCAAATACCTGCCCAAGCTGATCAGCGGCGAACACGTAGGCGCGTTGGCAATGTCGGAGCCGAATGCCGGTTCCGACGTCGTCAGCATGAAGTTGCGGGCCGACTGGAAGGGTGACCACTGGGTCTTGAACGGCAACAAAATGTGGATTACCAATGGCCCCGACGCCGACACGCTGGTCGTGTATGCAAAGAGCGACCTGGAAGCCGGCCCGCGCGGCATGACCGCTTTCCTGATAGAAAAAGGTTTCAAGGGTTTCAGCATTGCGCAAAAGCTGGACAAGCTGGGCATGCGCGGCTCGCACACCGGCGAACTGGTATTCCAGGATTGCGTGGTGCCGGCCGAGAATGTGCTGGGCGGCCTGGGCAAGGGCGTCAATGTCTTGATGTCCGGCCTGGATTTTGAACGTACGGTATTGTCCGGTGGCCCCCTGGGTATCATGCAGGCCTGCATGGATGTGGTCGTGCCCTACATCCATGAGCGCAAGCAGTTCGGCCAGCCCATAGGCGAATTCCAGTTGATGCAGGGCAAGATTGCCGACATGTATTCGACGATGATGGCCTGCAAGGCCTATGTATATGCGGTAGGCCAGGCTTGCGACCGTGCCAAGAATCCGGAGGCAGTGCGCGCAATCCGCAAGGATGCCGCCGGCGCCATCCTGTATTCGGCAGAAAAAGCCACCTGGATGGCCGGCGAGGCTATCCAGACCTTGGGCGGCAACGGCTATATCAATGAATACCCGGTAGGCCGTTTGTGGCGCGACGCCAAGCTGTATGAAATCGGCGCCGGCACCAGCGAAATCCGCCGTATGCTGATAGGCCGTGAATTGTTTGCCGAGACCAAGTAAACTTGGTGGCTCTTCCCCTTGCTCTTCGGCAAGGGGACCTCTCATAGGCCCGGAAGGAAATCGAATAGCATGACGCACCTGCATCGCAGCACCCCGCTACTGGAACACCGCAAGCTATCTGCCCAGCTGGGCAAGCAAGTCTGGCTGAAGATGGAAAACACGCAAGCCTCGGGCTCTTTCAAATTGCGCGGCATAGGCTTGCTTTGTCAGCGCGCGGTGGCCGGCGGCGCCAGCCACCTGGTGTGCCCCTCCGGCGGCAACGCCGGTTTTGCGGCGGCGGTGGCCGGTGCGGCGCTGGGCGTGCGCACCACCATCGTGGTGCCGCAGACTACCCATGAAAGCGTGCGGCAGAACATCCGCGCGATTGGTGCCGACCTGATCGTCGAAGGCAGTGTCTGGGACGAAGCCAACCTGGAAGCCCTGCGCTTGTGCCAGCAGCCGGGCGCAGTGTATATCCCGCCTTTCGACCATCCCGACATCTGGGACGGCAACGCGACGATGATCGATGAAATCGCCAGCGACGGCGGCCTTGATTTCGACGTGGTGATTTGCTCGGTAGGCGGCGGCGGCCTAATGAGCGGCGTGGTGCAGGGACTGCACCGCAACGGTTTGCAGCAGGTACCGGTGATTGCGGTCGAAACCGAGGGCGCCGCTTCGCTGGCTGCCGCGGTGCAGGCCGGCGAACTGGTGACGCTGCCGACCTTGTCTACCATTGCCGGCAGCCTGGCCGCGCGGCGGGTGGCGCAGCAGGCGTTTGACTGGACCCGCAAGCACGATATCCGCACCGTCACGGTCAGCGACGCCCAGGCGGTAGACGCCTGCCTGCGTTTTGCCGACGATATGCGCACCCTGGTCGAGCCAGCCTGCGGCGCCTCGCTGGCCGTGGCCTACCAGCAATTGCCGGTGCTGGCCAATTTCAGCAAGCCGCTGATAGTGGTGTGCGGCGGCATAGGCGTAGACATGGCCAAGCTGCAGGCCTGGAAAATGCAATTCAACCTGTCTTGAAGATGCAATGACCCAAGTCGCCTTCCCGAAATTGTTGTCATCCCAGATCGCGTTCGATATCGCGCGCACGATGCTGGACGGCTTCGACAAGCACTACCGCTTGTTCCGGGCCTCCAGCCAGGGTGCAAAAAAACATTTCGAGACCGGCAACTGGCAGGCGGCCCAGATTGCGGCGCGCGAACGTATCTCTTTCTACGATACGCGCGTCAAGGAGTGCGTGCAAATCCTGGAAGACGAGTACGACGAAGACGACTTGACCGATGAGGTATGGCGCGAGGTCAAGCTGCACTATATGGGTTTGCTGATAGACCACCTGCAGCCCGAGCTGGCCGAGACCTTTTTCAATACGGTCTGCACCAAGATGCTGCACAGGAACTACTTCCATAATGACTTCATCTTCGTGCGCCCGGCGGTCTCGACCGAGTACATAGAAAATAATGACACGGCGCCGACCTATCGCGTGTACTACCCGGCCAAGGACGGCCTGAACTACACGATCAAGCGCATCGTCACCAACTTCCAGCTGCAAGCCAGTTTTGCCGACCTCGACCGCGATGTGGCGCTGGTAGAGCAGCGCCTGCGGGAAAATTTCGGCCCGGACAAGCTGGAGCCGAATCACCAGGTGCAGGTGCTGGCCAACCTGTTCTTCCGCAACAAGGGCGCCTACATCGTCGGCAAGGGCATCAACGGCAATCGCGAATACCCGTTCGTGGTGCCCATCCTGCACAACCGCAAGGGTGAGCTGGTGCTGGATACGGTCTTGTTCGACACCATACAGATCACGATACTGTTCTCGTTTACGCGCGCCTATTTCATGGTGGACATGCTGGTGCCGTCGGCCTATGTGCAATTCCTGCGCACCATCCTGCCGAAGAAGCCGCGCAGCGAAATCTATACGATACTGGGCCTGCAAAAGCACGGCAAAAACCTGTTTTACCGCGATTTCCTGCACCACCTGAAATACTCCTCGGACCGGATAGAGGCGGCACCCGGCATACGCGGCCTGGTGATGCTGGTGTTTGCGCTGCCGTCTTTCCCGTATGTGTTCAAGGTGATCAAGGACAGCTTCCCGCCGCCCAAGGAAACCACCAAGGCCCTGATCAAGGAAAAATACCAGCTGGTCAAGAATCATGACCGCGTTGGGCGCATGGCTGATACGCTGGAGTATTCCGACGTGGCCTTCCCGCGCGCGCGCTTTTCGGAAGACTTGCTGGCCGAGATCAAGCACTATGCGCCGTCCGTGGTGGAAGAGGACGAAGATGAGATCGTCATCAAGCACCTGTACATAGAGCGCCGCATGGTGCCGCTGAACATCTACCTGAGCGAAGCCGAGAAGAGCCAGGACGATGCCTCGCTGGAACACGGCATCGTCGAATACGGCAATGCGATCAAGGAGCTGGTTGCCGCCAACATCTTCCCCGGCGACATGCTGTACAAGAACTTTGGCGTCACCCGCCATAGCCGCGTGGTGTTTTACGACTATGATGAAATCGAATACATCACCGACTGCAATTTCAGGGTGATACCGGCGCCGCGCAACGAAGAAGACGAGATGGCGGCCGAACCCTGGTACCCGGTGGGCAAGAACGACGTGTTCCCCGAGCAGTTCGGCACCTTCCTGCTGGGCAATACCAAGGTGCGCCAGTATTTTTTGAAACACCACGCCGACCTGCTGACCGCAGCCTATTGGCAGGGGCGCAAGCAGCGCATACTGGATGGCCACGTTGAAGACGTGTATCCGTATCCGCAGCATTTGAGATTTATAAACCAGCTCGCCGGCAAGCACTAGGGCCAGCCGTCCGGGCCCGGTTGTTTTGCAACTGGCCGGCGAGAATTAACATGCAGCTACCATCGGCTGCGTATTTTTGACTATCAATTGGAGAAATGTCATGAGTGATCCTATCGTTATTGTCGGCGCTGCACGCACCCCCATGGGCGCATTCCAGGGCGACTTCGCATCGGTGACCGCCAGCCAGCTGGGTGCGGTGGCGATCAAGGCTGCGGTGGAGCGCGCCGGTATCAAGCCTGCACTGGTGGAAGAAGTGCTGTTCGGTAACTGCCTGATGGCGGGCCAGGGCCAGGCCCCGGCGCGCCAGGCGGCATTGGCGGCCGGTCTGCCGGCCTCCACCGGCGCCGTCACCCTGTCCAAGATGTGCGGCTCCGCGATGAAGGCCACCATGATGGCCTACGACGCCTTGTCCGCGCACAGCAATGACGTGATCATTGCCGGCGGCATGGAGTCGATGACCAATGCCCCTTACCTGATCCCCAAAGCGCGTGGCGGCTACCGTATCGGCCACGGCCAGATTTTTGACCATATGATGCTGGACGGCCTGGAAGATGCCTACGACAAGGGCCGCTCCATGGGCACCTTTGCCGAAGACTGCTCCGCCAAATACCAGTTCAGCCGCGAAGACCAGGATGCGTTTGCGATCGAGTCGGTGCGCCGCGCGCAGGCAGCCACGGCAGACGGTTCCTTCAAATGGGAAATCGCCCCGGTGACCGTGTCCGGCCGCGGCGGCGATGTCGTCATCGACAAGGATGAGGGCCCGCTGAAAGCCAAGATAGAGAAGATCCCTACCCTGAAGGCCGCCTTCAAGAAAGACGGCACCATCACCGCCGCTTCTTCTTCGTCGATCAACGACGGCGCCGCGGCATTGGTATTGATGCGCGAATCGACCGCCAAGGAAATGGGCAGCAAGGTGATCGCCCGCATCCTGGGCCATGCTTCGCACGCGCAGGAGCCGAACTGGTTTACGACTGCACCGGTAGGCGCGATAGAGAAGCTGTACAAGAAGGTGGGCTGGACCACCGCCGACGTCGACCTGTTCGAGATCAATGAGGCTTTCGCCGCTGTCCCTATGGCAGCCATGAAAGAGCATAATATCCCGCACGACAAGATCAACGTGCACGGCGGCGCTTGCGCGCTCGGCCATCCTATCGGCGCCTCCGGTGCACGCATCATTATCACGCTGATCGGCGCCTTGCAAAAGCGCGGCTTGAAGCGCGGTGTGGCTGCCTTGTGCATAGGCGGCGGCGAAGCGACTGCGGTAGCGATAGAACTGGCCTAATTGCTCCAATGGGCATCGGCCGGGAGCGTGGCGGAGTTGCCGCAACGCTCCCGCAGATGCCTGCTTGGCATCCATAGACTTTTCATTTCAGGTGGCGACCATGGCTACAGCTCTGATCATAGGTGCATCGCGTGGCATAGGCCACGAACTGGCGCGTCAATACCGGCATGCCGGATGGCGGGTGATCGCGACCGCTCGCCAGGCGCCGGACCTGGAAGCGCTCAGCGCGCTCGGTTGCGAGGCGCTGGCGCTGGACGTCAACACGCTCAACGACTGCGCCGGGCTGGGCTGGAAACTGGACGACGAAAAGCTGGACGTCGCCATCCTGAACGCCGGCGTGTACGGTCCGCGCCTGAGCGGCCTGGCCTCGCCCGGGGAAGAGGACTTCGACCAGGTGATGCACACTAATGTCCTGGCGGCGATGCGCCTACTGCCCATCATCGCCCCGCTGGTCGACCATGCCAGCGGCAGGCTGGCCGTGATTTCTTCGCGCATGGGTTCCATCAGCATGCGCGAAAACCCCAGCGGCTGGCTGTACCGGGCCAGCAAAGCGGCCTTGAACTCGGTACTGAAGGACGTTTCGTTGAGCGTCAAGGAGGCGATCTGCATCGCCTTCCATCCGGGCTGGGTGCGCACCGACATGGGCGGCGAGGACGCCGACATCTCGGTACAGGAAAGCGCGGAAGGCATACGCAGCACGATCGCCAGCCGCAAGGCCAGCGACAACGGCAAATTTTTCAATTACGACGGCACCGCACTCAGCTGGTAGCGGCAGAGCGCACATACTTAGAGATTCGATCACCATGTTACTTACTCCAGAACACGAAATGATACGCGACGCAGTGCGCGCCTTTGCCCAGGAAAGGCTGGTACCGAACGCCGCGCGCTGGGACAAGGAACATCATTTCCCGCAGCAGGAATTAAAAGAACTGGCGCAGATGGGCGCCTACGGCGTGGCGGTGCCGGAAGAATTGGGCGGGGCCGGCATGGACTACCTGTCGCTGGCGCTGGTGCTGGAAGAAGTGGCGGCCGGCGACGGCGGCACCTCCACCGTGATCTCGGTCAACAACTGCCCGGTATGCAGCATCGCGATGATGTATGCCAACGATGCGCAGAAAAAGCAATGGCTGGCGCCGCTGGCCAGGGGTGAGATGCTGGGCGCGTTTTGCCTGACCGAACCGCACGTGGGTAGCGACGCGGCGGCGCTGCGCACTACCGCGACCCGCGACGGCGACCACTACGTGATCAACGGTGTCAAGCAATTCATCACCAGCGGCAAATATGCCGACGTCGCCATCGTGATGGCGGTCACCGACAAGGAAGCCGGCAAGAAGGGCATCAGCGCCTTCTGGGTGCCGACCAATACGCCGGGCTATATCGTCGCCAGGCTGGAAGAAAAACTGGGCCAGCACTCGTCGGATACCGCGCAGATCCTGTTCGAGAATTGCCGCATCCCGGCCCAGAACCTGATCGGCGACGAGGGCCAGGGCTACAAGATCGCGCTGTCCGGCCTGGAGGGCGG
The DNA here is from genome assembly GCA_040390485.1 of Pseudomonadota bacterium. GTDB lineage: Bacteria > Pseudomonadota > Gammaproteobacteria > Burkholderiales > Burkholderiaceae_D > Undibacterium. The sequence goes on from JAZJYH010000130.1 coordinate 18,913, forward strand.
CCGCATAGGCATCGCGGCGCAATCGGTAGGGATGGCGCGCGCCGCATTTGAGGCGGCGCTGGCCTATGCCAAAGAGCGCACCAGTTTCGGCAAGGCCATCTTCGAACACCAGGCGGTGCAATTCAGGCTGGCCGATATGGCGACCCAGATCGAGGCCGCGCGCCAGTTGATCTGGCACGCCGCCAGCATGAAGGATGCCGGCAAGCCCTGCCTGAAAGAGGCAGCGATGGCCAAGCTGTTTGCCTCGGAAATGGCGGAAAAGGTGTGTTCGGACGCGATCCAGATCCACGGCGGCTACGGCTATGTCAGCGACTTCCCGGTGGAGCGCATCTATCGCGACGTACGGGTGTGCCAGATCTACGAAGGCACCTCGGACATCCAGAAGATCTTGATCGGGCGCGCGCTGGCTTAGTGCCCTGTTCCGTAAATTCGCAGCATAAAAGATGACGAGAATCGAACCGAATACTGCGTCAAAAATACTCGCAAGGGAGCCCCCCTTGCTGCGTTTTTTTCCTTGTCTCGGTCCGATTTCGCCACTTTTATTTTGCAACGAACTCGCGGAACAGGACACTTGGCCCTTGCAGGCAATCTGAAGTGATGATGTCGGGAAACCCGGAAAGGCAAAGAATAGCTGATGGCACGTTTTGA
>JAZJYH010000131.1:0-6582 GCA_040390485.1 Pseudomonadota bacterium
CATGTCGGCCCGCCCGGAAGACAGCGCCAGCCTGGAAGACTTCATGATGCGGGAATTCGATTTCCGCTAGGGCCGGTTCAGCCTGTCGCCTTGCCGTTCAGGAAATCCAGCAGCCGGCCCAGATCGACACGGATGCCCAGCTTCGCGCTTAAGCGCTGGCGCCATCCCTGCGCGGCAGCATGCACGATATACACGACTTCGCACCCCTGCCGAGCGGAAACAGCTATCCAGCCGCCATGCCTGACGACAAAAGTCCCACCTTCACACAACAGGCAGGCCGGTTCAAAATATGGCGTTTCCAGCCACACCGGCGCGGCGGCTATCGTTGCGCTGCCCGATTTCAGGTAAATAATGCTGCCTTTGCGCGCGTGGAAATGAAAAGTCTGGCTGGCGGTTAATACGGTGCTGCTATGCATGGCGTTCTCCCCGGGATCGATTACAGTTAGCACAGCATAGGCCGTACACACTTCGTAAAACAGGCACAGGAAAAACTCATCTGTATCGTAGCAGCAGCAATTTTTCAAATCTGTTATTGTCTGATTTCCAGTGCGCTGTATCTATGCAGCGGTGACAACAAATAGGATGATCGGCCATGGACAATCTCACCCTGTATCGCAAGCTGGCCGCGCACTATGTGGCGGCGATCAAGGCCGGCACCCTGGTCAGCGGCGACCGCATGCCTTCGGTGCGCAAGCTGATGCAATTGCATGGGGTCAGCCTGTCCACCTCGCTGGCACTGTGCCGGCACATGGAGGCCGAGGGCTGGCTGGAGGCCAGACCGCGTTCCGGTTATTTTGTGCGCCAGCCCAAGCGCGTGAGCCTGGTGCCGCTGGCCGAGCCGAAGATCGGCCAGGCCATCGATCCGGCCCAGTTTGTCGGCATCCATGAAAGGGTGTCGGCCATCATCACCCGCGGCCAGCGCACTATCAAGGTGAACCTGGCGCGCGCCACCGGGGCGCCGGAACTCTACCCGGAACAACAGCTGAAAAACCTGGCCTTGCGCGCCTTGCGGCAGCATCCCGACCTCCTGACCAAGGCTTGCCCCCCGCGCGGCAACCTGGCCTTCAAGACCACCCTGGCCAAGCGGGCGATGGCATATGGCATGGCCATCGCCGCCGACGACATTGTGGTCACCCACGGCTGCATAGAGGCGCTGAACCTGGCCTTGCGGGCGGTGGCGCAGGCCGGCGACGTGATCGCGGTGGAGTCGCCGACCTTCTACGGCTTGCTGCAAGTGCTGGAAAGCCTGGGCATGAAGGCCGTGGAAATCCCGACCAGCCCGCAGACCGGCATCTCGCTGGAAGCGCTGGAGCTGGCGATGCAGACCTATACCAATATCAAGGCGGTGGTGGTGGTGCCGCACCTGCAAAATCCGCTGGGCAGCATCATGCCCGATGCGCACAAGCAAAGGCTGGTGCAATTGTGCGAAGCCCAGGGCATACCGCTGATAGAAGACGACTCCTATAGCCCGCTGGCGAATAGCGAAACGCCGCTGCTGGCCGCCAAGTCCTGGGACAAGAGCGGCAACGTGATCTATTGCGCCTCGCTGCACAAGATCCTGGCGCCCGGCTTGCGGCTGGGCTGGATGGTGGCCGGACGCTGGCATGCGCGCGTGAATATGCTGAAATATGCGCAAACCCGCTACAACGAGGAATGGTCGCAGATCGTGGTCGCCGAATTCATGGCTTCCAGCGCCTATGACCGGCATTTGCGGCGGCTGCGCGGCGCCCTCAAATCGCAGCGCGAGCGCACAGCGGAAGCCATCGCCGCCTATTTCCCGTCCGGCACCCGGCTCACCATTCCAGACGGCGGCGTATCGCTGTGGGTGGAGCTGCCGCAGCAGTTGTCTTCGCAGGCGGTATTTGATGCTGCACTCCAGCATGACATCCTGGTCTCGCCCGGCCTGATGTTTTCCAACTCCAATCGCTTTGACCACTTCCTGCGCATCAATTGCGGCCTGCCTTACTCTGCCGAGCTGGACCTGGCGCTGCGCAAACTCGGGCAGATCATCGACGGCCTGCTGGCGAAAAAACCTAAACATTCCGCGATCGCGGCTTAAAATGAAGCAGGGCCGACGGCATTGATGTGCCTGCCGTGGGCTCCGCAAGCCATGCTTTGTTGCGATACAGTAAGTTACACGATGGACGGGCCGCATGTGGAAACCCACAATTGCCCGCGTTAGCCCTATGGCTGATGATGGCGGCCATGCGCAGGACTGGAAAAACCGATTTCCGGCTTGCCATCATCACTCATTTTCGCTAAATCGCTGACTCTCCTGGCATCTCCTGTTGATGCGCAGTCTCAGCGCATAATATTAATCGGAGACAATAAAATGAAGCAGCCGCTTTATAAATCCCTGTATTTCCAGGTCATCGTCGCCATCATCATAGGCGTGATCCTGGGCCACTTTTATCCGCAGACCGGCGCCGCCATGAAACCGCTGGGCGACGGCTTCATCAAGCTGATCAAGATGATGATCGCCCCCATCATCTTCTGTACCGTGGTGGTCGGCATCGCCGGCATGGAAGACATGAAGAAGGTCGGCAAGACCGGCGGCATGGCCCTGCTGTACTTTGAAGTGGTCAGCACCATCGCGCTGATCATAGGCCTGATCGTCATCAATGTGCTGAAGCCGGGCGCCGGCATGAATATCGACGTGCACACGCTCGATACCAAGGCCATCGCCGCGTATACCGACCCCAGCAAGATGCAAAGCGTCACCGACTTCCTGATGAGCATCATCCCCAGCACGGTATTCGACGCCTTCGCCAAAGGCGAAATCCTGCAAGTGCTGCTGTTTGCGGTATTGTTCGGCTTTGCGCTGCACCGCTTCGGCGGCCGCGGCACGCTGGTCTTTGATTTCATAGAAAAAAGCTCGCACGTCTTGTTCGCGGTAGTCGGCTACATCATGAAGCTGGCGCCGATAGGCGCATTCGGCGCGATGGCCTTCACCATAGGCAAATACGGGGTCGGCTCGCTGCTGTCGCTGGGCTACCTGATGGGCACCTTCTACCTGACCTGCCTGCTGTTTATCTTCGTGGTCCTGGGCACTATCGCCCGGATACACGGCTTCAGCATCTTGAAATTCGTGCTGTACATCAAGGAAGAATTGCTGATCGTGCTGGGCACCTCCTCCTCTGAATCGGTGCTGCCGCGCATCATGGTCAAACTGGAAAACCTCGGCGTCAAAAAATCCGTGGTCGGCCTGGTAATCCCTACCGGCTACTCGTTCAACCTGGACGGCACCTCGATCTACCTGACCATGGCCGCCGTGTTCATCGCGCAAGCCACCAATACCGACATGACCATCATGCAGCAGATCACCTTGCTGGCGGTGCTGTTGCTGACTTCCAAAGGCGCGGCCGGCATCACCGGCAGCGGCTTTATCGTGCTGGCAGCCACCTTGTCGGCGGTCGGCGGCATCCCGGTCGCCGGCCTGGCGCTGATCCTCGGCATAGACCGCTTCATGTCCGAAGCCCGCGCATTGACCAACCTGATCGGCAATGGCGTCGCCACCGTCGTGGTCGGCAAATGGGGCAATGATGTGGACATGATCAGGCTGACCAAGGTTCTGAACAATGAGACGCCGGAAATGGCCGACCATCCTGAGGCCGTGCTGGACAAGAACAATGCCCACATGCCCGGCTGATCCTGGCCTTAGGCAAACGAAAGCGGACCACGGTCCGCTTTTTTTTTATGCAAGAAATACCGGTCAGGCCGCCACAGGCACTGCGCGCAAATGCCGGTAGGCGATGCTCAGCGCCAAGGCCTGCATGGCCGCCGCCATGAAAAAAGGCGCGCCCAGTAAGACGCTGCCCTTGGCCTCGTGGCTGACCTGGCCCAGCAGGAAGGTGCCGGCCAGCGTCGCGCATACGCTCATGATGCTGGCCAGCGCGGTCAGCGATCCCATCGCGGCGCCTTGCGATTGCGGCTCTACCGCCTTGGAAAAAATCGCCTGCAGGGCCGGGCCGGACGCAAAGCCGAGCACATTGCACAGTATCAGCACGTACATCATCCAGCCCTGCGTCGCCAGCCCGTACAGGCTCAGCGCGATGGTGGAAGAGGCCAGGCCTATCAAGACCGCCTGCGCATCGCCGATGCGCTTGATCAGGCGGCCCAGGAACACCCCCTGCATCAGCACGCTGGAGACACCGACCACGAACAGGGACAGACCGTTTTGCAAGGGAGTCCAGCCGAACCGCAATTCGGTCGACAAGACCCAGGTGGTCTGCAAGGTGAACTGGGCGAACATCGACAAGGCATACACCAGCACCAGCGGCCCGACCGTGGCCAGTTTGGCCAGGCCCGCCAGGCCAGAGAAAGGATTGGCCTTGGCCGCAGAAAAGGGCTTGCGCAGATGGACCGGCAAGGATTCCGGCAGGCTGAAACAGCCGTAGGCGAAATTCGACAGCGACACGATCGCCGCCAGGTAAAAAGGATAGTGGGTATTGATCTCGCCCAGCACGCCGCCGAGCACCGGCCCGCAGATGAATCCCAGGCCGAACATCGCGCCTATCTTGCCCAGCGCGCGACTGCGGTCTTCCAAGGTGGAGACATCGGCGATATAGGCATTGGCCACCGACAGGTTGCCGGCCGTGACGCCGCCCAGGCCGCGCGCCAGCACCAGCCAGAATATCGACGTGACCGCAGTCATCAGCAGGAAGTTCAGGCCCAGGCCGAACACGCACAGCAGCAAGATGGGGCGGCGTCCGTAGCGGTCGCTCAGAGCCCCCAGTATCGGTGCGCAAAAGAATTGCGCGATGCCGTAGATCGCGACAATAATTCCGTACCAATAGGCTTGGGCGTCGGGTTGCGGCGCGAAATTGGAGACCAGCCTGGGTAGCACGGGTATGATCAATCCTATGCCGAGTATGTCCAGGAATACCGTGATCAAGACAAATTTGACATTGGTCTGCAGGGGGGCGTTGGAAGTTTTTTGCTGCATGAAGCTGCCACTTTCAAAGAAGAACGCTGAGTTTAAAGACATTTCCATTCTGTCCGCCGGAGCACGCGCGGCGCGGACCAGTTACCATAGTATATGATTGCAAGAATATCTATAAAGAGGAAGCCTGATCGGCGCCCGATTAGCCGCTAGGGCCTGATCAGGATCCTCATCATCATTGCCTCCCCCGGCCTGCAAAGGCGGCGGGTGCATGACATGCTGAAAGGTTTGCCTATGGCCCTATTCGACCATTTTTTAGTGATCGCCCTCTTGATCGCGATCAGCGCATTTTTTTCCATGTCGGAAATTTCGCTGGCAGCGGCGCGCAAGATCAAGCTGCAAGTGCTGGCCTCGGAAGGCAATCTGCGCGCCATGCGCGTGCTGGAATTGCAGCAGCAGCCCGGCCACTTTTTCACCGCGGTACAGATAGCGCTGAATGCGGTTTCGATACTGGGCGGTATCCTCGGCGAGCAGGCCTTGTCGCCGTATTTTTCCGCAGCCTTCCATGCGGTGCTGGGCAGCGGCCCCTGGGTCGACAGCGCCAGCTTCCTGATCGCCTTTGCGCTGGTCACCTCGCTGTTCGTGCTGTTTGCCGACCTAATGCCGAAGCGGCTGGCGATGACCGCGCCCGAAGCAATCGCGATGGCCGTGGTAGGCCCGATGAACGGCTGCGTGCGCCTGTTCAAGCCGCTGATCTGGGTCTTCAACGGCCTGGCCAACCTGATCTTCAGGCTGTTTAACGTCTCTACCCAGCGCGATGAAAAGATCACCTCGGACGACATCTATGCGATCGTCGACGCCGGCGCCGAAGCCGGGGTGTTGCTGGAGAGCGAACATCACCTGATAGGCAATGTGTTCGAACTGGAAAGCCGCACCGTGCCGTCGGCGATGACGCCGCGCGACGACATCGTGCATTTCACGCTGCAGGACAGCGACCTCGTGTTGCGCCAGAAGATAGCCGAGCACCCGCACACCAAGTTCCTGGTGTGCGACGGCCATATCGACAACGTGGTCGGCTATGTCGAATCGAAGGACATCCTGAAGCGGGTGCTGACCAACCAGGCCTTCACCAAGGTGCAGGAATTGTCGATGCGCACCGCGCTGGTGGTGCCCGATTCGCTGACCCTGTCCGAGATGCTGGAACACTTCAAGGGCACGCGCGAAGACTTTGCGGTGATCCTGAACGAATACGCGCACGTGGTCGGGGTCATCACGCTCAATGACGTACTGAGCACCCTGATGGGCAACCTGGTCCATCCTTTCATGGAAGACCAGATCGTCAGGCGCGACGCCGACTCCTGGCTGATAGACGGCGCCACCTCGATAGAAGACGTGTGCCGCGCACTGGACCTGGACGAATTGCCGGAGCAGGAGAGCTATGAAACCATCGCCGGCTTCATGATGACGATGCTGAAAAAGATCCCGAAACGCACCGATTGCGTGACGTACGGCGGTTACCAGTTTGAAGTGGTGGATATCGACCACTACCGCATCGACCAGTTGCTGGTGGTGCGCACCGACAAGCTCGGCACTCCCGGTCACATAGCAAATTAACAGCATTCCACAATAAAAATGACGAGACGCCCCGGTTCGTTCTATAATCGCTGCCCACTTTTTAATCAGGAAGCGTCATGGCAATT
>JAZJYH010000132.1:0-8726 GCA_040390485.1 Pseudomonadota bacterium
GATCGAAGCTACAATTTTTAACTGTAGTTGATCTTGCCAGAGGAGGGATAGGGAACTTACATTTCCTTAATAATTTCTCTAACATGACTAATAAAAATTAATACATGAAAAACTAGATGCATGTAAATGCTTTAGTTCCTGCGAATATTCCTTAAACGAATATTTGAACAGTCAACCCAACAAAGTTAATTTACAGTTGATTTAGTAATTATATTTAGCGTACGGACAACTAGCTAAATTGAAAGCGAGTTGCGTTGCAGATCAATTTATCCAAATTCTGGACCAATACTTTTGTTTCAAAGCATTTTCATGATTTAATGACACTAAACATAGACAGATAGAGAGTAGATCATGTTACTTCAACCAGTGATTTTATCGGGCGGCTCCGGTACGCGCCTGTGGCCCCTATCCCGAGAAAAGCATCCGAAGCAACTACTGGCACTGGTCGGTGAAGAAACCATGCTGCAAGCCACCGCCACCCGCCTGCAGCAGTTCAGCGGCGACTTGCCGGTAGCCGCCAACATGATCGTGGTCTGCAATGAAGAATACCGCTTCATTACCGCCGAGCAATTGCGGGCGGTCGGCTTTTCGGCCTCGACCTTGCTGCTGGAGCCGGCCGGCAGGAATACCGCGCCAGCCCTGACCCTGGCCGCGCTGGCGGCCAGCGCCGAGCAGCAGGATGCGGTGCTGCTGGTGATGCCGGCCGACCACGTGATCGCCGACACTGCGGGTTTTCACCGCGCCATCCAGCAGGGCTTGCCGCAAGCGGTGGACGGCGCCATGGTGACCTTCGGCATCGTGCCGGACCGGCCCGAGACCGGCTATGGCTATATCCACGTCGGCCAGACCTTGCCGGGTTCGCCGGTGCGCGCCTTGCAAGCCTTTGTCGAGAAGCCGGCGCTGGAGATCGCGCAGCAGTACCTGGCCGGCGGCGCCCACCTGTGGAATAGCGGCATCTTCATGATGCGCGCCAGCGTCTGGCTAAAGGCGGTGCAGCACTTCAATCCGGCCATGCTGGAGGCCTGCCGCTTATCCATGCAGCAGGCCAAGGTCGACTGCGACTTTGTGCGGGTCGACAAGGCCGCCTTCCTGGCTTGCCCGGCGGACTCGATCGACTATGCGGTGATGGAACGGCTGCCCAAGGCGGCCGAACTGGGAATCGCCGGCTGCGTGGTGCCGTTCGATGCCGGCTGGTCGGACGTGGGGGCCTGGGATGCGGTGTGGCAGGTGTCGGCCAAGGACGCCGACGGCAATGCCTTGCAAGGCGAGGTGATGATGGAAGACTCGCGCAACTGCCTGGTGGTGTCGGACAGCCGGCTGGTGGCCTGCCTGGGGCTGGAAGACGTGATCGTGGTGGAGACCCCGGATGCGGTGCTGGTGACCAACAAGGGCAATACCCAGCACATCAAGCGTATCGTCAACCGCCTGCGCGAAGGCAACTACCCGCAGGCGGACAACCACCGCAAGGTCTACAGGCCCTGGGGCCACTATGACTCGGTGGACAGCGGCGAGCGCTTCCAGGTCAAGCGCATCGTGGTGAAGCCTGGAGGCCGTTTATCGATGCAAATGCATCATCACCGCGCCGAACACTGGGTTGTAGTCAGTGGCACAGCCATTGTGACCAGAGGTGAAGAAACCATGACGTTGGTGGCCAATGAGTCTACCTATATCCCGCTGGGCGTAAAACACCGGCTGGAAAATCACGGAGAGGTTGACCTGGAGTTAATCGAGGTGCAGTCCGGTTCCTACTTGGGCGAAGATGATATCGTGCGCTTCGACGATGTCTACGGACGCCTTATTAATTAATCATTGCCACTTAAATAAGCCTCGCTGGCAATTCCGCTCACAATATCCACTACTACATTTTGGCTCTCATTTGTACAACAATGAAATAACACGTTAAATAACATCGTTAGAAATTTTCTATATCCGAGATTGACAACTACATGTTCGCACGGGGCACCTAATCTGCATTCAGCATCCAAGTTAGCGTCTCCCGCAAGGGAATCTGCGGTAGTGTCCCGATACAAGCTGTCAGTTGGAGAGGGTTGCCAATCAAGCGCTTGACTTCATCGGCCCGCACAAACGCAGGATTGACTCGAACCTCTATCTGGTAACCCACCAGTTCAGCTAGCATGTCGAGAATTTTTTGTAGGGTATACGCTTTGCCCGAACATATATTGAAAGTCCGACCTGCTGGGACTTTCTGTATGAGACGCACATATGCTCGCGCCACGGTACGTACATCGGAGAAGTCCCTTTCAACGTCTAGGTTCCCAAGCTCGATTATGCTAGCGCGCCGCCGATAGTGGCTAACGATCTTGGGTAATAGGAAGGTCTCCGCCTGGCCAACACCAGTATAGTTGAACGGGCGGGTAAGGATGATCGGTAATCGATCCATCCAGAGCCGAGCTACGTATTCCATCGCTAGTTTGCTAACTCCGTAGTCATTGGCTGGTTGCGCCGCTTCGCTCTCGTCTATCACTTCGGTGCGGGTATTCCCGTAGACATTGGCGCTGCTGACAAGCAGTACGGCGCTAGGCACGGTCGACAAGGTACTCAGGGCCTCCAGCAGGTTACGGGTGCCGACCACGTTTGTGCGGTAGATGGCTTCGGCGTCGCCATGGGCGACAAAGGAGATCGCAGCCAGGTGGGCCACAACGTCAGGCTGGACTTCCTGCACTACTTGTTGCAGCCGCCAGCGGTCCCCCAGGTCAGCGGTGTAGACGCCGTGACCCAGATTTTCCCGGCCATGAGCGGTGCCGAACACCTGGTAGCCAGCGGCCTCCAGTTCTTGCGCCAGATAGCGGCCCGTGAAGCCACGCAGACCGGTAATCAGGGCGCGCGGGCGAGACGGGGCGGGGTGCATACCGGACCTAGAAGGAGACGCCATTAGCATTGAGGCGCAGGTCGGCTTCGACCATCATTTGGCATAGTTCTTCCAGCGTGGTCTTGGGTTCCCAGCCGAGCACCTCCTTGGCTTTGCGCGGATTACCGATCAGTAAATCGACTTCGGCCGGACGATAGAATTTGGGGTTGACGCGTACCAGTACCTTACCGGTCTTGATGCAAGAAGCGGTTTCAACTTCGGCATGGCCCTGCCATTTGAGCTGGATGTCGGCGGCCTTGAAGGCCATCGTGACGAAGTCGCGTACGGTTTCGGTGCGATTGGTGGCCAGTACGAAGGTGTCGGGCTGGTCGGCTTGCAGCATGCGCCACATGCCTTCGACATATTCCTTGGCATAGCCCCAGTCGCGCTTGGCGTCCATATTGCCCAGTTCCAAGCAATCGAGCTTGCCGAGCTTGATCTTGGCCACCGAGTCGGTTATCTTTCGTGTGACGAACTCACGGCCACGCAGCGGTGATTCGTGATTGAACAGGATACCGCTACAACCAAAGATGCCATAGGATTCGCGGTAATTGACAGTCATCCAGTGCGCATACAATTTGGCCACTCCATATGGGCTGCGCGGATAGAACGGCGTGGTTTCGATCTGCGGGACGGTCTGCACCTTGCCGAACATTTCGGAAGTGGAGGCCTGGTAGAAGCGGACCTTGGGATTGACAGTGCGGATGGCTTCCAGTAAGTTCAGCGCGCCAACGCCGGTGATTTCTGTCGTGGTCAGCGGTTGTTCGAAGGAGGCGCCGACGAAGCTTTGAGCGGCCAGATTATATACTTCAGTGACACCTGTGCTTTGCAGCAAGCGGATGCTCGCGCCCAAATCGGCCATACCGTACTCAACAAGGTGTAGGTTAGGGTGACTGGCGATACCAAGTTTATCGATACGCCAGAAATTGACGGAACTGGTGCGGCGATAGGTGCCATAAACCGTATATCCTTTATTTAACAATAATTCTGCAAGATAGGCGCCGTCCTGACCTGTAATACCGGTAATTAATGCTTTTTTACTCATCGGAAAATCTCTTCGTCCTGGCGAATTTTTCTAAATTTTTTTTGTATGTCACAAAGAGACGTAAGTTCTACTTTACTCGAGCGCTCTGAACAAATAGAAGGAAAAGCGCGCACTTATTTCAATTCACTGCTAAAGCACCCCGTTGATTTCATTTTGGTCATATCGCGACAACTTAAATCACATACAGATTACTTAAAAAAATTTAAGCGCTATATTCGATCCAATAGCTTACATTCGTCGAATGTAAGCCATATTTTCTATAGAGTCCCGTAGCGCTGTCGATATGTAGCCACAGCATCTTTATGCTGTGTCAATTCAGCATCGACACCAGCAGACGACAAATAATCAAACAAATCATTCAGATTACCTATGGAGATAACGGGCATACCATAGGTTTGGCTGATTTCCTCCACAGCAGATTTGGCAGATAAAGCACCATCCTTACCAGATCGCTCCATCCTATCAAGCGCAATCAATACCGCGCAAGGAGTGGCACCCGCATCGCGTATCATGTCTACGGATTCACGTACTGAAGTGCCAGCGGAGATCACATCGTCGATGATGACGACCTTACCTTGAAGTTTGGCGCCGACAATAGTTCCACCTTCGCCATGATCTTTGGCCTCCTTACGGTTAAACGCAAACGGTACGTTATGACCATTGGCGGCCAAGGCAACTGCAGTCGCCGATGCTAAGGTAATGCCCTTATAGGCTGGTCCAAATAACATGTCATATTCTATGCCAGACTCAAGCAAAGTCTGAGCATAAAAAGATGCCAGCCTTCCCAAATTCGCTCCATCGTTAAATAGTCCTGCGTTGAAAAAATACGGGGAACTACGGCCGGCCTTCGTTAGAAAATCACCGAAGCGTATTACGCCGGAACGCACAGAAAATTCTATGAATTGTTGCCTTAAATTACTCAAAATATCCTCGTCTTCATACCTGTTAGTTTGATCGTCACTTAAACTGTGACTGATTCTCATAGAATAACATGCCGCGGATGGTAAGCCAAAAGACTGCACGTCAGTCAGCACACCCATCAGTCAATAGTCTGCATCACGCACGGCCCACCATATTCACGAGCAGCCATGACTAAACCAAATTCCAAGCCGAATTTATATTTATTGGACAAACGATATTAGCAAGACGCGTCACGCTGATCCGGTTTCTGTTATGCTTTTTACATAATTAACAGACGACAATTCTCATGACCAAAATCATCTCCGCCAATTTGAACGGCATACGCTCGGCAGCAAAAAAAGGCTTTTTCGAGTGGATGGCCAAGGAATCCGCCGACTTTGTCTGCGTGCAAGAGCTCAAGGCGCAGGCAGAAGACATGACGCCCGAGTTCCTGGCCCCTACCGGCTATCACGGCAATTTTCACTATGCAGAGAAGAAAGGCTATTCCGGCGCCGGCGTATACAGCAAGACCAAGCCGGACGCCGTGCATATCGGCTTCGGCAGCCCGGAGTTCGATGCCGAAGGCCGCTATGTGCGCTGCGATTTCGGCAAGCTGACCATCATTTCCGTGTACTGCCCTTCCGGCTCCTCCTCGCCGGAACGGCAGGAAGCCAAATTCCGTTTCATGGAATTGTTCTTGCCGCACCTGGTCGCCTTGCAGGCCGAGGGCCGCGAACTGGTCATTTGCGGCGACTGGAATATTGCGCATAAGGAAATCGACCTGAAAAACTGGAGAAGCAACCAGAAAAATTCCGGCTTCCTGCCGGAAGAGCGCGCCTGGATGACGCGTATCTTTGATGAGCTGGGCTGGGTAGACGTCTACCGCAAGCTATTCCCGGATACCACCGGCGACGCCTATACCTGGTGGAGCAACCGCGGCCAGGCCTGGGCCAATAATGTGGGTTGGCGGATTGATTACCACGTCGCCACCGCCGGCATTGCCGCCAAGGCCAGCAAGACCGCCATCTACAAGGAACAGCGTTTTTCCGACCACGCACCCTTGATTATCGAATACAAGCACGGCTAGCAATACTCGCAGGAAAGCTCAGCCGCCATCTGCGCTTTCCTACTCAGCACGTTCCTAGGCGGCATGTTCGCGTCTGGCAACCTCGCGTATCGCATGTATCATCGCTTCGGTCACCGGGGACGGCAAGACCGCGCTGGACAAGGCCAGGCCTACCATCTGTTCGGAACCCGCCATGGAAAAGGGCAGGCTGCGCAATATGCCGTTTTGCAGGTCCAGCCTGACTGCACTGGTGGGGACGAACCACACTGCATCGTTGCGCAAAACCAGTTCCCGGCCGAGCGACACCGATAATACTTCTATATAGGCGGCCGGATTGCCCACCCCGTGCGCATTCAGGAAACTGTCGGCAGCGTTGCGGATCACGGTACTGAGCGGCGGCAGCACCAAGCTGTATCCCATGATGTGTTCGACCGACAGCGTGGCCAGCGCCAGCAAAGGGTGACCGGCACGCACCACGACCGACAGCTGGTCGGCAAACAGGTGTTCGAAGCTCAGCCCCATCATGCTGTCCGGCTCCGACAGACGGCCTATCGCCAGGTCCAGCTCCTGCGCCTTCAATTGCCGCATCAATTGCACGTTCAAGCCCGAGGTAATTCGCACCACCACATTTTTCCAGTGTTGCTGGAATAGCTGCAAGGCCTGCGGTATCAGCCACGGCGCCACGGTAGGCAAGACACCTAGTCGTATCTGGCCGCCGTTGATGCCGCCCTCTGTCCGGTCGCCACCGGCCAGCACGTCCAGCCCTTGCCGCAAGGTGCTGACCGTGGCCCCGGCATAGCGCCAGAATAGTTCAGCCTTGTCGGTCGGCTTGGCGCCGTTGCGCCCGCGCTCGAATAGCCGGGCCCCCATGATCTGCTCCATCTCGGCGATGGTCTTGGAGACCGCCGGTTGCGTAATCGACATCGCATCCGCCGCCTTTTGCAGGCTGCGGTGCTGCATCACGGCCAGGAAACACTGCAAGTGCCTTAGTTTGATTCTTCCATCCATGGCGAGCCATCCTTATTCCATTACCAATAGTTATGGAAAACCTGAAAATTGATCAATTGTACCTACATTCTCTCAGGTATATAGTAATTCCAAAGACCCATAACCCTATGAAGAACTCAGGAGACCATCTTGTCGGAACCCAGCCTATTGAATCCCCGCGATTGGGAAGCCCACCCTGCCTATCTGTCCAGGGACTACAAATCCACCAGCTTGCGCGGCCCCACCCGCCCGCTGCTGCCGGCTAAAGCCGGCATGCAAAACCTGCGGGCGCCGGTGTACGGCCATGACGCGATCTCGGCTCTGGACCATGACCTGACCCGCAATGCCGTGCGCAACGGCGAACCGCTAGGCGAGCGCATCATCGTCACCGGTCGCGTACTGGATGAAAACGGCAAACCGGTGCCGCATACCCTGGTGGAAATCTGGCAGGCCAACGCCGCCGGACGCTATGTGCACAAGGTAGACCAGCACCAGGCGCCGCTGGACCCCAACTTCCTGGGAGCGGGCCGCTGCCTGACCGACCAGGACGGCCGCTATCGCTTCCTCACCATCAAACCGGGCGCCTACCCCTGGGGTAACCACCACAATGCCTGGCGCCCCAACCATATCCATTTCTCGCTATTCGGCAATTACTTCGCCACCCGCCTGGTGACGCAGATGTACTTCCCGGGCGACCCGCTGCTGGCGTTCGACCCCATCTACCAGGGCACGCCGCACAATGCGCGGGAATTGCTGGTGTCCCGTTTCACGCTGGACGTGACCGAGCCCGACTACGCACTCGGCTATGAATTCGACATCGTGCTGCGCGGCGAACGCCAGACCCCGATGGAAACCCGCTAGGAGCCGATGATGACACTCAAACAAACCCCATCGCAAACGGTAGGCCCCTACTTCGCCTACGGCCTGACGCCGCAGCAATACAACTACGACCTGGCCAGCGTGTTCGACGCCGTCATTGCCGACAACAGCGCCAAGGGCGAGCATATACAGGTAATCGGCCAGGTGCTGGACGGCGCCGGCAAGCCTGTGGGCGACGCCATGCTGGAATTCCTGCAGGCCGATGCCGACGGCCGTTACATCGCCAGCACCGAAGACATCGTCAGCAGCGGCTTCACCGGCTATGCCCGCATAGGCACCGGCACCGACGTCCAGCAGCGCTACGTGCTGCACACCGTCAAACCCGGCGCCACAGCCGCCGGCCAGGCGCCGCACATCAATCTCATCGTCTTCATGCGCGGCCTGCTGGTGCACGCGTTCACCCGCCTGTACTTCGACGACGAGGCACACGCCAACAGCGAAGATGAAATATTGAATTCGGTACCGCTAGAACGCCGCCACACCCTGATCGCCAAACGAGAATGGCAAGCCGGCGGCGCTGTGTATCGCTTTGACATACAAATGCAGGGAGCAGACGAGACCGTATTTTTTGACGTGTAACAAGTGCAAACAGTCGTGTCAGCCGAGATAAACCAATAGCTTCGGTTGCAGTTGCAGTTGCAGTTGCAGTTGCAGTTGCAGTTGATTTTGACTTTCAACCCGCTTGGAGCCTCGCCGTTTGTGCGGTACAGAAAATGGATCAGAAATGGGCGTTGTCTGAGCGCAGCGAGTTTCGCCCATTTCCCATTTTTTGTACCGCATAAACGGGAACCCGAAGGGCGAGGCTTGCGGTCGCCTTTCTTTTGCTAACTTTTTTGGGGGCCGCCTAGGTGCGAAGCAAAGAAAAGTTAGTGGCCACCGGGCCACCCCCGGCCGGCATCCACGGCAGCGAACCAGATTTATCAAACC
This sequence comes from Pseudomonadota bacterium, assembly GCA_040390485.1. Lineage (GTDB taxonomy): Bacteria > Pseudomonadota > Gammaproteobacteria > Burkholderiales > Burkholderiaceae_D > Undibacterium. The sequence continues at coordinate 8,674 of JAZJYH010000132.1, forward strand.
ACACAATAAACATATAAACGAGACCACCCACCATGCGTACCCAAGTAGCCATC
>JAZJYH010000133.1:0-11911 GCA_040390485.1 Pseudomonadota bacterium
GCGAGCACGGCCACCACCATTAATCGGAGTTAGCAATATCTGTTTGGGTATTGCTTTGAAATGATAAAAAAGCGCTGGATTGCCATCGAAAGATGGCGATCCAGCGCTTTTTTACCTTGGCAGACGCCTTACTCAGCAGCAGTGCATAGTTGAAATTGGACCCACCGGCCCGCCAGTATTATTAGCAGCCTTGTACAAATAATAATTTGTTGCCATTAGATAAACAATATTGATAAAATTGAAAGTACCCATGGCATCCTGCATATGGCGAAGAGCGGCATCTTAACCCAAACGAATGGAAGGCTGGACAGTGGATAACCTAGATCAAGACTCAGACGTAATAATGCGGCTCGTTGCAGAGATGGTGTCGTGCTGTCCAGAAGAATGGACAAAGGGCGTGCTGACCATAGAGTGCGCCGACGGGGCGTATCTCAGTTATAAACTCAGGAATGAAGAAGAGCCTGGCAAGGGTGAGATCAGCGACGAATTGCGGACGCTGATAGACGAATTCTATGGTCGAGGTTTTCAAACAGGAAAGCCCTGGGCTAAAGCCGTCGTCAGTTTTCAGCGCACCGGAGATGATCTCGGATTTAATGTGTCTTATACCCCTCTTATATTTGCACGTCAAAAAGCTAAGCCGTTTTGGAAATTCTGGTAGACATCGCCAAGTGGCCATCGCGCCTCTGTGTTGATGGCGGCACAAGATGCCGGCTGCAGGAATGCGCATATGGCCTGAGCCGGCATTGAGTCCCGTCGTTTTCGCGACAGGCAGCCAAGCATCAATCCGAATTTGTATCATGTCTGGCAACAAGGAGAACTTATGTGGACCCATGAAGAAAGCATAGAAACAACAGCCACGCCTGCGCAGATCTGGAAATTGTTTTCCGACGTGCCAGGCTGGAAGAGATGGAACGACGGCATTGATTATCTCGAAATGCATGGCGCATTTGCGAACGGTTCCACCTTCTCCATGCAGCCTCCCGGCGAAGATGCCTTTGTCAGCACTTTGCTGCACGTGAAAGAGAACGAAGGCTTTACCGATGAGACTATCATAGCCGGTACCCGCGTATTGGTGCACCACAAGATCGTCCCGCTGGCCTCCGGCCGTAGCAAGGTCATCTACAGTACTGAAATCAGCGGGCCAGCCGAGGCAGAATTTGGGCCCATGGTCACAGCGGATTTTGCAGATGTGCTGGGAAAATTGAAAAATCTTGCGGAAAGTCTGGAATAGCCGGACCCTTCAATGACTGGCCATCAAATCGCGGAGAGAAGTCTTTCTCCGCTGCCGGGCATTGCATGCAACTAGCGAAGAAGTGATGTCAAGTCCCTGGGCCTCAGGCTATGCAGTCTCCGCTGCGCCGGGTTCGCGCCGGCGGCGCTTGCCCGGGTAGCTCCATTGCATAGTGCAAGGACAGCAGTTGCCAACCTTGCGCTCCCAACTGCCATTGACTGCTATTGACTCCGGTGCCATCGGCTTGCGTTTGATCGGCGCGGCGCCGGCTTTCGACCACACTATAGACTTCGGCATGGGCACCGTAACGACGTATTTCGCGGTGAACCTCACACTCATACAGTGCCTCGGGTTGAGGTTTTTTTATCATGTCCAGAAATTCGTCGCCCGACCAAGCCTTGAGATCAAGGCTGGCAGCGCGCAGGCTTTGGCCCCAGATGCGTGCCTGAGGATGCAGCAGCTGGCGCAACACATCAACGTTGGACGCAGCGCCATCCTTGTGGCCAATCGCCTGCCACAGCGTGCTGAGCCTCTGGTCCAGCTGCAGCTGGCTGTGTGCCTCGATTTGCGGGCCGAGTTCTTTGAGCAGGGCCGGCCAGCTGACACGGTAGAGCTGCGCCAGGCCCGCGGCGTGTGCGCCGGGGCGGGTTGAGGCAAACACCAACCATTGGCCGTCGCTGCTTACCGAAGGTGTGAATTCGAAGCCTGGGCTGTTAATCGGCGCTGGCAGGCGGATCGCCGGGCCAAATTCTGCACCGACTCGCTCGGCCAGGAAAATATCAGCGTTGCCGCTGTTCTCTCCCGTATTACGGTCACTCCACCACAGCGCAAAGCGGCCGTCCGGAGACAGCGTGAAGTCACCGTTAGAGGGGCCGATATTCACGGGCGCAGGCAGTGCGACCGGTGTGCTATACCCACCATCTGACAGACGCTCGCTGCGATAAATCGAAAGCTTTCCTGGCCCACCGCTGCGGTAGGAACCGAAGTAGAGTTGATTCCCGTAACGCTCTGGTCCCAGCTCATAAGCCTGGCTTTGCAGCGACTCGCTTAGGCGCTGGGGCGTGCTCCATTTGTCCCCGGACAAGCTTGATTCATACAGGTCCAACTGTCCCAGCGCTTGCTCCCCCAGCACAGGTCGGTCAGAAACAAAAGTAAGTGTTTTACCATCATCGCTTAGATGAGGATCGGAGTCGCGCCAACGCGTATCACTAAAGGAAAAGGGCTGGGGAGCTTGCCATTGCCCGTTCACTTTGCGCTGCCAGAAGATTTTTGCTTGCTTGAAATTGGCTTCAGAGCGTGCAAAGACACGCAGTTCACGCTGTTCTTGCAGGTTATAGCTTTGTTTGGTTGACTCGCTCGCCCCCAATTGCATGCCTTCGAGAGTCAGCTCTGCAGCCTGGAGCGATCCACACAGGCTCAGCAGTAGTACGGCCAAAGTCAGGTTTGTTTGCATTTTCAGATATTTTCCATTTGTAATGTTGATGAATTCGAAATGGCTTATGGAGATTTGATTTTCATTTTGCCGGATCAGCCGGGCAAAGTGTCATCGGGGTCGCTTCGTATTCTGTCAATTACCTAAGTGTTGATCGGCGCTTGTACTTGATCAATGCCGGTTGGGCTTTGCAGCCCAACCGGATTTTCATGGGACACTCTTTTTTACTGCGACCGGCTTACCTGGCCTGCCCCAAATGCTCCAGGAAGAAGCTCTCATACTTCTTGTGCAAAGCCTTGGGCTTGACCGCGCCGCCCAGGCCGTGTTCGCCGTCCGGATCCAGGAACAGGTCGACCAGGCTTTCCTTGCCGTTTTCCAGCAGGGCTCGGTATACGTTCACCGTGTCCTGGTACAGCACGTTAGGATCCTGCATGCCGTGCACTAGCAGCAGCGGTTTTTTCAGGCCTGCAGTCAGCGGCAGCAGGGAGTAGCGGCGCAGGCTGGGCTTGCTACGCTCGGTCTTGCCTATGGTGCGGCCGCTGTACCAGCTATTGTAGTTTTCCCATTCGGTCGGTCCGGCGCCGGCGATGCCGGCGGCGAAGGTGTCCGGGCTGGTGTACATCGTATACTGGGTCTGGAAGCCGCCGAAGCTCCAGCCGGTCAGGCCTATGCGCTTGCCGTCCACGCCCAGTTTCTTGTCCATGTATTTGGCCAGGTCTTCCAGATCCTCGGTTTGCGGTTTACCCGGCTGTTCCCAGTTGGCGTCGCTGAAGCGGCGGCCATAGTTGGAGTGGCCGCGCGGGTCGACCGCAACCGTGACATAGCCGTGCTTGGCCGCCATATACATGCCGAACAGGTAGGCGGTTTGCTGGAAGCTGTCGGTCTCCACCGTATGCCTGTCATTCAGCGGGCCGCCATAGGTGTACACGATGGCGGGGCGCTGGTCGCTCGCGCTCCAGTTGCCGGGCTTGAATGCATAGGCCTGAATAGAGTCGCCATGGCGGTTAGTGAAACTGAAGCGCTCGGGGCGCAGCAGGTCGACCTGGTTCCAGGCCGGGTCGTGGCTTTGGGTCAGCGTGTTGCGGCTGGCCTTGGCCAGGTCCAGCAATTGCAGTTCCGGACGGCGCGACCATTGGCCCGCCATGGTGGCGATGCGCTGGCCGTCTTCCGATACGGCGCTGGTGCGGTGGTAGTCGCCGGCTAGCCCCAGCGCCTTCATCTCCCCAGTCGCCAGGTCCACGCGATACACATTCATCGCGGCGAAATCGTCGCGGTTGGCGGTCACGAACATGGCCTTGCTGTCCGGCGTGAAGCCGACAATATTATGGGTCTCGAAGCTGCCCTTGAGTATCGCCTGCGCGCTGCCGTTGCTGGTGTTGATCACATACGGCTGGCGGAAGCCGGCTTCATCCAGTACGGCGATCAGCTTGCTGCCGTCCGGCGTGAAGCGCGGCGCCAGCACACTGACCACCTCGTGCCCGACCTTGCCGCGGCGCTCGAACACCAATGCCGGTTTCACGCCTTCCTCGGCCCTGCCGACGTAGATGCGCAGCAGTTCTTTTTCCCTTTCCCAGGTAGAGAAGGTGTAACGGCTGCCGTCCTTGGCCCAGGTGACCTTGCTCATCTCGAACCAGACGTCGCCGCCGGCGTTAGTGAAGACGGCTTCGGGCTGCTTGACCGAGACCTCGCCCACGCGGCGTATATACAGGGCCGATGCCAAGACCTTGCGCTTGTCGTCCGAGACTTCGCGGTTCACTTTCTTGGCGGTGGCGAAGCGTTCGCTGTAGTTCATGATCTCTACCTGGCGCTCGGCCGGCGCGGGCTTGGCGTCGCCTTCCGGTTTCGGTTCCGGCGCTTCGGCGGAAATCGCCATCCACTGCTTGTTTTCGCTGAGTACGGTGTCGGTGATCTTGTATTTCTTTTCTTCGTCGTCCGGGTTCCACAGTTCGCGGTTCAGCTGGGTCACCCCGCCGCGGTCGAAGCGGGCGCCGTAGATGCGCTTGTCATCCATATACAGGTAGCCGGTGTCGTCCGCGTTATACGACAGGATGCGCTTCTGGCGGCCGGTCTGGGCCAGCGGCTCCACCTTGCCGTCGGCCATGTTCAGGCGGAACAGGTCACCGCGGTACTGGAACACCAGCTCGTTGCGGGTCTTGGCCCACACCATCTCGTCCACGCCAGGGTAGAGGTCGCTCGGCTTCAGTTTTTCTTTCGCCAGTTTCTTCTTCAACTCGTCGCGCAGTTCCCACAGCTCTTTAGGCTTGTCGCTAAGTTTGGCGGCTTTCTTTTCCGCGTCGTCGGCCTTGCGCTCGGCTTCGGCAATTTCTACTTCGCTTTTGCCGTCTAGCCTGGCGGCCGCTGCCGCGGCTTTTTCCTTGGCGGCTTCGGCATCGGCTTCCGCCTTCTTGGCGGCGTCCTTGATCTTCTTCTCCGCCAGTTCGCGTTTCAGGATGTCCAGTGCCGCGCTTTCCCACTGCGCCAGGTCTACCTTCTCGCCGCGCAGGTAGGCGGCCTGGGCTTCGGCCTTGGCTTGGCGCTCGGCGTCTTCGCGGTCTTTTTGCTGGGCTTTTTTGTTAAAGCGCTCCAGGTCCTCGGGTGCGTCAAACGCCTTCATGATGGCCGGCGAGGTGATGCGGGTACTTTGTCCGCTCTGGGTGTCGTACACATACAGGTCGGAACCGTTCTCGCCATACGGGTTCCACAGATAGGCCAGGTAACGGCCGTCTTCGCTAAAGTGCAGGTTGCGCGCGGCTTGCCCGGCATAGGTCTTGGAGCGGTACAGGCGCTCCAGCGTCAGTTCGCTGGCCTTGAGGCGCGCCGTGGAGGCTGGCGGGCTGGCCGCGGGGGTGGCCGGAGTAGTAGCGGCGGCGTAGGCATTATCGTGCTGCAAGCCGGTGCCTGCAGCGCAGATCCATGCCAGCGCAACGCTGGCGGACAGAATTTTCGACGTCATTGGGTTCTCTCGGGTGGTTGCCTGCCTCGTCTTTTACTCGGCGGGTCTAGTTTTAAGAGCTTCAGCGTTAGGGTCTCAGGCAATTTCATTGCCTGAAGGATATGGACAAGCAGGAGTGTGAAACAGTTCCTGTAAAGGAAGTATTTTGCCGCAAATTCCATCAATACGAGGTTTTCATGGAAAAATTGCCGCTTTGAAGCGATTTTCTTCGGTAAGCGGTGACGGCTATCCGTGTTTTAGTCGTTTTATCCATGCTTTCCGTCATTCTGTCGCAGGCGAATTGAACGGTATTTTGCATTTCCTTAAGATGGTGACATCGGATCAGGCATATCTGGCTCCGAAAAGAATATAAAATCCAATAAGAGGACATCCGCCATGAACATCAGGACACGTAACTACTTACTCACCTTTGCCGCGATGCTGCTGCTTGCCGTGGTCGCCGTCTGTGCCTTGATGTCCCTCGGCAGCCACGACGCCGCCTGGAATATGACGGTCGACGGCGAGTCTATAGACGGCATTGCCGGCGCCGGCTTCGCCTTCGGCGGGGTAGTGATAGGCCTGGCGGGAGCGGTGTTTGCGCTGGCCCTGTGTGGGGTGATATTGGCCGGCGTCTCGCTGTTCGTGATGGGTCTGTTTGCGTTTATCCTGTTGATCGTATTGCTGGCCCTGGCCCCGGTTTTCCTGCCTGTGATTTTGCTTGTTGCCTTTATTGCCTTCCTGGTCAGGAAGAAGCGCACTTGAACCCTGGCAAGCGGGCCGGCCTCACGCAAGCCTAGCCATCCTGTTAGCGTCGCAACCGGGCCCACTATGGGCCCGGCGCCGTTTTCAGAGCAGTCCTGCCGGCCCGGTTTTGCCTGAAGTCGTGCCATGCTCTTGCAACTCCCTCCATCTTCCCTTGTTTTTTTCGCCGGCCGCCTCTCCAATGTTAAGATGCGGGGCTTTTACAATATTTGATTAAATGTTGTAATAATTGAACTGTAAAGAGGGTGCATGAAAGATTATTACTTTGTGTTGGGGATCGCGAGCACTGCTCCCTTGTCGGAGATTAAAAAGGCCTTCAGGCAAAAGGCCTCGGAGTTCCATCCGGACAGGAATACATCGGAAATCGCACCGGAAAAATTCCGCGAAATCAGGGAAGCCTACGACGTATTGGCTGACGACGCCGCCCGGGCGGCCTATGATGAAAATCGGAGGCGCAATTTGCTGGAAGATCCTTTGCAGACAGCAACAGAAATTTGGAAGAATTATTTATCAGGAGTATTGCATTGAAGCTGTCGAATTTTTTTGAAGGGCTGGCCTCGGCGTATGACGCGGAGCTGGAGGACTTGCGTAACGATTCCGAAGGCAATGACATCTTGCGCAAGCGCCTGGTTACCAAGCGCGAGCAGGTGCCGCTGCTGCTGCCCATGCTGAAGACCAACCCCGAGATGGTGGCGGTGGCTTTTCACGGCGGCATCAAGTTCATGAATCCCCTGGTGATGGAAGTACTGGCAGGCAAGGAGCCGAATAAATTTCCGTCCTGGAAAGAGCTGAAGACCTCGCTGGTGCTGGAGTTGTGGGCCGAGAAACTGATCACGACCGTGCTGGGAGATGCAGACGGCGAGCAATTCATGGTGACCGCGGCCTGCCTGGAATATTTGAACAAAAGCGGTAAATCGCGCGCCAATAATCCGCCCGAGGTGGAAGATCCGGACGAAGACGAGGACGACAGCGAAGCCAATGAAGGGCGCTATCACCTGGATACACGTAACGGCAGCGGTGATGAAGATGAAGCGGATCAGGACGACCTTGCAGAAGCTGGAGCCGACTGGCTCGTGGAGCAGGGCTTTGACCGCAAAGACTAATTGAAGATTTAGGACAGACATGAAGACAAACTTCCCGGCGCTGATAGCGGCGCAAGGCCTGGTCAAGATAGGCGATATCGTCGGTGCCGAATCGGCACTGGCGACCATGGCGGAGACCGAGGGCGATCACGCCCTGGTGGCGGCACTGGACGAATTTCCGGCCAAGGATTTGCTGGCGATCATCCGCGAATACGATACCTCGAAAGAATCGCTGGTCAACCTGCTGGTGACGCCAGAACAGTTTGCCAAGGCGGTCGTGCTGGAAAAACGCTACGGTGATTTAAGCCATGAACAATTGCGCGGCATGATCAATTCCGTCATCTTCCGCGAAGGCGCCGATCCGGCAGAGTTCCTGTATGAAATCGGCGAACTCGACGGCGGCTATGATGCGCTGGTCGATTACCTGTCCGAGCGTACCAAGCGCGTGGAACATTTCTACCGCTACGGGACCTTCGATTTGTTCGAATATGGTGACGACGTCAAGACCCAGGCCATCGACGATGATTTGATGAACCTGAACGGCGATACCGATGCCTCGGTGTCGGCGCAGGACATGGCCAATGTGATCGACCATGACTGGATGGAGGTGACCTATATCCTGCGCTTTCAGCTGCCTGAATTATTCAGGGAAGTCTTGCTGAAACTGCGTACCCGCTACCAGAATAGCGCACAGGCACTGGAAGACGCCGAAGCCGACACTCAGGTGAAGGAAGAGGACGACGAAGATGCACCGAAAAACGAAAAGATAGACAAGGGCGATGACGAGGAAGAGTCCGCGCTGTAATTGATTGACGTGGGGAGCCCGGCCGGCTCCCCGGCCAACGCCGCTGCAACCAGGCGGCGCCCTCTCTTTTTGTGCACTGGTGACCGATACGCGATGTCCGATACAACTTTCAATGTCTCCCTGTTTGAAGACCGCCCCTTCTTTGAAAGGGCGCTGCGCCTTGGCGTGCAACAAGGCATACTGGACCAAGCCAAGCTCGCCGCGATAGAAACCGATGCCCCCAAGGGCATGGTGCAGATCGCGGAAACCTTCGGCAGCAAGTATTTGCGGCCGGAAATCGAAACCGCGCGCAAGCGCATCGTCAACCTGGTCAGCCTGTATCTGGCGGTGACCGCCGCAGACGACCTGGAAGTGGCGGCCAAGCTGATCCGCGACAATAGCTTCCTGTCCCTGTCGCGCGGCGGTTCGGGTCTGATCAAGGCCTTGTTTGCGATGCCGGAATATGCGCTGCTGGGCCGCGAAGAAAAAGGCCGGGTGGAAGATTTTCTGGAATACTGGTCGCGCAAGGAAAGCCAGCTTGATTATCAAAAGGCGCTGGCGCAGCGTCAGGCCAACCTGCTGGAGATAGAGGCCGGGCTCTGGTTTGGCCAGCAGCTGGAACTGGAGCGCGCCGACTTGCAAGAGCAGGATGCCGACGCCGAATCGGTGATCAGGACCGCGCTGTTACTGCGCCTGACCGGCAAGGCCGACGGCAGCTTGCTCAACCAGGTGGAATTTGCCGGCCTGCTCGACGCCATCCGCGCCAAAGGCATCAAACCCAAAAAAGCCGTGAAGGGCAAGGCGGTTGAGATGCCGGAAAAATACCGCTCAATTGCCGAGCGCATACAAAAAGAAATCGTCGAGCGCGACCTGCCCAGGATACAGGACCCGGATATCTCGCTGGACAAGCTGGTCTATGAGCTGAAGGACAGGTATTACCTGCGCGACTACGAAGTGGAAGATACCTCGGAATACGATGCGCTGGTGTCCAAGGAATGGACCAGGGTGACCAAAGGGAAAAGCGACATCGACTCCCTGCTGACGCTGTTCCTGTGCCTGGCCGCGGGCCTGCCGCCCAAGACCAGCATCAGCGAGGCAGCCGCAAAAAAACTGGTCAAGAAAATCCGCGACGAAGGATTCCAGCCGGATCTGGCGACAGAGTTCATCCAGGCCGCCGCCCCCCACGAAAAGCAGGAGAGCCTGCTGGCCGATTGGGCAGAGTTTGTCGAGGAAGCCAACAACTACCTGCTGGATGACTGGGACACCAACTACACCGGGGCAATGCGCTTCCTGCGCGAGAATTGCTATATCGAGAAGGCGGCGAAAAAATAAGCGGATGCAGTGGCCGCATGCACCAAGCTGTGGCAGGTATTGAATATCTGCGTTTTGCATGCCGCTCCGCGTTATACTAAGTGCAGAATGATTACCGAAGCCGATGCGTGGAATGAGCAAAGACCATCTTGACCGCCTGTTTACCTACAGGCTGCATATCCTGACCAAACTGGCCGATCGCGGCACCGATGCTGCCTACCAGGACAGCTTCGGCCTGAGCTTGAGCGAAGGCCGTGTGCTGCTGACGGTAGGCTTTTTCAGCCCGGTATCCGTAAAAGACCTGGCCGCCCGCGCCAACCTCGACAAAAGCCAGGCCAGCCGCTCCACCGAAGCCCTGATCAAGAAAGGGCTGCTAGTCAAGGAGCCCAACCAGCAGGATGGCAGGGGTGTGATCATTTCCTTGTCCGGTGAAGGCGCAGCCGTGTACCGCAAAGGCATGGCAATCGCCAGCCGCCGCAACGAAGAGTTGCTGTCGGTGCTAGACGATGAAGAAAAAAACGTGTTCTCCCGCGCACTGGAGAAAGTTATTCAGCAGGCGCAGAGGTTGAATGAAACTGCTGACGATTGAGATTGGCAGTGTCGGATGATTTGCTCTACGCAGGTTGTGCTAACGTTTTACCAGCCCAACACTCAGCCTCCGCAAATAAATGGCATCAGTATTTGCCAAGAATATTGGGCTGGTAGGCCGTTGGCCCAATTTACGCGGCGGCTTTGCGAGCGCGAAGAATGCTCCCTCTCCCGCACGCGGGAGAGAAGACTAAATCAAGCATCCAGTTCGTAACTATACAGCCCCGCATTGCGCGCGCGCTGCCGCACCAGTCCCAGCACTGCATTGATGAACGGCGTGTCCACGCCGACGACCTTGCCCAGCTCATGCCCCACGCCGAGTATCGCATCTATCTCCATCTGGCGGCCGGCTTCCAGGTCTTGCAGCATCGATGTCTTGAAGGCGCCGAGCTTGCGGGTCATCGTCATGCGCTCGCGCGCATCCACCGGCAGGATGATGCCCATTTTGGCGGCGATGCTTTTCGACTCGTCCATGATGGACAGCACCAGCTGCTTGGTCAGCGGATCATCCAGGATCAGATCCATCGTGGAAGAGGTCAGCGCGCTGATCGGGTTCATTGTCATATTGCCCCACAGCTTGGTCCAGATTTCCTGGCGGATGTCGTCGGTGATTTTGACGTCGAACCCGGCTTTGGACAGCAGCCCGGCAACCAGGTCTAAACGCGCGGTGCCGCCGCCGCCGGGCTCGCCAACTGTCAGCTGGTTTCCGAGGCCGCGGCGTATCGTTCCTGGCTCTGCGATGGATGAGCCGAAATAGATCACGCAGCCGACCACCTGCGCTGGCGGCAGGTAGTTCGCCAGGTTGTGCGAAGGGTCTGCCGTACGCAGCCAGGTATTATCGTATTCGCCCTTGAGGCCGGCCATGAACCACCATGGAATTCCGTTCATGGCCGGCACGATGACGGTATCCCTGGTGATCAGTTTTTGCAGCTGGTGCGCAGACTCGAAAAGGGCAGGCGCCTTCAGACACAGGAAGATGATGTCCTGCGGTCCTAATTTTTCTGCCGATGCGGTGGCAATGGGGTAGGTCACCGTTTCCACCCCTTGTTCCACCAGCTTCAGCCCGGCGGTCTGGATCACTTCGAGATGCTTGCCGCGAGCCAGCACCGAGGCCTTGATACCGGCCTGCTCCAGCTTGACCGCGATCAGGCCACCGATGGCGCCGGCGCCCACTACCGTTATTTTGAGGTCTTTCATTACTGCTCCTAAGTTGCGTAGCTGTTGTCTATGCGTTCGGCCTTGCGTATCAGCGCGGCCAGTATCCCTGCGCCGGCTTCATGGTCCGGGCGGAACTGCAAGGCGTCTCTGGTTGATTTTATGCAGACATCGTCTGGAATCCGGATTGCATTGCCGCGCATGGAGTCGGTCGCCACCTGGATCTCGCAGGCCCTGTTGAGCGTCCATAATAAAGAGAATGCGTGGGAAATCGACACCCCATGCGCCAGCAGCCCGTGGTTGCGCAGCACCAGCAGCCGTTTGCCGCCCAGTGCTTTGAGCAGGCGCGGCCCTTCATCATCATGGATGGTGATGCCTTCAAAATCATGGTACGCAATCATGTCGTGCAATTGCGCGGCGTAGAAATTGGTGGGCTGCACGCCGCCTTCCATGCACGCAACGGCCAGCCCTGCGGTGGTATGCGTATGCATCACGCAGTGCGCATCGTCCAGCGCGGCATGGATCGCCCGGTGCACCACATAGCCTGCCGGATTGATGGGGAATTCATCATTGCCGATAATGTTTCCCTCCAGGTCCACTTTCACCAGGTTGGATGCCCTGACTTCATCGTAGG
>JAZJYH010000134.1:0-5122 GCA_040390485.1 Pseudomonadota bacterium
CTACTTCAGCATCGCATTCAGTTCGCCATACGGCACCGCATTCTCAAACAGCGCAGCAAAGCTGCCGCTCGCCAGCATGTCGGCCGCCATCGTCCGCGTATGCGCCAGCACGGCTTGCATCAGGGCCGTGCCGGCGCTGACGCGGCGTGCGCCGTGCTGCGCCAGTTGCTGCACCCCGGCCAGGCCCGGCACCGCCATCACATTCAAGGGCATGGCCACCGCCGCCGAGATGCGGGCTATTTGTGCCAGGTCGGCCAGGCCCGGCACAAACAAGCCGTCGGCCCCGGCCTGCCGATAGAGCGCCGCGCGGGCGATGCTTTCCTCTACTCGCAGTTCCGGCGCGACCAGGGCGCGCAGGTAGACGTCGGTGCGTACATTGATGAACAAGTCCAGCTCCATCTGCGCCGCCAGCTGCCGTATCGCGGCGATCTTGGCCGCCAGCAGCGCCGGCGCGGAGGCGCCGTCCTCGATATTGATGCCGACCGCGCCGGCTTTGATAAACTCGGCGACATTGGCCGCCACGGTGGCGGCATCATCGGCATAGCCGTCTTCCAGGTCCACCGTCAGCGGCAATTGCACCACGCGCACGATCTCGCGCACCGTCGCCAGATGGGACTGCATGGGCAGGGCGCCTCCGTCGGCGTAGCCGTGCGCCCAGGACAGGCCGCCGCTGGTAGTGGCGATCGCCCTGACGCCGCATTGCTGCATCAGCCTGGCGCTGACGGCATCCCAGACATTCGGCAAGACCAGCGCAGTACCTTCATGCGCATGCAAGACGTGAAACTGATGGGCGCGGTGTGCCTGACTGGCGGCTTCGACGTGAGGTTCCATGAATTTTCCTTTCATTGAAGAATACAGCGTACATCATCGCATCATCTTTTGCATCGGGCTGGCTGGTTTCGGACATCCATCTTTGATATTGCCCTCATGTTGCGGGAACTTGCTTCGCCCTGAAATTGTCTGCATCATGGGTGAACAACGTAGTACTCATATTTTTGGCCGCCGGAGGAATAATGAGAAATTATCGCACTGCGACATCGCTAGCCCTCGTGCTGGCGGCCAATGCGCAGGCAATGGCATTTGCAGCCCCTTGCCCGCCCGCAGGCTGGAGCGCAGAGCAACTGGCTGCACTGAAGGGAAAGCAATTTGTAGTTGCCGATGATGCGCAGCGCCAGCAACTGGCACTGGCTTTAGTCCCCTGCCTGGCGTCGCCCAATCCTGCACTGCGCGATGATGTCGCATTTGAAGCCTATAGCACCTGGCTACGCGGCGGCAAGCTGGATAAGGTCGCTCGCGATACGCTGTATGACAGCCTGCTACCGGCGCTGGAACCCGCACACGCCGACAGCGACGGCTTTCGCGCGCCTTTCTCTGCACTGGTGCTGTCCGAACTGGCGAGGGTGGATCGCATTGCGCCTTACCTGAGCGCCGCCCAGCGGCAAGACCTGCTGGATCACGCCACCGCCTATCTGCAAACCCAGCAGGATTACCGCGGCTTTGACCAGCAGCAGGGCTGGCGGCACGGTATCGCACATGATGCCGATCTGCTGATGCAACTGGGCCTGAATCCGGCGCTGGGCAAGCCGCAACTGGACCAGATACTGTCAGCCCTAGCGAGCCAGGTCGCACCGTCCAGCGGGCATTTTTACCTATACGGCGAAGCCGAGAGACTGGCGCGGCCCGCGCTGTATATCATGGGCCGCAAGCTACATACGGAAGCTGAATGGGATGCGTGGCTGCAGCAAGTATCGTCACCGGCGCCTTTCACATCATGGAACGAAGTTTTTCAAAGTCAGGCCGGCCTGGCAAAACGCCACAATACCCGTGCCTTCCTGTCTGCACTTTACGTGGAAACCAGCGGCAGCAAGTATGATGAGCTGGCTAAACTGGCGCCGAAGATAAAAACAGCACTGAACGCTTTGCTATAAGCGACACTCTTAACATACCAATCAAGATCAGGACCGATGAAAACAACAATAGAAACCGAACGCCTGCTGCTGCGTGCCTTTAGCGCGGAAGACGCGCCAGCCTACTACCCCTTATGCGTGATCCCCGAAGTGATACGCTATGTGGGCAACAAGCCGATGGCCTCGGTGGACGAGGTGCGCGCCGGCTTGCTGGAAGGCCCGATCGCCGATTACCGCAAATACGGTTTCGGCCGCTTTGCCGTGATCTGGAAAGAAACCGGACAGCTGATCGGCTTTAGCGGCCTGAAGTACATGCCGGCGTTTGCCGAAGTGGAGCTGGGCTACCGCCTGTTGCCGGAATTCTGGGGTCGCGGTCTGGCCTCGGAAGCCGGCCAGGCTTCCGTAGGCTTTGCGCGTGATGCGCTGAACCTGAGCCGGCTGATCGGCATAGTCCATCCAGACAACCAGGGTTCTGCGCATGTCTTGCAGAAACTGGGCTTTCGCATAGAAAAACAGGTCCGCATGGAATTGATACCGGGGCTGGACCTGAATCTGTTTGCCAGGGAGATCGCCCTACCCGGCCCACCCAGCCGATCCTGCTAGCGCGCACGCACGGACAATATCCGCCGTATCTTGCCTTTCGGTCAAGCTCCGCCGCCATCGCCAAGGGTGGGCTAAACGCCCTCCGGCGGCGGCGCGCATACCTATAAGGGAGACAAGACCTGGGGCTGGGTGGCTGACCTGCTGGACAACAAGATCACGGTGGCCGACAAGTTCGCGGTGGAATGGGGCCTGGGCTACCTGACGCCGGAAGCCTCGATCGTCAACGGCATGGCCATCGCCGCGGCGGTCACCGCGACCGATATCCAGGCTGCGATCAAGCTGGTCGGCATCGCCGACGGCCAGATCCACCTCAGCTAAGCCTGGGCATAGACTCTGCATGCAAGAAAGGCTAGCTGAACGCTAGCCTTTCTTGCTTTTAATGCTGCCAGCGGTCCGGCTCAAGCATCAATGCCATTTTTCAAACGGTTCCAGGCGCTCCCCGGCCGGCACGTACCAGACCTTGCGGCGGCCGTTGAACTTGGCGCCCAGGCGCCCGGCCTCGCCGCTCTCGGCATACGGCACCTTCAGCTCCACCGGCCCAAAATAGATAGGTCCGCCTAGCGCCTTCAGGTCGGCGTCGCCGTCGGTTTTGGCCTTGCGGTAGTCGATGTCGAACAGGAAGGAACTGGCGCGGCGGTCGACCGCGGAACTGGCGGTGCGATGGCTGATCCAGTTGTGCAGATGCTCGTCTTCCGGCGCGTACAGCGTCAGCCGGCTCCTGGCGCGGCTCATCGCCACATACAGGATGCGCCTCTCATTGTCGGTATCCTGGCCTTTTTGCGGCAGCATGCCGCGCTCCAGGTTGGGGATGATCACGTGCTCCCACTGATGCCCCTTGGCATAGTGAATGGTGGTCAGCTTGACGAATTCGGTCTGCTTGAAGTTGCTCTTGGCCGCCATTCCCATTTCAAATTCGCGTATCAGCTTCAGGAAATCGGCCGCGCTCAGGCCGGTGCGCTTGGCGAACCTGATGAATTCCGATACCGTCAGGCAGCCGCTGTAGATCTTTTCCGGACGTACATACAGGGTCTTGATTTCGCGGTAGATATGCAGCCTTTCGACCGCCTGTTCCAGCAGGCTGCCGGCATCCAGCGCCTGGGCATTTTCACGCAAGAAATCGCGGGTGCCGGTCATCGCCTCAAATTTGATTTTCTTCCACTGCTCGACATTGCCGCCGGCGTCCTTGGTCGCCATGCGGAATGCGTGCTCGGCATAGCCGGACATCAGCTGCGGGTCGCTGGCCACCGCGTCAGCCCCGTCCTTGACCTGGCCCTCGTCCAGCCCCAGGCTGGGGAATAGCAGCAGCGCTTGCGCAATCTTGCGTCTGACCTTGACGTCGCTGACACTGTCCAGGTTGTCCAGCGCCAGATGCAGCAAGCCGCGCAAGGACAGCACTTCTGTCCTCTCAAAGAAAGGCGCTCCGCCCAGCACCTCATACGGTATCTTTTTCTCTATCAGCTTGCTTTCTATGGCGATGCTGTGAGCGAATTCCCTGACCAGGATGGCGGCGTCGCCTATCGGGTTGCCGCTCGCTTCCCATTTCAGAAGGTCGTCCGCCACGTGGGCGGCGCAATCATCCTGGTAGTAACGCAGGTCGATATCGGTTTTCCGCCTTTGCCGCGAGATGCAGAGCTTGCCCGCCCCGCCTTCCCTGCGCCGCAGCAGGGCATTGATCATGCCGGCCAGGTGCGGGCCGAACCTGAAGGTCTCGGTCAGGGGCATCCGGTGGCTGCCGGCATACCCTTCGGCAAAGCGGTATTGCATCACGGTCGGGTCCGCGCCTAGCGCGGTATTGATGCACTGGTCCGCATCGCCCAGCACTACCACGCGCGCGCCGCCGCCGGCCAGCGCCTTCAGCAGGCGCAACTGGGCTTCGCTGATGTCGTGGAATTCATCCACCAAGATCAGCGCGTAGCGGCCGGCGATCTCTTGCATCGATTCCGGCGCCTCTTCCAGCTTGCGCACCAGATCGTACAGCATGTCTTCGCGGGTCCTGACATTGGCTCTTTGCCGCAGGCTCTCGTATTCGGTAAAAATCAGCTGCACCGCCGGCGCTACCGTGCTCAGCTTGTCGACTTCGTCCGGGTCGTCTTCCTGCCGAGCCAGGTCGGACATCGCCATATTGTTCTTGAACTGCGAAAATTGCTCCATCAGCGAGCTGACATAGGTATGGTCTATAGTGAATTCTTCGCTGCGCCGAGCACTGCCGTTGGCCAGCGCGGCGGCGTCGATGGCGTCCCTGATATACGGAGCCACGCCGTGATCCGACAGCCGCACGCTGCTTTCCAGCAGTCCCACGCCCTCGAACTGGTCGACGATGGACAGGGCGATCCGCTCGAAGGTGGTGGGCTGGATGTCCGGCGACTTGAAGTAGGGGTCGTTCAGCAGCCGCGCCAGGGCCGACTCGGTCGAGGTGATCACCAGCGTCCGGGCCGGCGCGATGCCTATTTTTCTGGCCCGTTTCAGCGCATAGATGATGGTGGTGGTCTTGCCGCTGCCGGCGGTCGCATCGGTAATGATGTGGCCGCTATCCCTGTAGGCGATGCGCGACTGTTCCTTGGTGTATTCCATAAATTGCGTGTGCGCCTAATGTGTGTGCCTGCCGGCTAGCC
>JAZJYH010000135.1:0-11633 GCA_040390485.1 Pseudomonadota bacterium
CGATCTGGAAGCCGACCGTGAACACCGGGTTCAGCGAGGTCATCGGCTCCTGGAAGATCATCGAGATTTCCTTGCCGCACAGGT
This sequence comes from Pseudomonadota bacterium, assembly GCA_040390485.1. Lineage (GTDB taxonomy): Bacteria > Pseudomonadota > Gammaproteobacteria > Burkholderiales > Burkholderiaceae_D > Undibacterium. The sequence continues at coordinate 85 of JAZJYH010000135.1, forward strand.
CGCGCCTTTGGTCTATGCTCAGTTCCAGCAGGCTGCGGCCTTCAAACAGGATCTTGCTGGAGGCGGCTATGCTGGAGGTGTCCGGCGGCAGCAGGCCCATGATCGCCAGCGAGCTGACCGACTTGCCGCTGCCGGATTCGCCCACCAGCGCCACCGTGGAATTGCGCGGAATCTCGAAGGAAATACCCTTGACCGTCTCCACGCTCTCTTTTTTATTGATGCGGAAGCTGACGCGCAGGTTCTCTACTTTTAATAATGTATCTTGGCTCATGGCAGGTCCTTATTTCAGCTTGGGGTCGAGAGCATCACGCAAGGCGTCGGTGAACAAGGAGAATGCCGTTACCAGCACTGCCATTGCCGACGTCGCCGCGACCAATTGCCACCATTTGCCCAGTATCAGTTCATTTTGCGCCTCGTTCAGCATGCTGCCCCAGGACACGACGCCAACCGGCACGCCAAAACCCAGAAAGCTCAGGATCACTTCGGATTTGATGAAGCCGACCACCAGGATGGACACCTGCACCAGCGCCACGTGGCTGACGTTGGGAAAGATATGCACAAACATCTTGCGCAGGTTGGAGGCGCCTATCGCGTCCGCCGCCCACACGTATTCGCGTGCCTTGTGCTTCATGTATTCGGCGCGGATCAGGCGGAAAGGCCCGGTCCAGCCGGTAAACGCCAGGATCAGGATGATCGTGCTGATGCCCTTTTGCTGCAGCACGGCAGCTACCGACAGGATCAGCAGCAAGTAGGGGATGGAGGTGAAGATGCTGTAGAACCAGTTGAAGAAGTTATCCACGCGGCCGCCGAAATAACCGGCGGCAGCGCCGAACACCGTGCCCAGCAGCGTCGCCAGGAAGGCGGCCACCAGGCCAACCACGATCGAGGTCTCGGCGCCCTTGACGGTTTTCTTGATGATGTCGTGCCCCCACTTGTCGGCGCCAAAGGGCAGGGTGGCCTGGCGTTCCAGTACGGTGGCCTTGCCGGCCTTGGCCAGCTCGGCATGGATCTCGGCCATTTCCTTGGCCAGCGGATCGGGAATGCCGTAGTCGTTGACGACCACTTCCGGGATGTGAGTCGGAGTCTTGCGCAGCTCGCGAATCACGTCCTTCAAGGGGTCCAGCGGATTTTCCGGCGGCGGCGCTTCGGCCGCCAGTTTATCGGTGCCGGTGCCGTCGGCGCCGACAAAATTCGGCGGCGCGTAGCTGAGGCCGATTTCCTGTTCCCAGTCGCCGGCAATCACGCCGGTTGCCGATAGCACCAGGGTCACCAGGAAGGCGATTACGATAGCCATGGCGGTCATCGCCACCTTGTCGGCGCGCAAGCGGCGCCATGCCAATGCCCAGAGGCCGGGAGAAACTGTGGTTGGTGTTGTGGACATGTGTGATCCCTATTTCAACTGTACGCGTGGGTCAACCGCCTGGTACAGCAGATCGGTCAAAAGATTGAATAACATCGTGGCTGCGGCGACATACACCGTGATCGCCTTGATCACAGGAAAGTCGCTGCGCTCTACGGCGAGTATCACCTCGCGACCTATGCCAGGGATGGAAAAGAAGCGCTCGATCAGGAAAGCGCCTATCAGCAGTGCCGGCAGGTTGGACATCACATGGGTGATGATGGGGATGGACGCATTGCGCAATACGTGCACCCATTTCACGCGCCGCTCGGAGACGCCCTTGGCGCGCGCGGTACGGACATAGTCCTGGTTGACTTCATCCAGCACGAAAGTGCGGAACAGGCGCAGGTTGGGGGCAACACCGACCGCCAGCGCGATCAGGATGGGCAGCGCGGAATACCGGAACAGGTTCTCGGCGAAATTATTGCCCCAGCCCTGGACCGGGAACATGCCGAATTTATACGCGAATACGTACTGGCCGACGATGATGTAGACCAGGATGCTGATGGACATGCCCATCGTGCAGGCGATCATGACAGCGCGGTCGGTCAGCGTGCCGCGCTTGAAGGCAATTGCCAGCGCCAGTGCGATGGCGACCAGGGTCTCAATGATGGTCAGCGGCACCAGCACCGTAAATGAAGGGCCGAGGCGGGTGGCGAGGATGGACGAGACCGTTTCTCCGGTACTCCAGCTGGCGCCGAAATCAAAGGTGACGATCTGCTTGATGAAAATCCATAGCTGCACGTAGTAGGGCTGGTCTATCCCCAGTTGCTTGCGTATGTTCGCAATCATTTCCGGATTGGACATCTTGCCTGCCAGGATATAGGCCGGGTCACCCCCGACCCAATTGAACAGGAGGAACACCAGCACGATGACACCGAGCATGGTGGGCGCCATTTGCCATATGCGGCGTAGGATATAGGCTGTCATTGGATACTCTCTTGATTTCTATTGAGGCTTGTTTATTTACATCTCTACGGATGCTTGGAATTGGATATGTTCAGCAAAACAGGGTAGGGCTGCGCGAGTGATGGGCGTTTTATTTACGCTTTTCAATATCAAAGAACATCCACTCCCCGTAGATGATAGGATGCTTCTTGTAGCCTATGACACGCGGTTGCGCCAGCATGCTGCGGTAGCGCGCGAAACCCATCCTTTGCGCCGCATTCACTTCCATGATGCGCGTCATCTTGTGGTATAGCAGGTCGCGCTCGGGGCCGGGCGGCAGTTTTTGCGACTCTACGTACAGCTTGTCGTACTCTGGGATTTTGACGCAGCCGTTATTGTTTTGGCCGGTATTGGGGCCATAAAATAGCTGCATGAAATTGTCGCCGTCCGGGTAGTCGGCCAGCCATGGCGCATTGCGGGTCTGCAGCTGGCAGGCTTTTTCTGCTTTCAGCAATTCGGTGAATTGCAGCATATCTTCTTTCATCCTGACGCCGATGGAATCATAGGTCTTCTTCCATACTTCGGTCTGCAGCTTGCCTACCGGCCCCGAGCGCGCGCTATAGCGGACTTCCAGCGGCTTGCCGTCGGGCAGGGTGCGGTAGCCGTCGGCGCCCTTTTTATAGCCGAACTTGTCCAGCAGTGCGTTGGCGGCGGCGGGATTGTATTGGATGCTGCTCTTGTAATTGGGATCGTGCCCGATCACGCCCGGCGGAATCGGATAATTCAGCGCAACGGCATTGCCGTTGTACACGATCTTGATTTCTTCTTCGACGTTATGCGCCATCGCAAAGGCCCGGCGCAGCGCGATTTTTTCCTTGCTCAGGCCGCCAAGTACCGGATCCTGCATATTCCAGTAGTAATAGGTCAGCTCGGGATCCGGGATGCGGGACAGCTGTACGCCTTTCTTGGCCAGTTCCGGCTTCAGTTTACCGTCGTTCAAGGCCTGCGGCGCCAACGGGCCTTCCAGCTCAAACAGGTCGACTTCGTCATTCTGGAATGCCAGCCAGCGGGACTGGTCTTCCAGCATTACATTGATCTCGACCCGGCCGATCTGCGGGATGCGCTTGCCCTTCATGGCCGCCATGATCTTCTGGTCTTCAGGATCGGCGCCGCCCTTGAAGTCCCAGATCTCGGTGCGGAAATCGGGATTTGCCAGCAACACTATCTTGGAGCCGCGCACCCATTCCTGCAAGGCCACCGTATAGGGGCCGGTGCCGACCGGGTGGTCCAGCACTGCGCCTTGTACGTCGCGATATTTTTCCACGATTTCCCTGGCCACGGCGCCGGTAGGATTGTGCGCCAGTATCAGCCCCAGGTTGAAGTCGGGCTGGGTCAGGTGGATGCGCAGCGTATATTTGTCCAGCAGTTCCAGACCGGCGACTTTGGCGTCGTAGTCAAATTTGTTGGTTTGCTTGGCCTGCTTGACCAGTTCGTCCAGTCCGACTATCTTTCCTTCGAACAGCCAGGTATGCGGGGAGGCCAGTTTCGGGTCGAACAGGCGCTTGATGGTGTACACATAGTCCGCCATCGTCAGTTCGCGTTTTTTTCCGCCAAAGGCTTCGTCGGGCGTGAAATAGATGCCCTTTTTCAGCTTGATGGTATAGGTTTTGGCGTCGGCGGAAATTTCCGGCAAGGCTTCCGCGGTACGCGGTATCAGCTTGACCGGCGAAGCCAGGTAGTCATACGAAAACAGGGTCTCAAATATCGTGTAGTTGATGCCGTTGGTGTACAAGTCCCTGGCAACGGCGGGATCAAAACCGGTTTCGGCCACGTTGAAGACCCATTTCAAGACTTTATCCGGATCGGCAGCGCCGGCAGCGGCTGCGGCCATTGCATGGGGGGCGAGCAGCCCCCCGCCTATCGCACCGGCCAGCAAGGCGATGCCGGCCAGGCGGCGGAATGTAGTGGGTAAATGACGTGGCTTCATGATCGGGAAATCCCTCGTACAGGATATAAGTGTGCGGGTTTGGTGGTGATTGCAAATTTACACTAAGAACTCGCCGCTATTGGTATTGTTTTATTTGCTGCAGCGAGTTCTCAGGTAGGGCGGGCTTAGTGCTTGTCGACGTCCAGGTAGGCCCAGTCCGAATGCAGGATAGGGTGCTTCTTGTAGCCTTTGACCCAGGGCCTGATCAGCCAGCTGCGTATGCGTGTGGTGTGCATCACCCACGGGGTATCGGCTTCCATCTGGCGGTTCATTTGCAGGTAGAGCTTGTTGCGTTCCTCGCCCAGCGGCAGGGAAATGGCTTTCTTGTACAGCGCATCGTAGGCCGCCGACTCGTAGCAGGCGTGGTTGCCCTGGCCGGCTTTGGGACCGTATAGCAGTTGCAGGAAATTCTCGCCGTCCGGGAAATCGGCCAGCCAGGCGCCGCTCCACATGGCCAGCTTGCAGCTGCTGGCCGCTTTCAGGTTGTCGGCGAAGTTGGCCAGGTTGAATTCCATCCTGATGCCTATCTTGTCCATGCCGCGCTTCCAGATTTCAGACTGGACCTTCTTGTCGCTTTGCGCTTCCGAGGTTTTCTTGATCACCAAAGGCGAGCCGTCCGGCATGGTGCGGTAGCCGTCGGCGCCGCGTTTGTAGCCAAAGTGATCCAGCAGCTTGTTGGCAAGGCCAATGTCGTACTGGATGCTGCTGCGGTATTTGGGGTCGGTACCGACGACGCCAGCCGGCACGATGGATTCGGCCTTGGTCGCCTGGCCCAGCCGCATCTGCGCAATTTCATCGGCATTGCTGTACGCCATCGCGATCGCGCGGCGCAGTGCAATTTTTTCTTTGCTATAACCGCCGACCACCGGATCGCGCATATTGAACAGGCTGTAGGTGATGCCGGCATCGACCACGCGGTCCATCCTGATGTTCTGGCTCAGGAAGCTGGGCTTCAGCTTATCGCCGTCCAGCACGGTAGGGGCGGCAATTTGCGGCATCTTGTCAATGTCGAGCTGGCCGTCCTGGAATGCCAGCCAGCGCGATTGTTCTTCTTCTATGATGCTGATTTCGACCCGGCCCACCTGGGGCATTTTCTTGCCCTTCATGTCCTTGACGATCTGGTCATCCCAGGCAGTCCCGGAAGACTTGAAGTTCCAGGTGTAGCCGCGATACTCGGGGTTGGCAACCATGATGATTTTGCTGCGCGGCAAATATTTTTCCATCATGTACGGTCCGGTGCCCACCGGATGCAGGCCGGTCTGCTCACCATAGGTCTCTACCACCTCGCGCGCCACGGCGCCGAACGCGCCATAGGCGACGACGTACAGGAAGTTATAGTCAGTGGCGTTCAATTCTATGCGCAAGGTATAGCGGTCCAGGGCTTTCAGGCCCGCGACCGGCGCGTCATAGTCAAATTTACCGGTCTTGCTGGCCTTGGCCGTCACTTCGCCCATGCCGGCAATTTTACCGTCGATGAAGCTGGCGTTTGGCGAACGGTTGACCGGATCCAGGACACGCTTGAATGTGTATATATAGTCTTCCGCCGTCAGTTCGCGCTTCTTGCCCTTGAAGGCGTCATCAGGCGCAAAGTAAATGCCGGGTTTGATCTTGAACACGAAGACCTTGCCGCCTTCGCTGATTTCCGGCATGGCTTCTACTGTCTTGGGAATGAGTTTGGCAGGGCTTGCCAGGTAGTCATATGACAGCAAGGCTTCAAAGATGCCTTCGCTGACCCAGCCGGAGTAATGGTTTTGTGTCCTTGCCATGTCAAAACCGTCATCCGCGGCCTCAAACGCCTGCCTGATGACTTTATTGGGGTCGGCAGGATTGGCAGCCTGTGTCACACCAGCAGTGCAAGCAAATAGCGCCAGCACAAGCTTGCCAAGCTGGGACCTGAATTGTTGTTTCAACATCTTGCACCACCTCACACTTGTCTCATTCGGGCACCTCATGAGTGCAGGAGAACCCAAAAAAGCCGTAACCATAACGCAAGTCGGAGTTAGACGGAATATTTTGTAAAAAAAAATCTACGCCATGTTGCACCATAAGTGTGCGTTTACGAATTTTTCCCAGATGAAAAAAGTGAAGGCGGATTGGAAAATTGCCTGCTGCACAATTTTGTGCTTCTTACGTGCATGCAACATACAGACACAATTTCAGATAATCACTCGATATATTAGCTTCGCAGAGAAATTTTATTCTGGTGAAAAGCGGTGGCAGCAAATTAAAGATTAGCCCTGCTAAACAGAGCATAAGCACATGCATTTTTTTGTTGCACAGCACAAAAATGATGCAGTCTGAAAACTGTGATTTATCTATGGAAAACAGGCTGTTGTTTTTTTGTGAAACCGGGGAAAGCGAATGTTGACAGGGGTGTGCCAGAAATGGTTCCATGCGCCATCAAGATTTTTTTTTGATACGTTAATTTACAAGTGTAAGCACAAAAACAGCGGTTTATTTACACCGATTTGCACTCGAAATATTCAGTGTCTAGAGATATTTCTCTAAACTTTCCTTAGGAGTTCGACAAATGTTAAAAGAAAAAATATTGTCTCAGTCAGTGAGAATGATATTTTCTGGCGGTATGGCTGTTAGTCTGGGCTTGTTGGCCCATCCGGCATTCGCGCAGGAAGCTGCCACTCAACGCGTTGAGATTACTGGTTCATCACTGAAACGTGTTGAATCAGAAACAGCCCTGCCGGTTCAAGTGATCACCAAGGCTGAAATTGCCCGTACAGGCGCAACTAGTACAGAAGAGTTGCTCAGCTCCATTTCCGCCTTGTCGTCTTCCGGCTCCACATCGAATGCGACCGGCGCCGGCGCATCGACTGGCGGCCTGTCTTCCATTTCCTTGCGCGGCTTGGGCTCGCAGCGTACCCTGGTACTGGTTAACGGCCGTCGCCTGGCTGCGTTTGCAGGCAGTGACGGTTCATCCGTCAACGTCAACGTTATTCCTTTGGCAGCAATCGAGCGTGTCGAAGTACTGAAAGACGGCGCTTCCGGCGTGTACGGTAGTGATGCGGTCGCCGGCGTGGTCAACTTCATCCTGTCGAAAAAATTCGACGGTATCGAGGCAACTGCAGGCTACGGTTCACCTACTCATAGCGGCGGCGGTCAAAACTCCAAAGCCTCCCTGACTGGTGGCTTCGGCAACCTGGAAACTGACGGTTACAGCGCAGTATTGTCCGCTTCTTTTGAAAAAGAAAAAGTCTTGTTCGGTCGTGACCGCGATTTCGCGAACACTTCGACCAGGCTGCCTTTTTTCAGCGGTGGTGCGACAGGTTTGGGTAATATCCAGGGTTCGTGGACCCCAGGCGTAGGCGCTGACGCGGGTTTCAGCCAGGGCGGTAGCGGTTACGGCAATCCTTTGGCCGCTGCGAATCAGTGCGAATCCATCAAGATGAAGCTGTCACCGACGCTATCGATGAAAAAATATCCGTATTGCTACTATGATAGCGCTCCGGACGTCGGTCTGATCCCTGATCGTGAATTGGCCAACTTTACAGGCAATTTTACCTATAGGCTGAATGCCAACACAGAATTGTTTGCAGACGCCCTGTATTCCCGCAGCAAGGTTGGCCAGACTTTCCAAGCGTCTCCTGCGCGCGCCAGTTTCTTCGCGACGGATAATGAGTTCGCCAATCAAGGCGTAGATGCAGCATTGCTGATTTTTCCTAGCAATCCTAACTACCAGTCTATCGCCGTTCCTTACCTGACCAGCAAAGGCCTGACATCGCTGATCGGTAAGCCGCTGTCTATCACATCCCGCGTATTTGATTTTGGTCCACGTGCCCAAACCGACACGGCGACTCAATCCCGTATCGTGGTGGGCGCCAAAGGTACTGTCGCCAGCCAGGATTACGAGGTTGGTTTTACCGCCAATGAATCCAAGCTGACTAGTGCAGTAACGACCGGCTATTGGTCGCAGGTTGCCTATGCCAAGATCATCAATGATCCGGCAAGCAACTGGAATCCATGGGCTGCCGGCGGCGTGCAAACCGGTGCTTTGGCCGACAAGATCAAGACAGCCCAGTTTTCTGGTGACTACAATAACGCTACATCCAAGAGCAACAGTCTGGACGCCAAGATTTCCGGCGACTTGTTCAAACTGGGCGAGTTCATGACCCAGTATGCAGCAGGCTTCCAGTCCCGCAAGGAAAACTTCGCCGTATCGCCTAGTGCTATCTTGCTGACCGGCGACGTTTCCGGCCTGGGTGGTGCTACAGCGCCTATCGATCGTGACCGTACAGTCAACTCCGTCTTCGGCGAAGTGAACATTCCTGTGTTGAAAACACTGGAAGGTAACATTGCTGCACGTTATGACCGCTACAACGACGTCGGTGCATCCACCAACTACAAGGCCAGCCTGCGTTGGCAGCCGAACAAGACCGTTTTGGTCCGCGCCTCCATGGGCACCGGTTTCCGCGCTCCAACCCTGGTCGATCTGTGGACACCACAAACAGCGGGTACTACCGAGCAGTTTAGCGATCCGGCAACCGGCCAGACTAACCTCCAGGTTAATAATGTGTCCGGCGGCAATCCAAACCTGAAACCTGAGAAATCCAAGCAATACTCGGTTGGTCTGGTATTGTCCCCTGTGAACAATGTCAACATCGGGTTTGATCTGTTCAATGTGGAAATCAGGGATATTCTGTCCACTCCATCTGCCCAGGAAATCGTGTCACGCTTCAGGTCAGGTGATCCGGCATTTGCAAAACTGGTGACTCTGCAGGGCAATGATGTGGTCTCCATCGTCCAAACTATCGCAAACGCAGGTAGCGCCAAAGTGCAAGGCGTTGACGTGTTCGCTACTTGGCGCGAGAGCTTCAGCTTCGGTCGCCTGGATGTTGCTCTGAACGGCACCTACATGGACAAGTTCGACCAGACTAGCCCGGGTGGAGCTTTGTCCCACAAGGTTGGCACTATCGTTGAGCCCGATGTAGATGGTACTCCAGTCATCGGCGCGCAAAACGGTGGTGTGATACTGCGTTGGAAGCACTCCCTGGCTGGTACATGGACTTACGGTCCATGGGCAACTACCCTGATCCAGAACTACAGCACTGGCTATGAAGCTGGCCATGACTTGGACAACAACCGCACGTTCATGCCTAGCCAATCCATCTACGATGCGAACGTTCAGTTCAAGGGCGTCAAAAACCTGACTTTGGGCCTGGGCGTGAAAAACCTGTTGGATAAAAAGCCTGCGATATTCGTACCTGCCAGCAACCAGTTCCAAGCTGGCTTCGATATCAATCAGTATGATCCACGCGGACGTTTTGTCTACGTAACAGCTGCTTACAAATTCTATTAATATTTAGAATAGCCGGAAGGGCATTTACGCTCTTCCGGTAGTAGTTTTTTTAGGGCGAGTGTAGTTTACGCATGCTATATTCCCGTAATTAAATTACTTGAACGTAATTTAGCGCTTCCGCCCAGGATTCCTCTGGGCGGTTTTAATTTCATATACCTTTTTAGAGGCTAAATGCATTTATAATGCGAGTTTTATTTAAGCCTGGTTGTAAAATGCAGTGGTATTGGAGGAAGTAGGTATGGATTTTTCGGAACGACAGCAAGAGCCTGGAAAGAAATTTCTAGGCATAGGGCTGGTTGTATTATTTCACGCGTTGTTAGTGTATGCCCTGCTGAATGGCTTAGGGCATAAGATACTTGAGGTAGTCCAGAAGCCTTTGGAGACCAAGATAGTCGAGGAGGTGAAGCCACCGCCACCACCCCCCGAAACGCCGCCACCGCCGCCACCCAAGCTAGCCGCACCGCCGCCGCCGTTCATTCCGCCGCCGGAAGTGCAAGTGCAGCCGCAGGTCCAGCCCAACACGATCTCGCAGACGACGCAAGTCAGGCCAGCGACAGACGCGTTGCCAAGGACGGTAGCGCCCGCAGTGGAAGCCCCAGTTAAAACAACCGGTCCGGTATCGGTCGCTGCAGTGATAGATTTCAATGCGGCAGGCTGCAAACCGGAATGGCCAAGAGCGTCATTGCGCAACGAAGAGACAGGGACGGTAGGCTTGTCCGTGTTGATCGGCGCCGATGGCAGCGTATCAGACGTCAAGATCGATAAATCCAGCGGATTTAGGAATTTGGACAATGCAGTGAAATCCCAACTGATGTCGGGCAGCTGCAAAAACAAACCAGGCACAGTCGATGGCAAACCGCAGCAGCTCTGGACCAAGGTGAACTACGTATGGAAGCTCGAGTAATCACAGCCAAGGCTTAAGACTTTACCCTGGACTTAAGCCACAGCCCGACTCAAGCAAAACCAACCACACGTAAGCATTAATTTAAATTTTAAGGAAGTATGTTCATGAAAACCCGTTTATCCTCATTATTTGCGGCAGTCTTGTTCTCCCTGACAACTGCTACAGCCTTCGTAGCTGCGCCACAAGCGACAGCTGCCGATGCTGCCTCCGCCACCGCAGCCGCTCCAGCAGCCGCGCCAGCCGCAGAAGCCTCCGCTCCCGCCGGCGCGCCGACTGACGTCGCAGCTCCCGTGGCCGCCAAAGAAACCGTCGACAATCCCTACGGCCTGGACGCCCTGTGGAAAGGCGGCGACTTCGTAGCCAAGAGCACACTGATCATCCTGGCCATCATGTCCATGGGCAGCTGGTACATCCTGATCACCAAATTCATCGACTCCCTCAAAATGAGCGGCCAGGCCAAAGACGCCAAGAGCAAGTTCTGGAAAGCCGCCTCGGTCCAGGCCGGCGTGACCAGCCTGAAAGAAGGCAGCCCATTCCGCTTCATCGCCGAATCCGCTACCAAAGCCTCTGAACACCACGAAGGCGCCCTGCTGGAACAGATCGACTTGAACTCCTGGGTTACCATGTCCATCCAGCGCTCGGTCGACAAAGTCCAAAGCCGCCTGCAAGACGGCCTGGCCTTCCTGGCGACAGTCGGCTCCACCGCACCGTTCGTCGGCCTGTTCGGTACCGTCTGGGGTATCTATAACGCGCTGACAGCGATCGGCGTAGCCGGTCAAGCCTCGATCGACAAGGTCGCCGGCCCAGTCGGTGAAGCGCTGATCATGACCGCGATCGGTCTCGGTGTAGCGGTACCTGCGGTATTGGGCTACAACTTCCTGGTGCGTCGCAACAAGGGCGCGATGGAAGACGTCCGTGCCTTCAGCTCCGACCTGCACTCCGTCGTCCTGTCCGGCGCCATGTCCAAAGCCGTTGGCGCAGCCAACATCAAAAAAGTAGGCTAAATCATGGCAATGGCAATAGGCAATGATGGAGACGGCGAAGACGAAGTCAACAGTAC
>JAZJYH010000136.1:0-13500 GCA_040390485.1 Pseudomonadota bacterium
GCCGCGTCATCAACCGTAACAACCGCCTGAAGCGCCTGATGGAATTGCGCGCTCCGGAAATCATCACACGCAATGAAAAGCGTATGTTGCAGGAAGCGGTAGATTCGCTGCTGGACAACGGCCGTCGCGGTAAAGCGATGACCGGCGCCAACAAGCGTCCGCTGAAATCCCTGGCCGAAATGATCAAGGGCAAGGGCGGTCGTTTCCGTCAAAACTTGCTGGGCAAACGCGTCGATTACTCCGGCCGTTCCGTCATCGTGGTGGGTCCGCAGCTGAAATTGCATCAATGCGGCTTGCCGAAATTGATGGCGCTGGAATTGTTCAAGCCTTTCATCTTCAATAAACTGGAATTGATGGGCCTGGCGACTACGATCAAGGCAGCCAAGAAGCTGGTCGAGATCCAGGAACCGGTAGTCTGGGATATCCTGGAAGAAGTCATCCGCGAACATCCTGTGATGCTGAACCGTGCGCCTACTTTGCACCGTCTGGGTATCCAGGCGTTTGAGCCGGTCCTGATTGAAGGCAAGGCGATCCAGCTGCATCCGCTGGTCTGCGCTGCATTCAACGCCGACTTTGACGGCGATCAAATGGCGGTCCACGTTCCCCTGTCTATCGAAGCGCAGATGGAAGCTCGCACATTGATGCTGGCATCCAACAATATTCTGTTCCCGTCCAACGGCGAACCGTCTATCGTGCCTTCCCAGGATATCGTGCTGGGTCTGTACTACGCTACCCGTGAGAAAATCAACGGCAAGGGCGAAGGCATGATGTTCCCGGACGTGTCCGAGGTCATCCGTGCGTACGACAACAAGGAAGTGGAACTGACGACACGTATTACCGTACGTATCGTTGAAAATCCAAAAGATCCTGCCACCGGCGAATTCGTGCGCACCATCAAGCGTTACGAAACCACGGTCGGCCGCGCGATCCTGTCCGAGATCCTGCCTAAGGGCCTGCCTTTCACCGTGCTGAACCGCGCGCTGAAAAAGAAAGAGATCTCCAAGCTGATCGACACCTCCTTCCGTAAGTGCGGTCTGCGCGCGACGGTCGTGTTTGCTGATCAACTGATGCAGTCCGGCTTCCGCCTGGCGACCCGTGCCGGTATCTCTATCTGTATCGACGACATGCTGGTACCGCCGCAAAAAGTCACTTTGGTGGCGGCTGCCGAACACGAAGTCAAACAGATCGAACAGCAATACGCTTCCGGTCTGGTGACCGCGGGCGAGCGTTACAACAAGGTTGTGGATATCTGGGGCAAGACCGGTGATGAAGTCGGTAAGGCCATGATGGAACAATTGAAGGTAGAAGACGTGGTTCGCCGCGACGGCAGCAAGGGCACTCAGGAATCGTTCAATGCGATTTACATGATGGCCGACTCCGGTGCGCGTGGTTCCGCAGCACAGATTCGCCAGTTGGCCGGTATGCGTGGCCTGATGGCGAAACCGGACGGTTCGATTATCGAAACACCGATCACCGCGAACTTCCGCGAAGGTCTGAACGTGTTGCAGTACTTTATTTCCACGCACGGCGCCCGTAAAGGTCTGGCCGATACCGCGTTGAAGACAGCGAACTCCGGTTACCTGACCCGTAGGCTGGTTGACGTTACCCAGGATCTGGTCGTGATCGAAGATGATTGCGGCACATCCAACGGCGCGTCGATGAAGGCCATCGTTGAAGGCGGTGAAGTCAATGTTCCATTGCGCGACCTGATCTTGGGCCGTGTTGCTGCGAACGACATCGTCAATCCGGAAACGCAAGCCAACCTGTTCGACGCCGGCACCCTGCTGGACGAAACTGCAGTGGAAGAAATCGAACGCCTGGGCATCGATGAAGTCAAGGTCCGTACGCCGCTGACTTGCGACACGCGCTATGGTCTGTGCGCCATGTGCTACGGCCGTGACCTCGGCCGCGGCTCTCTGGTCAATGCCGGTGAGGCAGTCGGCGTTATCGCTGCGCAGTCCATCGGTGAACCAGGTACACAGTTGACGATGCGTACCTTCCACATCGGTGGTGCGGCATCCCGTGCAGCGATTGCATCTTCTGTTGAAGCCAAGTCCAACGGTACTATCCGCTTCACGGCGACCATGCGTTATGTGACCAACGGCAAGGGCGACCAGATCGTGATTTCCCGTTCCGGTGAAGTGCTGATCACTGACGACCACGGTCGTGAGCGTGAACGCCATAAAGTGCCTTACGGCGCGACGCTGATTGTGAAAGACGGCATGGTGATCAAGGCCGGTACGGCATTGGCAACCTGGGATCCGCTGACACGTCCTATCATCACCGAGTACACAGGTACCGTGAAGTTTGAGAACGTCGAAGAAGGTGTGACCGTTGCCAAGCAGGTTGATGAAGTAACGGGCTTGTCCACCCTGGTGGCGATCGATGCCAAGCGTCGCGGTTCCGTGACCAAGTCGCTGCGTCCGCAAGTTAAATTGCTGAACGAGCAGGGCGAAGAAGTCAAGATCGCCGGCACCGAGCACGCAGTGACAATCGGCTTCCAGGTCGGCGCGCTGATTACCGTCAAAGACGGCCAGCAAGTGACCGTCGGCGAAGTCCTGGCGCGTATCCCGACCGAATCACAGAAGACTCGTGATATTACCGGTGGTCTGCCGCGCGTTGCCGAGCTGTTCGAAGCACGTTCGCCAAAAGATGCAGGTATGTTGGCCGAGGTCACAGGTACGGTTGCATTTGGTAAGGAAACCAAGGGCAAGCAGCGTCTGGAAATCACCGACATGGACGGCGAGAAGCATGAATTCCTGATCACCAAGGACAAGCAGGTCCTGGTGCATGACGGCCAGGTAGTCAACAAGGGTGAGATGATCGTGGACGGCCCGGCCGATCCGCAAGACATCCTGCGCTTGCTGGGTATCGAAGCTCTGGCGCGTTACATCGTCGATGAAGTACAAGACGTGTACCGTTTGCAAGGCGTGAAGATCAATGACAAGCACATTGAAGTGATCGTGCGTCAGATGTTGCGCCGTGTTGCCGTGGTCAATCCGGGCGATGCCAACTACATCGTCGGTGAACAGGTTGAACGTTCCGAACTGCTGGATGAAAATGATCGCGTGACAGCCGCTGGCGGTATCCCAGCAACCTACGAAAACGTATTGCTGGGTATTACCAAGGCTTCGCTGTCTACCGATTCCTTCATCTCGGCTGCGTCGTTCCAGGAAACCACACGCGTGCTGACCGAAGCTGCGATCATGGGCAAGAAAGACACGCTGCGCGGCTTGAAAGAAAACGTCATCGTCGGCCGCCTGATACCTGCCGGTACCGGCCTGGCCTTCCATCGCGCCCGCAAGTTGAAAGAAACTTGGGAAGCCGATGAGCGCACGGCATTGCTGCAAGCAGAGAAAGCAGCATTTGCACCGTTGCCTGAAGTTGCATCTAGCGATGCGGCAACGGACGGCGAAGCGTGATCTAGTCAGTAGCAAGAGTAAAAGCACCGCAGCGAACAGCTCCGGTGCTTTTTTTTTGAGAATACCTTTATTAAGAGCAAGATGTCAGCCGGTATGAGCACTTTATTGAGCAGCAATCAAATTTCCGCCTTGCTGGACCAGTACGGCAGCCTTGTCGACGTCGAAGTAGTGCAGGAGACCGGCTCCACCAATGCCGACCTGATGGCGCGCCTGCCGCTATTACAGGCGCCGCTCCTGCGCATCGCCGAGCACCAGACCGCCGGTCGCGGGCGGGCCGGCCGGGTATGGCATTCGGCGCCGGGCGGCGTGCTGACTTTCTCGCTGGCCTGGCGCTTCCGGCAGCAGGCCCAGGGCCTGCTGGGCTTGCCGCTGGCGGTCGGCGTCGCTGTCGCCGAAGTGCTGTCGGCGCAGAGCGTGCCGGTGCAATTGAAGTGGCCGAATGACATTCTGAAAGATGGCAAGAAACTGGCCGGCATCCTGATCGAGACCTCGCCGATAGCGGAGGCCGAAGGCGGCGGCACCTGGACCGTGATCGGCGTCGGCCTGAATTTGCGCATACCTGATGAACTGGAGGCCGAGATCGGCAATGCCGTTGCCGACGCGCCCTGGCTGGCGCAGATGGACAGGAACACGCTGATGGCCTACCTGTTGAATGCACTGGCCAAGGGGCTGCAAGAGTTCGAGCTGCACGGCTTTGCCGCCTTCGCTGCGCGCTGGAATGGCTTGCACGCCTATGCGCAGCAAATGGTCAGGATACTGGACCAGGGCCAGGTGGTGCATGAGGGTATCGCCGTCGGGGTGGATGCCTCCGGCTGCCTGTCCCTGCACACCCCGCAAGGAGCGGTCACAGTGCTGGCCGGCGATGTATCATTGCGTCCTGTGTAAGACCTGAATCGGGAAAATCTATGCTGCTGTTAATCGACGCCGGCAATACCAGGATCAAATGGGGCACCGTTGCGCTGCCCGAGGCAAGCAGCCCGGCCCTGCCGGCCTGGCACGCCTCCGGCTCCATCAGCCATGACGATTTGCCGGGGCTGGCGGCCAGCCTGGTTGCGGGCCCCGCCATTCGCGCAATACTGATCTCCAATGTCGCCGGCGCCACGATCAGGGATGCGCTGACCGCTTGCCTGGCCGGTATCGCGCCGGCTGTGGCGCCGCTATGGTTTGCCTCGCTGCCGCAATTGGCTGGCGTGCGCAATGCTTACCGCAATCCGGCGCAGCTGGGCTGCGACAGGTTTGCGTCGGCGATTGCGGCGCACGCACTCTACCCGCAGCAAAATATCGTGGTCGCTACTTGCGGTACCGCCACCACGATAGATGCGGTCAGCGCCGACGGTGTATTCCAGGGCGGCATGATCTTGCCGGGCTTGAAGCTGATGGCGCAGTCGCTGGCCAGGAATACGGCGCAATTGCCACAGGTCGCAGAGAGTATTTCAGTAGATAGCGTTTTCGCCGATAATACGGATCAGGCCATCGTCAGCGGTTGCATCACGGCGCAGGTCGGCGCAATAGAACGAGCCGTCGCCAACTGGCAGCGTACGCAGCAAACGCCGGTAAGCTGCGTCATTTCGGGCGGTGCCGCGCCTTACCTGTTGCCGCACCTGGGTGTGCCGTACCGGCATATAGACAACCTGGTACTGAGCGGTTTATATCAAGTAGCGAAACCAGAGAATGTTTAATTTCACCTATGCTTAGATTCTTGTTTTGGAGCCTGCTCGTTGCCAACGCGCTGATGCTGGCATTTAACCTCGGTTACCTGGGCAGCTGGAGCATGGACGCGCATGAACCTCAGCGCCTGAAGAATCAATACCAGCAGGACAAATTGCAACTGGTGTCGGTCGCCGTCGCCAATGCGATAGTCGATCCCAATGCCGACAAGAAGCAAGCCATCGTCGCCTGCCTGGAGATAGGGAATTTCCCGCAGGCCGATGCACCGCGCATCGAGGACAGGCTAAAGCAGTTGGCCCTGGGCGACCGGCAATCGCGCACCAATGTGCAGGATGTGGCCAGCCATATGGTCTTCATCCCCTCCATGGGCAGCAAGGAGGGCGCAGACAAGAAGGCCGGCGAATTGCACCGGCTGGGCATCAATGATTTCTACATCGTGCAAGACCAGTCGAATTTGCGCTGGGGTATTTCCCTCGGCGTCTTCAAGACGGAAGAGGCGGCCAAGGCACACCTGGCCAACCTGAACAACAAGGGCGTGCGCACCGCGCGCATCGGCGCCCGCAGCGTCAGCAATAATAAATTCGCCTATCAATTGCATGCGCTGAATGCGGAAGAGCAAGCCAAATTCGATAGTATCAAGGTCGACTTCCCGGGCCAGGAAGTGCGTAATTGCCAGGCTACCGCGTATAGCAAAAATTAAGGCGGGGGGCGTGCCCCTGCCGCAATCCGGCGGCCAAGCCTTCGTTAAGCTTGCATCCCGACATGGATTTTTCCGATAGCAAGTACTTGCACCGTATCAAGAATAGCAGCGCCTGGTCCGACAGCTGTCTAGGACATTGCTGATACCTGCTCATCCTCCACCCCAGTAAGATAGACCTGCATCATTGATGCGCTCCCTCCTTTGGCGTTCGCGCTAAACGGGACGTATTTGATGCTGCAGGTCCCTGAGAATGAGGGATCGGGAATCTCTGCTTCGCTCATAGGTGAAGTTTAGCCACGGGCGAGCAGAGATTCCTCCATTTCATTTACTTTATGAGGAATAAAGATGACTATTCAGCTAAATCAACCACCCCGTAATCCTGATCCGCAAGCCGGCCAGCACCAGCAAAAGCCTGGCAGCGGCGCTCAAAAGAGCGATACTGCGCAGGCAGATAACAGCAAGAACCGGAACAATCCGCAGCAAGGCAACAAGGGTAATATGGGCCAACAGCAACAAGACAGCGGCAATCAATCCCGCAATCCCAACCGCTAGCAGCGGCTTCTGGCCTGCCAGCCTTTGAGAGCAGGTGTCGCCATTAAGGAGTAAGACGCCAGCCATTCGGGTTTTAAGGCATCAGCGGCAGCTTAAGCTGCCAAGTTTCGGGGACCGTGAGTCCCCGATTTCATTTCAGCCACGCGCAGAACTCGCCGCGATTGCATCCAGTTTAAGCAAGAAAAAGTTGCTTGGAGGAATGGCGAGAGCTGGGCTATGCTGTATGCGCAAACTCGGCGCTGCCTGCATGTCCGCAGCTTGCAAGCGTTCAGGTTTGCAAAAAAAGAAGTCACAATAGTCCAGAACAGGAGTGGAGATGAAAGCAATATTCAAGGGCGTTGCAATAGCTTTACTGACATTCGGCATGTCGGGTCTTGCCATGGCGGCAGAGCACGGCACTGCGCAGGAGGCGACCGAGCTGGTCAAGAAGGCCATTAGTTATTACAAGGCCAACGGCAAGGAAAAAACCTTTGCCGAGATCAATAATCCCAAGGGCCAGTTCATCAACAAGGACTTGTACCTGTTTGTCGGCAGCCTGAAAGCCGGCGGCCCAACCCTGGCCCACGGCGCCAATCCCAAATTGGTAGGCAAAACCCTGGGTGAACTGAAAGACGTGGACGGCGTCTTTTTTGTGCGCAAGATGGGCGATGTTGCCAATAGCAAGGAAGGCAAGGGTTGGGTAGACTACAAATGGCCGAATCCCACGACCAAGGAGCTGGAACAGAAGAGCACCTATGTAGAACGGGCAGACGAGCTGTGGTTTGCCTGCGGCATCTATAAGTAAATCTCAAACTTTCGGCTGCGATTCTCATTTTGTGGGAATTGCGGCTTGAATTCTACGCATGAACTGTTAGGATGGATTTATCTTGTAAATCCATTCCGGCATGACGCTTCCTGACCAATCCCTCCCATCCCTACCCGTCAACGAACGGGTATTGCAAGTCCTGGTGCACGTCGCCAGGCATGGCCAGCCGGTGTCGGCCAGGGAACTGGCGGAACAGACCGAACTGCCGCTGAGCACGCTCTATCGCCACCTGGCGCCCCTCAAAAAGTGGGGCCTGGTGCAGGAGCATGCGCAGACCGGCTTGTATGAGCCGGGCCCGGTGGGGGTGCAACTGGCCTGGGGCTTTGATCAGCACTCTTACCTGATGCATGAGGCCAGGGCAGAGATAGAGCGCCTGGTGGCCCAGTCCGGCGAAAGCGTCGGCCTGCTGGTGCATGTGCACGGCCAGGTGATCTGCCTGGATATGCAGGACAGTGCGCAAGCCTTGCGCTGCTCGTTCGCCAAAGGCCGGGCCAACTCCCCACTGCGCGGTGCATCGGCCAAGGCCCTGCTGGCGTTTTTGCCGGCGGTGGCGCAGGATATGCTGCTGCAACAGCACTTGCAGGACGATGCCGACCAGCAAGCGCTGTTGAAAAGCGCGCTGCTACAGATACGCGGGCAGGGCTATGCGACCAGTGAAAACGAGGTCGACCTCGGGGTCTGGGGTGTCAGCGCACCGATCTTTTCAAGCAGGAAAAAACTCGAAGCCACGCTGTCACTGATGGCGCCGGTCTCGCGCGCATCCGGCAGGCAGCAAGAGTTAATACAACTGACGCTGGCCGCCGCCGGCCGCGTCAGTCAAAAATTGCAGCTTCAGTAGCCGCAGCTTCACTACAACCAACAGTTTGCATCGCCAGACGGAGACCAGCAATGAGTAGCGCATTTCATTTCCACCAGGGCAGCCGGCCCTTGCTGATCTCGATGCCGCATGTAGGCACCGAGATACCGGCCGACATCGCCGCCGGGATGCTGCCGGTCGCCGCCGACAAGGCCGACACCGACTGGCATCTCCCCTTGTTGTACAACATGGCCAGGGAGTTGGGGGCATCGGTGCTCTGCGCCCAGTATTCGCGCTATGTGATAGACCTGAACCGTCCCACCGACGACACCAATCTGTATCCGGGGCAAGACACCACCGGCCTGTTCCCTATCGACAGCTTTGCCAAGCAGCCCCTGTACCAGGACGGCATGCAGCCGAGCGAGCAGCAGATGCAAGAGCGCATTGCGCAATACTGGCAGCCTTACCACCAGCAATTGCGCCAGGAATTGCAGCGCATCCGCCAGCAGCACGGGATCGCCGTGTTATGGGACGCGCATTCCATCGCCTCGCAGGTGCCGCGTTTCTTTGAGGGTAAATTGCCGGACCTGAATTTCGGCACCGCCGACCAGCGTTCTTGCGACCCCGGCATGCAGCGGGCGCTGGCCCATGCATTGCAGTCGGAGCAGGCTGCAGGCTACAGCCATGTCTTCAACGGCCGTTTCAAGGGCGGCTACATCACCCGCAACTACGGCGCGCCGGACCAGAATATCCATGCGGTGCAGCTGGAGATGAGCCAGTGCATCTACATGGATGAAAGCGCCCCGTACGCCTATCGCCCCGAGCTGGCCGCGCAAGTCCAGCCGCTCTTGCGTCAATTGCTGGGCGCCTGCCTGTCATGGGCCGAGGCCCATCAAAAAACCTGAGGATAGCGATGACATCGAGCCTGAATAGCAGTAATAGCAACCGTCATAGCCTGTTTGCCCAGCATGCGCTGCTGCCTGCCGGCTGGAGCAGCAATGTGCGCCTGGGCTGGGATCAGCAAGGCAATTTAACCAGCGTGGAGCCGGGCGCGACTGCGCAGCCCCATGAAAAGCAGGAGCGCCTGGTATTGCCCGGCATGGTCAACCTGCATTCGCATTCTTTCCAGCGCGCGCTGGCCGGCATGACCGAGACCGCCGGCGAGGGCCCGGACAGTTTCTGGACCTGGCGCGACCTGATGTACCGCTATGCGCTGAACATCACGCCGCCGCAGATGGAGGCGATCGCCGCCCAGCTGTATGTAGAATGCCTGCGCCAGGGCTATACCGCAGTGTGCGAATTCCACTACCTGCACCGGGCCCAGGACGGCAGCTTCTACCCCGATATGACTGAGACCGCGCGCCGGGTGATCGCCGCCGCACAAGCCAGCGGCATAGGCATCACCATGCTGCCGGTGCTGTACAGTTATGCCGATTTCGGTAGCGTAGCTTTGCGCCAGGACCAGCGCCGTTTCGCTACCGATACCGGGCAGATCTTGCAAATGCTGGCGGCGCTGGAAGATGCGCGCGACGGCCAGACCGAAATCGGGGTCGCCCCGCATTCCTTGCGGGCCGCCAGCACGCAGCAGATACAAGAGCTGGTGGCAGCGCTGCCCGCGCTGCGGCCTATCCATATTCATATTGCTGAACAGCAAAGGGAAGTCGACGCCTGTCTGGCGGCGACCGGCAAGCGCCCGGTGGAATTATTATTCGATACCCAGCAGGTCGACCAGCGCTGGTGCCTGGTGCACGCGACCCACCTGACTAAAAGCGAATTGCGGGCGATCGCCGCCAGCGGCGCGGTGGCCGGCATCTGCACCACCACCGAGGGCAACCTGGGCGACGGCTTCTTCGACCTGCCGGACTATATCGCGGCCCAGGGCCGTTTCGGCGTAGGCAGCGACAGCCACGTGTCGCAAAGCCCGATAGAGGAATTGCGTTGGCTGGAGTACGGCCAGAGGCTGCGTGCGCAACAGCGCAATGTGGCCAGTATCGCCGGCCGGCGCCGGGTCGGCGATTTCCTGTGGCAGGCCGCGCTGGCGGGCGGCGCCCAGGCGTCCGGCCGCGCACTCGGCAAGCTGGCGCCCGGCGCGCGGGCCGACATGCTGGTGCTGGATGAGCAACATCCCAACTTGTATGGCGTGGCCGCCGAAGATATACTGAGTGCATGGATCTTCGCCGGTAACGACAACCTGGTGCGCGACGTGTGGGTGGGCGGGCAACTGGTGGTGGAAAACGGCAGGCACAAAAACCAGGCCGAGATTGCCGGCGCGTATATCAAGGCAATGTCGGCACTACGCAATTTACCAAAATGATAGACTACCTGCCCGCCGCCGAGCGCCTTGCCAAACCGTGGAAGAACGGCGGCGGCAGCACCGCCGATGTCCTGGCCGAGCCGCCGGGCGCCAGCCTGGAGCATTTCGACTGGCGCGTCAGCCTCGCCAGCATAGAGGGCAGCGGGCCGTTTTCCGAATTCAAGGGGGTGGACCGCAGCCTGCACCTGATCAGCGAGGCACCCTTGCGCCTGCTGGTGGACGAGGTCTGCTTCCAGCTGGACCGCCAAAATCCCAGCCTGCGCTTTTCCGGCGAAGCCAGGGTGCGCGCGGAAACCGGCGGTCAGGCGCATACGGTGCTGAACGTGATGTGCCGGCGGCACAGCTTTGCCCACGCCGTCAGCCTGCACGCCTTCTCCGGCTCGCAGCAGCTCGAATTAAGCCCGGCAACCACTATCCTGTTTGTGCAAAGCGGCGCCTGCCGGCTGGCGGGCCAGGACATCGTGCTGCAGCAATATGATGCGCTACGCGTGCAAGATGAAACCGCTATCCTGCTGCAGGCCACAGCGCCCACCCGCCTGCTCGCCATCGCAATTACCCTCGCATCCCTCTAATTCCGGGCGATACAGGCCGGCGTGCTATTCAAATACCGGGCGGAAGAAGCTGCGCTCGTAGCTGATAAAGCACCGGGTATCGTCGGCATACCTGATCGCGGCCTGGCATTCCGCATCTTGCGCTGCCTTATTCCTATACTCTTCATACAGGGCCAGGCTGGGGAAGCTGAACAAGGCCAGCGCGACATTGCTGACCCCTTCGGACGGCATGAAATAGCCATG
The DNA here is from genome assembly GCA_040390485.1 of Pseudomonadota bacterium. GTDB lineage: Bacteria > Pseudomonadota > Gammaproteobacteria > Burkholderiales > Burkholderiaceae_D > Undibacterium. The sequence goes on from JAZJYH010000136.1 coordinate 11,052, forward strand.
GTGGGTGCCGCCGAATTTTTCCACTAGCGGTATCCACAACTTGCCGTAGTATTCAAATTCCTTTTGTTTATAGGGATCGATGATGTAACGCAGATAGCAGGTAACCATGCTTGCCTTTGAGATGGAGGTGGAGGAAAACCCGATTTGAGCTTAGTGCCTATAATAGACGCCTGATATTCTATACAAGATCACGGGACCCCACATGAACACCAGCTTTCGCAGCCTGGATGTCGACGCTCTCAGCACCGGCGAAGCCTATCGCATCCTGAACAATATGGTATCGCCGCGGCCGATCGCCTTTGTCTCCACGCTGTCCGAACAGGGCGCGCCTAATCTGGCGCCGTTCAGCTATTTCATGGCCGGCGGCGCCAATCCGCCCTCGGTGGTGATCTCGCCGGTCAATACGCATACCGGCAAGCCCAAGGATACCCTGCTGAATATTCGCGCCACCGGCCAATTCACGATCAACCTGCTCAGCTACGGCATGCTGAAAGGCATGAACCAGGCATCCTATCCTTACCCGCACGGCGACAGCGAATGGCCGCATACCGGGTTTACCGCGCTGCCTTGCGTCAAGGTGAAATGCGAGCGCGTGGCCCAGAGCCTGATCGCGATCGAGTGCGTCTTGCACCAGATCGTGCCGCATGGCGAAGGCACGGCGGCGGCCAACTATGTGATCGGCGAGGTAGTGTATTTCCACGTCGCCGAGAGCCTGTACGGCGAAGACGGCCAGATCGACCCCAGGCGTATCGACTACATCACGCGCATGGGCGGTGACTGGTACTCCCGCACGACGCCGGACAGCATGTTTGAACTGGGCCGGCCCGAGAGCGCAGAAACCCTGTGGCGGAATAAATAGCCTCAGCGGATAGCCTCAATGCCGCTGCAAAAAATCCCTGATTTCCGGCAGCAGGAGAGGAGCCGCGTACAGTGCCGTTGCATGATTGGCCTTGGGCAGCAGCAATAATTTTTCGGCGCCGAGTTCTGCGGCTGCTCTTTGCACCAGGGGCAGCCGCTGGTCGGCTTCACCGGCGAACAGCATCAGGGGCGCCTTGATGTCGTTGAGCTGCTCTGCATAACCCTGCCTGTCATGCGCCGCGGCTGCCAGTGCGGGCAGGTCGTTCTGCAAAATAAACGGGCGGGCTTCCTTGCTGATCGCTTCGCCCAGGAAGCTCTCCAGTGCCATGAGGAAGGCTTCGGGCTCGGCGCCGCTGACGCCGGCAAAAGCGGCCAGGCTGTCGGCGTAAGGATGGGCGCCGCCTATGATCAGCGAAGCCACCAACTGCGGATAGTACAGCGCCAGGCCGAAAGCCAGCCAGCCGCCCATGGAGTAGGCCAGGAAGTGGCTGCGGGCTATCGCCAGCTCGGCCAGTACCGACCGGATATCATCCAGCCGCTGTTCCAGCGCATAGGCCGCGGCATCGTGCGGCTTGTCGCTGAGGCCGTGGCCGCGCAGGTCGACCAGGATCACGCGGTGCGATTTCTTTAACTGTTCCACATAACCCAGCATTTTCCATTGCCGGCTGCTGGAGGTGTAGCCATGCAGCAGCACCAGCGGCTCTCCATCACCGTGCACTTCATAGTAAATCCTGGTTCCGTCATTGCTTGCGTAGGGCATAGGGGCTAACTTTAGTTTGAGCACTGCAGGGGCTTGCGCATCGACTTCGCAAATAAGCTTAAAATATATAGCTTATTGAAAGCCAAAATTTATGCTCACACCAGCCCAGATTTCCGCATTCCAGCAACAAGGTTACCTGATCTTGCGCGGCCTTGCCGCCCCGGCGTTTTGCGAGCAGGTGATCGCCTTCGCCCAGCGGCAATTGGCTGAGCAGATCGCGCCTATAGAATTTGAGGCCGACCTGAATTATCCCGGTGCGCCCGCGTCGCGCGTCGCAGAGGGCGGGCAAACCGCGCGTCGCCTGCTAAGGGCCTACGGGCGTGGGGAATTGCCGGCCCGCTGGGCCGGTGGCGAGGCGATAGTGCCGGCGCTGAAGCAATTACTGGGCCCCGAAGTGCGTATGTCACAGGCGCACCACAATTGCATCATGACCAAGCAACCGCAATATTCCAGCGTCACCGGCTGGCATAGGGACAGCCGCTACTGGAGTTTCCAACGGGCCGAACTGGTGACGGTATGGCTGGCCCTGCGCGACGAGACAGTAGAAAATGGCTGCCTGCTGGTGATACCCGGTTCGCATAAAACGACGGTGCAGCCCGGCCAGCTGGATGAGGCGCAATTCCTGCGCGCCGACCTGGCGGAGAACCAGGCCCTGATACGGCAGGCGCTCAGCGTGCCTTTGCAGCAGGGCGACGTATTATTTTTTAGCAGTAACCTGTTCCATGCGGCGGGGCGCAATCAGACTGCGCAGACCAAGTATTCCATGGTGTTTACTTATCGGGCTTTGGATAATCCGCCGGTGGCGGGGTCGCGGTCGGATAGCTTGCCGGA
>JAZJYH010000137.1:0-34529 GCA_040390485.1 Pseudomonadota bacterium
TTGTACCGCATAATCGGGCACCCCGAAGGGGCGAGGCTTGCGGTCGCCTTTCTTTTGCTTACTCTTTCTTTGGCGAAGCAAAGAAAAGTAAGTGGCTGCCGGGCCACCCCCGGCCTGCCCCCACGAAGCGCAACCTAACTATCAAGCCCATGAACTGAAATTTTTAGCCAGGCATAATCGGCTATAGAGCGCCCGACTTATTCTTAGCCGCAATCCACTGCGACATATACTGCGTACTCTTATGCAAATGATGCCGCAACATGGCACCAGTAAAATTCTGCAACCGATATTGCGCCTGATGCCGCCGCACCTCCTGCAAGCGCTGCAACAGCTCGGCCGCAATGGCAGGTCGCGCAAACCTGTGCTGCAGGATGGCCTCGCCATGCAGCTGCGCCTGCTGCCACAAGGCCTGGTCCTGGTAGAGCGCGACCGCGGCGGCCACAAAGTCGGCGCCGTCTGCGGCCACCGCGCCAGCCCACGGCAGTGCGCCGCACATGCCTTCGGCGCCTATCGCGGTGGTCACCGAAGGCGTGCCGCATAGCATGGCGTCGGCCAGCTTACCCTTGATGCCGGCGCCAAAACGCAGCGGCGCCAGGCAAACCCGGCTGTGCGCCATCACGCGGTGCGCATCCTCGGCCCAGCCCAGCACGTGAAAGCCCTGTCTGGGGTTGTGCAGGGCGGTGGCCTTGGGCGGCGGATAGGAGCCGTAGACGTGCAGTTCTGCTTGCGGCAATTGCTGGCGTATCGCCGGCCAGAGCGCGTGCTTCAGCCATAGCACCGCGTCCCAGTTGGGCGCGTGGCGGAAATTGCCTATGCTGATGAAATGCCTGCGCTGTTCAAAAGCGGGATTCGCCTCGGCGTGCTGGCTAGATACCGACATCAGCGCGCAGTGTTGCAATAGCGAGGCCGGCACGCCGAACTGCTGCAATAACGCCAGCTCCGCATCCGAGATCAGCAGGCTGAGGTCGCATCTGTAGATCGCGGCGATTTCGCGTTGCGCCAGGTCGTCGCCGGCCATCGCCGCATACAACTCTGCCGCGCCGGCTTGCACCGGTCCTGCGCCCTGTTTTTGCGCCTCATTGCCCAGCGCTTGCTGCGATGCTTTCAGCAGGCGCTGGCGGGCGTCGCGCAGGCTGTGCAAGTCCACCGTGTCCAGCACCCTCATGGCTTGCGGACAGACTTTTTCCACGCGCCAGCCGAATTGCTCTTCGGTGAAGAAACGGTCGAACAAGACCAGGTCCGGCTGCAGATGGGCGATGTAAGCGTCGAAGCGCTCGCAGTTGACGGCGATGACTTCTTCGCTGACGCCCAGGGCCGGCAGGTCGGCCCTATGCTCGGACAGGGCCGCGGCGCTGGCGAAACTGACGCGCCAGCCCTGCTGCAAGAACAGCTGTATGAATTCCATCATGCGGCTGCCGGCCGCCGACGAGCGCGGCTCCGGCCAGACATAGCCGATGATCAGCACGGTTTTTATGGGTGCAATCTGCGGCCCGTTCATTCAATTTACTTTCATCTTGTTGCAAACGTAAAGCCGCGCGCGCCCTGCAAACCGCCGGTGTGCAGGGCCAGCACGCTTTCGTCGGCGCGGAATTTTCCCGCCGCCGCCAGCTGCTTCAATGCGTAAAACATCTTGCCGGTATACACAGGCTCCACCGGGATGCCGGTCTGCGCCGAAAATTCCGCACAAAACTGCAATAGCTCGGCCGTGGTCTTGGCGTAACCGCCGTGATGGTAGTCGGTCAGCAATTCATAATTATCGTAGGCCGGATAGCCGGCCTCTGCCAGCAGGCGCGCTATCTCTGCGTGCAGGTAGTCGGCGTTTTTCAGCACCGCGATGCCGATTACCCGGCCGCGGCCCCGCAAACCCGCCAGCAAGCCGGCCAGCGTAGCGCCGGTGCCGCAGGCAACCAGCAGGCGGTCCGGGATGAAGGGCAGTTCGGCGACCAGTTCGGCGACACCGTGCAGGGCTTGCGGCGCGCTGCCGCCTTCCGGCAGCCAGACCGGATTGGTGACCGTCACATCAAGATGGCTGCGCCATCGCTCCGGCACCTCGCGCAGCGCGCGGTATTCTTCCCGCGAGACGAAGTGCAGCTGCATGCCCAGGCTGCGGCAATCGTCCAGCGTGGCGCTGGCAATCGCCTGCGGGCCGCGCACCAGGCCTATGGCCGGATAGCCGAGCAAAGCCGCCGCATGCGCCAGCGCGTGCAGGTGATTCGACCACGGTCCGCCCATGCTGACCAGGGTGGCGTTTTGACCCTGCAACGCCGCCAGCGGATACTTGAGCTTGCGGAACTTGTTGCCGGATACCTGGGCGTGCAGCAGGTCGTCGCGCTTGACCCATACCGGCCGGCCCAGCAGGCCACCATCCTCGATCAACTGACAGGGCGAGGCCGGCAGGGTGAAGGGCAGGGCGCTGCTCATGGCGCACCGATCGTGGCGGTGGCGGCGGTGCCGGCGCTGGCACCATTATCCAGCAAGCCGTGTAGCCACTGCCTGACCATCTGCAGTTGCGGCTCGTGCTGGCGCGCCTCGTCGCACACCAGGTAATAGCTGCCGGCGTCCAGCACCGGCCCGAACGGCTGCACCAGCGCGCCGCTGCCGAGTTCGGCCGCGATCAATGTCAAGCCCATCATGGCCACGCCCTGACCCGCCAGGGTCGCCAGGATGGCGTGGCTGCCGTCGGAAAAAAACAGGCCGGCCGTGGTATCCAGTTTTTCCAGTGCCGGTAGCTGGGCCTGCCTGACCCAGCGCTGCCAGGTGGCGGGATTGCGGAAGTGCTTGCGCCATTCAAAGTGGATCAGCGGATGCCTGTGCAGGTCGGCGGCGCTAGCGAGCTGCAAGGCCGGACTGCATACCGGCGCAAAACTTTCCGGCATCAGCGCTTCTGCGGCCAGCCCCGGCCATTTGCCGTGGCCGTAGCGGATCGCGATGTCGGCCTGCCTGGCGGGCAAGTCCACCATATCGTCCGACGCATGGATGCGCAAATCCAGCCCGGGGCAGGCCGCGCGGAAGCTGGATACTTGCGGCACCAGCCAGCGCGCCGCCAGCACCAGCGTGGCCGACAGCGTCACGACCTGGCGGACCTGGCCGGCGCGGATGCGGGCCACGCCCTGTTCGAAGGCGTCGAAGCCCTCCCTTAGGGCCGGATACAGGATATGGCCCTGCGCGGTCAATACCAGGCGGCGCGGCAGGCGCTCGAATAATTTGACTTGCAGCGCATCCTCAAGCTGCCGCAGCTGGTGGCTGACCGCGGTGGCCGTCACCGACAGCTCGGCAGCGGCGTGCTTGACGCTCATATGGCGGGCGGTGGCTTCAAAGGCCTTCAAGGCGAGCAGGGGCGGCAGGCGCTGACTCATAGGGGACGGCAGGTCTATGGCTTAGATAGCGCGCATTGTACCACCCGGCCTATAGCTGAGTTTTTCTCATGCTCATACGGCGATATTTGTCGTTTGTCGCCGCCCTGCCGCAAGACTACAGTAGAGACAGCTTCCCAGTCCGGGAAATTCTCCAGCACGTTTCCTTAAAGGCATAATATGACTCATCTATTGCACATCGATTCCAGCGCCCGCCCCGGGCGCTCGGGCAGCGACGCCCACGGCTCGCATACCCGCCGCCTGAGCGGCCGTTTTGTCGAGCGCTGGCTGGCGGCCCACCCGGCCGACAGCGTCAGCTACCGCGACGTCGGGCAGGCGCCGCCGGCGCCGGTGAGCGGGGCCTGGATACACAGCGCGTTTACCCCGGCCGCGGCGCGCGAAGACTGGATGCGCGAGGCGCTGGCGGAAAGCGACACGTTGGTCGCCGAGCTGATCGCCGCCGACCTCATCGTGATAGGCGCACCGATGTATAACTTCGGCATGCCGGCCCAGCTGAAGGCCTATATAGATAATATCGTGCGGGTGGGACTGACCTTCGGTTTCGACCGCAGCCGTGACGGCGAACCGTATTGGCCTATGCTGACCGACAAGCGCAGGCAAGTGGTGCTGCTGACCGCGCGCGGCGCTTACGGCTACGACGCCGAGCTGGCGCACCTGAACCATCTGGAGCCGGCCCTGCGCAATCCGCTGGCCTACCTCGGGATCAGCGACTTTCATACGGCGGCGGTGGAGTATGACGAATTCGGCGACGCCAGGCTGGCGGCCTCGATCAGCCGGGCCGAACAGCAGGTGGATGCGCTGGTGGAACAACTGGGGAGCGCCGGCGGCCGGCAGGCCAGGGCCGCCGCTTAAGCCTCGGGCAGCCTCGGGCCGCCTAGATGCCGGCCGGCTGCCATTCCCTGGCAAACCTCTGGGTTTCATCTATCTGCTCTTCGGTCAGCGCATAGCTGACCAGGTCGCGGCTATCGCGGGATTTCTTGCCTATATTAAAACTGGCCTCCAGGATCAGTTTATAACCCTGCAGAATATCCTTGGGCACGCCTTCGCCGCGCAAATAGCTCATGCCCAGGCTGAACTGGGCACTGGACAGCCCCTGTTCAGCCGCCTGGCCGAACCAGTAGGCCGCCTGCTGGTGGTCTTGTAGCACCGCGCGGCCATTGCTATACATCGCGCCCAGCTTGTACTGGGCGCTGGCGTAGCCGCGCTGGGCGGCTTTTTCATACCAGCCAAAAGCCAGGTCCAGGTCCTGCTCCACCCCCAGGCCCCAGCCGTACATATAGCCGAGGCTGAATTCCGCCGCGGCAAAACCCTGCGCCGCCGCCTTGCGGTACCAGTACAGCGCTTGCCGGTAGTCTTGCTGCACCCCTTTGCCGGTGTGGTACATCATGCCCAGGCTGGTTTGCGCGCCGGCATGGCCCTGCGCCGCAGCCTGCTCCAGCCAGTGCGCGGCCTGCTTGAAATCCTGCGGCGTGCCCTGGCCGTTCAGGTACAGGATGCCGAGGTTGGTCTGGGCCCTGACATCGCCGCGCGCCGCCGATTTTTTGAAGGCGTCCACCGCCTGGCCGTAGTCATCGTCGTCGACAAAACGCATGCCGTCTGAAAAATCGTCGCCCGCCACGGTCACGCCCGATAGCAGGACGATCAGGGAAATCAGCAGGTTTTTCAGTATGTTCATGATGGCACTCTTCAAGGTGTGGTCGGCTGCTTGCTGCAAGCCTGGGCGGATAGCATGGAGTGCCCAGGGCAGGAAGCTCACGCGCCGGAAGAATCAGCCGCTGCGTGCGACAGGTCGCGATAGGTGTCAGGCATTGATGATCGGCCAATCTTGCAGTAGGGATATTTCTCCAATGTGTTTTTGCGTAACAAAATGTAATGAAATCCAGGCCACATTCCCCGCCCCGGTTCGCTTCCTGAGCGAACACATGGATAGAATGATGTTTTTCGCGTACTTGTCCCGAATACATCGCAAATACTTGGCCAATAGGCAGTAAACTATCCGGCAAGCCCTTCCCCCCTTACTGACCGGTAAACCGATGACTACACCCGCCCGCCGCCTGCGCATAGGCCTGATCGCCAATCGTTCCCACCAGGACGCCGCCAACTCAGCGCTGGTGCAGCTGTTTCGCGGCGCAAAAAATGCACTGAATGCCCTGCAGCCCGAGCTGATCGTGGTCGGCAGGACGCTGGACGCGCTGATCTCGCACGACCTGCTGAACGGCTATCCGGCGATGCAGCGCTTCCCGTATGGGCGCGAGGGCGGCTTGATGAAGCTGGTGTCGCGCGTGGTCGACAGCGATCCGCAGCGCGCGGTGGACGCCGTGATCTACCTGATCGACCCGGTTGACCCTTCCTCGATTTTCCCGGAAGCGCTGGCGCTCAAACGCCAATGCGTGATCCATCGCAAGCCCTTCTTGTCGACACTCGCCAGCGCGCGCGAATGGCTGGAGCTGGAAGCGCTGGCGCTCGGCCACCTGCCGGACCCCGGCCTGGATACCACGTTTGCGTTCACCGGCGAAGGCATCGCGCTGATCGCCCATGATGCGATGAAAGAGCGCATGCTGGTGCTGGCCGAACAGCATTTTGAGCTGCTGGACCAGTACGCAATGCGCTATGCGACCGGCACCACCGGCGGCTTGCTGAACCGGCTGGCGCAAAAGATCAAGGGCGAAGAGGCCGGCCGCAACTGGGTCCGTCCCTTCCTGTCCGGCCCGCTGGGCGGCGACGCCCAGATTGCCGAGCTGGTGCTGGAGCGGCAGATACGCCGCATCCTGTTCCTGGAAGATCCGCACGTGGCGCGCCAGCACGAGGCCGACATCCAGTTGCTGGAGCGGGCCGCGCGCACCGTGACCGATTTTTCCACGGTGATCAGCGATGCCGAGGGCGCCGACCGCTGGCTGAGCCTGCTGGGCCGCCGCTCGGCAACGTGCTGAAACACGGATGAAGCACGCCGGCCTGAATTTACGCCACTTGTACTATTTCTGGGTGGTCGCCAAAGAGGGCGGCGTCACCCGCGCCGCCGAACGCCTGGGCGTGGCGATCCAGACCATCAGCATGCAGATTTCGCTGCTGGAACAGGCGATAGGCAAGTCGCTGCTGACCAGCCAGGGCCGCCGCCTGGTGCTCACCGAAGCGGGCCGGGTTGCGCTCAGCTATGCCGACCAGATCTTCCTGCTGGAAGAGCAGATGCAAGATGCGCTGGCCGAAACCGATCTCGGCAACAGCATGCGGCTGACGGTGGGCATCTCCGACTCGCTGCCCAAGCTGATCGCCTACCGCCTGCTGGAAACCGCGCTGCAATTACCGCAAAAAGTCAGGCTGGAATGCTATGAAGGCAAGTTTGAATCCCTGCTGGCCGACCTCGCCTTGCACAAGCTGGACGTGGTGCTGACCGACAGACCGGTCAGCGCCGGCACCAGCCTGCGGGTATTCAGCCATCCCCTGGGCGAATGCCCCATCATGTTGTTCGGAATCCCGGCGCTGGCGGAAAAATACCGCGCCAATTTCCCGGCCAGCCTGCACGGCGCGCCGCTGCTGCTGCCTACCCGCAACAATGCGGTACGCGGCCGCATAGACCAGTGGTTTGAATTGCACAATGTGCGGCCCGACGTGGTCGGCGAGTTTGAAGACAGCGCCCTGCTCAGCACTTTCGGCCGCAGCGGCCTGGGCCTGTTCCCGGCGGCGTCGATCCTGGCGGCCGACGTGGCGGAACAATTCGGCGCCGAACTGGTCGGGGAACTCAGCCAGGTGCAGGAACAGTTCTTTGCGGTGTCCACCGAACGCAAGATCAAGCATGCGGCAGTGGAGGCGATCTTGACGGCGACGCACGGCGGGATCTTTAACCTGGTAGAAAATAAGCTTCCGGAAAAAAAAATAACAGCGCACAAGGCAGAACGATAAGGCGCAGCGGACGTGCCACGTCCCGCCACCAGTACACAATAAAAATTGAGGGGGAGATAGCATGGAGAAAAGTTCACGCTTGCCGGCGATAGACCTGCTGCGCGGCATCGTCATCGTCCTGATGGCGCTCGACCACACGCGCGATTTTTTTGCCGCCACGCCCTTCGACCCCATGGATTTGCTGCAGACCAGCCCCGGCTGGTACTGGACACGCTGGATCACCAACCTGTGTGCGCCCAGCTTCGTGCTGCTGGCGGGGGTGTCGGCCTTCCTGCGCCAGCAAAAGGCCGGCCTCGGCAATAATTCCCGTTACCTGCTGGGGCGCGGCGCCATGCTGGTGCTACTGGAATGCACCTGGGTCAGTTTCAGCTGGCAGTTCGGCTATAACGTGGTCATCCTGCAAGTGATCTGGGCCCTGGGCATGGGCATGATGCTGCTGGCGGCGCTGGTCTGGCTGCCGCGCGCCCTGATTGCGCTGATCGCCGCCGCCCTGATCCTGCCGCACAATCTGCTGGACAGCCTGCACGGACCGGCTTCCGGCTGGCTGTTCAAAGCCTGGCACCAGGGCGGCTACCTGCCTTTGGGCGAGGGTTTTGGCGTCGCCTTTGCGTATCCGCTGATGCCCTGGGTCGGCCTGATGGCGGCCGGCTATGCGCTGGGGCCGATATTCCTGTGGCAGGGTGCAGCACGCCGGCGCTTCCTGTGGCTGAGCGCCGCCGCCTTGCTGCTGCTGTTCGTGGCGCTGCGCTCCGGCAATCTCTACGGCGATCCCGACCTGTGGTCGGAACAGGCCAGGGGCGGCATCTACCACTTCCTGTCCTTCATGCGGCTGCACAAGTATCCGCCATCCCTGCTCTACCTGTGCGCCACCGTCGGCATCAGCCTGGCGCTGCTGGGCCTGCTGGACAAGTACGTGCAGCGGCCGCTGCCGGTGCTGTCCTTGTTCGGCCGCACCCCGCTGTTTTTCTACTGCGTGCACATCGCGCTGATCCACGCACTGGCCTGGATCTATATGGGCTGGCGCTACGACTACCACCCCTCCTTCGTCGGCCGCGGCCAGCATCCGCCGGCAGGCTATGAGCCCAGCCTGCTGGTTTGTTACGCCGCCTGGGCGGTGATCATCGTCATCATGCTGGGGCTGACCAAGGCCTGGACCCGCTGGCGCGACGCCAGCACCGGGTCCGCGCCGGGGCAGCCTGCGGCAATCAACTCGGCAGCAGGCTGAGGCCGTCGGTAACAGCCGCATATTCGCATGAGCCTTGCAATCGTTTCACATCCATGTTTGCCGGCGATTTGCATTCTAAGTTGCCAGCTATTCTTGGCACAGTTGCCAGTCGCGTATTTGTCCGCAGCCATTTGCGACCATTCAAGCGCACCTCTCATTTGATGTTGCTTTGCCAATTTTTATGTGGCACGATACATCAAATTCTCTGCATAGCTAAGACAATATGAAACTCGTTTTTCGAGCTGCTTTTGCTCTCCTTATGTTGTCTATATCGTCTTGGGCATGGGCGTCGCAAGAAGGGGTCCTAAGCCTGAATTCCTTCCAATTTTCATCTGCTGGAATTGGAAATTCAGGTCCAGTCATAATATCCGGCGAGCAAAATGCGCAACGCTTTTTGTCTTTGACAGTATCAGCATTCAGGCGACGTGTGAGCTTAAATCAGGAGCAGCTTGCAAAGTTGAAGGCCGGGCTATTCAACGGAGTTCAAATGTCTTACGACTCCGGTTGGAAGGAAGTCGGCGGCCACACTGTTTATATCGTCTTGTCAATGGGCTTTACAAGTGGTGTAAAAAGTTCGCAGATAGTGTCAGTCAATGAGCGAGGAATCGTTGAAGTTAGACCTGAAGCGTCGAAGTGAGGTGAAATTGTGCGGCGAGACGTTCTTTCTTTTTTTTCGACTGACGCAAAGCGGCCAAGATGACATTGGCGGCCCAGTGTCAAGGCGCGTATTTTTTGACTGATATGCTGTGCAGCCGATTTGAATTCCATTAGTAATAGTGGATGTGACAACGATACTCAAAGGAGCATTAATTGAAAAGCGACAGATTTACGGGATATTGCATTCTCGCGGCAGCAGCGATCATCAGTGTGGCTCTCGTCTATCACGCTCAAAGTGGTAGGTATCAATTCCGTACATCGACTCCACCTGGAATCGTTTGGGTCCTCGATACGTTCACAGGTGAGGTGAAAGGCGCAGTTGGCTGGAAAACAGGCAAGCCGTAGGTATCGCCAAGGTCCGAGAACGCAAGCTATCGGCCAGGAGCAGCCTGTCGACAACCCCGGCGAAGCGGATGTCGATTCACTTAGAAAAGGAAGCAGATTTTGACAAAGTTGACTGAACATCTAATCCTCATGGCTACATATAACGAGTGGATGAATTCGAAAATATATGACGCCGCAGGAACCTTGTCGGTTGAAGATTTGGCGAAGGATAGAGGTGGATTTTTTCGATCTATCCTTGGTACCTTAAATCACATCATGGTTGGAGACGTTGCCTGGTTGAGGCGTTTTGCGACCCACCCGGCTGATTATCGTGCATTGCATCCGGTATTAGATTTTCCGCAGCCCACATCGCTTGACCAAATCCTATTTGCCGATTTCGCAGAATTGTCCATGCACCGAAAGATGCTTGATACCGCAATTTCGAAGTGGAGTAAAACCATCACCGATAGAGATTTAGAGCATGTCCTGATTTACAAACGTATGTCAGGCGATGAATGCCGTAAAGATTTCTGCGGAGTGGTGATGCACTTCTTCAATCATCAAGTTCATCATCGTGGGCAAATCACGACAATGCTGACGCAAGCAGGACTCGACGTCGGAGCGACGGATTTGATAATGCTGATTCCTGATGAAATGGCGGCACATGAGTAGGATGGCGATAGTCTCAGACCGGCCAGAAGCAGGCATTCAGATTCTTGACCTATCTATTGATATAAATTTTTTAAAGCTAATATGCGCCAACAGATACGCGATGAATTTTTTTCCATTGACCCACTCGATGAGTTGGAGCGCGCTCATGTCGTCGACGCAATGGCATGGGTGGATTCGGGAGCAGAGCTATGCCGTGTCGCTAAACCTGCCACGCCGCCAAAGCATCTTGTGTCATATTTTGTTGTAATGGATGCCGGTCACGTCCTACTTGTTGACCATCGAAATGCCCAGCTCTGGCTGCCACCAGGCGGTCACGTTGAACAAGGAGAGCACCCGCGCACGACGGTAGTGCGCGAATTAGAAGAAGAGCTTGGCCTTGTGGCATCTCATGCAATTACGCATCCGCTCATGCTGACGGTGACTACTACCGTTGGACTTACTGCCGGCCACACAGACGTTTCGCTCTGGTATATCGTGAGGGCCAGTCGAAGCACCGCAATAAATTTTGATGAGCGAGAATTCAAAGAAGTGCGCTGGTTTCCCTTTGATGAAGTTCCGCTGGAGCGTGCCGACCCGCATATGCATCGTTTTCTTGCAAAACTCCGTGCTAATGGGAAGACTATTGGCGCATAACGGCCAGTACCGGCCGGTCAAAGACGTCGGCTAATCTCTGACGCTGTCCACGCAGTATCAAATATTTTCGTAACCAAATTCGAAATGGCTTTTAGTGAGGAAATCCATGAGCAGTCCAACAGAACTATTGAAGGCCACAGATATTGCCGAAATGAAGGGGCAGTCTAAGGCGCATCTTTTAAACCCCGAGGCCATACGTGTATCCAAATCGCTCGGAGGAGCCACTGGACTTACTAATCTTGGCTTCCATATGATGACGGTGATGCCTGGCCGTGAGTACTCGGAATATCATCGCCATCTTTATGAGGAACAATGCTTTTATATTCTTTCCGGTAGCGGTGAGGCTATTATCGACGAAAAACAATACGCGATTGCAAGCGGAGACTTTCTGGGTTTTCCAAAGAAAGGTGTGGCTCACACTATCCTGAATAATGGCGATGAGCCCTTGGTTATGCTTTCGGCACGAGTGAATTTGGAGCAAGACGTCTGCGACTACCCCAGAAAGAAAAAACGTCTTTATATGAATGGCGCCGAGGAAGCTATCGTTGATTTTCAAGACATCAGATTCGAGGCTCCTCTTTGACAAAGGATTGCCCCAATACCGAAACTGGCAAATACCGGCCAATACTGGACTCTCGTACTCACGGTCCATTTTTGCAACATTCCCACGGTGGTCCACATCGTCCAACTGCTGCGTGAGCTATTTGGGGGCGCTAGAGCGTTACCACAAAGCGTGCCCCGGCGCCAGCAGATTTTACATACCTGACGGTACCTCCGTTGCCGTGTACAAGTTGCCTCACCATTGCCAAGCCAATCCCACTTCCCCTGGATTTTGTTGAAAAAAAGGGCGTGAATATATGCGGTATCAGCGAATCCGGGACGCCGGGGCCGTTGTCGCACACCTCGATGCGAAGTCGTCCGCCACGGGTAAGGCGCGCATCGACACTGACTACGGGTGTGTCGATGTTCGCGGTTGCCTCGGCGGCGTTTTGAAGCAGGTTGATCAAAGCCTGTTCCAGTTGACCTGCATCAATCATTAACTCCAGCGACGTGGGTTCGACGGAGAATTCCGTGCGCCCACCTGCGACGTTCCAGGCTGTCGTTACGAGCGCTGACAGGCGGTCGAACAAGGCTTCCAGGCGAATACGCCGAGGCGCTGCCGCTGGAAAGCCGGTCAGTGTACGGTAGCTGGCAATGAAATCGGTCAAGCTATCGGCTCGTCTGCCGATTGCATCGAGCGCGGTCGATAAATCGTCGCTCGCGCCTGGCGGTAAATTCGCCTGTATATCGGCCAGCAATTCATGCGCTGTACACGACAAGGATGCAATCGGCGTCAGCGAATTCATGATTTCATGCGTCAGGACTTTTACCAATTGCTGCCATGCGTCCAACGCCGCGGTTTCCAATTCGCTCTCGACCGGCAATAGTGCCGCCAGCCTTAGTGTAGCCCCCTGCATGGTGACTGTATTGGTAGAAACCAATGCGCGCTCCTGCCCGCGCTCCGTGTCGAAGGTTATCATGCTGCGCCGACCTATCACACCGGAGCACAGTGCGACGTATAAGCCGGCAGGATCAGTGGCACGACCCGGTGCCATCACGCGCCTGGCGTAGGCATTCAACGGGGTGACCGATTCTCGGTCGTTCGATTGTTCGATACCAAACAAGGCAACCGGCGCATGTTCCAGTCGTGCTTCCAGGTTCAGCAGTTTGTCGGCAAGTGCACTATGTTGGGCTGGGATACCCAGTAGCACTTCTGGCGTCGGCGACTGGTTACGCCGCTCCAGTGCGACTGCAGCGCGGCGGCTTATTTCAGCAAGCGGCAATACCGTTAATGCACACAACACCAGTATGCGCGGGGAGTCAAAACTTGTCGTTGCGAATGCGGAGATGCCCATTAAGGCAACGACGCCGAACAGTAAGCGGAAGCGAGGTTCAAATACCATGCTTTTCGATTTTTCGATAAAGAGCGGCGCGGCTAACGCCCAGCGCCTTTGCCGCGTGACTGATATTTCCCTGAGCCTGCGTCAGCGCCGTTCTTACAGCACCGCGCTCCAAGCTATCCAGATGGACACTATTGGCGTGGTTCTCCATGTTAATCTTCGTCGCGGCTGCTGGCGGTAGGCCAAAATCAACGAATGCGTATTCCGGCCCCCTGCCGAGGATCACAGCGCGTTCGCATGCCTGCCGCAACTCACGGACATTTCCTGGCCAAGGATGGTCGCGCAGTTGTGTCAAGGCCACGGCATCGACCTGGCGTGCAGATCGCTGGTACTGTCTTTCGTAGTAGGCAAGGTAATGGTTTAACAACATGGGTACGTCGTCGCGCCGCTCCCGAAGCGATGCAACGCGGATAACGACGGTATTGAGTCGGAACAACAGATCCGGGCGGAACACGTTGGGCTGATAGAGCTGCGCTTCGACCAGATTCGTTGCACTAACGATGCGCACGTCAATGACAACCGGACGATCCGCGCCCAGCGGGGTCACTTCGCGCCGCTCCAGCACGGTCAGCAATTTCGTCTGCGCGGCCAGGGGTAGATTGCCGATTTCATCGAGAAACAGCGTGCCTTCGCGGGCCGCCTGAAAGCGGCCTTCACGCTCGCTCTGCGCGCCGGTGAAGGAGCCTTTGCGGTGTCCGTACAATTCGCTCTCAAAAGTTGATTCCGGCAACGCGCCCATATCGACCGAAAGGAAAGTTTTGCCTGCCCGTTTTGATGCATCGTGGATTGCGCGTGCAACCAGCTCTTTGCCGACACCGTTTTCGCCGAGCACCATCACGTTGGCTTCGGTAGGAGCGACGCTGGCGATCATCGCATGCAGATCGCGCATTGCTGCAGAATCACCGATTAATGCGCCAACGGCGCTGCAAGCGGGGGCTACGCGCGCTGCGCGCCGCATCAGCAGGACGTCAATCGCGGCGATCAGATGAGCGTTATCCCAAGGTTTGGTAATGAAGTCATCGGCACCTCGTTTTAATGCCGCCACCGCGAGCGGAACATCTGCATACGCTGTCATCACGATGACTGCCGGCGGATTTTGTTGTGTCTTCAGGAAATCAAGCAGCGCCAAGCCTTCGCTGCCGTCAATGCGACCCGGCGTGAAATTCAAGTCCAGTAATACAACGTCAGGATGGAGCGTCTTTAGCAGGTTAGGTAAACTGCTGGCGTCGGTGAGTATTTCGACGGAAGCGAAACGCCTGCGCAACAGCAATTGAGCCGCATAGGCAATATCGGCGTCGTCGTCCAGGATCAGCACGGTTGAGGGAGGAATGGGCATCTTGCGATGGATTTTAGCATAGGCATTTCGCCCGTCGCAATTGTTCGAAAATGAACAGGAAAACTGTCCGAATTCGGACAGTTACTGCTGCCTAGCACCGCGCTTCTGCCGTTTTTAAGTGTATTTCAGGTTGGTATGGATATTGCAATCCTTTGCCATTATGAATCAATTGTGCTCACATCCATGAATCACTCGCTTCCGTCATTTGCGATTTCCGGCGCCGCCATGGATACGGTCGTGCGGCGGAGTTTCGCCCGGAGATTTGCCTGGATCGGTACGCTGTCGATAGTCGCTTTAGTTATGGGAATAGGCATGTGGCGGTGGATGCCTCGAGGCTTGCAGGTCGATGCCGGCGAAATCAGGGTCGCCATCGCGCAACACGGCACTTTTCTTGACGATCTCATCGTCAGGGCGAATGCTGCACCGCTTAATTCGGTGATACTGGACGCGGTGGAGTCCGGGCGGGTTGAGGAGGTGTTTGTGCGCGACGGTGCGTTGCTTGAAAAAGGCGATCCGCTTTTTCGGTTGTCCAACCCGCAACGCCAGCTAGATCTGCTGGCGCGCCAATCGGACCAGGCGACGCAGATTTCTAATTTGTCTAATCTGCGTGCAAGCCTGGAAGCAAGCATTACGGATCACGAACGCCGTCTGTCCGACCTGGAGTTCAATCTGGCGCAGGCAGACAAGCAATATGCGCGCAATCTGCAATTGGCAGGCAAGGGATTTATTTCAAACGTGGTATTGGAAGAGTCGGCCGACAAGCTGGAGCAGCAGCGGCACACGTTGGACGAAGAACGAAACCGCGGCAGCATCGAGATGGAAATCAAGCGCAAAGGACTTGTGCAGATGGAGCAGGCCAGCGGTCGGCTGGAATCGGGCCTGCGGCTAATGCTTGCATCCATCGATGCATTGACCGTGCGCGCGTCGACAGCAGGAAGATTAACCGGATTTCGCCTGCAGGTCGGCGAAGCGGTGACGCTGAGCCAGCACATCGGTCGCATCGATGATCCTGCCCACTTCAAACTATCGGCCGATGTCGACGAATATTATTTGAACCGGGTGGTAGCAGGTCGCCCTGGCAAAGTGCAGACAGGAGATCAATTTTATGCGGTGGAAGTAACGCGCGTGTATCCGCAGATAGACAAGGGGCGCTTCACCATCGACATGGTATTTGCAGCGCGGCAGCCACCCTTACTGAATCCGGGGCAAAGCCTGGATACGCGAATCACATTAGGCGATCCGGCATCGGCGCTATTGTTGCCGACTGGAGCGTTCATCAATGATTCAGGTGGCGCCTGGGTATTTGTGGTCAACTCCAGTGAAGAGACAGCGCAACGGCGGCCAATTCGTGTCGGCCGCCGCAGCAATAGCCAGATCGAAGTCACCGGCGGACTGAGCGCAGGAGAAAAGGTAATTGTTTCGAGTTATGCCCGATTCGGCCACGCTGTGCATTTGCAACTAAACAAGTAAACTTTGTAGCAATATTCAACCAGAACTCGTTTTTCCAAAAAAAAGGACGTCAACATGCTCAAGCTCGTCAATCTCAGCAAGGTATATTCCACCGAGGAGGTGCTCACCACTGCACTCAACGGTATTGATCTCGATATTGAAGCAGGTGAATATGTCGCGATCATGGGCCCTTCGGGATGTGGAAAATCGACTTTGCTCGGCCTGCTGGGTTTGCTCGACATACCGGATTCTGGCGACTACTGGTTTGAAGGGCAGAATATTGCCGGCTGGAGCGAGACCAAATTGAACCGGTTGCGGCGGGGGCGTATCGGCTTCATCTTCCAAAGCTTTAACCTGATCGAACAACTGAGCGTTTCAGAAAATGTGGAGTTGGCGCTGGAGTACGGCGACGTTCCGATGCGAGAACGGCGCGAACGAGTGGCCGCCATGCTCGAAAAATTTGGTATTGAGCACCGCGCCAAACATAGGCCTTCACAATTGTCCGGAGGACAGCAGCAGCGGGTTGCCATTGCCCGGGCGCTGATATCCCATCCCGCGCTCCTTCTGGCGGACGAGCCGACCGGCAACCTCGATTCTGCGCATGGCGACGAGGTCATGCGTATCCTGCGCCAGATCAATGCCGAAGGCACGACTGTCGTCATGGTTACCCATTCTCCTTCGTACGCGGCACAGGCATCACGCACGCTTCGCCTGCTTGATGGGCGGATCCTGATTGATGCCTTGCAGGCAGCCTGATAGGAGAGAATTCATGAAATGTCGAGATTTCCGCATCGGTTGGCGTACATTGATCCACGAGCCGGCTTACTCTCTGGTTGTAGTAGTGGGGCTCAGCATCGGGCTTGCGGCCTGCCTGCTCTTGCTCGGCTTTGTGCGCTACTCGTGGCAATACAATGCGCATGTGCCGGACGTGGGTAATGTGTATGTGGTGAAGCAGCGCTACAACATCGATCCGGTCGCACCGTGGTTCGATCAGACCCCCTATCTGCTGCGCCAAGTCGCCATGAAGACACCGGGTGTCGTGAGTGCAAGCGGATTCGCCTACCAGGCCCCGTTTCTCGTTCGTGTAGGCGACCATATGCATGTACTGAAGAGCCTTCCGGTGTTGCCGGATTTTGTGCAGATGATCGGCGTGCAGACTATCGAAGGTGACCTCAGGGAGGCACTGGAGCGGCCAGAAAACTTTGCGATTACCGAGAAGGCAGCCTTGCAAACCTTCGGCACATCGCATGCACTGGGGCGTACTGTCCAGTCCGCAGGCAAGGTATTGCGTGTTGCTGCGATCCTGCGCGACTCGCCCGCCAATACGACTATCCCTTTCGAAGCCTTGATGGGTGTTCATTCCGTGTTGATTTCCGACGAGGATCGTATTGATATGCTTACGGGGGCCAAAGGCGGCTGGGGAAAGCTTCTGATCCGTGTGCGGCCCGGCAGTTCATTGTCCGCTATTGCAGAGGCATTACAGCAGGCTGTGGACCGTTCGCCCACTGTGCAGAATGTCTCACCGGAAATGAAGGAACGCTTGAGGAAACGCAAGGTCATGGACATCAAGCTGTCACCCCTGGCAGATGCATATTTCGATCGTGAAGTCGCAAAAAATCCAATCACGTTGCCAGGACAGCGAGGTGACCCTGCAGTCGTCGCCGGACTTTCTGCGATTGCCATCCTGATTCTCACCCTGGCGGCAGTTAATTATGTGAATATGGCGACGGTGCGCGTCTTGCAGCGCCAGCGCGAGATTGGCATGCGCAAAGTACTCGGCGCCGGGATGCGCCAGATCGTTCTGCAGTTCCTTGGTGAATCATTGCTTGTAGCGATGTTGGCGACAGCCCTTGGACTGTTGCTGGCATGGCTGGCGTTGCCGATATTTTCCGAGTTGATGAACCGCAGGCTGGAAGACATGTTTTCGCCGGCCAATATCGGTGCAGCTCTCTTGATAGGGGTACTCCTGGGAGTGTTTTCCGCAATCTATCCGGCATGGATTGCAATCGGCATTCGTCCAAACCAGGTGCTGGCAGGACGCCCAGACTCCGAGTCGATACGCGGCCGGCAATTGCGCAGAGTCATGACGGTATTCCAAATTTCTGTTGCCATGGGCCTCGCGAGTCTTACACTTGCCATTGCGTGGCAGACCGACTTCGCTATCAATGCGTCTCCAGGCTTCGATCCGGCTCCGATGTTGATTGTAGATTTACCGGAAAGGGTGAAGAAAAGTGAGAAAGCACGTGGCTTCATCACCGCGCTGTCCCAGCAGCGTGGCGTCGCCGGCATCGCGATCGCGGCGGATGCGATCGGGCGCTCCAAAAATCGTTGGGGTTTCGATGCGAAGCGTGAAGGCGGTCCCAGCGTGTTCCTGGAGATCAAGTCCGTCAGCGCGAACTTCTTCGAGCTATATGGGCTCAAGCCGCTCGCGGGGCGCTTGTTCGATGCGCGCATCGACACCGAAGACGATCCGGAGCCTGTGGTTCTGAATGCAGTTGCCGCGCACACGCTTGGCTTCTCCTCGCCAGAGGCGGCTGTCGGGCAGATCCTGCTCTACAGCGGCTTCGAAGGCAAGATCTTGAGCAAGCGTATTGTCGGCATCGCACCTGAGCTTCGATTCTTTTCGCTGCATGAACCGCCGCGCGCCACAGCATGGGAACTTTGGACGCAGGGAACCACGCTGAGCGTACGCATTACCGGTACGCTCTCCGAAATCGAACGTACTGTCCAGAGCATATGGCCCAGATATTTTCCAGATGCGATACTCGAAATGCATCACGCCAAAGGCATTCTTGCCGTCAATTACGAAGAAGATGCCCGGCTCGCGAAACTGCTGGCGATCTCGACCTGTATTGCGCTGGCGATTGCGGCGTTCGGAATGTATGAGCTATCCGCGTATACGGTACAGCGGCGTGCAAAAGAAATCGTGTTACGCAAGCTATACGGCGCGCGCCGCCGGGATATTGCGCAACTGGTTGTAACGGAAATCGGAATATTGACCCTTGTGTCTGCGCTCATTGGCTTGCCACTCGCCGCCATTGCCATTCAAAATTATCTTGCCAGCTACGTTGAAAACGCACCCATCGGTTACTGGACCTTGCTTTTTGCCTTGGTTTCGGCGCTTACAATTGCCTTGATCGCGGTTGCACGCCATGCGTGGATTGCCATGCACATGACGCCCTCCACCTCGCTTCACGCATAGGGTGTCAAGGCATTGCGGCTGGAGCCATATGTGTAGGGCTGGATGCGGGATGCCGTGCGCCTATGAGACGGGGCGGTCAATTTGTGAATGTTTGATCTTTGATAAGTTGACCGATAAAGTGTAGTTGCACACGGCCGATCGCGACAGCCGTCAGGGTACCAATTCTGAGTTTATGTTCCTTATTTTTGAATCCTAGAGTGTCCGCTTTGGCGCGGAACGTATGTCTCTTTTGGGGCGATAACGGACAAATAGCCGGATGGCAACTATCTGGCAACTCTCTGGCAAATAGGTGGCGACGCCAGACGCGATTCGCCGTCGGCTAAGAATGCGACATGGTGGCGAGAGCGGCACGAAGATGCCACAACATGGAGCGAAGTTCTGTCATCCACCTGATTTACTTCTGCTTTACCGAAGTAATCCTTCAATTATCTTCGCTTTTTCCATAGTTCCACATGCTTTAGGATGGCTGTATCGTCGGCTAACCGATGAATCCGGCGCTTTGCGTACCGGAAACACCTACTAGGAGCTAACATGAAAAAATTCTTGCTCACCATGATGATTGCCCTTGGCGCAGTGTCGCTGGGCGTCGCCGATGCGGAAGCCAAGCGCGTCGGCGGCGGCGGCGCTATCGGCCGGCAGTCGCAAAACGTCACCCGGCAGGCCCCGCCTGCACAAGCCGCGCCAACTGCGGCCAAACCTGCGCCGGCGGCCACTCCGGGTGCCACACCGCCTAAACCGGCCAGCCCGTGGAAGGGCATCCTGGGCGGCGCCTTGCTCGGCCTCGGCCTGGGCGCCCTGTTCTCCAGCATGGGCATGGGCGGCGCGATGGCCAGCATGCTGAGCTCTATCCTGATGGTAGGCTTGCTGGCGGCAGCCGGCATGTTCATCTATCGCATGATCAAGAACCGCAGCGCCGGCAATAGCGCAGCCAAGCCGGCCTTTGCCGGCGCCTACGGCCAGGCCAACGACACGCCGGAAATCGGTTCCCGGGTAGATAGCCAGCCGGCTGCATTCCAGTCCGCAGCAACATCAACCTCGGCGGCGGCCTTCGGTAGCGCCGCCAGCAATGCCGGCAACTGGGAGGTACCGGCCGACTTTGACGTGAATGCTTTCTTGCGCAATTCCAAGACCTATTACATCCGCCTGCAAGCGGCATGGGACAGGGCCGACGTCAACGACATCCGCGAATTCACGACACCGGAAATGTTCGGCGAACTGCGCCTGCAATTGCAGGAGCGCGGCGCCTCGGCCAACCATACCGACGTGGTAACACTGGATGCGGAACTGCTGGGCGTGGAAAGCGGCGACAAGGATTACCTGGCCAGCGTCAAGTTCAGTGGCATGATCAAGGAAACGGAACAGGCGCCGGCCGAAGCCTTCGCCGAAGTCTGGAACATGAGCAAGCCGGTCAATGGCCAGGGCGGCTGGGTGCTGGCAGGTATCCAGCCCCTGTAACAATATCCTGCGGGCCTGCCCGCGGAATG
Source organism: Pseudomonadota bacterium (assembly GCA_040390485.1). Lineage (GTDB taxonomy): Bacteria > Pseudomonadota > Gammaproteobacteria > Burkholderiales > Burkholderiaceae_D > Undibacterium. The sequence continues at coordinate 20,194 of JAZJYH010000137.1, forward strand.
TAGCAAGCCTCCGGCGCCACCGCGCAGGGGGCTTTTTTTTTCGGCCGCAGCCTGTGCCTGGCCGGCTTTACCGCTTATCACGGGAAATTACCGTTCATACCAAAGCCGTGGCAGGCCGCCGGCGCCTCCTCTAGCATGATTACATCATCGACACGGAGGAAAACCATATGAAAACATCTTTGCTAAAACTGGCCCGCGCCGCGATCACCGGCACCATTGCATTGCTGAGTATCGTCGCACAGGCAGCTAGCGTCCCGGCATTCAAGGTGGAGGCCATCGGCCAGGGCAAGCCCATGATACTGATCCCCGGTCTGGCTTCTTCCGGCGACGTGTGGAAAGAGACCGTCGCGCACTACGACAAGCATTATCGCTGCTATGTGCTGACACTGGCCGGCTTTGCCGGTACTCCTGCGACAGACGGTCCCTTGCTGCAACAAGCCGAACAGCAATTGCTGAAGTTCATGGATGAAGAAAAGCTGGATAAGCCCACCATCGTCGGCCATAGCCTGGGCGGCTTCCTGGCGCTGAAACTGGCGGCGGAGCATGCCGACAAGGTCGGTATGCTGGTCATTCTGGATAGCTTGCCAGCCATGGGGGCAGCGCAAGTGCCCAGCATGACGGAAGCACAGTTGAAGGAATTGGCAACCCAGTATCGCGACAATATGCTCAATGGCGATCCGGAGTCGCATACGCGCATACGGCGCACTATGGTGAGCAACATGGCCACCAAAGCGGAAGACATAGAGCGGGTGATAGACTGGGGCGCCAAGTCCGACCGCGTCGCCGTCGCCAATGCCATGTATGAAATGATGTCTACCGACCTGCGCCAGTCTATCAGCGGCATCAAGGCGCCGACACTGGTATTGGGAACCTGGATCGGATACAAGCAATATGTCCCGCGCGAATTATCGGAATCGACTTTCAAGCTGCAATATGCAAAACTGCCGGGTGTAAAGATCGTGCTGGCTGACAATGCCAAGCACTTTATCATGTACGACGACCCGCAATGGCTGTATGCCCGCATGGATGAATTCCTGAAGTGAAGAATGATCTTGACCATACATTGACAGTAGATACCGTCGCCGGCGAGCTTTCAAGCAGACGTTCAGGCAGCGCCGAATTAGTCCCGCCGACGGCCGCGCCGACGAGCAGGTCTGGTGCGCGATGGTATTGGATTTGCCAGCTGACAGGCTGGTTCCTGGTCTTTGCGATCAACCTGTATTTTTCGTGGTATACCCAGCCTAAGGATGTCGTCAAATTCAGCATCATCTATGCCTGGTCCGCTGCCAGCGGCATGTGGCTGACACACCGCTGGCGCGCGCTGCTGCGCAAATATGCGTGGCTGGAACAGCAGCGCGGCCTACCCTGGTTGCGCCTGAGCATGGGAGTGATCTGGCTTGCAATCATACAAGTAGGCCTGGTGTCTGCGGTCTTTTACCTGCTGCGCCCGGCCAATACTTTCAAAAATTGGTATTGGCTACCGCCTGCATTATTAGGCTGGGCCTTCATTCTTGGGATGTGGACCGTGTTTTACGCTACCGTACATGCGCGCCGCCGCATCGTGCATATACAGCTGGAAAAACTGCGGCTGGAAATCAGCATCAAGGATGCCGAACTGCGGGCCTTGCAGGCGCAGGTCAATCCGCATTTCTTTTTCAATAGCCTGAACAGTATACGGGCGTTGATCTACCAGGATACCGCGATGGCGGCGCAGGCGGTGGAGCAACTGGCGGACATGATGCGCTACAGCCTGCAGACCGGGCGCAATGCGACCGTGCAGCTGGCGCAGGAAATGGAAGCGGTGCGCAACTATCTGGCGATAGAAAAAATCCGTTTCGAAGACCGGCTGCGCTACCACGAAAGCATCGCGGACGAATTGATGCATATCGCAATACCGCCGATGGCGCTGCAAACCCTGGTGGAAAATGCGGTCAAATACGGCGTCGAGAGCCGCGCCGACGGCTGCGAGATACGCATCAGCGCAGTCAGGGTAGGGTCCCAGCTGCAACTGACGGTCGCCAACCAGGGCAGCCTGGGACAGCAGCGCAATTCCACGCAACTGGGCCTGGCCAATGCCGCCAGGCGGCTGGCCCTGCTATTCGGCCCCTCCGCCAGCGCATCCATCATGGAAAGCGAAGGCTGGGTACTGGCCACGCTGAAGCTGCCGGGGGAAGCGGCGTGAGGGCATTGATCATCGACGACGAGAGGCTGGCCCGCGCGGAATTGCGCCGCCTGCTGGCCGCGCATCCGGAAATCGAGATCGCTGGCGAAGCCGCCAACGCCGCCCAGGCGCACAAATTGATAGAGGACATGCAGCCCGACCTGATCTTCCTCGATATACAGATGCCAGGCGGCAGCGGTTTCGACCTGCTGGCGGCGCTGGACCGGACGCCGCCGGTGGTCTTTACCACCGCTTATGATGCGTATGCGATCCGGGCTTTTGAAGTCAGTGCGCTGGACTATTTGCTGAAACCCATCGGCGCGCCGCGCCTGGCGGCCGCCTTGCGCAAGGCTGGCCAGGTGCTCCACACGGACAACCAGCCCAGCGCAGCAGAAAAACCCGCCGCGCGGGACGGCAAGCTGTTCATCAAGGATGGCGAACGCTGCTGGTTTGTCGCGCTGGAGCAAATCCGCCTGTTTGAATCGGAAGGCAATTACATCCGGGTCTATTTCGATTCGCATCAACCGCTGATGCTGCGCTCGCTGAGCCAACTGGAACAGACGCTGGATCCGGCGCAATTTGTGCGCGCCAACCGGCGCCACATTATCAACCTGCAGCACGTGAAAAACATGACTGCGTCGGCGGGCGGCGGATTGGACATGCATCTTGGCAACAACCAGGTCGTGGAAATGTCGCGCCGCCGGGCCAGCGAATTCAAGAACAGCAAGCAGGGCTGGTAGCGCCGCGTGCCACTGCGCTGGGTATTGCCGCAACGCAGTAAACTTGTATTCTGCGGGAATAATCCGATAATGCTCTCATAGCATCGCTCAAGGAGGCGCAATGGCAGCGGCAAGGAACAAATCCCTGGCGGCCATGCTGGGTTCGCTGCTGATACTGGCCGGTTGCGGCGGCGGTGGAGGCTCCCCGGCAGCCAATGGCAATCTCGGCAACAGCGCCGACCTCGCCTATGCCGACCCCACCCACTACTCGAGCGCGGCGGACGCCTCATTGGCGGCGGCCAATGAACAGGCCGCCCAGATGCACGGCCAGCTGACGCTGAACGGCCAAGCCATCCGCTACACCGCCACCAGCGGCCACCTGACCGCCAGCGATCCCAGGAACGGCCTGCCCGAGGCCTCCTTCTTTTATGTTGCCTATACTGCCGACAGCCAGGATGCGGCTAAACGTCCGCTGACCTTCTTTTATAACGGCGGCCCCGGTTCGGCGACCATATGGCTGCACATGGGCTCCTACGGACCCAAGCGCATCGCCACCAATGCCCCAGCCACCGTACTCAGCAGCCCGGTCCAGTTCATCGACAATGCGGAAAGCCTGCTGGACACCAGCGACCTGGTGTTCGTCGATGCGGTAGGCACCGGCTACTCGCAGGCGATCGCACCGAATACCAACCAGAGCTTCTGGGGCGTGGACCAGGATGCCGCCGTCTTCCGCGATTTTGTGATGCGCTACGTGAGCGTGAACCTAAGGGCGGCGTCGCCGAAATTCCTGTTCGGCGAATCCTACGGCGCCCCGCGCACTGCGGTGCTGGCGAATCTGCTGGAAGTGGCCGGGCTCAGGCTGAACGGCCTGGTACTGCAATCCTCTATCCTGAATTACAACAGCAATTGCGGCGTCTTCAATCCCGGCGCGGTCAGTTGCGAAGGCTTTGTCCCCAGCTATGCGGCGATCGGCGCCTATTACAACTTGTCCAACCCGGTGCCCACCGACCTGGCCGCCTACCTGCTGCAAATCCGCGCCTTCAGCGCCGCCAGCTACAGGCCCGCGGTGACTGCGTATATCACCAGCAAGACCGCGCCCACGGCCGACCTGGTAACGCAGATGGTCAATTACACCGGCCTGGCGGCCGGCTACTGGCAACAGAATTTCAACCTCGATCCCGGCACCTTCCAGTTTTCCCTGCTGCCGGGCCGGCTGATGGGGCGCTACGATGCTCGCATTTACGCCAATTTCGGCACCGCGCTGGCGAGCGAGGGCGATCCCTCGTCGACGCTGATCAGCGGCGCTTTTGCCAGCACCTTGTCCGGCTACCTGGCCAACCAGTTAAAGTACACGGCCAATTCCAGCTATACGGTATCGGCCAATGCGGTCGCCAGTTGGGATTTCCGGCATGACGGCCTGAGCGTGCCCGACACGCTACCCGACCTGGCCGCGGCGCTGGCGCTGAACCCGGCACTGAAAGTCATGGCGTTGAACGGTTACCACGACCTGGCGACACCGTTCTACCAGACCGAACTGGACCTGGCCAGACTGGGCAGTAATGCCAATATCCAGGTCAGGAACTATAGCGGCGGCCACATGAATTACCTGGACGACGCCTCGCGCAGGCTGGCCAAGGCCGAGCTGGTGAATTTTTATGCGGCGGCGGTGGCCGCGCATTGAGTGCGGGCTGTGCAGGTTTTGCAGTACGGAGGCGATATGAAGATTTTACGATGCGTTTTACCAAGCGTTTTTCCATGCGCGGGCGTCTGCCTGCTGGCCATGCTGAATACCGCCGCAGCGCAGGATGGCCGCGCAACGGGGCCAGCGATATTGGCCACATCGCCGCACGCCGATCCCTATCTGCCGCCGGCCAAGAGGATACCGTCCACCACGCCGGCCGCATCCGGCCCCGCCCTGCAAGAGCAGGCCATGCAAAAACTGAAGAAACAGTTCGAGGCCGCCGACTCTGCACGCAGCGGTACGCTGAGCGCAGAGCAGGCGCGCGCTGCCGGCCTGGGCTACGTCGCCGATCACTTCGAGCAGATAGACCGGCGCAAGGCCGGCCGGGTCAGCTTTGACGACGTGAAGCAGTTTGTGCAACAGCGGCAGCAACGCCGAGAGAACTTACCCTAAGCTAGGCCTTACCATCCCCTGAACTGCCCTTGATGCGCCTTGCTGATAGGCAGCACATCAGTATGCCCCCGCAATTGCAGGCTCATGTCGCCGTCTGCATTGCGAACGACCGCATCGATATGTCTGGCATTGACCAGGATGCCGCGATTGATTTGCCAAAAATTGGCGGTATCCAGAATACGCTGAAATTCGATCAAGGATTTTCTGACAAAACCCTCGGTATCGAGGGCGACTATCCTGGTGTATTTATTGTCTGAACGCAGGTACAGGATTTCCGGTAGATGGAAAAACCGCAAGGTATTACCAGCACTGGCTTGTATCCATTGCAGCGCTTCTCTGGCCGGTGCATCCGTCTCCTTCGCGGGCCCGTGTTGCAGACGCTCCCGTATGCGGGTCAAGGCCGTAGACAAGCGCAGGTGGGTGACCGGTTTTAGCAAGTAATCGACAGCCCCTTGCTCGAAAGCACTCACCGCATGTGCTTCATAGGCGGTTACAAATACGATATGCGTCATTCCCTGTATGCGTTCGGCCAGCTCCAGTCCGCTCATTTTCGGCATGCGTATATCCAGGAAACAGACGTCGGGCCGCATACTTTCTATCATTTGCAAGGCGGCCGCGCCGTCCCCGGCTACGCCGACGATGAGCAAATCCGGCCATAAGTCCTCCAGCAATGAACGTAACTCCTCTATCAGCAGAGGTTCATCATCGGCGATGACGGCAGTGAACATCTTGGTTTGCATGGGGCAGGACTCGTTAGGCAAGCGGTATGGAAAGGAGGGCGGCGGTTCCGCGTGGCCCCACATTGTTTAGCGACAGTTGCGCGCGACTGCCGTACAAGGTCGCAAGACGTTCACGTATGATGCGCAAGCCCACGCCATTGCCGGCGGTGGAGCCGGAGGCATCAAGGCCGACGCCTGTGTCGGCCACGCTGACTATCAGCAAGCTATTTTGCGTGTAGGCGCTAATGCTGATGCTGCCGCCATCTTCACTGGGCTCTATGCCGTGGACTATGGCGTTTTCCACCAGTATCTGCAACACGAAAGAAGGGATGGCCAGGTCATGCATGTCGTCAGCGATCTCTATCTGCACCTGCAAGCGCTCACCGAAACGGATACGCATGATTTCCAGATAGTGTCGCGCAGCATGCAACTCTTTCCCGAGCGTAGTATGCGAGACGCGCGACTGGTGCAAGGAGCCTTGCAGGAACTCGCTCAAATGATCCAGCATCTGCAATGCACGCTCCGCATCCTTTTTGAGCAAGTGCCTGAGATTAGCCAGTGTATTCATCAGAAAATGCGGCTCCACTTGCGCCTGCAGCGCTGCCAGCCTGGCTTCCAGCATTTGCCGCTGGGTATCGGTGACGATACGCGCCTGTCGCGCCATGCTCGCCGATACCAACGAAGTAATGATAAAGAAGGCGGCGAAAGTGCAGGCTTGCAGCATTTCAAAACCGGCGATCCGCCAATTGCTCCACAATACCGGATTCCAGCCTAGCGCCAACCAGCATGCTGCCATTCCGCCTAGCAGGATAGCCGGGATCGCGACCGACAGCACCGCTTGCATACTCTGCTCCATGCGCCGCCGACTTGCAAAAAAGGCCATCGCATAATATGGCACGGCATATGCCAGGCAGAGTTTCAGCAAGGTGCTCACGCCCCGGCCCCAGCCGTCATATAGCCAGAATAACAGCGCAACAGCGCCCAATGCAAGTACGGGCAACAAGCTCTTGCGGAACTGAAAGTCGGATAGCAGGCCGGCTTGGCCTGCCGTCGGTATCGCCGGTGTCGACATGCTTAGTTTAAATTGAGATTGGGTTTTTTCTGCGTAAAGCTGTCCGTCACAGCGACGCTGTTCTCTACTGCTTCGATTTTGAGATCGTCCATCCACATCTGGCCGGAGCCACTCATCAGCATGCCGAAGGCAATGTTGGTCGCATCTGGCGCCACGTCCAGCACGATGTCATAGCGTTTCCAGTCGCTGCTTCCCTTGATGGGCCTGGAATTCATATTATCAAAAGCTGCCGTCGCCTTGCCGTCCACGCGCATCCATAGGCCGCCCCAGTCGGATACGGCGCTTGCTTTGACTTGCGCAGAAAAACGCACTCGCTTGCCTCTGTAATCGGCCGCGTTGAACTGCTGCATCACGGTAATAAACCCGTTTTCCGCCTTGTCGCAATGCAGGGTGAGGCTGCGCTTGCTGGTCTTGACAACGCCACTGTCGGCGTAGGTCTGGCATTTGGCGGCAGCCGCGCCTTCGCCAGCCTTAAGCCAGCCTTGCGGCAATGGGTCATTGGCGCTCGCAGCCAGCGAAATGATCGCGGCCAGACTGGCGGCTATCAGTACCTTGTAGTTCATGCTGTTCTCCTTCTGTGATTGATTGAGCCTTCAGCATATAAGCATGCCGCAAAAGATACTTCGGCTACGCGACCAGGGAAATGAAAATCGACGCGAAGCACGGATATTCTGCGACAAGCGATTGCATCGCTGATGCTGGGCAGCGTGACTTAAAAGCTGCATGCAAAGACATTGCAGGAGCAATCTATCTGAGAGATACGTAAAAACACGGCAGGATGGGTTGCTTCCCCATCCTGCCGTGTCAAGCCCTGCCGTTCGGAATCCGCAGGCGGAGCTTAGGCCGCTACAGACGGTTTACCGGACAGGCGCTTCAGGCGTTCCAGCGTCGATTCGCCGGCCGTATCTGGCTGCGCTACCGACTTCCTGATCGCATCGATCTCGGCCGCCTGGTCCAGCGGCTTTTGGGCGATGTCGGCGACTATCTTCAGGCCGGCCGCTTCGTTGCTGACCGTTTGCGCGCGGCGGGTCAAGGCATTCAATGCCGTGCTATTGCCTTTCAGGCCGGACAGGCTGGCCAGTTGCTCCTGGCGTTCCGAGCGCAAGGCTTGCAAATCCTTTTGCGCGTGGGCCGAAGCCAGCGCCTGCATGGCTTTCTTGGCGGCGGCATCGAAGTCTGCCAATTGCTTGGACAAGGCATCGACGATTTTTTGCAGCTCATTCATATACTCTTGCGCATCGGCCTCTTCCTGCGCTTCCAGCGGCAACCTGGCCTTGTTGGATTCCAGTTCGTCGCAGAACAGGCTGACCGTGGCTTCGGAGATCTTGCCGGCAGCCAGGCGCTCGGCCAGGGTTTCCGACGCCTTCTCGTCGGTGGCGATCAGTTCGCGCAGCTTGACCACGTCGGCGTGCTCCTTGTCGAACGAGGAGCGCGCAGCGGCCAATTTTTGCGCGGTTTGCCTGAGCGTGTCGGCCAGGCGGTCGCGGTCTGCTTCAGTGGCGGTTTCAGGGTCGAAGTTGGCGATGGCTTCCGATACCTTGTCGCCCAATACGCCGAAATGCTTGGAAATCAAGCGTGCTGTCAGGCCCCAACCATTCAAGTTACTCATTTTGCTTCCTCTCAATCAAGAAATACTACGAAGAATTACTACGTTTATTACTGCCATACAGCTGTGTTATTGAATGACGACCCTATCTTGCTCCAGGGGTATGCCTATCATGAAGTCAACATGGATCCCCCGTTTACTGCTATCTCCATCCTGACTCAATACGATTTCCGTGGTGATCAGCAAGTATTCCGGGCTGCCGACCACATCCCTGGCATACGGCATGAACACCACTTCCTGCTTCAGCCCGTGCTCGCCGCCGGCGTCGTCTATCCTGGTCTCGGTACCCGAGAAAGGGCGGACAAACTCGGCCTGCGGGTCGCCGGCGTCGCGCTGGTAGGTGATGCTGTCCTCATCGCCGAATACATTCTTCAAATCCGCCTCGTCGAAACCCAGACCGGCCAATTGCTCGCGCCACAGGGTATAGGACTTGTCGCCCAGGCCGTACCCGGCCCTGCCCAGGTAGGCTTCCTGGTCCTCCTCGGTTTCGGGGATCAGGCGCGTCAGCCGGGTGCAATACATCAGCTCGGCCACCTGGCCCTTGTCGTCCTGGTACAGCTGCAGGTACTTCTCCTGGCTGTCGTCGTCACCGGTTGCCAGGTAATAACGGTACAGGCTGCCCGACATATCCAGGTTGACCCGGCTGACGGCCTTGATCAGGGTATCGCCGTCGCCCGGTATCTCCATCAGCGAGCCATTGGTACTGGCGTGGATGAAGGGCGTCTTTTGCATCTTGAGCATGCCGCCTATGCGGCCGCCCAGCGGCAAACCCTGGTCTTCGCGCTGTTCGCCGCTGCCCATGCCGTGCCGGGCCGCCATACCGCGTACGTATTTATATGCATCTCTCCAGGCCATGTCAGGTCTTTCCTAAGCTGTAGTTGGTGGACTTGCTAATGCCTTTGCGTTTTGCCAGGGCGTAGATACCCCAGCCAACGGCGGCCAGTATCGACAGCCAGAACAGGATGCGCAGCGTATGCATGAAAAATCCCGGCTCTGGCCGCGCTTCCCTTACTGCCGCCGGCGCGCTGTTGGCCGCATCTTTCGCGGCGGCGCTACCGTCATACACGACCGAGCCTTCCGACACCGGGGCCGGGCTGCCGGCGGCCGTGCCGCTATTGCCACTGCTGCCACTACTGCCGCCGACAGGAGCGGGTACCCGCTCTATCACCCTTTCCCTGTCATGCCCGTGCATGGCCTGGCCCAGCAGGAACCACATCCACGGGCTGGACGAACCGCCGCCGCTGTTCTGGATGATCACCGGCGGGGCAGCCGGCGCCTGCTGCATCTGGCCTGGCGGCGAGTAGGCGGGTCCGGCGGCAGTCTGCCGTCCGTTCTCGACCGGGCTGTCCTGCCTGGCCTTGGCCGCATTCCTGGCGTCCATGGTCCTCAGCGCATTGGCGTTGGCCGCGTTCTTGTCCAGGTCGCGGCCGAAAACCGACCTGGACCTCGGTGCTGCCGAGTCCGCCGCCGACGGTGCCGATCCAGCGTCCGAACTCTTGCTGAAGGAGCCGAAACTGGTCTTCCCGCTGCTGGAACCCGCAGCCGGGCTGTCGTCCGACTTGGCGCTATTGCCGAAATCATAGGACGACTTCTTGGCCGAAGAACTCGACGAGGCCTTTTTCTGCGAAGAAAACCCGCCCTTGAAGGAACTGCTCGTGGTGCCGGAGCGGCTGGTGGCCGAACTGGCTTGTGCATCGCCGACGCCGGCCACCGCTATCGCTGCGACTATCGTCAGCACCATCATGCGCATCGCCGCTACTGCTGTAATCTGCTTCATCTTTTTCCCGACATGCTGGTTTTTAGGGAAGACCCTGGTGAATTTTTATAGGCCTCATTACAAATGCTATCATTTTACTAATAAAACTATCAATGAAGCATTGGTAATGAAATATTACCCTGAATACAACACTTGCTTTGTCGCGGCCCAGCCTTTTTCAGCCTGCAGTTCGGTACAATCTGCGAACTTCAGCGAACTCCTGCGTTGAAAAGAATGATAGTAGACAAAAAAACAAAGCGCATCGGTAATAAAAAGGGAAATTCACCATGACACGCAAATACTCGGACATGAACCAGCACGACGCGCTGTATAAGGTGGCGCGCGCCTATCCGGGAGGATTGGAAGCGCTGGCGCAAAAACTGGAAATATCGGCCAATGTGCTGCGCAATAAGCTGGCGCCGGGCATAGAGTCGCACTACCCCTCGTTTGAAGAATTGTCGCTGATCGTCGAGTCGTGCCAGAAGGCCGGCGTGAAAGACGCGCTGCTGCCGCTGCACGCCTTGCTCAGCCGGCACGGCATGGCGGCCTTCGTGGTGCCTGAACCGGACCAGTTGCGCGACGACGACCTGTCGCAAACCGTGTGCCGCGTGATGAGCCAGGTCGGCGACGTGGCCGAAGCCGTGTCTTCGGCCTTGATGGACGGGGTGATCACCAATGCCGAAGCGGATTTGATAGAACGCGAATTCCAGGGCGCACTGACAGTGCTGGGCGAATGGCGTGCCAGGATCAGGGCGCACAGCTCGCGCAACTAGCCGGACCGGCGCCATGGCGGCTACCCGCTCTGCCGAAGTATTGAACCGGCGCGCGCTGAACCGGGCGCTGCTGGCCAGGCAGATGCTGCTGCGGCGCTGGAAAATGACGCCGCTCAAGGCGCTGGAAAAGCTGGTCGGCATGCAGGCACAGGCGCCGGACCCGCCGTATATAGGCCTGTGGACCAGGCTGCAGAATTTCCAGCAGGCCGAACTGGGCAAGTTGCTGATCTCGCGCCGCGCGGTGCGCATTTCGCTATTGCGCGCCACGCTGCACCTGGTCAGCGCCGCCGACTGCCTGCAATTGCGGCCTCTGCTGCAAAGCGTGGTGCAACGCAGCCTGGCCAATAATATCCATGCGCGCGAACTGGCGGGCCTGGACATGCCGGCGCTGCTGGCCGCCGGGCGTCAATTGCTGGAGTACGGCCCGGGCCCATTAACCCACGCCGAACTGGGACCGCTATTACAGCGGCAATGGCCGGCCGTGGAGGCCGCCGCGCTGGCGCGCGCGATGTCGACGCTGCCGCTGGTGCAGGTGCCGCCACGCGGCTTGTGGGCCACCCCGGGGCCGGCGGCGCATACGACCGCCGAGGCCTGGCTGGGACAGGCACTGTCGCCGGCCGGCTCGCTGCCGGGATTGCTGCTGCGCTACCTGGCCGCCTTCGGCCCGGCCTCGGTGGCGGACATGCAAGCCTGGTCCGGTCTGAACGGACTGGCCGCCGTCGTGCAGGACTTGCGCGGACAGCTGCGCAGCTTTCGCGACGAGCAGGGCGTCGAATTGCTGGACTTGCCGCACGCCCCGCGTCCCGCGCCGGATATCCTGGCGCCGGCGCGCTTCTTGCCGGAATACGACAATATCCTGCTGGCGCATGCGGACCGGCGCCGCATCATCAGCGATGCCGACCGCCAGCGCGTGGTGATGCGCAACGGCATCATCCTGGGCACTATCCTGGTGGACGGCTTGGTGCACGGCAGCTGGAAAATCGTGCAAGAAAAGGGCCGGACTCGCTTGCAAATCCAGGCTTTCCGGCCCTTGAGCCAGCCCCAGCAGGATGAATTGGCGCTGGAAGGCAGCGGCTTGCTGGATTTCGCCGGCGCGGCCCGGCTTGGGCGCGAGATCGAGTTCTTGCGTCCGGCCGGCGGCTGAACCGGCTACATGCTGCATACCCAGCCCGGCCGGCTTGGTTTACAATAGGCTTTCCAGCCTGCATTGTTTCGTTATGCAAGCTAGCCCAGCCTTCCTCAAGTTGCCGAATGCATTCATGAACAGCTCGCCCCCGTCGCCTCACTCCCCAGCCAGACCGCAGCCTACCTCCCTGACCGACCTGTTTTTCTCGTTTACCCTGCTGGCCCTGCAAGGCTTTGGCGGGGTGCTGGCCATCGTGCAACATGAGCTGGTGGAAAAAAAGCGCTGGCTGAGCAAGGAAGAATTCGTCGAGGAATGGGCGGTCGCGCAAATCATGCCCGGCCCCAATGTGGTTAATCTGTCCATGATGATAGGCAGCCGCTATTTCGGCCTGCCGGGCGCCATGGCGGCCCTGGCCGGCATGCTGACCGTGCCGCTGATCATCATCCTGCTGCTGGCGCTGGTGTATGCACAGGTAGCCGGCCATCCCGGCATCGCCGGCGCCTTGCGCGGCATGAGCGCGGTGGCGGCAGGTTTGATCATCGCCACCGGCTTGCGCCTGTTCGGCGCGCTGAAGAGCAATCCACTGGGCATCCGCACCTGCAGCATATTGAGCGTGCTGTGCTTTTTTTGCATCGCCATCATGCGCTGGCCGCTGGCCTATGTCTTGCTGGGCCTGGGCGGCGCCTCCTGTGTACTGGCCTACCGGAAACTGGGCGCATGAGCGCGGCCCTGCAATTGACGCTGGGCTGGAGCGACTGGCTGAGCCTGTTCCTGCACTATATGCTGCTGTCGCTGCTCTCCATAGGCGGCGCCATTTCCACTGTGCCGGACATGCACCGCTACCTGGTCGACCAGCAGCACTGGCTGACCGACAGCCAGTTTAATGCGTCTATCGCGATTGCCCAGGCGGCGCCCGGCCCGAATGTCTTGTTTATCGCCCTGATGGGCTGGCACATAGGCTTGAACGCCGGCGGCGCCTGGACCGGCTTGCTGGGCGTGCTGATCACCATGGTCGGCATACTCTTGCCCAGCACCACCCTGACCTATGTGGCCGCCAGCTGGGGGCACCGCAACCGCGACATGCATGCAGTGCGGGCTTTCAAGCTGGGCATGGCGCCGATCGTGATAGGCTTGCTGGTCGCCACCGGCTGGATCCTGGCCGCATCGCATAATATTCCGGCCACTGACTGGCCGCTGTGGCTGCTGGCGGCGGTAGCCGCGCTGATAGTCTGGCGCACCAGGCTGCACCTGCTGTGGTTATTAGCAGCCGGGGCAGCGCTGGGCTGGTTCGGCCTGATCTAAAAGTAGACGATGGCGCGTAAAATTTTGTTACATGTGTTTACTTCTGTTTGGGTTATGCTTGCCCCTTTTAGAGCGTCGAGAATAGCGAAATGCCGTCGTAAACGGGTTTTCCTCCTTGCAATTGAGACATGAAGTTTTATTTTGAGCAACCTGAAGGCGAATGGATAGAGCAAGGCGAAGCGCATCTGCACATACGCTTTCGTCCCCGCAATCTGCTCGGAATAATCCTGGCCGTGCTGGTGCACGGCTTTTTGCTCTACCTGATACTGACCCACCACACCGAAAAAAAGAAAACCGGCGGCGGCCAGGAACAGCCGCCCATGGTCCTGATCCTGGACCAGAAGACCATGTCCAAAATGGCGGAAGCGGCGCAGCCCAAAAAGACCCAGCCCAAGCCCGTGCCGAAGACGGCCAAGGTGGTAACGCCCAGAAAATCCATTCCCACGCCGGTGGTCGCAGCAGAGGCGCCGACGCCTTCGCCCACCCCAACGCCGCCGCCGTCCGTCACGACCGACCAGCCTGACATGATGAGCATGCTGACCGCCGCGCGCCAGCGGCGCCAGATGCAGGAAGACAAGGCCAAGCAAGAGAACGAGGAAGCGGCCTCGGCCGGGCGCGGCATGACCCCGCAGCAAGTGGCCGAAGCCAACGTCAAGCGCAGCATGCAGCGGGCCAATACCGACGGCACCAGCGGCGTGTTCCAGATCCTGCGCAAGGGTACCCGCGAAGCCACCTTTGCCTTCAACGGTTGGAAGCCGACCGCCAACAACCGCTGGCGCCAGGTGATCGAAGTCGACGCCGGCCTCGGCGGCGACGTCAACCTGGCCATCGTGCGCCGCATGATACTGCTGATACGCACCTACTATACCGGCGACTTCAGCTGGGAATCACGCCGCCTGGGCCGCGTGGTCATCATGTCGGCCCGCCCGGAAGACAGCGCCAGCCTGGAAGACTTCATGATGCGGGAA
>JAZJYH010000138.1:0-30734 GCA_040390485.1 Pseudomonadota bacterium
TCGCCAAAAAAAGTAAGCAAAAAAAGGCGACCGCAGACTTGCCCTACGGGTGATGACGCAAGCGTCATCACATTTTGCGCATCCCAAAAAATGGGAAATGAACGAAACTCGCTTCGCTCAAACAACGTTCATTTCTGATCCATTTTCTGTGAAGCACAAAATGCAGCGTCCCGAGCGGATGAAAGTCAAAAGCAACCCCAACATCAACACCTAGATCAGGCCAACTCAATTTCGGGTGCTAGCCTACAATCGGAGACAACATGGATCAGCCTTATGTTTTACGTTCCGACGATGGCGGTGTCACGACGCTGACGCTGAATCGTGGCGAGCGTTTCAATCCCCTTTCTGAAGAAATGCTGGAGGCCTTGCTGGCGGCGTTCAGGGCCATTGCGCAGGATGATGCGGTGCGCGTGGTGGTGCTGGCGGCTGCCGGCAAGGCGTTTTGTGCTGGGCATGACTTGAAGCAGATGCGGCAGACGCCGGAGGCGGATTATTATAAGAAACTGTTCCAGCAATGCAGCAAGCTGATGCTGCTGGTGCAGCAGATGCCGCAGCCGGTGATTGCGCGGGTGCAGGGGCTGGCCACTGCGGCCGGGTGCCAGCTGGTGGCGATGTGCGACCTGGCGGTGGCTTCCTCCGAGACCCGCTTTGCGGTGTCGGGCGTGAATGTCGGTTTATTTTGTGCTACGCCGGCGGTGGCCTTGTCGCGCAATCTGTCGCGCAAGCAGGCTATGGAGATGTTGCTGACCGGCGACTTTATCGACGCGCAGACCGCCTTGCAGCGCGGCCTGGTGAATCGCGTGGTGGCGGCTGCTCAACTGGATGCGGAAATCGCGCAGCTGACGGCCAGCATCCTGGCCAAGCCTGCGGTGGCGATCAGCATGGGCAAGCAATTGTTTTACAAGCAGCTGGAGATGGGCATAGACGCCGCCTACCAGCTGGCCGGACAGACCATGGCCTGCAATATGATGGATGAAGCGGCGCAGGAAGGGGTGCAGGCCTTTATAGAAAAGCGCGCACCTGCCTGGAAAAAAGATAAGGGCTAGTTTACCGAGCTGGCCCCAAACCTGTTTGAGATCTGTAGCGAGCCGAAGACCCTCAGCAGGGTCGACGTTGCGAAGGCGGTAGCGCAAAGAGCGGAACGTACTTTTGGGTACGTGAGCATCGCATTGGTAACTGCGGCAACGCATGAGCCCTGCTCACGACCAGCTTAAGATCTCAAGTAGGTTTTAGCCGTTGATGACCTTGCGGGCAAAAGTCTCCAGCAAATCCATCAAGGAGTCGGCCGCCTTGACTGCCTGCTCTTCATTGCCCTTGGCGATCGCCTTGGCCAGCAACATATGGCAGCGCGCGCCTTCCTCGATATCGCCTTCATGCTGGTAGGCATACCAGAAGCGGCGGCATTTGATGATCAGGGGAATTACCGCCTTGACCGCCGATGGATTGCGGCAGGCGTCGTGTATCGCATGGTCCAGGGCCTGGTCGGCATGCATGTACACGTCCAGGTCGCCATGCTTGGCGGCGACCACCATCTTGTCGGCGCTGGCCAGGATATCTTCCCGCTGCTGCGGCGAGGCGCGGCGGGCGGTGCTGCTGGCGATCAGGCGTTCTATCACCCTGCGGGTTTCTATCAGGGTCATGTGCTCGGCAGCTTCTATGTCGCTGATGATCAGGCCGCGCCGGGGCAATTGCACGATCAAGCCGTTGGACGACATTCGCATCAGGGCTTCCCGCAAAGGCGTACGCCCCAAACCGGTGATATCGACCAGTTCGGACTCCACGATCGGTGAGCCCGGCTTGAGCTTCAGGGTCACGATCATGCTCTCTATCGCGTCGTAGGCGACGTCGGCGGCGCGGAGTTTGGGGGCGGCAGATTTTGCGGGCGTTTCTAGCATCATTATCCAGATTCTGTATTTTGTACGGATTTTACCGGTATTTCGGCAAATTTTAACTTGTTGTTGGCTAATTAATAAAATTTAATAAGAATTTTGCATCATGGAAGCGACAGATAGCCGACGATTATTTAGCGTCTGCCAATCCGGCCTTGGCAGCACGGCCATTCGTTCCAGCTTGCAAGGGTTTTAGGCCGCGCCGAGGCCGCCGGGTTTTGCCAGGGGAGGAAATCGGCGGCGCGCGGCAGCACTTGAGGTTTGCGGTAGCCGGACAGGGGCATGGTCAAATGCCTGCCTGTCCGTCCAGGGGAAGGGTTCAGAAATAGGAGGACACATCCGGACGCGTGTCCAGCGCCCGGCGCACGATGGCGCTGACCCTTTCGCGTTCCGCGCCTACCAGCGGCTGGCGCGGGCGGCGCACGTTTTCATTGCCGACCCCGACCAGGGTTTCCACCAGCTTCAGGTTTTGCACCAGCTTGTTCGAGACATCCAGGTGCATCAGCGGCATAAACCACTGGTATAGCTTGAGCGCCTCCTCGTAGCGTCTGGCCTGCATTAATTCGTACAGGGCCACGGTCTCTTTCGGGAAAGCCACCACCAGGCCGGCCAGCAAGCCGTCGGCGCCGACCGCCAGGCCTTCGAACGACAAGTCGTCGACGCCCATGAACAGTTGATAGCGCTCGCCTAGCGCATTGCGCAGGTCGGTGATGCGGCGTACATTGTCGCTGGATTCCTTGATCGCGACCAGCCACTCGCAATCGGCCAGGTCCTGGAAATCTTCCGGCGTCAGGTCGACTTTATAGGTGACCGGATTGTTGTACACCATGATGGGCAATTGGGCCGCCTTGGCGATCGCCCGCAGGTTGTCCTTGGCTTCGCGCGCGTCTGCCGCATACAGGACCGAGGGCATGACCATCAAGCCCTGTACCCCGGCGTCGGCGGCCTGCTCTACGAAGCGCAGTGCATTGGCGGTGCGGGTTTCCGACACGTTCACCAGCACCGGCACCCGCTTGTCGGCCACGTTCAGCGCAATCTTGGTGACTTCCAGCTTTTCCTCGAACGACAGCGTACTGGCTTCTCCCAGAGAACCGCAGGTGACTAGTCCATGCACCCCACTGTCGATCTGGAAAGCATAGTGTTTTTCCATTTCGGCATGGTCCAGGTCTTCGTTGGCTTTGAATTTGGTCGTGACCGCGGGAAACACGCCGCGCCATTTGTTCGCTTTCATGTCATTTCTCCTAAAGGGAAAATTCAGGTTTTACTGCTCTGTTCCATAGTAATATGCTTTAAATATATTTACAATATATTTAAAGGACGAATATCAAACTAAGGATTCGTTAATTCTCGTAAATATTATTGCAAATTATTTAATTAATTGTTATGGTCAATCGTGGCCGGGCCAAAACGAACAAGAGGCTCCCGACCTTTTCAGCGCCTTCCGATTTCAAACCGAATGTATGCATAAGCTTCCCCATCCTCCCGCCAGTGTCGAGCGCGACATCCTAGCCAAGCGCATAGGCAATGTTTTTTTCACCGAAACCTTGTTCGATGCATTGCCGGACGTGGTTTTTTTCGTCAAGGACATGCAAGGCCGTTACGTGGTGCTGAACCAGACCCTGGCCACGCGTTGTGGCTACAAGGACAAGGCGGCCCTGCTGGGACGTACCGCGCGCGAGGTTTTCCCGGCAGCGCTGGCCAGCACCTATGATGAACAAGACCAGCTGGTGCTGCGCGGCGAGCAGGAATTCCATGACCAGCTGGAACTGCACTTGTATCCCGACCACGACCCCGGCTGGTGCCTGACCAAAAAAATCCCGCTGCGCGACGCCGGCAAAAATATCATAGGCCTGACTGGCATCTCGCGCGACCTGGCCATGCCGGACCAGCGCCATCCGGTCTATCACAAGGTCGCGGCCGCAGTCCGGCATCTGCACACCCATTACGACCAGAACATACAAATGGCCGACCTGGAGCAGATTACCGATTTGTCGGTGGCGCAAATCGAGCGCTATTTCCACCGGATATTTTCGCTGACACCGCGCCAGATGATGGTCAAGATACGGCTGGACGCGGCATCGGTGATGCTGGCCGACCTCGGCAAAAGCATTACCGAAGTGGCCGCGGCCTGCGGTTACCAGGACCACAGCGCGTTTTCACGCGTATTCAAGTCCACCGTCGGCGTCACGCCGCGCGAATTCAGGGAAGTCCTGGCCAGGGACCGCGAAGCCGCTGATTGAGCAGGGCGCCGTTGCTGGACCGTTAGCCGGCGCCGGCATTTTTTCATGCGGCAAAGGCTCGCCGGATTTATCCGGCGCGGCTGACGAGGTAAAATAGGCAGCAAAGCGCGTCTTGCCCTTGCCCCACAGGAAAGCTTCCCTTGCCGTTCACCCTATCCCATCCCGCCGCCATCATCCCCCTGCATCAATTGCTGGGCCGCCGGGTGTCGGTTTCTGCCATGGCGATCGGCAGCATGTCGCCAGACTTCGCCTATTTCCTGCCCGGCGTGCACGGCTTGATGACGCATAGCCTGGCCGGCATTGTGAGCTTTTGCCTGCCGGCGGGTTTGCTGGCCTATTTCATCTTCCATCTATTGATCAAGCGCCCGGCCAGCCTGCTGCTGCCGGTTGCGCTGTCTGCCCGCCTGCGCGCGAGCGTGTTCGCCGCGCCGGCGCTGCCTGCGATTTCGCTGTGGCGGGTGGCCTGCTCCGTGATGCTGGGCGCTGCGACCCATATCGCCTGGGACGCGTTGACGCACAGGAATACCATCGTGGTCAGCCATATCGAATTTTTTCGCAGCGTACTGTTCAGCGTGGACGGCTACAGTCTGTACTTGTACAAGCTGCTGCAGCACCTGAGCACTGCATTCGGCTTGCTGATGCTGGGATGGTGGATACGGCGCTGGATCAAGCAGCCTGATTTGGCTGAAGCGGGCGAAATGCTGGAAACGGGGTCAGAGGGCGGGCTGGCCCTGGTGCCGGGAGTGCACACCGGCATTGTCGCCGGCTTGTTGGCCGCCGCACTGGTATGCAGCGGCGTCGCCGCCTTCACGTATAGCGCTGCGCCGCTGGAACGCTGGCTATTTCATGTGGTGGTCGCCAGCCTGAGCGGCTTCATGCTGGCCTTGCTGTTCTACTGCCTGGCCTGGCACAGCTATGCCGGCAGCCGCCGGCCGCACGAATCCTAGAAATTTTCGTGACGGCAGGGTGCTGTATCGTATCCAGGGCTGGTGACGGTATCCCCGCGGATATTGGGGCGCAGATGGACTATCATGAAAGCGGCCTGGGGCGTCCTGGAGCCATCCTGAATGACGTTGTTGAGGAGAATCTGATGTCAGCTGAACAGAAGCCATTGATACACGAAGTCATCGCCTACCTGCGGCTCAGGCGCGCCAAGGAGGCGATCGCCTTTTACCAGAAAGTGTTTGACGCCAGGGAAATTTTTCGCCTGGACGATCCTTCCGGCCGCATCGGCCACGCCGAGCTGGAAATCGGCGGCGTCAAGCTGATGCTGTCGGATGAATATCCGGAGAACGATATCCTGGGGCCGGAATCCCTGGGCGGGACCGCCGTGGCGATCTACCTGCAGGTGGATAATGTGGATAGTCTGATGGCGGCTGCGGTGGCGGCCGGCGCCAGCGTCGTCAACCCGGCCACCGACCAATTTTACGGCGAGCGCAGCGGCAAGATACGCGATCCTTTTGGCCACCACTGGCTGATGAGCCAGCACATAGAGAAGGTCTCGGTAGAAGAGATGCAGAAGCGTTTCGATGCGATGTCCAAGTCCGAGTAGCGTGTATCGTACGGCGAACTGTGCAACAAGAATTTTTTATGGAGCAGTATGGATCAGGCAGTCTGGATGGCCATAGCGGAGCAGGAAATCGGCGTAGCCCGTTTTCCTGCCGGGCAAAGTAATCCGCGCATCACCGGGTATCACGAAAATACCAATATTCGCGGCTATGACGACAAGGTGTCATGGTGCTCTTCATTCGCCAACTGGTGCATGCAGCAGACCGGCATTGCCGGCACCGGTTCCGCGCTGGCGCGCTCCTGGCTGGAATGGGGCGTGGCGCTGGAGCAGCCCCGGCACGGCTGCGTGGTGGTGGTGACGCGGGACGGCCCCACCAGCTGGAAGGGCCATGTCGGCTTTTATTTGCGCAGCGATGCCGAGTTTGTCTACCTGCTGGGCGGCAATCAGCTGGACGAAGTGCGCGAGCATTTTTATCCGCTGGACTTTGTGCTGGGCTACCGCTGGCCGGAGGAGTAGGGCCGGCGCAGAGCCAGGCAAGCCTAGACTCGATCTTCGTGGTTCGTGCAAAAAAAATCGTGTCGTGCGGCGGTGCGCTTTTCGTTATATGATAAACGCTGCAAAAATGGACGCCCGGGAACATCGCGATGTTCGGCATCCGTTATGCGTGTCTTTCTGAAAAAACCGTCGGCGGTCGTAGCTGCTTTTGTATTTGACCGCGCTCGTCAACAGGGAAAGTAAGAATAGAAACCAAAAGGGGGAAAAATGACTACCAAGTCGTATGAAACTTCCGTAGCGGTATCGCTGCTCGTCAAACCGATACTATTTGCAGCCGTAGTCCTCGGTCTGAGCGCCTGCGGCGGTAGCAGTGATTACAACCCGCCTATCGTCACCGGCTGTGAACTTGACGGCAGCACCGGCGGCCAGGCGGTGATCTTGCCGGGCGATCCCAACGCGCCGGAAATCGCCACCGGCTACTCCCCGAAAAAAACGGTCTATGCCAAGACCTACATGGCCATCACCAATAATCCGATATCGACCAAGGTTGCCTGCGATATTCTCAAGAATGGCGGAACCGCGGCAGATGCGGCAGTGGCCGCGCAGATGGCATTGAATCTGGTCGAGCCGCAATCCTCCGGCATTGGCGGCGGCGCCTTCATGCTGTATTACGACGCCGCAACCAAGCAGCTGACTGCCTACGACGGCCGCGAGACCGCTCCCGCCGCCGCCGATGAAAATTATCTGCAATGGAAATCCACGACCGACCAAACCACACCAACCCCGACCGCCATACAGAGCGGCCGCTCGATCGGTGTGCCGGGTGCCCTGCGTATGGTGGAACTGGCGCAAAGCGAACACGGCAAGATGGCCTGGAAGGACTTGTTCAGCCCCGCCATCAAATTGGCAACCGACGGCTTTGCGATCCCGCCGCGCATGGCTGCATCCATCACCGGCGCGAGCACGATTGCGGCGATAAAGCGCGACAGCGAGATGGCGGCCTATTTTTTGGACGCGACGGGCAACCCGCGCGCCGTCAACTCCACCATCAAGAATCCCCAACTGGCGGCGGTCTTCAGCACCATCGCGGCGCAGGGGGCGGATGCGTTTTACAACGACGGGCCGATTGCGCGCGCTATCGTCGCCAAAATCCAGACCACTTATGACGGCAACACCACACCAGGCGTTACCACCTTGGCGGATCTGGCCAACTATCGCGCCAAAAAACGCACCTCCGTCTGTACCAGCTACCGCAGTTACGTGATCTGCGGTATGCCGCCGCCTTCATCCGGCGGTCTGGCGGTTGCGCAAACAATGGGTATCCTGGAAAATTTCGACATGTCGACGAATGGCCCGACCAGCCTCGACATAAACGGCGGCAAGCCGACCGTGGCCGGCGTCCATCTGGTCGCGGAAGCCAATAATCTGGCATATGCCGACCGCAATAAATACGTGGCCGACACCGACTTCGTCCCATTGCCGGGCGGTAGTCCGGACAGCATGCTAGACAAGAACTATCTGAAGTTGCGCGCCGGCCTGATCAGCGCCGGCAAAGCCATGACGTTACCGGCGCCTGCGGGTGATCTGGGCATTGTGCCTTTGTCCAGCGCTGTGTTGGCAGAGCATGGCACCACGCATATCACGCTGCACGATAAATACGGCAACGTCGCCACCATGACCACCACCATCGAATCCGGCCTGGGTTCCTACCATATGACCAATGGCTTTCTGTTGAATAACCAGCTGACCGACTTCAATGCCGCGCCATCCGTCAACGGCGTATTGGTGGCAAACCGTCTGCAACCGGGCAAGCGTCCGCGCAGTTCGATGTCGCCGACCCTGGTGTTCAATAAAAACGCCGATGGCTCGCCAGGCTCGGTCTACATGGCGACCGGTTCTCCTGGCGGCGCCACCATCATCCAGTACGTTACCAAGACCCTGGTCGGTGTGCTGGACTGGAAACTTGACGCGCAACAGGCGGTCTCGATGATTGCCTTCGGCTCCAACAACTCCACCGCCATCGTCGGCGGCGAACATCCGAATGTCGATGTCTCGGTGCCGGTCGGCGGTATCGCCGGCGACAACGATCCACTGGTGTCCGGCCTGCGCGCACTGGGTCATGTGGTCAATGTGGCCGCGCAGTCCAGCGGTCTGAGCGCGATCGTCAAGAAGACCAACTCGGATGGGGTGACGATTCTGGTCGGCGGCGCGGACCCGCGACGTGAAGGCGTCGTGCTGGGCGATACCTACCAACCCTAAGGCAAGGGGCTCAGGAGAGGAGCGTCGGACACTCCGGCGTTTCCTTGGCGCTGGGGATGGCGCCATCTCCATGTGACAGAAAAGATGTGGGTAATGATCAGCGTATGCGGGAGAGGGGATTGATCAGGTTGCTACTCCGTTCCCGGGCTTGCTTCGGTCAGCAGTAGGCTCTCGACCCGGGTCGGCAAGATAGGCAGGCGCGCCACGTCTTTTTCCCAGCCAAACAGCTGTTCAGTCGCCGCGCCGCATATCCGGCCCTGGCAGGCGCCCATGCCGCAGCGCGTATGCAGCTTGGCGCTGCGCCAGTCAGCATGTGGCAGCAATTGCGCGTAGTTGACGTCTTCACAGCGGCACACGATAGTGTCGGGTTCGCACAGCTGGAATAGCTCCGCGCGTAAAGTGAAGCCTAGCGCCAGACGCTGCGCGAAAGTTTGCCATTTGCGGCGTTCGTCGAAAAATTGCCCTGCCTTCTGTTGCTGGCCGCACGCGGCATGGCCGGCGATGCGCCCCTCTGCCAAAGCCAGGTCGACCCCGCCTATGCCGCTGCCTTCGCCGGCACAGTACACCTGAGGCACACTGGTTTGCTGCCAGCCATCCACGCTCACCTTGCCGTCTTCTAGCCGGCAGCCTAGCGCAGACGCCAGTTCGGTATTCGGCAACAGACCATAGCCGCAGGCCAGGTAGTCGCAGTCCAGGATTTGCTGTTTGCCGTTGATGAGCGCGCTTACCTGACTGAGCCTGCCCTCGCCGTGGGCCGCACTGACATAGCTATTGCTGTAGTAGCGGGCCGGCGCGCTGGCGCGCCGCAGCTGCCAGGCTTGCCGCAGCTTGCCGGGTGTGGCCAGCAGGGACAGGCCGAAGCGCGACAACTGGCCCACACGGGCCTGTTCCAGGATGTGGCTGACGATGGCGCCGCGCTCGACCAGGCTGGCGGCGACTGCCAACAGCAAGGGGCCGGAGCCGGCTACCACGATGCGCTTGCCGGCCACCGGGTAGCCACCCTTGCTCAAGGCTTGCAGGCCGCCGGCGCCCATCACACCCGGCAAGGTCCAGCCGGGGAAAGGCAGCAAGCGCTCGCGCGCGCCGGTGGCCAGTATCAATTTTTTATAGCGGAACAGCGCCGCCGCGCCGGCAGTCTCGGTCAATAGCTCGCCGGCGGCCACCGGGTGCACGACCCGGGTTTGCAGGTGCAGGCGAATGTTTTTCGCTTTGCCGATGTCTTGCGCCAGTGTGCTGGCGCGTCGATCTTTGCTGGAGCCGGCGCCGCCGCGCCAGATCTGCCCGCCGGAATGCGGATTGTCGTCCAGCAGGCCTACGCTGATATTGGAACTAGTACCGCAGGCGGCGGCACTATGCGCGGCGGCCAGCCCGGCTGGGCCTGCGCCGACTACCAGCACATCGTATTCCAGCGCCTTCATGCCTCACTCCCTGCCAGGATCTGCATACCCGTGGCGCACAGCGTCTGGCAAGCCAGCTGGTGCGCGCGGCCATCGATCGTGACCCGGCATTCCTGGCAGACGCCCATACCGCATAAGGGCGCGCGCGGTGCGCCGCGAACCGAGATCCTTGTTATCGGCGAAGCTGTCAGCGCGATCGCCGCCGCCACGCTGGTGCCGGCGGCGACCGTCAGCGCCTGGCCGTTGATATGAAGAGTGATGCGCTCAGGCATGCTGCTCCCGATGCAAGGATGCTGCAAGCAGGCGCGCCGGCAGATACGGCGCCGCCGGTATCGCAGTGGGCCGGCCGCTGATTTGTGCGGCCAGTAATTCCGCCGTGGCCAGCGAGGTGGTAATGCCCAGGCCCTCATGCCCGGTGGCCAGCCAGATATTGGCGCGCGTGGGATGCGGCCCTATCAGCGGCAAGCCGTCCGGTGTCACGGCCCGTAAGCCGGTCCAGCAGCGCAGTACGTTCAACTGCGCCAGCCGCGGCACGAAGCCGGCCGCATGGTCCAGTATCTTGCGTATCATCACCATCTCGACCGCCTTGTCCTGCGCATCAAACTGGCGCGAGGAGCCTATCAGTATCTGGCCGGTAGGCCTGGCCTGCAGGTTGAACGCAACCGAGTCGCCGTCGCTGGCGTGGGCGCTCTTGATATAACCGAGCTCCACCAGTTGATGCCGGATAAAACCGGGATAGCGGTCGGTGATCAGCAAATGGCCCTTCTTGCCGCGCAGCGGCAGTTCCGGCAACAGGGCCGCGGCAGCCAGGCCGTTGGCGACCACGATGTGATCGGCGTGCAATTGCCGGCCGTCGCTGCACAGCACGCCGCGCTCGCCGATACTGTCTACTTGTGCCCGCAGCAGTCTGGCGCCCGATGCGATAGCCCGGTCCAGCAATAGCTGCGCGCTCTTGGGCGGGTACACCAGGGCGTCGCCGTTCACCAGCAAACCGCCGGCCAAGCCCTGGCGCAGTTCTGGTTCGGCGTGGTATAGAGCGGCTTCATCCAGTAGTTCGCAAGCGATGCCGTGCGCATTCAGGATGGTCTGCTTGGCTTGGGCAGCGGCCATTTCCTCGTCATCGGCGGCTACCCACAGCGTGCCGCAGCGGCTGTATTCATGCGCTTCGGCCTGGTCTTGCACCAGAGTGCGCCACAATTCCAGCGAACGCCGAGACAGCGCCAGTTCGGCCGGATTGTCGTCCATCACCACCAGATGCCCCATGCCGGCCGCGGTGGCGCCGCCGCCCACGGTCGACGCTTCGACGACCGTGACCTGCATCCCACTGGCCGCCAGTGCGGCGGCACAGGCGCAGCCTATGATGCCGGCGCCGATCACGAGCACGTCGGCGCTGTCTGCAGTTGCCTTCAGCGTATGCCCCAGACGAAGGGGTCGTGCTCGTCCAGCAGCAGGCTGGCTTCGGCATTGACGAAGGCGGTGCCGCGTATGCTGGGTAGTATCTTGTCGCCGGCCTGCCGGTAGCTGCCCTCGAATACGCTGCCTATGATGCTCTCCTGGCGCCAGATGTCGCCGGGCGCCAGTTTGCCGTCGGCGGCCAGGCAAGCCAGTTTGGCGCTGGTGCCGGTGCCGCAGGGCGACCTGTCGTAGGCCTTGCCCGGGCATAGCACGAAGTTCTGGCTGTGGTTGTGCGGTGACTTGGCATTGCCGAATAATTCTATGTGGTCGATCACCGCGCCGCCGTCGCCGGTAACGCCGGCCGCCTGCAGCGCCTGCCGCACGCGCCAGCTGAAATCGGTCAGTGCGTCGACCTGGTCCAGGCCCAGCTCCTGTCCGTGCTCAGCCACCAGGAAAAACCAGTTGCCGCCCCAGGCCACGTCGCCCACCACGCGGCCATACCCCGGCACGTCGATCGCCACGTCCTTGCGGTGGCGGTAGGCCGGCACATTGTGCACGGTCACGCTATGGTCGGCATGTAGTTCCACTTCGACGATGCCGACCGGGGTCTCTACGCGGTGGCTGCCGATGCCGATTTTCCCCTGGTAGGCCAGGGTGGCGATAAAACCTATCATGCCGTGCCCGCACATGCCGAGGTAGCCGACATTGTTGAAGAAAATCACACCTGCGGTGCAGGACGGATCGTAGGGCTCGCAAGCCAGGGCGCCGACGATCACGTCCGAGCCGCGGGGCTCGCACACGCTGGCGCTACGGTAGTGGTCGAACTCGGCCTTGAACCTGGCCAGCCGTTCCGGCAGCGGGCCACGGCCCAGGTCCGGGCCGCCGTCTATGATCAGGCGGGTCGGTTCGCCGCCGGTATGCGAGTCGATGATGGAAATTTTTTTCATGGCAGCATCTTAGAAAATATAAGCGTGATGGTCTTGATTGGGCGAGCTTGGATTTGTGACGAAATCGGCATAGTATGTTTGGCTACCTACGTGTTTGGCTATATACCTAATCGTAATAATGTAATTGGGAAACGGTATTTCCGTTTATCAATGACAGTCCCTACAATGGCAGGTCTAATAAAGCGATGTCCCTAGGCATTACCCATGACTATGCTGACGTCAAACAGCCAATGATAGAAATCCAGCAAGTATCCCACCGATTCCATCCGCACGGTAAAGGCAAGGCGAACCAGCCGCCCTCAGCCGATGCAGTCAAGAACGTCAACCTGTCCATACGCAAGGGCGAGATCTTCGGCATCATAGGCCGCAGCGGCGCCGGCAAGAGCACGCTGGTGCGCATCATCAACCTGCTGAACCGGCCTTACGCCGGGCGCATCGTCATCGACGGCAAGGACTTGAACGCCTTGTCGGCCGAGCAGCTGCGGGCGGCCAGGCGCGAGATAGGCATGATCTTCCAGCACTTCAACCTGTTGTCTTCGCGCAGCGTGTACGACAACGTGGCGCTGCCGCTGGAGCTGGCCGGCCTGTCCAAACAGGAAATCCATGACAAGGTCATGCCCATCCTGCAACTGGTCAGCCTGATCGAGCACAAGGACAAGTACCCGGCGCAGATCAGCGGCGGCCAAAAGCAGCGGGTAGGCATAGCGCGCGCGCTGGCGAATAATCCCAAGGTCTTGCTGTCGGACGAAGCCACTTCGGCGCTCGACCCGGAAACCACACGCTCCATCCTGGAGCTGCTGCGCAAGATCAACAAGGAACTGGGCCTGACCATCGTCCTGATTACGCATCAGATGGAAGTGATCAAGGATATCTGCGACCGGGTAGCGGTGATGGAAGCCGGCGAAGTGATAGAGCAGGGCAGTGTGATCGATATCTTTCGCGAACCCAGGCATGACGTCACGCGCGCACTGATAGGCGACGTGATCGCGCATGAGCTGCCGCGCGGCGTGCTGGAAAGGCTGCGCGCCAGGCTGGCCAAAACCCAGCAGGGCGAGGGTAGCGACCACCTGTTCCGCTTTGCCTTCACCGGCGCCGGCGTCGACCAGCCCTTGCTGTCCGAGGCGGTGCGCAAATTCGCGCTGGACTTTACCATCCTGCACGGCCAGATAGACGAGATCCAGGGCCAGGCCTTCGGCTCGCTGGCGGTGCTGGCCAGCGGCGCGCTGGCCGACATACAACAGGCGATAAGCTATCTGCGCAGCAAGGGCGTCGTCGTCGAGGAGCTCAACCATGTCATCTGAAATGCTGGACTTGTTTTTATCGTCTTTCGGCGAAACCCTGCTGATGGTGGCCGTGTCCGGCTTGCTCGGTTCGCTGCTGGGCGTGCCGCTGGGCATACTGCTGCATCTGACTGGGCGCGACGGCATCCTGCCCCAACTGGCCTTCAACCGCATCGCCGGCATTGTGGTTAACGCGGTGCGCTCCACGCCCTTCATCATCCTGCTGGTGGCGGTGATACCGCTGACCCGTTTCTTTGTCGGCTCGTCGATAGGTACTGCGGCGGCCATCGTGCCGCTGACCATCGCCGCCGCGCCCTTCGTCGCCAGGCTGGTGGAAACCGCCTTGCGTGAAGTGGACAAGGGCCTGGTGGAAGCGGCCCAGGCGATGGGCGCCACCACCTGGCAAATCGTGTACAAGGTGCTGGTGCCGGAAGCCTTCAGCGGCATCGTCGCCGGCTTGACGATTACCTTTGTCAGCCTGGTCGGCTATTCGGCGATGGCCGGCGCGATAGGCGGCGGCGGGCTGGGAGACCTCGGCATACGCTATGGCTACCAGCGCTTCCTGCCGGAAGTGATGCTGATCGTGGTGCTGATACTGATCGTGTTCGTGCAATTGGTGCAGACACTAGGCGATGTGCTGGTCAAGCGCCTGAGCCACAAATAGGAGGCTGCTGCAAAAATACCATAGCGTTGTTGCGCCGCCTTGCCTTGCTAAAGCAAGGCAAGGCGGCGACGCCTAGCTACGCTAATTTTGCAACAGCCTCCAAGTTATTGAAAACCATTACAAAGGAAAAAATATGAAACGTCGCTCACTATTGCAATTGTTTTCCGTGCTGGCCTTGTCCGCCGGTGCATTCGCTGCCCAGGCCCAGGATAAGCCTATCAAGATAGGCGCCACCGGCGGCCCGCACGCGCAGATCCTGGAAGTGGTCAAGAAAATCGCCGAGAAGGATGGCCTGAAGATACAGGTGGTCGAATTCAGCGATTATATCCAGCCGAACGCCGCGCTGGCTTCCGGCGACCTGGATGCGAACAGCTACCAGCACCTGCCCTACCTGGAAGCGCAGATCAAGGATCGCGGCTACAAGTTCGCCAGCGTCGGCTATACGGTCAACTTCCCCATGGGCGTCTACTCGACCAAGATCAAGTCGCTGACCGAACTGAAACCGGGCGCCCGTGTCGGCATCCCGAACGACCCTACCAATGGCGGCCGCGCTTTGCTGGTGCTGCAAGCGCAGGGCATACTGAAACTGAAACCGGGCGCCGGCTTGAAAGCGACGCCGCTGGACATCACCGACAACCCCAAGAAAGTAAAAATCATAGAACTGGACGCGGCGCAATTGCCGCGCTCGCTGGCCGACCTGGATGCGGCGGCGATCAACGGCAATTATGCAGAAAGCGCCGGCCTGCACCCGGACAAGGACGCGATTGCAGTGGAAGACGCCAAGGGCCCGTATGCCAACGTGATCGCGGTGCGCGAGCAAGACAAGAGCAAGCCCTGGGTGGCCAAACTGGTCAAGGCTTACCATAGCCCGGAAGTGAAGCAATTCATCCAGACCCAGTTCAAGAATTCGGTGATCGTGGCCTGGTAAGATACGGCAGCTTATTCAAGAGAGCCCGCACCGCATAGGTGCGGGCTTTTTTTGTTGGCGAGCCTGAAAGGTGTGTTGTTGCGGGTTGATCCCCTCTCCTGCGTGCGGGAGAGGGGGCCGTATCTGCTAAGCCCTCATTGTTCTGGCTTGCCGGTATTCGCAAAATTCTTCAGCCTGCCTATCTGCTCGGCCAGCATGCCGTTGGCGGCCGGCGCCATTTTGTCGAAGCCGCCCTGCATATAGCCGCCTACGCTATAGGTCATTTCGATCTTGCTGGCCGGCTTGTCGGCCGGGCTGCCGACGGGGCTGCCGACTACCGCGCTGATTTGCCAGCTCATGCTGCCGGCCAGGCCGGAACCCTGCATGGGGCCCAGCGCGCCGCTCAGGCGCAACAGCTTGCCCGGCATGGCCGTTACCACGGCCAGGTGCTGTACGCCGCCGCCATTCGGCAACTGCTCGCAAAAACAGCCGCCCGGCCGGGCGTCTATCGACAGGTTCTTGGCATTGCCGGAATAGGTGTGGGCAGAATTCCACCAGCTGCCGATGTCGTTGACCAGGGTTTTGTAGGCCTGCTCGGGAGTCAGATTGACGACGATTTCATGCCTGAGCAGGAAGCCGGAAGGGCTGATATTGACGACTTCGGCGGCGCTAGGGAGCGAGGCGGCCATCAACGCCAGGGCCAGTGGCAAGGCAGTGAGGGCGGCGTTCTTGGGACTGTGCACCATTTCGTTTCTCCTTTTTTTGTCGCGGATACTGGTGTTTTTATGCGCAGCCCAGCAGATCGGCCAGTTCGATCAGGCTGCGCGCATGGTAAGTATTGCGCGGATCGGCCGATACGTCTTTCAGTTGCTTGCTGCCGTATTCCAGCGGCCGTTCTATATAGGCGGTATGCAGTCCGCAGGCACGGGCGGCGTCCAGATCGCTCTGGTGCGCGGCTACCAGCATCACCTGTTCCGGGCTGACGTCGAATACCTGGCTGACCCCGAGATAGGTAGCCGGGTCGGGCTTATACTTGCGAAACACTTCCGCTGACAGGATGCAGTCCCATGGCAGGCCGGCATTTTTGGCCATATTCGCGAGCAAGCCGAGATTGCCGTTGGACAGCGTGCAGATGGTGAAACCCGCCTTCAAGCGTTGCAGGCCGGCCACCGAATCCGGCCACGGCGCCAGCCTGTGCCAGACCTTGTTCAAATGCCGCTTTTGCGCTTCGTCCAGATGTGTGATCTTGAAGTCGTGCAGTATCTGGTCCAGTATCATCCGGTGCAGGTCGTCGATCAGGGTCCAGCCCAGTTCTCCCGTCATCACCCTTTGCATCGCCGGCACATAGCCGGCGCGCCATGCCAGCGCAAAGCTGTCGCCGTCCACCGGCAGGCGCATCGCATCCACCTCTTTCGCAATACTGCCGTGCCAGTCGACCACGGTGCCGAAGATGTCGAAAGCCAGAACTTTGATATCGTGGGATGCATTGCCGGACATGGTGCTCCTCCTCCTTTGTTATGTGAAAATGACGTGAAAAATCCGGGTCTTAAAACGACGATCCTTTTTCTGTCAGGAACGCCAGTTCCTCGGCGGTCGACGCGCGTCCCAGTATGCGGTTGCGATGCGGGAAGCGGCCGAAGCGCGCAATGACGTCGTGATGCCTCCTGGCGTAGTCTACATAGCCGGCCAGGGTTGGGCCGCCGCTGTCTGCGGCCAGCTTTGCAAACAGGGCCACCGACTGTTGCTGGTCCGGCAGCGATTCCGAATGCTCCAGCGGTAAATAGAAAAAGACCCTTTGCAGTGGACGCAGCGAAAAATCTGCGGCGGCGCCGATGCCCTGCTTGCACCAGCCGCGCGCCAGGGTATCGAAAGCGAAAGCCTGGGGCGTGTCCCGGTACATATTGCGCGGGAACTGGTCGGTGAGCAGGATCAGCGCCAGCAGGCCGGACGGCGTTGCCGTCCATGCGTCCAGTTCGCCGCTGGCCGCCTGCTGTACATAGCCTTCAAAGCGTTGCAGTATCAGGGCGTCGGCCTGAGGGTCTTTTTGCCACCACAGTTTGGCTTGACGCTTGGCCGTGATGGCGTCGTCTGCGGCGGTGCCGAACCAGAATTCCAGTATGCTGTCTACCGTTTCCATGCTTATTCCTTGAACGTGGCCTTGAATGTGGCCTTGAATGTGGATATGAAGCCTGTGGTGCCTGCTTCGCCGTCGGCGCAGGCATACACAAGCCCGGCCAGGCCGGCCAGATTCAACAACACCGTCAGCCAGAACATGCGCTGAAAGCTGGCCTTGCTGGTCTTGTGGCGTAGAAATTCCTGCGCCACCCATGCGCCCGGCCAGCCGCCGGCCAGGCTGAGCAGGTGCAGCGAATTTTCGCTGATACGCCAGCGCTTGTTTTGTGCTGCCGACTTGTCGATAGCGTACATGATCAGGCTGAGCACGCTGGCGCCGACATAGGCGAAGAGTAAGAACCAAAGCACTGTTTTTTCCTTTGATTGTTGATTTATTTATTCCTGATTTTTCGTAAAGGGGACTCAGGCGCTGACACCGCCGTCGATCACCAAAGCATGGCCGACCACATAAGAAGCCTCGTCCGAACTGAGCCAGAGTATGCCTGCGGCGATCTCTTCCGGCCGCGCCATCCGTCCTATCGGCATGGCCGCGGTGCGGGCCGCATCGTATTTTTTGAAGTCTTCCGCCGACAAGGTTTGCAGCGGTCTGTGCTGGAACTGGGTGTCGGTCAGCCCCGGGCACACCGCGTTGATGCGTATGTTGGCGCTAATGTATTCCTTGGCCGCCGACTTGGTCAGGCCGATCACCGCATGTTTGCCGGCGCTATACGCGGCCGCCATGCTGGTGCCTTTCAAGCCATTGATAGACGCCACATTGACGATGGCGCCGCCTCCGCTGTGCTGCATGGCCAGTATCTGGTGCTTCATGCACAACCATAAGCCTTTGACGTTGACCGCCATGCTGGCGTCGAATTCGCTTTCGCTGAGCTCGGCGCTCAGCGCCATCCGGATGTCGGCGGCGGCGTTATTGACGGCGATATCGAGCCGGCCGAATTTATCCAGCGTAAATGCCAGCATGCGCTGTATCGCCTCAGGGTCGGCGACGTCGGCCTGGATGAAATAGATGGCATGGCCCTGGCCTTGCAGTTCGGCCTCCAGCTGTTGGCCGCGCTCCTGCTTGCGTGCCGCGATCACTACCTGCGCACCCTGCGCGGCAAAAGCGCGTGCCGCTGCCAGGCCTATACCGTCAGTGCCGCCGGTGATCAGTACCGTTTTATTCGAGAATTTTTTCATACCGGCAATCAGGTGGGAATTCGATGCATAATTTATCACATCAATCCTGCCCCTGTGTCTTGCGCCAACAAATTTCTGCTGGCGTCGCCGTAATGGCCGATAAGCTGAAGTATCATCGTGCCTTTGAACCTGTTTAAGATCTGTAGCGAGCGGGCGTCAGCGAGGTGAATAGCAGCGCAAAAAGCGGAGCGTACTTTTGGGTACGTGAGCATTTTGAGCAGCGCATGAGCCTCGATCACGGCCGCGCAGTAAGATATTAAACAGGTTCTAGGCGCATCCCCCTACTACTAAGCATTTGTGAGCGAATCAGCAATCATCAACCGCAATCCCTACCGGCCTGAGCGACTCCGCGCGCGCCTGCTGACCGGTATTGCGCTATCCATCCTGGTGCACGCCTTCATTTTATCGTTGCAATTCGGCATACCGGGCCTGGCCTTGCCGGGGCTGGAGCTGCCCTGGGACAAGCGCCGCGCACAGGCGCCCGATTTGAACGTACAAATTGCCAATGTGGAAACGGCAAGCCCGCCGGCCAGCGAAAAGCCGTTGGATATTCCTCCGCCTGAAAAGCCCGCAGTGCCTGCGTTTGTGGACGGGATACAGCTGGTGGCGCCGCGTCCAGTGCCAGCGCCCGTTCCGGTGATGCCGGCAGCCAAGCCCAGGGCAGCAGCCAAAAAAGCCGCCAAGGCGAAACCGGCCCCATCCTTGCCGGTGGCCGCCGAACCCAGCAGCGCGCCACCGCGCCTGATCGCACGTACCGACAGCAAGGATGACAGCTTCGTAGTCCCGGTCCCCAGTCCGGAAGAACCGGAAAAAGCAGCGGTGACGCCAGCCGACAAGAGCGCCCAGTTAGCCCAGATCGCCGAGCCGCCGGTAGTGGATATCTCCGCCTCCAAGCCGGCCGAAGACCAAAGCCTGCAGCAGCAGCTGGCCGAGGCCAATGCCAGGCGCCAGCAGGAAGCCGAAGAACGCAAGCTGGCGGACGAAGCCAGGCTGCAAGCCGCCGCGCAAAAACAAGAGCAACTGAAGCAGGAAGAGCTCAAGCAGGCCCAGCGCGCACAGGAAATGCTGGCGCAAGCACAAGCCAGGGAACGCGAAAGCAAGGCGAAAGAAATCCAAAGAGCGGAAGAGTCGGCCCGCCAGCAGGCCGCAGCCGTGCTGGCGAAGCAGCAAGAACAACTGCAAGCGCTAAGGCTGGCCCAGCAGCAGGCTGCCGAGAAGGCCAGCGAGCAGCTGAAACTGCAAGCCAGGGAAGAGGCCGCCAAGGCGCAGCAACTGGAGGCCCAGCGCCAGGAAACACAGCGCCAGGAAGAACAGAAACGCCAGGAGCAGATCAGGCAGCAGGCGATACAAGTGGCGCAGCAGCAAGCTCAGCAGCAAGAGCGCGCTTTGAAAGAACGGCAGGCGCAGGAATTGGAGGCGCGCAAGCAGGCCGAAGAGTCGGCCCGCCAGCAAGCCCAGGCCAGGCAAAAGCAGCAGGATGAACTGGCCGCCAGGCAAAGGGCTGATGAGCTGGCGCGCCAGCAAGCGGAAGCGGCCAGCGCCGCCGCCCAGCAGAGGGACAGGGATTTGGCGGCGCAGGCCGGCACGGCGGCAAAAGCCGGCAATGCCGAAGGCAGGGCGGGCGACGGTTTCGTGCTGCCGAAGAGCCTGCTGGGCAGCGACCTGGCCAGCCGCGCGCTGGACCAGGCCAAGAAACTCGACCTGCTGCGCGGCAATCCGCCGGTGCGCAGACAGGACGACAGCGATGGCCGCAACCGCCGCCGCAGCATCTTCGGCAGCATCAGGGAAGACGTGCCGCTCAGGATGTATGTAGAGAGCTGGAGCCAGAAAATCGAACGCAACGGTAATTTGAATTATTCCCAGCTGGCCAAGGACAAGGCCAGGGGAGACCCGGTGGTGACGGTGGTGATCCGCAGCGACGGCAGCGTGGAAGAGATCATCATCAACCGTTCCAGCGGCCGCGCCGACATCGACGAGGCAGTACGCCGCATCGTCCGGGTCAACGCGCGCTATAGTGCCTTCCCGCCGAATATCGCCGCCAGGTACGACGTGATAGAAATCCGCCGTATCTGGAATTTTGAAGAGACGCTGAGGATAGTGGAAGAGATGCTGTAAGCAAATGTTCCGGCTCGGCCCCCGGCATTCATGGCGCTGGGGGGAGCAGGCAGGAGCAGGGCATGGGAAATATCACATGCCCGCGTGCCCGGCCCATCCGCATATACTGGACAATATCCGAACTATGCCGAACTATGCCGAACTATGCCGGGGCTATGTCAGATGAGCGCCGCCCGCATCCTTATCAGCCTGAACAGGCATGCTAGCCGCCGTGCAAGCGCTTGATGAAACCTATCATGTCCAGGTGATGCAGTGCTACCAGGACGGCTATCAGCGATGCGGCGATCAGGGCCGCGATGGAAAGTTTGTTCTTCATGCGTACTCCAGGGTTAAAGTTTGTTTGACGGTGAGTTGCGACGCCCGCGTGGCAGGGTAGTAGCTGACGGCCATCGATCCTGCCAATACCAGGCCCAGCCACAGTGCGATACCGGATGGCGATAGTTGCAGCGACAGCTCCTGCACCGAGATGGACGCCAGTACCCGTCCCACCAGCAAGGACGGCAGCACAGCCAGCAGCGCTGCGAACAGCGCACTGAGCAGGCCGGTCAGCACGCCTTCGTACAACACGCTCCTGGTCACCACGGCTGATCGCGCGCCGATAGCCCGCATGACGCCGAACTCGCGGGTGCGTTCGATGACAGCGGTGCCTAGCGAGGAGGCCAGCCCCAACAAGCCGACCACGGCCATCATGCTCGCGATGAAGCCGAGGGCAAAGACCAGGATGTAGACATGCCCGCCCTGTGCCGCAGCAAAGTTCTTTTCCGTCACCACGGCTTTGACGCCGATGTGCTCCCGTTCCAGCGCGCGAACGATGGCGCTGGCCGCGGCGTCGGCTTGCCGGCGGTCCGCAAGCGCAATGCGGACCGCGTTGGCGAGCCCGTGGGTGTCGGTGGCCTGGCCAAACGTCGCAGGCATGACATAGACGGCGCCCGGCGTCAGCAGCTCACGTGTAATGCCTGCGACCCGCAGTCTCAGCGGACTATGCGCCGTGCTCAGCGTGATGTAGTCGCCTACCTTCACGCCAGGGAAGGCGATGGCCTTGGCCAGGGTATTGATGACGGCTACCTGCTCATCCTGCGCCTGCAGCCAGCGCCCCGCGACCATGCTGTGAGCGAACAGCGCCGTGTCCGGCGGCGCCGCCCGCAGCGTGAAGCTGCCGTGGGCGCCGTCTGGGTAGCGGTGCACTACCTCCAGCCCGTCGCTGCCGGCGATTGCCGCCGGTGACGCGCTCCAGGCCTCGACGCGGCTGACCTGCGACGCCGTGGCAGCGAGGGCCTGGATGCGCTCGAGCGGCGCGGCTTGCTGCAGGTACAGCTCCAGGTCGAAATGCCGATCCGCGGCGGACTGGCTAACATTATTTTCCCACGCGGCCTTCAGGTTCAGGCTAGTCACAAACATCGCACCGGCACCGGCCAGCAGCGACATGGTCAGCACCAGCCGGGCGCGGCGCCGAACCATATTGCGCAGCGCCAGGTTCAGTGCGACATCGCGTATGCGGATGCGCGCCATCCATCGGCTGGTCCAGGAAGAGTTGAGCGCATCGCGACTCACGTCATGGTCCTGGATCGCATCTTGCACGGTCCGTCGTGCAGCCGCAAGGATAGGTATCAGGGCGGCCACCAGAGGTATTGCGAGGCCGATCAGCGGCGTCGCGGCGAGCAGCCACCATGGCAATGCGAGGCTATCGATGCGCAGGTTCAGCAATTCGGCGATGATCGCAATGAAGCCGCGGCCGGCGAGCAGCCCGAGCGGCATGCCGATTGCCACGGCGCTCATGCCCAGGACGCCGACCAGGCCTAGATACAGCCCCGCGACTTGACGCTGGCGCGCGCCGACGGCTTTCATGATCGCGATTTGCCGCACTTGCTGGGCCAGCAGGCCGCCCACGACCGTCGCCGTAAGCACGGCACCGAGCAGCAATGCCAGCAGGCTGAAGATCAGCAGCATCACGAGGATGGCATTCATCTGCGCCTGATGCGGATGCAGCCTGGGCGGCGGAATGCGGGCCTCCAGCACCTGATGGCCGTTGTCGCCCAGCCAGGACGCCAATGCGCGTATCGTGGTATCAATGGCCTGGGCGTCGTCAGCGCCTTCGGCCACCACGACCTTCAGCAGCTTGAGCGGTGCTGCCTCGCCGAGCTGGGCCAGGGTCTGTGGAGTGACGTAGCCGTAGATGGTCTGCTCCTGCCACGCGGGGGCGAGCCCGGGGTCGTGCACTGTTCCGGCGATGTTGATGGCATGCCGTCCGGAGCGCTGGAACTCGACCATCATCGGTCGCCCCAGGGCAGTGCGGGTCAAGGGCAAGGCGCTGCGCTCGACCAGTAGTGTGCCGGCGGGAGGCGGCCAGGCGCCAGACTCGCGGTGCAAGGTGTTGATGCGCAAGCCCTCGAAGCTGGGTACCACGAACAGCCGGGCCGGCAGCCATTCGCCGGGGCCGACTTCGACGCGGGCAATCACGACGGCCGCTGCCTCGACGGCGGCGATGTCAGGACGTGCGCGAACCTGCTGCAAAAGCTGCTCGTCCAGGTTGGCCGCCATCTCCAGCTGGGCAGAAGCGGGATTGGTGCCGATGTAGTTGCGCGGCACTTCGCGCGTCAGCACCGTGTAGGCGCTCAGCATGGTAGTGACGGCGGCTATGCTGACCGCCTGAGCAATGACGATCATCAGCAGCCTGCCGCGCGTGAGGCGGATGTCCCGCACTATCTTCATCCAGCGCGGGCTCATGCGATCGCCCTCTGCGGGCCGGCGGAATCACTACTGATCATGCCGTCGTACAGCGTAATCGTGCGGGTGAAGAACCGGCTCAGATCGCGTTCGTGGGTGACGATGATCACGGTCTTGCCTTCATGAGCGAGTGAGGCAAGCAGGGCCATCACGTCGTCTGCAGTGGCCGAATCGAGATTGCCGGTGGGTTCATCCGCGACCAGGATGGGCGGATCGTTGGCGAGGGCGCGGGCGATCGCGGCGCGCTGTTGCTGGCCGCCGGACAAGTCGGCAGGCAGCTTGTCGGCCTGATCGGCAATACCCAGCCGCTTCAGCAAGGTCAGTGCGCGCGGACGCCGCTGCGAGGCATCGAATGTTCCGCAAAAATCCATAGGCAGCATGACGTTTTCCGCCACTGTCAGGGTCGGCAGTAACTGGAAGAACTGAAACACGATGCCGACGTTGCGGCCGCGCCATACAGTCAATTCTTCCTGCGACATAGTGTGGATGGCGTGCCCGGCGATCTGGATTTCGCCGGCGCTCGGGCTGTCGATGCCGGTAAGCAGGTTGATCAAGGTAGTCTTGCCGCTGCCGGACTTGCCGACCACGGCGATGCATTCGCCGTGGCCGACGGCCAGGCTCAGCTCTTTCAATGCCATGAAGCTGCGGGCGCCGGTTTCATAGCACTTGGAGATGCCGTGCAAGCGAATCAGGGAGGGTATTTTCGAACTCATCATGAAGACTGTCTTCCTTGTAAATGGTCTGAGTATCGAACATACTGTTCGGCACCGGAAATAGCCCGAACAAATGCCATGCACTTGTTCGTTTCCGAATATCCATCGCAAACTTGTTCAGGAACAGGAGCTTCAATTGGCGATCAAAGACGCACAGGACAAGCTCGACCGGCGGGTGCGGCAGACGCGCGACACGCTGCTCGATGCATTGCTCTCCTTGATGATGGAACGCGGCTACGAGCGGCTGACGATCCAGAACCTGCTCGACCGCGCAGACATCGGCCGTGCCACCTTTTACGCGCACTTCGACAGCAAGGACGAGCTATTGGCCTGCAGCATCGCGCGGCTGCGTTCGTGGCTGGTGACGGAATGGCGAGCCATGCCGGACCAGCGCCTGGGCTTCACGCTGCCTTTCTTCCAGCACCTTGCCAGTCACAGGGTCATCTACCAAAAGACGATCGTCCGCGAAAGCGAAGTGTCGGTGGAACGGCACATCCGGCAAATGCTGCGCGAACTGGTGCGGGAAGATCTCGCTGCCCGTTGCAGCCAGGAGCCGGGCGGGCGGGGCGATGCATCCCTGGACCTGGCCACGCAATACGTCATCGGCGCCATGTGGGCGACCATCGTCTGGTGGATGGAAAGCGGGACGTCGTTGCCACCGGAAGAAATCAACGCCCTGTTCCAGCGCCTGGCTTTCCCTGGTCTGGATGTGACATTGGGGGAGATGCTGTGATCGGTTTAGGGGATAAAGCTTAAAAATCTGCAAGGCGCCGGGTGGACACAGAAGCGTGCCCACCCTGCATGGCTGGGCAATCGCCTAAAAAAATTTATGTGACTTCCTTGACATGTGACCAAATGGTCACCTATTATGCATTCCATGGATGCTCTCTTTAAAGCCTTGAGTGACGAAACCCGCAGGCAACTGCTGGACAGGCTCCGACAACGCGACGGTCAAACCTTGACCGAGTTGGAAGCTGCGCTGGGCATGACGCGTTTTGGCGTCATGAAACACTTGAAGGTGCTGGAGGCTGCTTCCTTGGTGGTAACGCATAAGGCTGGCCGATTCAAATACCACTATCTCAATGCTGCCCCGCTCCAGTCGGCCGTTGACCGCTGGATCGAGCCGCTGACTCGACAACCTCTGACTAGGGTCATTCTTGACCTCAAGGCCGAATTGGAAAGGACATTCGCTGTGGAAAATATCAAACCTGATTTCATCCTGGAAACCTTCATTCGCACTACGCCGGAGAAGCTGTGGGAAGCGCTGACCAGTGCGGAATTATCAAGGCGCTACAATATCCGCGGCACCGAAATCCACGGCCAATTCGAAACCGGCGGGAAATATGAACACCGGACCTCGGACGGCAAGGTCATGGTGTCGGGAGAAATCTTCGTTGCCGATCGATGCAAGCGGCTGGAAATGAGCTTTCTGCCCAGCTGGTTTGGCCCCGATCTCAAGCCCTCGCGCATCGTGTACGAAATCACGCCGCTCGACGAAGTCACCAAGCTGACTATCCTCCACTATGGCATCCCTGAGGGGCATGAGGGACTCAAGGGGGCTTGGGCGCAGATTGCCTCCAGCCTCAAATCCCTGCTCGAAACAGGCGAGGGGCTTCACTTCTTTGCAGAGCGAGGATAAGCGATGGCCACGCCCCGAGAGAGCGAAGTAACGGCGTCTTGCCAATGCGGGCAAGTCGCATTCAAAGCCTTTGGCACGCCCATCACCAGCGCGGTCTGCTATTGCGCGGACTGCCAGGCAGGCTCGCGCCACATCGAGACCTTGGCGAATGCACCCGTCGTGCAAGATCGCGATGGCGGCACGGCATACCTGGTCTTTCGTAAAGATCGCGTTACGGCGATACGAGGAGCATCGCTGTTAAAGGGCTACAAGCTCAGGGAGAAATCGGCGACCAACCGCGTCGTCGCCACCTGCTGCAATTCAGCCATGATGCTGAACTTCGACGACAGCAAGCATTGGGTATCAATGTACAGGGCGCGCTTTCAAGGTGATATTTTGCCGATACAGATGCGTATCTGCACAAGCTCCAAACCCGGGAAGGAAGAGCTTCCGAGCGACGTGCCCAGCTTTTCTTCTTACCCCCTCAGGTTTATTGCCAGGCTCATCGCCGCCAGGATAGCGATGCTGTTTCATCGATGAGCATCACCTCACCGAATGGCCGCGATTGGCCGCTTGGCCGGTTTGCCCTATCTTGCTGAGGATAGCGGAAGAGATGCTGTGATCTGTGTAGTTGACGAAACTCAAAAATCTGCAATGTGTAGGGTGGGCACCTGTGCCCACCCTACAGCGACTAGCTATTATTGGTTACGGCCTTCGCCACAAATCGAGTTAAGGAAGGAGGCATGCTTGATTGCCCCATATTTCAATTTGAATTCCCATTATCGTCATTGAAATCCATATAACTACGAATGTCGCCGATCCCTGTGCTACACGAAATACGAGGCGGGAATTACCAATAATTGAGGTGGCACCGGATGTCATCAGCGCGCCAAGCATCAGAAATGAGAATCCTAGAGATTCATTTGTGAGTGCCTCCTGAAAATCTCCGGAGGTTCCACTTTTCAAATCCCCTGTGCATCCTGCCTTATACATAAATGCGAGGGCGACACATATGCATAGCGCAGATAATAGCCACCAAGCAGTCAGAATAACTGGATTCTTCACGATTCTCATGGTCACCCGGATTAAGCTTTATATGTTGATGAAGCAGTGCGCCCTTCACCGCAGCAAGGCCATTGCATAGGTATCGAAATACTTGCCATCGACGCAATTGGCCTTGCGCTGTATGCCTTCGACCTGGAAACCGAGCTTTTCGTACAGGTGCTTGGCGCCGTGGTTATCGGTGCGCACAATCAGTTCTATCCGGGTCAGGCCGTTTTCCCAGGCTTGTGCGATCGCAGCCTGCATCAATTGTTGGCCCAGGCCTTGTCGCCGGGCTTGCGGCAGCAGGCCGATGCCGAGCACGCCTATGTGGGCGCAGACGTCGCCGTGGGCCGGCAGGATGTCGCACCAGCCTACCAGTTGGCCGTCCAGCAGACCCAGCAGTTGTATCTGCTGCTTGCTGATGATGTCGCGATAGAAAGCGACGGCTTCTTCATACGGTGGCGCGCGCAGCAGGGCCAGGTATTTTTTCTCCCTGGCGACGCTGTCCACGGCCTGGTGCAGGTCGCGGAAGTAGACTTCGGCATTGGGTGTGATCTGGAAATCCATGCGGCCGGCAGGGTGGGGACTAGCGGACCTTGGCTGCATCCAGCAACTCCTGCATCTTGCTGATGATTTCGGGCGAGGCCGGCTTGTTATCCTTCAGCACCAGCATGGCAAAATTGTCGGCGAGGATTTCTTCCGGATGGATGATGTAGCCGGTATTTTTACCTATCTGCTCATAGAAGCCGGTGACTGCCTGCACGTCCAGCAGGCGCAAGTCGTTCTCGTCGTAGCGCGGCAGCGCAGCGGCGGCGGTATTGCCTTTTTCCGCCAGCAGCAGTTTGAAGTTCAGGTAGTCAAAGAATTCTCCGCCCTTGGCGGTGTCGTAGTGCGGCACCGTTGCGTACAGGATGGGGATGGCCCAGCTCGGTTTATCCGCCACCTTCACCTGGATGCAGTAGTCGTTGCGCGGCGCATCGGGGTTGGTGATCTTGATTGCCTTCAGTTTGGCGGGGAAGGCCAGTTCGCCGCACTTCTGGAAGCCGATCACGCCGTACAGCTTTTCGCGCAGCGCCGGATTGTGGCGGCTCAGCACGTGGAATAATTCATGGCTGAGCAGGCGCTGCAGGTTGGCCTGCTTGGCGCCCGCCAGGTCAGACGCAGTCAGGATGATGGCATTGCCGCGGGTATAGGCGGCGCCGCCTTCTTCCTTGCCGCTGGTCTTGATCAGCACTACCGGCTTGGGCAGGGGCAGCGACAGGGCATCCAGCCTAGGCTGCAAATCGCGCAAGGCCGTTTGTACCAGTTTTTTCTCTTGCTCGCTCCACTCCTGCGCGTTGTCGCTGACAAATTTCAGGTAGGCCGGCTCCGATACTTCCGCTGCGGTTTTCAGCCTGGCGGCGCGGTCAAACGGGCTCAGCCCCTGCACAAAGTCGTCGCGCGCGGTCAGTATGCTCCTGGCTTGCTGTGCCGTGGCGAAGCTGAAGCTGACGTGGTCTTCTGCCCAGGCGCCGGTGGAGAGGAATGCCAGCGATGCCAGCGTACAGGTGATCAGGCTAGTAATTTTCATTGGGAGGTCCGGATTGAGTGCGACGGAAAAACGAGTGTATCAAAAAACCTGCGCCGGCCGCAGATAAGTTACAGGCGGTTTCAGCGAGGTGCACCCAGCTGCAAGATGTACTCTTCGATTTCCGCGCCGCGCGCATTGGCGTACCCCCGGTCTTCGCCGGTGATCACGAAGCCGCATTTTTCCAGGACACGCACCGAGGCCAGGTTGTCT
Organism: Pseudomonadota bacterium; assembly: GCA_040390485.1. Classification (GTDB taxonomy): domain Bacteria; phylum Pseudomonadota; class Gammaproteobacteria; order Burkholderiales; family Burkholderiaceae_D; genus Undibacterium. The sequence goes on from JAZJYH010000138.1 coordinate 28,284, forward strand.
TTGGCGGCGCGCGCATACAACGGGCGTGTGGCCTGCTGCTGCAGGAAGCCGTGCAAGGCCAGCGAAGCCAGGCCCTGGCCCCAGTATTCCCTGGCGATCCAGTAGCTGACTTCGGTCGCTCCTGCTTGCTGGTAGCTGAAGACATGGCCTATGGCTTGTCCGCCAAATGTGATGGTCTGTATATAGGTGCCGTCATCGGCCAGTATCCTGGCCCAGCGGGCGTCGAAGGCTGCCCGGTCGGCCGGGTCGCTGGCGGTGAAGGCCGCCACATGGTTGGCGTCGGGATCGAGCTGGTTTTGGAAAAACAGCGGCAGGTCGCTGGCCAGCACGTCGCGCAATTGAATCTGGACTGTCTTCATCCCTGTCCCCGGATGGTGTATGGCATTGATATAGGGGAAAGTATACGCCTAAGGAAGAACGAGGCCGGCATCCTCAGAAAAGAAAAAGAGAAAAGAATAAGAGAAAAGAAAAAGCCCGCGCGCGGCGAGCTCGTGGTGCCACTATCTGGCCATGCCGTTATCCGAATTAAGCGACGGTGCTGATCGTGGTCCCGGTGATTTGCCCGCTGGTGTTCACCACGGGAGGAGGAGGAGGGGGTGCCTGCTCCTCGGCTTTGGCCGTCTGATTGGATTCCGACGCTGCCTTGGCCGCATTCACAGTCTGGGTTTGCTCGGTCTGGGTGGCCTGGGCGCTAGTGCTGCTTGTATTGCTACTGGTGTTGCTCTGCGGAGGCGGGGGAGGCTGGTAAATATATTGCGGCGTGCTCGGATCAATTGGGGCTGTGGCCATGAGTGTCACCTGTCTGGTTGTACAAGGTAGATTCCGGACTTTTCAGCTTAGTTCACGGCGGGCCTATGTTCAAGTGCTTTGCAGAAATTGCCGGTAATGCCAGTAATGCCGGTAACGATGGCCAGGCGCATCAGGCACATAGTTTTTGCCATGAGGAAATTCTGGGCCGGTCGGCGCATACAGTGTTCCTTGAGTGAGTTTGCCGGGGGCGTTAATTTGGGCGGCGCCGATTTGGCGTTTATTTGGTACGCGGCTTGAACAGCATGTCATACATGTTGAGGTCGATCTGCTCTAGCCTGGTGCTGAGCTTGGCGATGCTCCCGGTTTGGTAATAGTCATCGATATCGGCCACTTTTTCCTTGGAAAATCCTATCAGCATGCTGCTTTTGCCTTGCTCGCCAGTGCTTTCGCTAAGCTTGACGCAATACCTGTCGCCACGGGCTTTGGCAATATCGTAGATGGCGCGCATGATGAACAGGGACGAGGCGACCGATGCGCCGGAGACAAAGACGATCTCGACGGTAGAGGTCCTGGCATCCCTGGATACCTCTTCCACCCGCAAGTCCAGCAGTTTGCCTGCGCCCTCGGTTTGGTGGATCTCGTTCAGTATCAATGGATCGGCGGCCTGCGCCATGCGGGGCAGCCAGATGGCCAGCGCCAATGCCAGGACCTTCAGGCTATTCATGGATGTCCTTTCCTAGAGGGCTTAATGAGGTGCTTAGTGAGGCGCTTCATCAGAAACCAGAACTAATCATACTTCGGCGCGCAGCTTTTGGATAAAATCTCGCCATGATCTCAAATACTGCTACCAAGCGTCCCGTTTGCCAGTACTGCCTGCGCCCGCAGCGCACCTGCATTTGCCAATGGATTACCCCGATAGCTCCCACGCCCGAGGTGCTGGTCTTGCAGCACCCGATGGAAGTGGGCAATGCCAAGGGCACTGCGCGTCTGCTACACCTGAGCCTGGCCGGTAGCCGCATGCAGGCCGGCGAAGCGTTTGAGGCCCAGGCCTTGCACGCGCTGCTGTACGCGGACGCCAAGACGCCGGTGCTGCTGTATCCGGAGACGCCGGATCACGAGGCCTTGGGCCTGACGCCGGCACCGCCGCTGGACAAGGCTGTGTTGCAGCAGCCTTCGCAGCTGCAGCAGTTACGCTTGGTGGTGCTGGACGGCACCTGGCGCAAGAGCCGCAAGATGCTATACCTGAATCCCCTGCTGCAGCAATTGCCGCGCCTGCCCCTGCACGATCCGCCGGCCTCGCACTATCTGATACGCAAGGCGCACGGCGAGCATCAATTGTCCACGCTGGAAGCAACTTGCTATGCCCTGATGGAATTGGAAGGCGATAGCGGCAAATACCAGGCCTTGCTGCAGGCCTTCAAGGGCTTTGTAGAGCAGCAGGGTGGGTACGCTAATTTACGGCCAGCTAAGGCCTTGTCCAGCAACGACGCGAAAACCACGAAATAAAAAAATACTAAAACGGCGCAGAAAAACGATTGGTAGAGGATTTTCCTTTTTCCTTTTTTCCTTTTTTCCTTTTTCGTGCCTTTCGTGTTTTTCGTGGACAAAAGGATTTTGGCCTGAAAGCAAAAAAGCCCCGCAGTTTCTGAACTGACCCCATAAAGTTGGACGGTTAGTTTGCTAGGCAGCCAAGGGCTGGGT
>JAZJYH010000139.1:0-9106 GCA_040390485.1 Pseudomonadota bacterium
TATTCAGCCGCGTATTCAGCCGCGTATTCAGCCGCGTATTCAGCCGACTATTCCGCAGCCTCGCTATCCTGCTCATCGCGGCTGACCGCCTTGTTGCGGTCGGCGTCCACCTTGTCCTTCAGGTTCCTGGCGTCGCTGATGAATTGCTCCACCGGCTTGTCCGGACTCAGCCTGAACGCGGGCGGCAGGATTTGCGACATATACAGCTCGTCCGACAGTTGGCCATAGCGCTGGTAGTTCAGCATCAGCATCAGGCTGGAACCGATCAGGCCCAGTATGAGCGCGGTGGTCGCGATCCGGCGCGGATGGCGCGGATTGATGGTGTTCAGATGGTAGTACACCATCGCCGCGGTGATCGCTATCATCACGTGGCTGCCGTAGCGGCTCAGCGCCTCCAGCGACAGCGCATAGGCTGCGGTATTGCTGAACAGGCTCCAGACTTCCATCGCCGCCATGCCGCAACCGGCGATGAACAAATGCCGGCCGAAGCGCGCGTGGCCGCCGAACAGGCGGTTGGCAAAGGCCCAGATGCCGCTCCAGATCAGGCCGCCGCTGAGCACATAGGCGACCGCCATCAGGTAGCGTATGGTTTCATACTTGCTGACGTCGCTCAGCCAGGTACTGAGCAGGGACAACAGCGCCATGATGGCCAGGCCGCTCAATGCCGGCGGCCAGCCTTCCCAGCTGTGGATGGTGGTGTCGGCCAGTTCGTCGCTGACTTGGAAGTCGGCGGCGCGCACGCGCAGATTGGTGTGGCCCAGCCGGACTACGGTATTGCCGTTGATGCTGATCAGCGGCAGGCGCTTGCCCCGGTGCACGATGCCGTTATGGCTGCCCAGGTCGCGGACTTGCAGGTTGCCGTCTTCGCCCTGTTCCACAATCGCATGGTGGGCGGCGGTGTGCGGATCGTCCAGGATAAAGTCATTGTCGTAGCCGCGCCCTATGCGTATCGGCAATGCATTGACCTGGTGCCTGTGCTTGACTTCCTCATTCGAGGCCAGCACTTCCACAAAAAATGGGGCGCTGGGCAAGGCGTGGGGGGCATGCTCGTTGGTCATTGCTTGCCTCCCTTGCTCAGCGATTCAAGGAAGATGCGCGATACCCGCAGCCCGTTGTCATACGATACGCCCTTGGTCTCGACCCGGCTTTGCAGGCTCATCAGCGCCTGGTCGGTGCTGGCGGTCAGCAGGATGAAGTCGTACAGGCCGGTGAACTTGCGATAGGCGCGTACGCACAATACGGCGCGCATGGGCAGTTTGCGGTTGCTGACAAATTGCTCGTTGCAGGCCGGTGCGGTGACTTGCGGATTCTTGTAGCTGCCGCTGACCTGGTTCTTGAAGGCATTGCTGGCCAGTTCGGAAAAACGCAGCGAGCCCAGCTCTATGCTGCGGGTGTAGGCATGCTGGATCGACACCTGGCCGGTCTGCAACTGGCCGGAGACGAAGATCGCCGATTCGGTCTGGCAGCGCATCTCGTCCACCGCGTACGGGATGTCCGGCTTGGCATTGGACTGGCCCCAGCAGCGCACCTGATCGGATTCCCTGACCGGCACCTTGTACGGGCCGAGCGTCTTCAGCGTCAGCGGGCTCTCCAGCAGTTTATCCACGATCACGCCCTGGTGGGCCATCAATTGTTGTCCGACGATCAGGTTGAAATCCTTGGCCGGCCGGGTTTGCAGGCCGACCTTCTTCAGCAGTTCCTGCACGAAGCGCACCGGCACCAGGAAGCTGACCAGCTCGCCGTCCAGCCGCTTGGACACATTCACGCCGGCCACCTTGCCGTCTACCGTGACGTTCGGGCCGCCGCTCATGCCGGCGTTGATGGGGCCGGTAAACATCAGCTGGTCGTAAAAGCCGCGGCGTATGATGCCGTTGTACGATCCTTCCGAAATTGCGAATCCCAGGTCGAGCGGATTGCCCAGCGAATACAGATATTGGCCCTGAGTCAGCTCCGGTAATTGCGTTATCTGTTCCGGCACCTTGAAGAAGCCGGTGCCGTTGCGCCCTACCCTGACTACGGCCAGGTCGTGCAAGGCGTCCACCGCCAACAGTTCCACCGCGCCGCGCTGGTTGGCGGTATCGACGTATTCGCCGACATAGGTTTCCGGCTCCAGCGCGATCTGCGACACCACGTGGTAATTGGTGACCACCAGATTGCTGCTGCCTATCAGGAAACCGGAGCCTACCGAAGCCTGGGTGCGGCCGTTCTTCAGCAAGACACGTATCTGCAGCAAGTCGTTTTGCGCCGAGGAATACAGCTTCTGCGCCGAAGAGGACGGCGCCGGCAGCGGTACCTGCTCCGGCACCGGAGCGGCGGCGCCGGCAGCTGCGCCAGCCACTGTGCTGGCAACTGCGCAGGCCAAGGCGCCAGCCAATACGCCTGCGACACTAAAATTTCTCATGAAGGTCTTTCGGGTAAGCTTTTCTTGCCCATTGCCGGTGGTGGTCTAATTTTCTATTAGGGATAGTCGAAAAGCTTGTCAAAGTATAAATATCATGTTTCTGACTGTCCACAAAATTCTTAGTCTATCCTGCAAAAATAAAAAAGCCACGATCAAATCGTGGCTATTGTGTAGTGTACGACTAAGGCGGCCTATTTGCTGGCGCCGGCCAAGCCGCGCCGTTCCAGCAAGGGCTGGATCCTGGCGTCGCGTCCACGGAAGTTGCGGAAAGCCTCCATCGCGTCCATGCTGCCGCCCTTGGACAGCAATTGCTGGCGGAACCAGTCGCCGTTCTTGCGCGAGAGCCCGCCGTTTTCCTTGAACCATTCCACCGTGTCGGCATCCAGCACCTCGCTCCACAGGTAGGCATAGTAGCCGGCCGAATAACCGCCGGCGAAGATGTGCGAGAAGTAGGTGGTGCGATAGCGCGGCGGCACCGGCGCGTAGTCGACGCCGGCCTGTTTCAAGGCATTGGCTTCGAATTCCAGCGCGTCTTCCGGAATCTGGTTGGCGCTCAGCTGGTGCCAGCGCTGATCCAGCAGCGAGGCGGCCAGATATTCGGTGGTCGCGAAACCCTGGTTGAACTTGCCGGTGGCGCTCAGCTTGTCCACCAGCGCCTGTGGCATCACTTCGCCGGTCTGGTAGTGTTTTGCGTAATTTTTCAGTACCTCGGGCCAGACCGACCACATCTCATTGACTTGCGACGGATACTCGACGAAGTCGCGCGGCACGCTGGTGCCGGTGAAGTGCGGGTAGCGCACGTTGGAGAACATGCCGTGCAGCGCATGGCCGAATTCATGGAAGGCGGTGCGCACCTCGTCATAGGTCAGCAAGGTAGGCTGGCCGGCCGGCGGCTTGGGGATGTTCAGGTGGTTGGCGACCACCGGGCGGGTACCGAACAGCCACGACTGTTCGACATATTCATTCATCCAGGCGCCGCCGCGCTTGTTGTCGCGCGCATACATGTCGGCCAGGAACAGCGCCATAGGCTTGCCGTCGGCGTCGAATACTTCAAACACGCGCACCGTAGGGTTGTACACCGGCAGGTCACGGCGCTCCTTGAACGTGATGCCGTACAGCTTGGTGGCGGCAAAGAACACGCCGTTTTGCAATACGTTGTCCAGTTCAAAATAGGGGCGCAACTGCGATTCATCAAAGTTGTACTTGGCCTTGCGCACTTGTTCCGCGTAATAGGCCCAGTCCCAGGCCGCCAGCTTGAAGCCGCCCTTCTTGGCGTCGATCAGCTTTTGCATCTCGGCCGCTTCTTTTTTAGCATTGGCCACCGCCGCCGGCGCCAGCTCGCTCAGCATCTTGTTGACCGCTACGGTAGTTTTCGCGGTGCCGTCTTCCAGGCTGTAGGCCGCATAGTTGGGGTAGCCCAGCAACTGGGCTTTTTCCGCGCGCAATTTGGCCAGGCTGATCGCCGCTTCGCGGTTATCGAATTCACCGCCGTGGTTGCCGCGTTCCACCGAGGCTTCATGCAGGCGCTTGCGCAGCGCACGGTTAGCCAGTGTGGTTTCGTAAGGCTGGCCGGTGGTATTCATCAGTGCGATCACATACTTGCCTTGCAGGCCGCGCGCCTTGGCGGCGTCGGCGGCGGCGGCGATTTCATTGTCGCTCAGGCCCTTCAGCTCGGCCTTGCTGTCCACGATCACCGCAGAAGCATTGGTTTCCTTCAGCACATTCTGGCTAAAGCTGGTGCCCAGGCTGGCCAGCTGGCCGTTGATGGCTTTCAGCTTGACCTTGTCGGCCTCGGACAGCCTGGCGCCGGCGCGCACGAAGTCGGTGTAATAGCGTTCCAGCAAATGCCGGGACTCGGGATCCAGCGCCAGGTTGGCGCGCTGCTCGTATACGGCGCTGATGCGCTTGAACAGCTTGGCATTCAGCTTGATTGCGTCATTGTGCGCCGCCAGCTTGGGCGCCAGGTCGCGCGACACCGCTTCCAGCGTGGGATTGGTATTGGCGCCGGTCAGATTGAAGAACACCGCCGACACGCTGCTCAGCATGCGGCCGGCCTTTTCCATGGCGACGACGGTGTTGTCAAAGGTGGGCGCAGACTGGTTATCGGCAATCGCGTTGACTTCCGCGCTTTGCTGGCGCATGGCTTCGGTGAAGGCCGGCGCATAGTGCTCGTCCTTGATCTTGTCGAAAGCCGGCATGCCGTAGGGCAGCGTGCTGGCCGTCATGAAGGGGTTGCCGGCCGGATTGCCGGCCGCGGAATTGGCGCCGGTCCCGTTCGTGACTGCCTGCGGGGCGGCTGCGGCGATACTGGAATTCAGCACTAGGCTCGTGCAAAGCATCATGTACAGGAGGCGTGACATGGGTTCTTTCCAAAAAAATGTAATGGTTGATCTGGTATCGGTTGATGGCCGCGGCCTTGTTATAGTTCTACGGGCAATGAATTTTAAATAAGGAAACCGCCCTACTTTGATGGATATTTTGCCATTTGATTCCTGAAATTGTACAAATATTATAAATTCGATATAGAGTCGTAAAATTTGCGCCAAAATCTCAATTTTGTATAGAAAAAACTGATAAAGTCAGCATTTGATTCCGTCAGGCAATCACGCTGATGCCCGGCCCTAGAACACGATACTCATTTCTGGTAGGAATGATTCATGCCTCTGTCAGTACGGTTCCGCCCCGTCCTGCTTATTTTGCTCAGTTGCCTGCTGATGCCGGTCTGGCCGGCGCATGCGCTGGAAAAAGTCAATCTGCAACTGAAATTCCTGCACCAGTTCCAGTTTGCCGGCTACTATGCGGCGCTGGAAAAAGGCTATTACCGCGACGCCGGGCTGGAAGTGCAGATCAGCGAAGGCGTCAGCGGCAATGAACCGCTGCAAAACGTCTTGTCCGGCACCAGCCAATACGCGGTAGGCAGCAGCAGCCTGCTGCTGGCCAGGCATGCGGGCAAACCGGTGGTGGTGCTGGCGGTGGTGTTCCAGCATTCGCCGTACGTGCTGCTGGCGCCGCGAACCGGCCCCACCCAGGCCATCCACGACATCATCGGCAAGCGCGTGATGCTGGCGGCGCAATCGGAAGAGCTGGTAGCCTACCTGAAGAAGGAGGGTATCGCGCTGGATAAGCTGAGCCTGGTGCCGCACAGCTTCGACCCCGACGATTTAATCAGCGGCAAGGTGTACGGCTTTTCGGCCTATGCCACCAACGAAACCGACTACCTGGACCGGGCCGGCTTTGCCTACCAGGCGTATACCCCGCGCTCGGCCGGCATCGATTTTTACGGCGACAACCTGTTCACCAGCGAGCAGGAAATCCGGGCCCATCCGGCGCGCGCCAGGGCCTTTCGCGAAGCCAGCCTGCGCGGCTGGAACTATGCGATGAACCACCAGGAAGAGATCGCCGACCTGATCGTCAGCAAATATTCGCAGCGCAACAAGCGCGAACACTTGCTGTACGAGGCGCGCCAGATGGTGCCGCTGTTGCAGCCGGTGCTGGTCGAGATGGGCTATATGAGCGCCGGGCGCTGGCGGCATATCAGCGATATCTATGCCGACCTGGGCATGCTGCCCCGCAATGCCACGCTGGACGGCTTTTTGTATGATCCCGATCCGCGCCCCGACCTGGCCTGGCTGTTGCGCGGCCTGGCCGCCTTTGCCTTCCTGATGCTGGCCGGCGTGCTGATCCACTTACGGCGGCTGGCCAGGGAGCGCGCACAGACCCAGCGGCAAATCCGCGACAGCGAAGAGCGCCTGCAATTTGCGATGGACGGCGCCGGTTACGGGGTTTGGGACTGGAATATCAAGACCGGCGAAGTGCTGTATTCCAAGCGCTGGAAAGAAATGCACGGCTTTGACGACGGCGATGTCCCCAACCAGCTGGACGGTTGGGAAACCCGGGTCCATCCGGACGACGTGGACAGGATCAGGCAAACCGTGCGCGACTATTTCGACGGCAAGACCGAGCACTTCGTCAGCGAACACCGGGCCCGGTCCAAGGACGGCAGCTGGAAATGGGTGCTGGACCGCGGCATGATCGCGGCGCGCGATGCCAAGGGGCGGCCGTTGCGGATGATCTGCACCCATGCCGACATCAGCGAGCGCAAGGAGTCCGAGGAAAAATTGAAGATGCTCAATGAAGGGCTGGAATCCAGGGTGGAAGAGCGGACTCGCGAACTGAGCCACGCGATGGAGCAGATCGTCGAGTCGCAAAAACTGGCTTCGCTGGGCGGCATGGTGGCCGGCATTTCCCATGAATTGAATACGCCCATAGGCAATATCCTGATGGTGGCCTCCACCCTGCGCGACCGGCTGGAAGAACTGGACCAGGTCGTCCAGGCCGGCAATGTCAGCCGCTCGGTGATGCTGACCACGATCAAGGATTGCCGCAAGGCCGGCGGACTGATCATGCGCGGCGCCAATCGTTCGGTGGAATTGATCGAGAGCTTCAAGCGGGTCGCGGTCGACCAGACCAGCCAGCGCAGGAGGGCGTTTGACTTGCTGGGGACGGTGCAGGATATCCTGAATGCGATGGGGCCGGTGATCCGCCGCGCCAATGCCAGCGTGGAGCTGGATGTACCGGCTGGGATAGAAATGAACAGTTTTCCCGGGCACCTGGAACAGATACTGAACAACCTGATCATGAATTCGATCACGCATGGTTTTGACGGCCGGGAATACGGCCGCATCTTCATCAGCGCGATGACGCTGGGCGACGCGGTGCAGCTGGTCTATCAGGACAACGGCGCCGGCATCGCCAGGGAGCTGCAGCACCGGGTGTTCGAACCCTTCTACACCACCAAGCTGGGCCAGGGCGGCTCCGGCCTGGGCTTGTCTATCGTGCACAATATGACGCAGGCGATTTTCAAGGGCCGGCTGCGGCTGGAGAGCGAACCCGAGCAGGGCGTGCGCTTCGTGTTTACGCTGCCGCTGGAAACGCCTGCAGAGGCGGCCGCTCCGGCGGCCTAGGTCCGCCGGTTAACGCTCCAGGAAAGTCTGCAGGCGGCTTGCGCCCAATTCCAGCTTGTCCAGCGAGCTGGCGAAACACCAGCGCACATAGCCCTCGCCTTCCGGCCCGAAGGCGCTGCCCGGCGCCAGGCCCAGGCCGGCTTCCCTGACCAGGCGCTTGCATAAGTCCAGCGTATCGGTCTGGCCATCCACCCGGAAAAACAAATACATCGCGCCCTTGGGATTCGGCGTGGTAATGCCCGGCATCGCATTCAGGCGCTGGTACAGGTAATCGCGCGCCGCCTGGTAGCGGAGCAGCGTATGCTGCACGATTTCATCGCCGCGTTCGATGGCGGCGATGCCGGCGCGCTGGATGAAGCCGGGCGCGCACGAGGTGTTGTACTCGATCAGCTTGCCGAGGTCGGCCATCAGGCTCTCCGGCGCGACTATCCAGCCCAGGCGCCAGCCTGTCATCAGCCAGGCCTTGGAAAAGCTGTTGGCGGAAATCAGCCGGTCGTGCGGCACGCTGATATCCAGGAAAGACGGCGCGCAGCTCTGCCCGTACACCAGGCGCTCGTAGACGTCGTCGGCCAGGATCCAGATGCCGTGTTTGCGGCAATGGTCGAGCACTGCTTGCTGCTGCTCGCGCGGCATGACCCAGCCGGTAGGGTTATTCGGCGAATTGATGAACACGGCCCGGGTGCCGGGCGTCAGCGCATCGAGCAATTGCTGCAGGTCCAGTTCCCAGGTCAGGCCGAATTGCAGCGGCACCTTGACCACCTCGGCGCCGAGTATTTTTGGAATCTCGACCAGGTTGGGCCAGATCGGCGTCACGGCCACCACCCGGTCGCCCGGGTTCAGTATGGTTTGCGCGATCAGCATCAGCGCCGACACGCCGGCCGAGGTCACCGCGACCCTCTCCGCGCCTATCGGGCCGTGCAGGCGCGACAGATAGCCGGCGATGGCGGCGCGCAACGGCGGGATGCCATAGTTGTGCGTGTAAAAGGTGTCGCCCGCGTCCAGGCCTTCCTTGGCGGCGTCGCGGATGAATTGCGGCGTGACTTCGTCCGGTTCGCCGAACCAGAACGGCAGCACGTTGTCCAGGCCTATGCCGGCGTTGGCGACTTCGCGGATCTGGGAGGCGCCCAGTTGTTGGACTAGGGATCTTGCTTGGGGCAGGTGCTGGGTCATTGTGGGGCTTAGTTTTAGCAGAGGGTCAGGTTTTGGGCCAGGCTCAGGATCAGGGACGGTTGCAGCCAGGCGGCGCAGCCCGCGGCGGCGATCAGCGCCATTGCTATCGCTAGTAGCAGCTTTGGTAATTGGTGCTTGGTGAGTCGCATGGCGAACGGATGGCTTGGTGATGTTGTTGGATTTAGTTTAACGCAAAGTGGTATCTGATGTGGGCTGGTAGTTTGGCCGGGCCAGTGCTGGGGTTTGTACTTGTCTATTAGTTTACGCTTCGTGGTTGCAAGCCGGGGGTGGCCCGGCGGCCACTTACCTTTTTTTGCTTCGCCAAAAAAATGTAAGCGAAAAAAAGGCGACCGCAAGCCTCGCCCCTACGGGGTGCCCGATTGAGCGGTACAAAAAATGGGAAACGGGCGAAACTCGCTGCGCTCAGACACACCCGTTTCTGATCCATTTTCTGTACCGCACAATCGGCGAGGCTCCAAGCGGTTTGCAAGTCAAAGACAACAGCAAAATCAAAACCAACAGCAACAGCAACAGCAACAGCAACAGCAACAGCAACAGCAACAGCAACAGC
>JAZJYH010000140.1:0-19975 GCA_040390485.1 Pseudomonadota bacterium
AATCCTGCGCAGGTGAACGAGCTACTGAGAAAAAAGCTTGCCGAGTGAATCTCACACGCGCAAACCAAAACCTGTTGGCGTAAGCTGACCAGTCGCGCGGCAGACCCCGTTCTTTAGGGCGGGGTCTGCCTCTCTGTAAAGGATATTCAATTTCAGCAAATCGTTCTTTGATCTGACCGAGTTTCGTCGATTCGATCTCATCAAGCTAGATTTTAGGAATTCCATATTTTTTAGACAGGGCAATTAGGAAATTGGATCAAAGTGTACTTCCCTGTTGTTCGATTCACGCGCTAAATTCTGTCGTATTGAGTTAGGTGTTCTTTTGCTCGCTGAATTGACCCGGTCAGTTTGATCCACCCTCCATTGCCTGGCAAAGGCTGCCACCCGGTCATACGACCCCTCGAATCCCAATTCCTTCAGATCCAAGTGCAGTTGTTTCAGGCTGCGTCGTTGCTTGCGGTTTTTGGCTGCCTCCGTCTTTAACCAGCCCGAAAGCTGGAAAGCGTATTTATCAATGGCGCTGGTTGTTTGCCGCTCCGCGTAGGCCGGCTCGGTGATTTCCGAGCGCAGATAGCGTCGGACGGTGTTGCGTGAGATGCCCAGCCTTCTGGCGATCTCTCTCAAGGGGACCTGGTCACGAATGTGCCAGCGTCGAATAATGCCTAGTAATGCCACGTCGATCACTCCAATCTCCTACTCATCACGATAAGTAGGATTGTGTTCTAAACGTGGGTCAGAATTACGTGCAAATTTCCCAGCAAAGTGGGTCAGTTTTCAGTGCAAATCAACAGCCAACGACTATTGTGGCCGCTCCTCGTTGTAGAACACGAAATAGCGCGTCAGCCGCCCCCATCGTGTCGTGACCGCTTCTAGCTACCCAACAGTTTTCATTCAAATCAAAACACTGAAATATAAATCCTGCCATTGCAGGCTTATACGGATTTTGATCTTGAATTTTTCTATAATCCTTCAGTGGTAGGTTTTTATATAAAAAGCATCGCTATTTATATTTAATCCTAACATATTAGGTTTAAACTGTTGTTTCCTGGTTTTTACAATATAATCCTGCCAACGTAGGAGGTTTTATGAAACGCGTTGTCCAAACAGTTTTCCCGCAGGATCCTTTTCTCAGCGAGCCAGTGATGCTGGGCGCGGCTATCCGCGCAATGCGCACCTCGCAAGGTATGACAATCGAAGAAGCTGCGATGACCATTGGCGTTGCGAAGCAGACCCTTTCCGATATCGAAACAGGCAAACCAACTGTTGGCTGGGGGATCGTTTTGATGGCGGCTAACAACCTTGGAGTCAGCTTGTTCATGGTTCCGAACAAGGATAGGGAACGAGTACGCAAGCTGATATTGGACCGCGGGGTCAGCAAATGACACAACTCCAAGTCTTCCTGGACGGGCAATTGGCTGGGATACTCACTCACTCGCCCCGCGAGAACTTATTCTCGTTCTCCTATGATTTCTCCTGGCTTGCCGGACGTGAACCCTACGCCCTCTGCCCTGATTTGCCCATCCGCGAGAACCCTGATCTGCCGCCCGCTATCCATAGTGCAATTGTCCAAAATTTTTTCGGAAATCTACTGCCCGAGGGCCAGGCGCTCACCGAAGCCGCGGCAGCGAACAAGATTGGCAAAGGGAACATCGTTGGTTTGATGATCGCACTGGGTCGAGAAACCGCAGGCGCATTGTCCCTTCACTTGGTGCGAGCAGATGTCGAGGAACAACTCCCTACCGCACCAGCGATCGCCGATGACACCAGCCGACGGCCGCTCACTTTCGCAGAGCTCTCGGAACGGATTCGAGATCGGCCAAACATACCGTTCTCAGTCTGGGATGGGAAAGTGCGCCTATCGATCGCCGGCTATCAGGACAAGGTTGCTGTATTTGAACAGGAGGGAAACTGGTACATGATCGATAGCGGCGCAATAGCGTCGACAGTTATCCTCAAGCCTGAGCCGGTAAGCGCGCACTTGGCGGGGCTGACCAGTAACGAGTTCTTTTGCATGAAGCTTGCCAAGTATGTGGGTTTACCGACCGCACACGTTCGATTAGTGAGAGTGCCGGAGCCGGTTCTTGCTGTCGATCGCTTTGATCGAGTTGTATACGAAGATCGAGTGCAACGCCTTAATGTCATTGATGGATGTCAAGCGCTGGGGCTTTCAGCATCGCAGAAGTACGAGCGCAATGTCGGCGACGGTGAACATGTCAAGCACATTCGGGAAGGTGCTTCGCTGCCATTGCTCTTTGGCCTGCTGAATCAAACCACTTACCCAGCGGCGCAGCGGCTCCAACTCCTGCGCTGGCAGATTTTCCAGATTCTTATTGGGAATACCGACGCTCACGCCAAAAATATTTCATTTTTCAACGATGCAGATGGCTTGCGGCTGGCCCCCACATACGATTTGGTTAGTACCCTTGCGTTTGACGAAAATGCGGTAGAAACATCCTTTGCCATGGCGATAGGAGACGCATTTAAAGCAGCCGAATTGACACCTTATGAGTGGGCGAACTTTGCCTACCAATGCCAAGTCAACCCGCGCCAGGTCAGTAGCGAGATAACTCGGATGTGCGCTCGACTATCCGCGGCAGTAGCGCTCTGGGAGCTTGAAGAAGATATGAAAGGGCTTGACCGAGAAGTCGCAGCAAGGGTGGTCAAGGTTATTGAACGAATGACAGCACATCACACCCACATTGCCAAGGAAATTGTCACCGTTGATAGATCAATGTTTGAATAGAAGACCTTGGGCCACCTGCACAGGATTGGATGCTCGTTACTAGATCACACAAATTTCCTTTTGAAGTCTTAGTGGGCAATAATAAGTAACAGTGAGTGTTAACTAAAACCAATAACATCATTAGTTGTGAGCTGGTTTGGCATACTAAACAACCACTAGAGCAATTATCCGAGGCCCAATCGGTTCGCCCACTGCCGTCAAGGCATTTCGCAAAAATAATAGTGTCATCCATTGCCGCAATTCTCTTCTTCGAGAAATCAACGCATGCAGGCGACTCTACGCCCCCCCGCAATTAAGACTTGCAACAAAAGTGACGATCTTTTGAGGCGCGTAGAACGCGCGTCTCTCTTTATTTTCTTTTCCCCGCGCGCCAATGCTGGGCATAGTTCACTGCAAATCCATACACAAACTCTTTCTCCCTCAAGGGTAAGTCTTTCACGACCTCCCCTAGCAGATCACCAAACGCCTCAGTCCTGGACGTATCGGCTAGCTAGGCCGGTTTTCACCATTAAAAGAGCGCACCTGCCTATATGGAACAGTTAAATGCCTCGCAATACCATGCGAGGTCGTCACCGAGAGCTTCAGTGCCCCCCTGACAACGCCCGCAGTTGTGCGACAAGCTTTAGTGGACGCGAGCCATATCAGATCCCCCTCAGTTACCTATGCGGGTAGTCCCTGCCAATCAAAACGCAGATCATTTTACTTATTCCTTGCCAGACCACCAGCCCAAATAAAATCCACTTCCACCCGCCGGTTCGGCGTCAGGCATTCCAGTTCTTCGGACAAGGCCTGGAACTTATCGCGGCAAGCCTGTAGCTGTTGCGCGTCCCCTTTGGAGTCCACCCGCAGGATCGCCGCCGGTATTCCCTTGGCGATCAGATAGGCCTTGGCCGTGGCCGAGCGTTTTTCCGCCAGCGCGGCATTGTAGGCAGGCTTGCCGGTGCGATCCGCAAAACCGGTCAGCCTGACTTCCGTCAACTCTACGGATTCGCGCTTTATCTTTGTCAGGGTTTGATCCAATTGCGCCAGGGTGGACGGCAGTATCTTGTCCTTAGCAAATTTATCGTGCTGGAACAACAGGTTGGCGACCAGGTGCACAGGTTTGGCAGGCTCCGATGCCGGCTGGGACTTGGCAGCTTCAGGCACAGGCCTTATTGCAAATACCGGCTTGGATGCGCAATTGTCGGCCTCCAACTCGGCGGCATTAATCTGGTCTTCGGCAATCTGTACATAGGGCTTGGCGTGGCGCCAGCCTTGCTGCCGGCTTTCATTGCCGGCATGAACCAATTCCACCTCGCCGCAAGCCAGGCGTTGCTGTATGCAATGAAAGCCTGTATGGCTTTGCAGCTTCAGAGCCTTGTTCCATAGGTCAGGACGCAAGCGCTCGGCGTTGTTTACCAGCGGCGTATCCATGGGCAAAGGGCTGGCCTTGGCTTCCATCAGCTTGATCAGCTTCGCCGACTCGCCCAAGGCTTCCTGTGGAAAAGCGCTACGGTCGTTACGAGCGTATTCATGGAAGGACACGTCCAGCCAGCACTGCGCCTTGGACAGGTGATAATCTGCAACCCGGCGGCCGCCATCATTCAGGACCTTGATCCTGGCTTGGGTCGCTTCATAGGTTTTATAGTCCGCGTGGATCGCCTCATCGCTGATCCTGTCTTGCTGAGGATTCAGCGTTTGCGCTGCGGCGATGCCAATCTGCGACAGCAACAGCGCCATGGCTGCAACCGCCGTAGAGATGGGTGGAGATTTCAATTTCATCATTGCCTCTTCTGATGGATTTTTGTATTCAAAAATGGAAATTCATTGGTACGAGTGCGGTTCACAGGGAGCGGTCCAGGGCGCGATTCACATCGGGATTTTTTCCGCGGAACAGGTCTTCATCGAACTTCCAGCGCAGTCTCAGATAGATACCGCGACGGGTATAGTCGGATGCGCTCAGGTCGCGATCGTGGAAGCCGCTCCAGTTATAGCCGACGGATACCCACAGATTGGTCTGCACCTGGTAACCCGTCTCTACACCTTGCGCCCATTGGCGTGTTGCGCCCTGCGGGCTATATAGCCCGCTGGTGCTGGCGCCCATGTCCCAACGCTCGCTGATGTCGTAGGTAAAACGGCCACCCAACAGGAAAGCAGAATAATTATCGCGCACGCCGCTGATGTCTTCCTTCACCACCTTGGCAGCGGCACGGCCGGCAAACCACCACGGACGGCTGGGGTGATAATCGGCATGCGCAGACAGGATGTGCGTCTTTCGCAGGCTGCGCGGATCGATGCTCTCGTCCTTTTCAATCAGGTACTCATACTTGGCGAGCGCATTGACCAGGTTGGTGTCATTGTCGCGATAGGCGGCGCCGATCTGGAAACGGTCCTGCAAGATGTCGCCCTTGTCCTTGTTATCGGTAAATAGCAAGTAGTTGCGCCCCAACATGGTCCAGTCCCTGTCCAGCTTACGTGCCAGCGTAATCGTCGACAGATAGGTATCGGCTCCAGCGACCAGCGCAGTGGAATCAGTACGCCGCCACTCCAGCCTGGCCGCGGCCCGCCATACGGGATTGGCGGTGTAGTCTATGCCGCCGGTCAGCGCCGTTACCTGAGCGCCGACGCCTGCGAATACCGTCAGCCTTTCGGCACTGGTGGACGCGCGCAGGCCTTCATTGATATCCCACATATTGCGGATGCCGGATGCCGCTTGCATATCGCGTGCAGCAATCGCATCGCGCATGCGATATTCGGAAAATACCTGGCCGCCCTTCATGTAACTGGTATCCACGCCGGCCACCAGCACATTGCTGCGGCTATCGGGATTGAGTGAATACAGAGACGACAAGCCGGTATTGGTTTCGTAGCGGCCATACAGGCGGGTGCGCTCGGCGAGTTGATAATCCGCGCCCACTGCTGCACGGCGGTACTTATCGCCCTCTATGCTGTTCTCCACTGCGCCGCGCACGGTCAGCTTGTCGGTCAGCTTGTAGCTGCCCCCCAGGCTGAATGACGTGCTGTCCAGTGAGCCCGGCAAAACTTCGCCGCCGTTGACGGGGAAAGCCGATCCGCTGCCGAGCACCGAAGTGCCGGTTACCGGATTCAGCGTATCGCTGCCATTGCCATAGAACCCACCGCCGCTATTGCTGACGATGGAGCCCGTTGCCGAGCCGACGCCGCTGCCCAGAGGCGCGGTAATCGGTGTGGGCGTGGTGATCTGGCCGCTGCTCAGACTGCGCTCTTCACGCGCCTTGCGCAGGCTGACATCCAGCGTCAACCTGTCGGTAGCCTTGAACTGCGCACCCAGTTGCGCACCGTCGCGCTTGCCGTCGACAATCTTGTCCTGTGAGTGCAGCATATCGGCATAGACGCGCACGGTATCGCTGACCTCGGCAGTGAGCTTGGCGCCGGCTTCTACCCGGCCGCCGTTGAACGAGGCGGCAGGGTTATTGAACTCGGCGTCGCTTTTCGCGGCAAAAGCCCGCAGATCCCAGGCATTGCCTTCGTGGTGCAGGTCGGCGCGCATCGCATTGCCGCTTACCTCGCCGACACGGTTCGCCAGCGCCGGCGTGATATAAGAATTTACGCCGGTACCAGTATTGACGGTGCTGGTCGTGCGCGCGGCTTCCAGCACCAGCAAAGTGTGGTCGGCAATCCGGACGCCGAGGTTGGCGCTGCTCAGTTGATACGGCGCCAGCGGGTTTTCATCCTTCACGTAGGAGCCACCCACTTCGACGTTCCCGCTCAGCTTCAGTTGCCCGTCTGCACCCAGCAGCCAGAATTGCTCTCCGCCCTGATCCACTTCGTAGGTAACCCGTATCGATACCGGATTCAGGTTGGCATCCGCCGCCGGAACGGGTTGTGTAAACAGGATGCGGCCGGAGAAAGGCTCAAACGAGTAATCGACAAAACGCGCCAGTGGCGTAGAGCTGATGATCTGCGAAGGCTGGTTGCGGTTGCGGACGATGACTTCCACTTTTTCGCTATTGGATACGCCACTGTTGTTGGACACTGAATAAGGGCCGGACACGCCGCGTCCTGCGAACTCTTCCACCACCTGCTTCAGGCTATCCTTGCTGGCGAACAGATTGCCGACATAGTTCTTGTCTTCTGCATGCAGCCGCACACCGTTGACGGTGCGGCTGTAATTACCAAGCTGACGCATCGCCAGGCTGGCAGTGCTGCCGCCGCCCGTCATCTGCGCAAAGCCGGCGCCCGTATCGTAATCCCCGAACAGCAGGTAGTTTTTGTCCTTGTCCACCCGCACATACAGTTTGGCAATCGAACGTGCATCAAAACCTTTGACGGAGCTGTCGCCGTACACGGGATAGAACTGATCGGGCTGGATGTCGCGCATCAACCTGCCCTGCGTCTGCTTGTCGGAATCGTAGGCTGCAGTCAGTAAATACTCTCCCTTCACAACACCTTTCAGAAAGAAGGCGGTGCGGGCAGCATAGCTGCCTCTGCCGTTGGAAACACTACGGCTGAAGTCGTGTATTTCCCGTTCAAACACGTCACCATTGCGCGCCTGCGAGAGTTGCGAACCAGCGATATTGTTCAGGTTGATGACGCCTTCTACCAGGCCTACCGCCACCATCTCGCGCAACTCCGGCAAGAAGCTGATGCTGCCTGTTGCCTCTTCGGCGCCGGCGCTGATGCGCACCCTCACATCCATCGGTTCTGCCGGAGCGATCAGCGCAAACTCGGCGAAACCGTTCTCCACCTTCAACTGCACGCCGGGTGTAGCCTTGTCCAGATCGCGTCTGCCGGGGCCGAGTTCATCTGTACGTGCCTTGCTGAGCTGGATACGGCCGCCGGTATTCTCTATCGTCGCAAAACTGACACCTTTGACAGGCTGGCCATCACGGCCCAGCAAGCGCACGGTGAACTTCACCGGTGTCTGGCCATCCGCAGGAATGCCGTCCTTGTCCAGCTCGACAACAATTTTTGCAACCTGTGCATTGGCGGCGTAATCCGCCGCGCCTACCTGTTGGCGGAAAACCTCCGGCCGACCTGAGGGTAGGATAGCCGATGCCGGGTTCAGGCCGCGACTATCGCCGGTAATGCCGTTATAAGATCTAGAGGGCGCGGAAGTCGCAGACGACGATGCCTCCTGTGCGATTGCCGCCGTCTGCGGATAGGCGCAGCTCAGCGCCAGCGCCAGCACGCTCATCCGATTCATTGTGCGCAGCGGATGCGCATTGCGTTTATTTGCCGACATGTGCGCCTCCCTGTGCTTGGTTAATAGGTAACAACGGTGTAGGAACATCTTGCTCATGCTCTGATTGTTTTATGGGCTCGGGTTGCGGTGGCCCGTCCGGCAGTAGCGGATCCCGGGGCTTGACTGCGGGTTGATTGGCAGAATCGGTCGCCTCTTGCGGCGCCAGCCTGCCCTTGCTCTCAAAACGCAGTCCCGGTGTTTGTTTTTTCTCGGTCTGCGGTCCGCTGGCTTCACCCTGTGCACGGCGCGCCTTCACCTGCTCCAGCACAGTATTGGAACAACTGCCCTCGATAAAGTCGGCCCGATGCAATTCGCCGTTCTGCAGGTCCACGAACAGACTGTTGGCATCGCCCGCATTGCGATTGCTGCTGGTAGTCAGGCGGCTGCCGCGTGGCAGAGTCAGCTTGTCCACTTTCAGCACATGGGTGCGTGGAGAGATGCCGCACATGCTGTACTTTCCTTCCGAATCGGAGATGAGCGAAGTGCCATCTTCCATATACATCCTGACGCCTGGTATGCCCAACTCTTCCTGGTCCTGGATATGGTTGCCGTTGCAATCAACGAAAACCTTTCCGACCACGCAGGCATCGTCAGTGAAGACGCCGCCGGTCACGCGCACTTTCCAGCGTGCCTCATCGGATTTCGCCGTACCGGAAATCGCCAGTGCGCGGTTGATGCCGTCGCCCTGCTGCGCGCCAACCCCCACCCGGACCCGGTAAGTCAGAGTGACCGAAGAGGCCGCTGGGATATCGCCGACGGCAAACTGCAGTACCGGGCCTGCACCGCCGGCCGGGTCTGCCTTGGCGGTATTGTTCAGGCGATAGCTGCCGCTGATGTAGCGGAAACCTGCCGGCAGGCTGTCGACCACGGTGGTCTTGCCGGCAACCAGTGCACCGCGGTTGAATACCTGTATCGTGTACAGCAGGCTGTCGCCCAGCTCCACTACATTGGTGGAGCCGACCTTGCTGATCGCCAGGCTGGAACCGGCATACGGATCCAGCGGTATATGGTTGTTCACGATTTCCTGGTCCTGGCGGCCTGCCTGCAAGTACAGGTAGTAGATCGTGCTTTGCGGGCCGGTAGGCGCAGCCTTTTGCGGCTGGACTTCCAGTACGCCCGGGGCAAACGGCGTGATCAATGGCGCATTCGGCTTGATGATGGTGGACGGCGCCGCCGCATAGCCTGCCGGCGGAGTCACTACCAGCGAAAATTTGCAGTTCGCCGGAGCACTCGGATCGCCGGAAAGCAGGAATTTATAAAAACCGTCGCTACCCACCGTCATCTGCGGGTTACCTTGCGTATCCTTGGCATAGGACTCGTAGTTGATAATGTGTTTCTGCGGCGAATAGCCGGTGCACACTTCGGCAGGCACAAAAGCGACCACTGCACCTGGAACAGGCAGCCTGGAGATGGAGTCATACACGACACCGTTTGGATCGATAGGCAGGCTTTGCTCCGGCGCAGTGATTTCACCTGCGGAATGCGGTGCTGGCAGATTGACCTCTAGCACCTGGTAACCGTCGCGCGTCACCACTTGCGAGTAATAGTCCGGACCCGTGGTTCTGGCTCCGTTATTGGTGACCACGCCCGGGAAGATCACCCTGCTGGCCGGGTCGCGAAAGACGACGCGATACACTGAACCCGGCTCCAGGTTGCGGAATTCATAGTAGCCGCGGCTATCGGTCGTAGTGGATGCGCTCGGTGCAGAGCGGATCACCTCTGCAAACGAACGTGTCGCATTGGCAGGATCGGTCATGTCGTATAGATCCACCATCCAGGAAGGCAGCATCTTGTCGCCGCTATCCAGGCCTTTTTTCAGCGGGCCGCCATCCAGCCAGACACTGCCGCTCAAGCCAGCCGCCATCTGTATCGGCGTATCTACCCGGCAGGCGTTCGCCTGCGGCGTCGCTGCGCATGCGCCAGGATTATTCAGCTCGCCAGAGCCAGGTTGATTGGCCGGTGTTTCTCCCCCGCCAACGACACTGACGATATTCCTGATCGGACTGGCCGACTGGGCACCTGCAAGGATATTCACGGTCAGTGAAATCGGGTTCGGATTGCTTTGGCCGGCTTGCAACACCAGCGCACTATCACAGGCAACGCTGATACGGTCGCTGCCGACCACGCAAGTCCAGCCGCTGCCGTTGGCGGAATTAATCGTCCACTTCTGCGGCGCAGATGTCTGGCTCAGGCGATCAGTCACCGTGTAACTGCCGCTGCTTGTCTCGGTACCGGCGTTGCGCACGGTCAGCGTGTAGCCGGCGGTATGGCTTTCGGTAAATGTGGCTCTACTCGCGGTTTTGGTGACGACCAGATTAGGGCCGCCCGCCGATATCTCACCGAAATTATTCTCCACAGACACACCGCCGGCCGGCAATGCGATTGCGGCGATGGCGCTCGGTACGATCGACACCGGTGTGGCATTGCCGCTGCTAACACCGGCAATGCTGCCGGCGGTGGTAATGCCATTGCTGGTCAATAGCTCCGCGCCGGGTACCTTGGGTTGGGCCGCCTGCTCGGTCACGGCATAGCCACCGGGACCTGCAGTGGCCAGGTCATCGAAGCGATACTGGCCATTGGCATCGGTCACCGCTGTGCGATTGATCACATTGCCCAGGATATCAATCCCGCTCAGCGTGACGGTCACGCCGGAGATGCCGGACTCTGCCGCTTCCCTGCTGCCGTTATTATTGACATCCAGATAAACCGATCCTGCAATGCTGCCCGCCCATTCGCCGAAATCATTGCCATTGCTGCCGGCAGCAGTGAGATTGCTGATGATGATGACGTTACTACCCGGAACTCCCTTGGCATTGCCGTTCGCATAGCCCTGCGGCTGGGTTTCGCACACCAGGTAGTTACCGCCGATGGCAATGCCATCGAAGCTGTAGCTGCCGTCCGCCGCCGTGGTCGTGCTTTGCAGCACAGTGCCACTGTCGCAGCTAGTGCCCTGCAGCAGTTGGATCTTCACGCCCGGGATACGCCCGCTTTCGCCGCCATCCAGCGCGTTATTGCGGTTGCGATCTATATAAACCTGGCCGGTGATCGACGCAGTCGTAGGCACAACTGCCGGGGCCGGTCCATTTGTCACCGCAAAATTGGTTTGCGTAACATTAGTGCCTGTCGCCAACGCGATAGTGTTGACGGTGTTGTCGTTGACACGCACGCCATGCACTGCATTGCCCGTATCTTTGCCGGGAAAAGCGCCGCCCACTTCATCGATGATGGACGGCATGGGATTCGTTTTGACAACCTGGTACACAGCACCCGGGCGCAGCTTATTGAACGCGTACGCGCCGTTGCTCTGTGTCGTGACAGACAGGGTGACCGTTTGACCGAGGTCATCGGTGCCGGTCAATGCCAGGCCGACGCCCTGGAAGGGCCAGTCTATGCCCGGTGCATAGTTGGAGTTGAGTACGCCTTTTTCGGTGTAGACAAAACCGGCGATGCTGGCGGGAACGATTTCGCCGAAATTATTATTGACCGAGATAGCCAGGCCACTGCTCACGACGATGTCGCGAATCTGACTTGCGCTTACGGTACCTGCAATTTCATTCAGCACGCCGCTATTGCCGCCCGTAGTGCCGCCTGTCGCATTGACCGACCCACGGGTGCCGCCGTCGTTGCTGCCTGCGGCGCTGGTGACCAGGTCTACCGATCCGGCTGTCGTCTTGCCCGGTAGTGTCGTCACGCCAGCAACTTGCGGTTGGGCCGATTGTTCGATCACCGTGTAGCGGCCAGGGCCAGGCAGATTGAACTGATAGTAACCTGTGCCATAGCTGGCATCGGTCGTAGTGACCGTAGTCATATTGACAGGGACGTCGTCACCGGAACAGCTTGCCGGGCCGGCGCCGATGGGGCCTGCCGTATTGATGATGCCGTCCGGACCGGCGCTACAGCCTATCAGGCGCACGGTGACGCCGTTGATGCCGTTTTCGGAGCCCGACTTGCTGCCGTCATTGTCAGTATCTGCATACACAAATCCCGAAATGAAGGGGCGTTGCAGTTCTGGGAAGTCAAACTGTACGCCATTGCCTGCGCTTGCCAACACCAGCCCACCCAGCACGCTGGTGGTCGCAGTATTCGTTACCGCATAGCTACCGCCGCTAGGTGTAACACCGGTGCTCACGCCGTTTCGGTTGGTGCGCGCCGTATTCGCCTGAGGCTGACCGTTGCCGTAGATGGACGGCTGGGTCTGCGTGATGGTATAGCCCGCCGCATTCGATGGTGCCAGGTTGGCGAACAAATAGTCGCCGCGCGTGGAACCGGCACCAGCGACAACACTGCTGGTGGTCGTAGTGCGGGTCACGGGGTTTCCGTATTTGTCTGTGCCGCTCAACTGTATCGCGACGCCACCCAGACCTTGGTCAGCCGCAGCAGTATTTCCATCCTGGTCGCCGTTGTTATTCAGATCAATGAAGCTGCGGCCGCCTAACTGCGCATTCTGCACTTGGACCGCCGCCGTTTTGCTGTCGTTTGCGGGTACGATGTCGACAGAGATCTCATTGCCGGTACTGTCTTTTCCTGGGAAGACGGTAGCTGTATTGGCCCTGTCCGTCAGATACGGAGCGGCGACAGATCCGTCATACAAACCGGGTTTGGCGCGAGCATACAGTTTCAGCGTGATGCTGTTGGCGGCTCCCGCGGGGAACCTTCCGTTGATGTCGCAGGTGATTTCCTGCTGCTGCACTAACGTAGTGACGCTGGCAACACCGTTGGAAACGAAACACACATTATCCGTGCCGTTTGCGGGCACTGGGCCAGATATTACCAATGCACCGCCTAATGTCGCTGCACTGCCGGAGTCCACGCTCACAACCGGTAGGTAGGCGCCACTATTGAGCCATTCAAAACCGGTCGGCAGGGTATCGCGCAGGCGCATCTTGGTGGTGGGCGCTGCACCGTTATTACGCAGCTTGACGTCGTATTCGATTGGCTGGGCAATATCCACGGGTGATGGCGTTACCGCCGTTTTGCTGACAACTTCCAGATCGGCCTTGGGGAAAACCACATCATTCACCGCCGCCAGATTGTTGCCTGCAATCGCAGGATCGGAAGAACACTTTCCCGAACTTTCATAGGTATTGGTTTCGTCGGCGCATACGTGCGCGCTATTGCCAAAGACGATCGGCGATGTCGCTGTTCCGACCATATCCATTGCGATTTCAAAATTAACTTCTTTGCCGGCATCCAGATAGTTGTTAGCCACGCTGGAATCCAGCTGGCAGACTATAGGTTGATCCTGCCCCGACTGGGAGCAGGTGACCACCTTTGCATCCAGCGTGTAAGTTGCGCTGGCAGCGGCCAGGTTGAGCTTGTCCGGCATGCCGCTTGCCAAGGTCAGATGGAAACCTGCCGGCACCGTCAGGATGTCGGTCATGACGACGTTCTCGGCGCGGGACGGGCCGGCATTGCGGATGCTGAAGCGATAGCGCAACTGGTCGCCTATGCCAAACGAAGTCTGCCCTGCAGGCAAGACCCTGACCTTGCCTTGCTGCAGGTCTATCGCCGGTACCTTGACATCGAAACTCACGCTCTTGCTGTTATTGGACAAGGCAGCGGCGTCGTTACAGCTGGCGGAGGTGGACACCGGCGTCGTTGAAGTTTCAGTGCGAAATTCGCAATAGCTGGAATCGAGCACAACAGATGCCGTATTGGTGACATTGGAATACAGTATGCTGTTTGCCGCGGCGACCATACCCGACGGTTTCTTGATGCGAGCCCGTATCGTAATGGTCTGCGTTTCATAGCGATTGATCTGAGCGCTGTTAGTGCAGGAGATAAGGCCGGTGCCGAGATTGCTCGCCGCGCAGTTCATCTTGGCTGGATTGGCCGCAGTCACGCTGACAATCTCATAGGCGATTGCGGCCAGGGTCGGTATGCCGACAGGCAAGGTATCGTTAATGGTGAACTGCCCTGCACCGGTGATATCGGCTGAGCCGAGATTTTGGGCTGTGATATTGAATTGCAGGATCTGTCCAATGGACGGTGTCGATGGCGTTACGGTCTTGGTCGTCAGCGCCACGTCGACTTGCGGCGTGACGATCACTGCCGCAGCATCATTCAATTGCCCACCCGCTGAAGCGCTCAATATCGCGTTTGGCGATGTCAGCGTGGCAGTGTTGGTCAGCGTACCGCCGGCCAGGGCGCGCGATACCGGCACATCGACGGCAATCGTGGTGCCTGGCGGCACATTCGAGAAAGTGCAAGTCAGCGCATTATTACCCGCGCCTATATTCGGGCAGGCGCCATAGGTATTCGGTGTGGTGACGACATTGATCGCGGGGGTTGTGAAGTTGGGCGCCGGTGCGCCGGGGCTGGTGACATTGAGGATGCCCGGCAGGGTATCCGTCAGGTATAGCGTTGGAATCGCTTGCTGACTGGCATTGGCAGCAACCGTAGGTGTCGTAATTGTCATACGCCAGTACAAGGTACTGCCAGATCCCGCCAAGGTAGGCGCATTGGCGACGGCATCGAAAAAATTGACGTTGTCCACCGACGATTCTTTCTTGATGCTCACTTGCGCATTGCCGGCGATGACCGGCGTGGCAATCAGGCCGCTGCCTGCGTCAGCGCAGTCATTACCTGTGCGGCCTCCGTCCGGCGGTTGCGGGCCGGCGCTATCTGGCAGTCCCAGCGCAGTCAGTGCCTGGGAACCGGTGCAAGCGCGATTAGTCAGCTCTATCGGTGATGCAACAGCGGTAATCGTCGAGGTAAAACTGACAGATACCGATGCGCCCACAGCCAAACTGCCGGAACCGGAATTGACACAAACTATCTGGGTCGTCTTGTTGGTGTCACCGATGAAGGCCGGGGGCGTGACGCCCGTATTCACAGTACAGCTCCAGCCTGCTGTGACACCTGTAATGCTGCCACCGCTCACTTCTTCGGGACGGGCATAGTCGACGATGCGCAGCGGATGCGCCGGATCGTAAGCAGCTGCACTGGGGCTGGCGCCGTCATTTTGTATCGTTAAGGTGCTGGTCACGAAAGTGCCAGGCGCCTGCGGGCCGCCTGGAGACTTGCTTTTCAGTGCCCGCAAATCTGCGTAGGGATTGACAACCTGATACGGCAGCAACAAGGCGTTGTTGCCGGCGTTGGCGTCACCCATGCCGGCGGCAGGTGTCACGACCACTGGGAAGCTGGAAGCCTCCGGCACTGTAGGCATGGTCAGCGGAATGCTGAACGACTGTGAGCCATTGACGGCAACCGTCGATGTGGCGCAACTGATCAGCGTACCGCTGTATGAAGTGGCACCCACCGTGCGGGATTGTCCGCCAGTCTGGGTACAGCCTGCCGGCAGACTTCCTATGGTGAAAGTAACGGGGACGATGGTTTCCACCAGGCCGCCCGCCGGACTCGCCAGAGGACCGTTGTTTTTAAACGTGATACTCAGCGCTTGCGACGTGCTGACCACCTGTCCCGCGGAAGGGAAGCTGCCGAGGGCCTGGATGTCGGTACCCGGAGTGACCGTGTAGTTGACCGATGCAGTGTTGTTATTGATATTTGCATCGAAGTAGTTATTGTTGCCTGAGGTGATGGAGGCGCTATTGGTAAAAGAACCATTGTTGCCGGGTGTGCCGCTGAGGATAATCGAGCTGGCATTCAGGGCCGCACGCGTAAACGGGCCGTTGTAGCTACAGCTGAGCGTACGGCTGGCGTTGGCGCTGGATACCGAATTGCAGGAAGGCGTGAGTCCGCTGGAACTGATATTCGTCAGTGCGTAATCCGTGGCAGTACCAGGCAGGTTGTCGGTGACCACGATAGTCGCGCCGGCCGGCACATCGTCGCCTGAAGTAATTTGCGGCGTCAGGCTGAATACCGTCGTTGCGCCGGCGACAGGGCTGCCAGCCGGAGAGGATTTCACTTTTCCGATGATGATGTCGCCAGTGCTGTGTACGGTGCCGGAAAAGCTGGCTGCCGGCAGTGAAGTCCCTGTTGCAGTCAGGTTGAAACCGCCCAGCGTCAGACCCTTGACCTGGAAAGTAATGGTGCCCGAAGCACCTGTGCTTCCGTCGGGCACATTGCACACCATGTTGGGTGCAGTGAACGTACAACCTGCAGGCGGGGTGGGCGGATTCACCGTCAATTGCGCTGGGATCATGATCGTGATCTTGTCTCCCGTCGCGGTCGCAGTACGAGACCAATCAACGCTGACATTGACGACCTGGTCGCGCCCAAGATCGGGAACAGAAGTGACGTCGGTCGCCACCACCTGTGCCTGCGCCATTGCGCCCAGCAACATCAGGCCGCTGGCCAGCAACGTACGGGCGAAGGCCGCCAGGTACCGCCACCCCAGCCGCCCTCGATATTCCTCAAGCACTATTCCAGCAGACAGATCAGACATGCAAATTCTTTGCAACAAGGCGCTATTCGTGTTCATAAATTCTGGTCATCCCAATTTGGACGGTTTGGTTACTTTTGAAGAGGCAAAAACCTCCCCTGGTGATCGATGTTGCCAAGGATCACTATCACGATTGAGTACGAAATTTCTGCCACCCCGGCAGTCGGGCGCTGCGACTTAGTGATGAGGCTGCGGCAAGAAAGCACTTAGCCAATTAACATAAAACATCACTAATTTATAAATTATTTAACAAAAATTTATATATATTTATTTATAAAAAGCTCATTGATTTCTATAAATTTTCGCTAGTGTAACAAAGGAAATACTTTTAATTTGTCAACAATTATTAATTCGTCAATTGTCAAATTAATTAACGTTTTGGAGTAGCGAATGCCCGCTGAAAGCTTGCACTTGTGAGCGCCGACACGAATTTGACTAGGGGCTGCGGGGGGGGTATTCCCCGAGCCATCGTCACGCTTAGAAAACGATCGCTCTTTGTGGGATTTATTTCAACGGTGGAGGCGATGCAGTCAACATCGACCGGCTGGATCAAATCGCATCGCGCCAACAACCAGCGACCATAAAAGTAGTACGTACTGCGAATTTGCAAACGAGTGCGGAAAATTTGCAAATTCCCATCCAGACAACAGAAATGTTGAATAGGGATTTGAGGGGCCTTGCGCATATTTCTGCGAATTACCATAATTGTCCTGAATGCCATTGCCTGTAATATTCAAGACATTCAATGACACAGACAGCTTCTTGTTGACTCCGTAACGGGGCCGGTATCCCAAGGGAAGAAAGATCGCGCGTTTTTGATCGTTTCTATCGTGTCGCAGGAAATGGACAGCACGGTAGTGGAATCGGTCTGTCGCTAGTGGCGCGTATTGCAGATTCGCAAAGGCTGCGATTGTGATTGGAGACGGGCTGGATGATCGCGGTCTTAGTGTATCAATCTACTTTGACGATGCATCGAAAGAAAATTTTTCCCGTGCTTCATCGTCGTAGCTTATCCTCGATCTGATACTGGCTGTCAGATAAATTAAGGTTAGGAAGCGACCCCGACTCAACCAACGCATAGACGGAACTTTATTTCACAACTCATCCGCCTCTTTGGCAAGGTATGATTGCCAAATCAATTGAAACTACTATTCACTATGGCTATTCGGCGCACTCGTACTGAATTTGGGGCTCCGGCCCAAGGGGACGCGAAACGCCCGGCCTCAGCTTTCATCTGCCGGCGGCCAATCCTCCGGAGGAGGAGGTCCGACTGCACGTTCATGAAGAATTTGCGGCGCTCGAAAGTATTGGTAGAGCATACGAAAATTGCAGATACGATGCCGAAACTCCTTGCCTACATAAATGCAAGTCAACCGACGTTTCCCATGATGCAATCCACAATGCGTCGAAATTTTTCTCAGATTTCTTATTGACCCCATCCCGTCGTAAACGCGAATCAGCGGGTATCCAGCGGGCGCCTCAACGCCGATGTCGAGGCCGCCATCAGTCAAACGGGCAAATCGAGAAACATGCGACACCTTAGCTCACCCCGGCGCCAGTTCACCTAGACTCATTTCGCGTCCACCTTGCTCAAGTGTGGCAATTTTCCCCATGTCCTCGGCGCTCACCAGTACGTTTTTTACGAGTACCGCGCCTGTTGAAAAACTTATCGCTGCTCCGGCAATTAACGAATACCGTTTCTGCAAATGTATTCTCCGCTAAATTAAGTCTTCGCTTTCTCTCCATGCGTTTCTATATAACTTCGCACAAATTTCATAACGAATTTTTGTTGTTCTGCATTTAACTCGCTAAGCATGGCCGCCAACATTGTCCCCTTTCCAAGCAATTGGTCTTCAGAGTCGTCAAAAAATTGCGAAACCGGGATACTAAATACGGTAGCCAACCGTTCAAGCTGATCTAGGCTCGGGGCTCTGACCCCGGTTTCCAGCCTGGATATGGTCATATCGTCCACCGCGGAGAGCTCTGCGAGTTCCGCTTGAGTCAGTCCCAAAGATTTTCGAAACTCCCTAATTCGCTCTCCAATTCTTGCAGCCATGCCTTTGGATGCTCGCGTCGCTTTTGCCATGATATGCCCGATTAAGTGAGCCCCAATGGTTCGCGAACGAGGTAAAAATATAAATGTCCGTTTAGTCAGTTTAATTTGACTAAATAGTAGTATTTATGGAAAAATATCCACCACGGCACAGCAAGATCAAGCCCGAAGCCTCTAAAGGGAAAATCATGACGAGTAGACGCGCATTCAGCAGTGAAGCGATCCAGAAAAACCGGCATCAATCGACAGCGGGGTTTAGACGCGTGGCCTAAGCAAATTGCTCAGTTTTGCATTCATATCGAGAGTCTCGTCACATCCAGCACAAAGGTCTTATGCGGCGTTTTGTGCCGTGAGAAAGCACTACAGCGGCTGCAGCAGCCTGTCGCAACGGTATCTCAGCATGAATGGCAGTTCGATCAAAATGATAGGAAAGGACCTAAGTTGAATCACTCGAACGCTTCCCAACCCTCCCGGCATTGCCAGCGGGACGGCTACTCCATCCAGCAATCCAGGAGCTTGTCATTACTCGAAAGTGTGGTGGTACTAATCGGCGGACTCTTCATTTCCATCGTCGCGCAGATTTTCTTGTTTCCCCTGTTCGGCGTGCAGATGCCGATCTCGTCTAACTTTGCGCTGACCGCGATTTTGGCGACGCTGGGGTTCGCCTATAAATACTGCGTGCGGCGCCTCTTCAACCGCCTTCATTGACTGGGCCGGCGTGCCATTGGTTCGCGCATCGGGAAATCGGCCTCTGCGCGAATCCGCCCCGTAGCGGCGCAACGTCATGTGCTCTCACCGTACCGCCATGAATTGGGGGGCATTGCCCTCTGAGCCTCGGGTTAGCCAGGTGCTGCCGAATCGCCGAGAACTTGACATCCGCAGGGAATCTTTAGCATGGAACTGTCACTCCGGCATCACGCAAGCGACGCCTCCCTTGAACCAATCCATCTATTGAATTGAAAGAAGCTCTTATGCAAACGACCTCTCTCTTGAAACTTGTTGCTCTTGTTTCCGCCCTGGCGCTGAGCGCCTGCGGCGGCGGCTCAGCTTCCCTTTCCACTGCACCGGCCGGCCCTGGGCCGGGGAGCGGCTCGACGGCGACGCCGGCAGACTTGCAGCTATCCGTTCCAGCG
Source organism: Pseudomonadota bacterium (assembly GCA_040390485.1). GTDB lineage: Bacteria > Pseudomonadota > Gammaproteobacteria > Burkholderiales > Burkholderiaceae_D > Undibacterium. The sequence goes on from JAZJYH010000140.1 coordinate 19,477, forward strand.
CCGACGTATGGCGCCACTTCCCAGGAACTGCGGGTGTTTCAAGCAGTGAACGATTTCCGGGCTAGCCTGCATCTGGGCCTATGGGCGCAGAACGCGTCGCTCGATACCTCGGCGAAGAACCACACTAGCTATTCCTTGCTGGCGGGTTACTTGGGCCATACGGAAGATCCGGCGGCACGGGGGTTTACTGGGGTCGCGCCCCTGGATCGGGATAGGCTGGCAGGGTATGCGGGTAGCATCGCGACTGAGCTGGGGGCGGCTTTGGTCGCGAATACGGGGGTAGCGGATGCGGATGCGGGAGTAGCCTTGGTGACTAGCCTGAAGAACAGCGTCTATCACAACGCCGTGTTGATGGACCAGGGATTCCGGGAGATGGGAGCTTCTGTCCTTTCAGATGGCAGCTTTATCGATTTATTCATCGAAATCGGCTTTCAATCCAAACCACAGAGCAACGCGTCGGATTTTACGCTCTTTTATCCGCTGAACGGGCAAACCGGGG
>JAZJYH010000141.1:0-11087 GCA_040390485.1 Pseudomonadota bacterium
GCACCTTCTTGTTTGATATAGTAAATTTCGAAGGGCTATCTTATCCAGCAACTATTACTTACCCGTGACAATTATTGATATAACTCAGAACTGTTCGATTAGCGAACAATTAAATCCAACCCTGCGTTGAGGTATTCTGCTGAAACACGACTCCCTGTAATCTGCACCCTTGCCAAGATCGGCACGCGCAGCTCCCTACGCAGCCCGAGGGACGGGAGATTCATGCATGCTCATCACACCTGACAATGCATAACCTGTGTCACGGATTACCCGCGTCCTGCAAATGATGTGGCGCAGCGGAGGGAGAACGAGGGATAGTAAAACGGATGCGGCATCCGGTGGGCGGATCAATGTCCGGACTGGGTTTTCAGATAGGCGATCAGGTCTGCGCGGTCTTTCGCGTCCGGCACCGCATACCCCATTTTTTGTCCCGGTATCAGTTTCTCGGGATTTGTCAGCCACTTGTCCAGGTTGGCTTCGGTCCAGACCAGCTTCGATTTTTTTAATGCTGGGCTATACTCAAAATCGGCGACGCTGCCGGCTTTTCTTCCATACACACCGCGGTGTGCCGGCCCGGCCAGGCTGACCTCGATGGAATGGCAGGCGATGCAGCGCGACGCGTACAGCAGCTTGCCATTGCTGGCATCGCCGCCGGCGTGCGCCACAGGACTGGCCAGGCTTGCAGCGACAGCGAGTGAGCACGCAATATTTTTCATGGCTTTGTTTCAGTTATAGGCGGTTGCAGGGCAAACCAGCTGCCCTGCAACATCGAACATCTTCCTGGCACGAACCAGTGCGCTTAAGCGCCGAAGCCCATGGCTTTCGGCAAGGGCATGCCCAGCGCATTGTTCAAGACGGCCCAGTGCGCGACTTCGTCGGCCGCCAGCCTGGCTGCTACTTTGGCAAAGCCATGATCCTTGAACGACGGTATGACGCCGAGATAGGCATTGGTCGCCCCCAGCTCCAGTGACAAGGCCAGCTTCAACACGTCTTCCTGGCTCTTCAGCAAGCCGGCGTTCAGTGCTTTTGCATACGCATCCAGGGCTTTTTCCTCTACCGGCTTGCCGCCCAGCTCGGTAATCGCCCCTATCAGCAAGTCCCGGTGTATCTTGTGGTCGTCCTGGAATTTCAAGGCAATATCGAGCACCGGCTTTTGCAGCAAACCGCTTTTTGCGCCCAGGGTATAGGCGTTGATGCCCTGGTGCTCCAGGCCAAGGGCCACGTTGAGTATGCCGACGTCATTTGCTGCGTCGTCCTTGCTGCCGGCGGCGCCCGCATCTTTGCCGGCCAGCAGCAGCACGGCGCCGGTCGACAGCATCGCCGCCGCTGTTCCATGTAGGAAAAAACGGCGTGTATTGGTTTGTTCTAAAAAATTCTTGATCATTTTTCTCTCCAAAAAAGTTGCCTCCACTGTGTAAGCAAGTCCAGCCCAAACAATGGAAAAATTATCAGCTTAGGACAATAAAAATACTTTGTACAGTAAAATATGTTTTAAGTGTTTTATCGTTGCCGATGGGATAAAATACGGGTGAGACCAAGAAATGGGATTACCGGGCGAAGAAGCTCTCGCCCATAAGGAGCACGCATGTTAGAGATATTGGGAGTTCGGCAAAAGGAATTGCTGAAGCTGCTATTAAAGAACAAGGCAGGAATGACCGCCGACGAATTATCGGCGCAGCTTGCCATTACCCGTAATGCGGTGCGCCAGCATCTGGCGGCGCTGGAAAATGACGGCCTGCTCAAAAAGGGTGTGACCCGCGCTTCCGGCGGACGGCCGGAGCAGCTGTATGTGCTGACCGATAAGGGCCACGAGTGCTTTCCGCGCCATTACGCCTGGTTCGCCCAGTTGCTGCTTGAATCCGTGCAACAAGAAGCTGGGGCCGAGGGCCTGGGCGAGCGCCTGAGCACGATGGGGACACGGGTAGGCAAGCAGTTGCGCGCCCAGCATCCCGAGCTCGTGAGCCGCAGCGAAAAAGTACAGAAACTGTCCGAGATCATGGAGCAGCTTGGCTACGATGCTCAAAATGCGGGCGACGGCAAGGCGGAAGCGATAGAAGCGGATAATTGCGTTTTCCACACCCTGGCGCTGAGCAATCCCAACATCTGCCAATTTGACCTGGCGCTCTTGTCGGCGTTCACCGATAGCGCGGTCGACCACCAGGCCTGCATGGCGAAAGGCGACAACATCTGCCGCTTTAAATTCAACGCCAAAGCCCGCTGAGCCGCCCCTGCCCTGCCGATGCCGATCGGTCTCATGCCTGCTTGATGGCGGGTGGCATGCCTCCGGAAAGGCAAGGGTGTGCAAAGTAGGGCTTGCGCGAACGCCCGAATTTTGCGATGATATTCGCATGAACACGTCCCAGCCTCTCGTTTCGAATCGCACCACCGTCGCCGCTTGCGCCGCCGGTACCGCTGCGTTCAACGCCAGGAAACCGGCCGCTGTCATCGCTTTCCTTCCTGCCTGCATTTCCTCTTTTACTTTCTCCATTATTCGAATTATCCAGGGTCGCTGAGCTACGGCTTTGCCGGTGCCTGGCCACCCTGACGCTGCCTGACATCGATCGCGCATTGCCGGGACCGGCTGTGCGCATCATTCGCAAATTCTATGGAGAAATACATCATGCCCCACCAATTGGAGCGTGCGGAGACGCACGCCTATCCGCTGCTGTCCGACATCCGGGAAACCGCCGCTCGCCTGTCCGGCCAAGTCTTGCAAACGCCTGCCTGGCGCTGGCAAACCGGCGCCGTCGAACAGCATCTGAGCAAATCCACCGAAGTCTGGCTGAAGCTGGAGCTATTTCAAAAGAGCGGGACATTCAAGTTTCGCGGCGCCCTGAACTGCCTCCTGGCGCTCGACCTGGCGGCCAGGCGGCGCGGCGTGGTGGCGGTCAGCGCCGGCAATCATGCGGTCGCGGTGGCGTATACCGCGCAATTGATGAACACCGATGCGACAGTGGTCATGCCTGAAAACGCCAGCCCGGCAAGGATCGCCGCCTGCCAGGAATACGGCGCCAGGGTACTGCTGGCGCCCGACGTACATGCCGCGTTCAGCTGGGGTGAAACGATACAGCAGGAAGAAAGGAGGAGCATGATCCATCCGTTTGACGGCCCGCTGACCGCCTTGGGGACGGCTACCATAGGGCTGGAATTCATGCAGCAGGTAGAGCAACTCGACGCGGTGGTGGTGCCGATAGGCGGCGGTGGCTTGTGCGCCGGCATCTCCGCCGCGGTCAAGCAGCTCAACCCGGCCTGCAAGGTATATGGGGTAGAACCGTTCGGCGCCGACGCCATGTACCGCAGCTTTCAATCGGGGCGGCCGGAACAGCTGGCACGCGTGGATACTGTGGCCGACAGCCTCGGTGCGCCGCATACGCTGTCCTACAGCATGAACGTATGCCGGACGTTCGTCGACGAGTTGGTGCGCGTCAGCGACGAGCAGATCTGCCGCGCCATGTATTTTCTATACCGCGACGCCAAACTGGTGGCGGAACCGGCGGCAGCGGTTGCAGCGGCCGGACTGTTCGGGCCGCTGCGCGAACAGCTGGACGGCCGGCGCGTAGGCCTGATCGTGTGCGGCTCGAATATCGATCCCGTGACTTACTCTGAATTGCTGGCGCGCGGCGCATCATAAGCCCGCATTGGGCATATATTTGCGCGCTATGCGCCGAGCAAGGGATGCTTGGCGGCAAAAGCCGCCAGATGCTCCACCAGGGCCCTGACCCGCGCCGGCAGGTAGCGCTGCTGTGGCCAGACTGCGTACACCTGGCGCGGCGGCGGCATCCAGTCGGGCAGCAATTGCACCAGGCTACCCTGCTGCAAACCGGCCTGGCACTGTATCAGGGGACATAGCAGGATGCCCTGCCCGGCTTCCGCCATTTCCACCGCCAGCCGCATTTCATTGACGCGCACCCGCGGGCGCGGCTGTATGCTGGCCTCGCCGCCGTGGACCGGATCGCGCAAGCGCCACTGCTGCAGCGGCTCGACCACGATCAGCGCGTGCTGCAGCAGCGCTTCCGCATGTTCGGGGATGCCGGCCGCGGCCAGGTAGGCTGGCGCGGCCACCAGCGCCAGTGCGACCTGGCCCAGCCGCCTTTGGGTGAACAGCGAATCATGCTGGGGGCCGACCCGGATGGCTACATCAGCACCGCTGGCCACCAGGTCCTGGACCGCGTTAGACAAGTCCATTTCCAGGTTAACCTCGGGATAGCGCTCGATGAAGCCGACCCAGGCCGGCGTCAGCAGGCCGCTGCCGAGATTGGTCGGCGCCAGCACCCGGATAGTGCCGGCGATCTTGCCCAGCGAGGCATCCAGCTGTTGCGCCGCCTGGTGCAGCGCATGCACCAGCGGCCGGCACTGCTCGTAATACTGCCAGCCCTCTGCAGTAGGCTGCATGCCGCGCGCGCTCCTGTGCAACAGGCGATAGCCGAGCGCCTTTTCCAGCTTTTGCAGGCGCCGGGTGACGGTGGCGGTGGGCAAGGCTTGCTTTTCCGCCGCGGCGCTCAGGCTGCCCGCTTCTACGATGGCGACAAACAGGGCCAGGTCATCTAGCATGATTTCATTTTTGGAATTTGACATTCCAATTATAGCCCTAGCGCCTATTTTTGCAATTACCTATGATGTCTACACACTATCTCGAAAGGAAAAAGCCATGTCTGACGCTCTTCGCTTACGCCTGATCAATGCGATGCTGATGTCTTTATTAATGTCGCTGTTGATGACGGGCTGGATTACCTGGCTCAACGCCGGGCTGGATGCCGCATTCCTGCAGCGCTGGATACGCGCCTTTATCGCCGCCTGGCCGGCCGCGTTTACCATCGTGGCGCTGAGCGGCCCCACCGTACAAGGCCTGGGCCAGCGGCTGGCGCGCTGGCTGGCCAGGAGCTAGGTCGCCTGGACAGTAGCTTGCATGCGGGGGATAATGAACAGAAGGTAAATATTTTGATCGTCGATTCCTACACAGCAATAGGACTCGGCTTATTCCCTCTTTCTAGCCGTAAAACTAGGATGCAGGTAACACTGGCTTTATGTGGAGTACACGGCCCGTCACTGACGGCTACCGTAGCAGGGGTATGGATACCAAATTGCATTTCCTTGTAGTAAATGATTCGCCCTTGCTGCAACAGGTCATGGTTTCCTTGCTGAAGGAAATCGGTTATCTCAAGGTTTCGGAAGCGATCGACGGCCAGATGGCATTGCGCGCGATCAAAACTGCGGCGGCGGTCGGCAATCCGGTCAAGTTCATGATCACTGACTGCGCCATGCCTTTCATGGATGGCCTGGAATTGATACGCACCATACGCGGCGCACCGGAGATGAAAGGCGTGCCGATACTCGTGGTCACCGAAGAAGCCACCAAGGACAACGTGCTGGCCGCGCTGCAAGCCGGCGCCGACGGCTATGTGGTCAGGCCGTTCAAGGCGACCAGCCTGCGCGGCAAGGTCGAGTCGCTGCTGGTCAAGCGGGGCTTGAAGGAGGCCGAAGTGTCGCTAAAAAGCTTTCGGCCTTTCCTGCGCGACAGGCCCGGAGAATAAAAAACCGCCTGCAATCCTGTCGCTATCCCGTCGCCGTCACTATCCTGCTGCTACATTGCGCACGCTTTAAGCGTGCGGGCCGGCAGCATTGGGGTCCATATACATCAGCTCCCAGATATGTCCATCCAGGTCTTCATACCCGTGGCCGTACATGAAGCCGTAGTCTTTCGGTTCCCCCGGTACGGTGCCGCCTGCCGCCGCGGCCTTGGCGACCATCTCGTCGACCTGGGCCCGGCTGTCGCAGGACAGGCAGACCAGCACTTCGGTGCTCTTGCTGGAGTCGCAGATGTCTTTCTTGGTAAAGGTCTTGAAGAATTTCTCTACCAGCAGCATGACGTAAATCGACTCGCTGACGATCATGCAGGTGGCGTTTTCATCGGTGAATTGCGGGTTGAACTTGTAACCGAGATGGGTAAAAAATTCTACTGACTTGTTCAAGTCCTTGACCGGCAGGTTCACAAAAATTTGGGTGCTCATGGTGTTCCTTCAAAAAATTGTTGGTACGGGGGCGTATGCATCAAGGGCCGGGCATCCTGTCGATATGTCGCGCTACGTTGATATCACAGTTTTTCCTGCCGCTTGCTACTACGACGAACGGGGCCGCAGCAGATCGACACGGCCACGCAAAATTTTTCGTCTTTTTTTTGAACGGACCGCAAAGCGGCACAAAGCGGCACAAAGCGGCAAGCATCGCAGTCTCACCGCCCTACAGCACCGGGCGGATTTCCACTTCGGCGTCGTCTATGAAGGGATAGGGATAGCTCTTGACCCAGGCGATCGCATCCTCGATGGATTTCCCCTGCAGCAGCCAGTAACCGGCGATCAGTTCCTTGGTTTCGCTGAAGGGGCCGTCCAGCACCGTCGATTTTCCGGAGAAGAACTTGACGCGGGCGCCGCTGGCGCTGGTTTGCAAGCCTTCGGCCGCGACCAGCACACCGGCCCGGATGCCCTCTTCATTGCGCCTGGCCATCGCCGCCAACACCGCATCGCTGGGGATGGCACCGGCTTCCGCCTGGGCATTGGTCTTCAGCATGACCATGTAGCGCTGGGCCTGGTCCGCGCCGGAATCCATCGACGCGGAATTGGCCGCCTCCTTGGTCAGGCCGATTCCCTCCAGGCCGCCCGGGCAGCCGCCGCCGCGAATTTCCAATGTGAGCTCGCCGTCACCATCCTCTGCGGGCCAGCGCCTGAGCCACTCTATCGCCTCTTCCCTGGACTGGGCCTCCATCATGATGAAGCCGGCGACCAGCTGCTTTTCTTCGGGGAAAGGCCCTGCCCTCAGGTTGATCTTGCCGTCAGAGAATGTGATGCGCACGCCCTCTGCGCTCGGTTGCAATCCTTGCCCGGCACAGCTAAGGCCGGCCGCTTCCAGCTGCGCGCCGTATTTTTCCATCGCGGCCAGCAGCGCCGCGCTGGGCGGGGTGCCGGCTTCGGTATTATGGTCGGCCTTGCGAATAATCATGAACCGCATCGTGATGTCTCCATTAGCTCAAAATGTGGCAACTATGCTAACAGATAAATCGCTAAGGGTAAAATTCCGCCCGGCCCGCTGGCGGCTCAGGCCTTGATGGCGTCGACCAGGCCGCGCGCATAGGCGGGCAGTTCGTCGTAGCGGCGCACGCAAATCAGCAAGTGGCGTATGGCCCAGGCATCGGTCAGGCGCAAGGCCCGAATCGCCATGGTTTTCTTATAGCGGGCCGCCGCCGTCTCGGGAACGACGGCGATCCCGGCCCCGCTCTCCACCATTCGGCAGATCGCGTCAAAGCTGCGCAGCCGCAGCCGGTAGCGCAGGCGGCGGCCTAGCCTGGCCGCGTGTTCGCCCAGGTATTGCTGCAGCGCGCTGTCGCCGGCCAGGCCGATAAAGTCATGCTCCAGGGTTTCTGCAAATGCCATGCTGCGCCTGGCGCCGGCCGCCAGCGCCAGCGCGTGCTCAGGCGCCGTCACCACCACCAACTGGTCGTCACGGAAAGGGAAAGTCTGCAGGCTGCCGCTGGCGATGGTGTCGGCAATGATGCCTATGTCGGCCAGGCCGTCGGTCAGCGCCTGCACGATGTCGTAGCTGAGCCTTTCTTCCACGTCGATATTCACATTGGCATGCTCGCGCATGTAGCTGGCCAGCGCCTGCGGCAGGTGTTCGGTCATGGCCGAGGTATTGCACAACAGGCGGATGTCCCCTTTCAGGCCCTTGGCATATTCACCCAGGTCGCCGCGCATCCTGTCCATTTGCTGGGTGACCACGCGCGCATGGTGCAGCAGCGTGCGTCCCGCTTCGGTGACTTCGACCCCGCGCCGGTTGCGGAACAGCAGCGGCACGCCCAGCAAGTCTTCCATGCCGCGCAGGCGCGCGCTGGCCGACGCCAGCGCCAGGTGTGAACGCTCGGCGCCGGCGGTAATGCTGCCGGTTTCCGCCACGTGCAGGAATAATTGCAAATCGACCAGGTCAAAGCGCATGCCGCTCTCTCGATAAAAAGGGGAATCGTGGTTCTGCCTGCGTATTCTGCCTGCGTCTATAACGAAGGCAGACTGAGTGTATTCCAGATTTTCAAGCTTGGCCAGAGATGGCAGACTGCGACTATGGAAACCCTACTCAAATTATTGTCGGTCGCCAGCGGCCAGTATTTATTGCTGATCAGCCTCAGCTTTATCCTGGCGGGAGCGGTCAAGGGCGCGATAGGCCTGGGCTTGCCCACCGTCGCCGTCGGCACCCTGAGCCTGCTGATGACGCCGATGGAAGCCGCGGCGCTCTTGATCGTGCCTTCGTTTTTTACGAATATCTGGCAACTGGCGGCCGGACCGGATGTCTCCGGCTTGCTGCGGCGGCTGTGGCCCATGCTGCTGGGCGTATGCGCCGGTACTTTTGCCGGCGCGCTGGTGCTGCCGCATGTGCAGGCCGGCGGGGCCGTTGCCAGGCTGGGCCTCGGCCTGGCCCTGGCCGTGTATGCCTTGATGGGTCTGGGGTCGGTGCACTGGAGCGTGACGGCAGAGGTAGAACGCCGGCTGGCGCCGCTGATCGGGGCGATAACCGGTGTCGTGACCGCGGCCACCGGGGTATTCATGCTGCCGGCGGTGCCCTTCCTGCAAGCGCTGGGCCTGGACAAGGATGAACTGGTGCAGGCGATGGGGCTGGCGTTTACCGTATCGACCGTGGCGCTGGCGCTCAATCTCGCGTACGCCGGGGCTTTCCAGTGGTCCGGCGCCGGCACCTCTTTGTTTGCCCTGCTGCCTGCGCTGATAGGCATGCAGCTGGGGCAATGGCTGCGCAAGCGGATGGATGCCCTATTGTTCAGGCGCTGCTTTTTCGCCGGCTTGCTGCTGCTGGGCAGCCATTTTATCTGGGAGTTCCTGCGCTGATGCTTCCTCGGCTGCGCCCTCTTCCGCTTGGCCTCTGCATCCTGGAGCAGGGGGCCGGCGGCGCCAGGCGACGTTATGCCTGGCTGCACGGCGAGCAAGTCGGCGCGCTGGACTTCAGCGTCGCCGGCCAGCAGCTACAGGTCCACGTGCTATATGTCAGGCCGGCCCACCGCCGGTGCGGCATCGCCACGGCCCTGCTGGCTAGCCTGCGGCAGGATTATCCAGCGCTGCAGATCAAGCACGGCCAGTGCTGAATGCGGCATTTACTACTGCACCCGATGCGCGTCCAGCCACTCAGCCAGCGACACGCTCCAGATGTTCTGGTTGCCGTTGTCCCAGGCCTGGATCCTGGCATGGTCTTGTTCTGCCTGCTGGCGGCTGCGCGGGAATTTGAGCGGCAAGCTGCGGTCGCTGCTGAAAAACAGCGTGCGACGATCTGGCCCCAGGCGCGCCTCATTGGTATCGCTGCTGCCGTCGCCGTTGACCGCGCTGCCGAGGTCGATAGGCTGGCCCCAGCCGCCCTTTTCCTTGAACGCAATGAACAGGCGCTCATGCTGGCCCGGGCCGGGATGCATGGAACCGAAGACGATGAAGGATTCGTCGGGTGCGACCGCAGGGTCGACATCCTGGGTGCTGGCATCGCCGAAGGAAACCGCGGTGGCCGCCTGGTAGCGGCCGGCCTGCCATTGCGAGCGCCACAAGCGGAACGGCGCCTTGGCGTTTTCACGTTCGATAAAATACAGGCTGCCGTCGCCGGCTATGCTCGGCGCCCAGGTGCTGTCGCCGCGGTTGACGGCCGCCGGCAAATGCACTGCCTCGCCCCAGCCCGTCCCCCCGCCCGTCCCCTTCTGCAGCAGGTCTACCCGCCACAGGTTGCCGGCCGGCTGCCTGGTGTCACTGGCGCCGACCGGACGATTCGACACGAACACCAAGAAAGAGCCGTCCGGCGCCATGCTGGGCTGCTGGTCGTTCCACTGGCCGGAAAAAGCCGCGATCTCGGGGGTGGACCAGGTATCGCCGTTGCGGCGCGACAGCATGATGGTTGAATTGCGGGCGAAAAAGACGGTATTGCCGTCCGGTGTGAACGCCGGGTCGGCATCGTTAGCCGGTCCCGAGATAATCCCGGGAGCAAAAATCACCGGGCTGGCCGGGCTGGTCGCTACGGGCGCTGCCTGCACGGCGCTGCTGCCGGCCATGGCAATGAAGGTGCTGAAGGTGCCGACAGTGAGCGCAAGCGCGATACGCACTGCTTGTACGATTGTTTGCATAGCCTATCCTGACATCAAAGACCGGTTGACATGGCACCCGCACACCCACGAACGCGGCGTCACAGCCACGGTGCAGGAGCTCCAGCCAGATTGGATGGGCCGGCCGGCCAAAGGTTCCCGGGCTGGAAAAATACCTGGCCGCGCCAGTTCCGGCATAATATTGACGAGCTATAGTCCAGGGTTTATTTTTTATGAACAGCCTGTTTTCACTCGACCACACCATCCTCAGGGTGCGTGACCTCGCCGAGTCCGTCCGCTTTTATCAGCAAGTGCTGGGATTCAGGCACGAAGGCCGGGTCGGACCGTTTGAGGTGATGCGCGTCAATCCCGGCCTCACACTGGACCTGGTGCAGCACGCGCCGAGCGATCCCGTGCACTTGGCCTTTTGCGTGGACAGGGCAACTTTTGACGCCGTGCACCAGCGCCTGATACAAAGCAAGATCGCTTTCGGCGGCAATCCCTTCGAGCGGGACGGCCAGGTGGCGGCCAATGCCTATGGCGCCAGGGGCATGGCCGAAGCCCTGTACTTCGACGACCCGGACCGGCACAACCTGGAACTGCGGGTCTATCCCCCAGGCATTTAAGTGGCCCGTGTATCGGAAATGATCCGGTCAGGTAGTTCGTATCGCATCAATGCGAGCGCGTCCGCACCATTGCCAGCCTCATGCACTTGATACCCCGCGACGCCGAGCAGCGTAGAGAGAAACCCGATTCAGCGCGCGCGACCGTCAATCACCGGTATCGCCTTCAGCATGGAGCTAATTCCGTCTTTCCGCCAGCACCGACGCTATTTCATCCAGAAAAGCCTGGGGTTCGATAGGCCTTGCCAGGAAACGCGATGCTCCGCGTCTTTGTGCACTTTCCCGATCTTTGCTGCCGTGAGCGGTTGAAGAGATGAACACAAAGGGGACCTCAGAAATTTTTGGATTCATCTTTA
>JAZJYH010000142.1:0-22683 GCA_040390485.1 Pseudomonadota bacterium
CCATCAGGAAGGCCAGCAAGCCGCCCAGCGGCACCGCGATCACGGCCAGGCCGGACGCCAGTATCAGGCCGTTCCAGAAGGCGTCGCGGAAGTCCGGGTCGTCAAAGATGAAGCGGTAGGAATCCAGGCCCAGGGTCTTGACCGGCGCAAAAAACGGCGCGGACAGGAAGCTCTGGAAAAAGATCAGCGAAAGCGGGGTAAAAATGGCCAGCAAGGTCAGCGTGACGACCACGCCGCGCGGCCAGTTGAGCCGCGACCATTTACTGCTGGGAGGAAGGCTGAGGGTTTGCATAAAATGCCTTGTCAATTCGGATTTCGGCTGCCGGCGGCTTGCGGGAAAAGCGGCGATACGGCGTGCTCTGGTTTTGCCAGGTGAACAAACCGCTCACCTGGCGCATCAGTAAAACTATCTTGGATGGAGACTACTTTTTACCGGCTGTTTCTTTCCACTGCTTCAGGAAAGCCAGGCGCTTGCCCTGGTCCAGGTATTGCAGCAGCATGGGATTGACCGGCAGCGGTTTCAGGCCGGTGCCGATTTGCTTGGCCAGCTCGGAAGAAGTGGTTTCACCCTTGACGTCGGCGCGGATCGCATACAGCTTGGCTTCATTGGCGATCATGGTCTGGCCGCGCTTGGACAGCGTGTAATCCAGCCACAGCTTGGCCGCATTCACATGCTTGGCGCCCTTGCTGATGAACATCACGCGCGACAGCACCAGCGTGTAATCCTTGGGCAGCACGACGCCTATGGATGGATCCTTGGCCGCGCGCACCAGTGCATAGGAGCCGAGGATGTTGTAGCCCAGCAGGTTTTCGCCGGAAGAGATGCGTTCCAGCATGGTGCCGGTCGAGGACTGCACGCGCAGGCTGGCGGCGCCGAAGGCCTTGGCCAGTTCCCAGAAATCCTTGTTCTCGCGGCTATCCTGCGTGATGAACATGAAGCCCACGCCGGATTTCTCGATATCGTAGGAGGTGACCTTGTTCTTGAACTTATCCAGCTTGGTGGTGATCAGTTTGGCAAATTCGGCGTGCGTCTTCGGCACTTCGTTTTCGGCCACCAGGCGTTTGTTATACACAAACACGGCCGGCTCGAAGGTCGTGCCGTAGGCGGAATTATTCCACACCGCCCATTGCGGGATCGCGGATACTTCCGGCGACTGGTAGACCAGGCCGTAGCCGTCGGACACCAGCTTGGTCTGCAAATCCATGGCGGACGACCACATCAGGTCGGCGCTATTGCCGCCGGCCGCGGTTTCCGAGATATAGCGGTTGTACACCTCGGTGGAATTCATGTCGTTGTACTCGACCTGGATATCCGGGTACATGGTCTTGAAATCCTTGATCAAGGGTTCCACCGCCTTGGTGTCGGTGGCGCTGTAGATGACCAGCTTGCCTTCTTTTTTGGCCGCGTCGACGATCTTGCTGTAGTCGGCCGGGTAACCCGCAGGCGCTTGCGCATAAGCAGTCAGAGGCGCGCTGAAGGATGCGGTCAGCGCGAGGCTGGCCACGGCGGCGGTGATGAGGGTTCTTCTAAACATTTGTCGTCTCCTGTTTTTGGATATCGTATAAAGCCATGCTGTTTCTGGAACTAGGTGCAAACTTGGTAAAAATTAGCGCAGCAAGCCGAATTCCCTGGCTTGCAAGCGGTATTGCTCTACGGATTTATTGATGTAGGTGGTCAGTTCCTTGCCTGTCATCGCAAATGGGTACAGGCCGTGCGCGGCGCGCAACTGATCGAATTCCGGGGTCGCCATCGTGCGCTGGAAGATGTTGACCCATTTCTGGTAGTCGGCGTCACTGACCTGCGGGCCCATATATACGCCGCGGATGATGGGCCAGGTCACGTTAAAGCCCTGTTCGCGCGCGGTCGGCACATTGGCCAGCAAACCCGGCAGGCGCGCGTCGGACAGAATGGCCAGCACCCTGATCTTGCCGTCGCGCACGTGCAGGCTGGCTTCTGAAGCGTCGCCCGAGATGGCTTGCACATAGCCTGCCAGCAAGGCAGTGAAGGATTCGCCGCCGCCTTCCAGCGCCACCAGCCGCATGACTTTCGGGTCCAACTCGGCCTGCCTGGCGATCAGCGACATCTTCAGCCAGTCCTGGCTGCCTACGGTGCCGCCGGCGCCGATCGCCACGTCGGCCGGTTTGTTCTTGATCGCCTGCATCAGTTCGCGCAGGTTTTTGTAGGGCGAATCGCTGCGCACCGCTATCATGCCGTAGTCGGCGCCTATGGCGGCCACCCAGCGCACGTCGCCGGCGCTGGATTTGCCGAACTTGCCCTCGGCCAGGTTCAGCAGCGAGCCGCCGGAATAGGCCACCAGCGTATTGGCTTCCGCCTTGCGCTGGGTCAGGATGGAATTCCATGCCACCGCCCCGATGCCGCCCGGCAGGTAGCTGATGCGCATCTCATTGCTGCCCAGCGCTTTTTGCACCAGCTTGCAGGTCTGGTCCATGCCGCCGCCCGGCTTGGCCGGCGCCAGGCAGGTGGATGCCGGCGCAGCTTTGGCGGCATCTGCCGCCAAAGCGTTGCACGACAGCATTGCGGCCAGCAAGGCTGGCAGGCTGAGCAGTGCATGGGCGAGCTTCAAAGGCATGGCGTAAAGGGATTCTCTCAAAGTGACACGGATGCTAGCCCGAATATACTTTCAGTTAGCTTTCAGGGCTGGGCCCAGCCCAAATACTTTGTTTGTGCATTGCAATATCAGGAGCCAGACGCGCTTTTGCAAAAGCTGGGAATATGGGTATGATAAAAAATACCGAACGATTAATTGCTGAAACTATACCAAGATGCGCATATTGCTGGTGGAAGATCATATAGAATTATCGCGCTGGCTGACCAAGGCCTTGCAGGATGCCCATCTGACGGTGGAATGCGCGATGAACGGGGCCGACGCCGATGCGCTGCTGCATACCCAGGAGTACGGGCTGGTGATCCTGGACCTGACCTTGCCCAAAATGGATGGGCTGGACGTGCTGAAGCGCATGCGCGCGCGCGGCAGCAAGACCCCGGTGATGATACTGACCGCGCGCGGCGGCTTGAACGACAGGGTGCAGGGCCTCAACCTGGGCGCCGACGACTACCTGGCCAAGCCGTTTGAACTGGCCGAGCTGGAAGCCAGGGTCAAGGCGCTGCTGCGCCGCTCGCAGGGCAACGAGGCGGTCACCCTGACGTGCGGCGCGCTGTCCTTCGATACGGTGTCGCGGCTGTTTTCCTATAACGAGGTGCCGTTGTCGCTGACCCCGCGCGAATACGCGGTGCTGGAAGCGCTGATCATACGGCGCGGGCAGGCCGTGCCCAAGGAAAAACTGTTCGATGAGGTATTTGCGCTGGACGACGACGCCAACCTGGATGCGATAGAAATCTATATCCACCGCTTGCGCAAGAAGCTGGAGAGCGTCAGTGCCGGCAGCGTCGCGATCACCACCTTGCGCGGCATAGGCTATCTGCTGGAAGCGCGCGGCGCGTGATGAAAAATTTCGTGAATAGCCGATGAAACTGTGGCGCTCTTTCGATCCGGTCGGCAGCCTGCGCGGCCAGTTCCTGCGCTGGCTGCTGATCCCGCTGCTGCTGCTGGTGGCCCTGAATGCCTTTTCCGTGTACCGCAATGCGCTGGATGCGGCCGACCTGGCCTATGACCGCTCGCTGCTGGCCTCGGCCAGGGCGTTGTCGGAACGGGTCAGCATGGTCGACGGCAAGCTGGTGGCCAACGTACCCTATGTGGCGCTGGACAGCTTCGAGACCGATACCCTGGGCCGCCTGTACTACAAGGTGACCGGGATCAATGGCGAATTCATTTCCGGCTATGAAGACTTGCCGACCCTGCCCAAGAACGTGCCGCGTTCCGAGATCTATCCGGCGCTGGTGCACTTCTTCCATGCCGAATACCAGGGCCAGCCGGTGCGGATTGCCGCTTTGCATCAGCCGGTGTACGACGACCGCATCCGCGGCATCGCGCTGATCGAGGTCGGCGAGACGCTGGATGCCAGGCGCGGCCTGTCGCGCGCGATCCTGGTCGACACCCTGTTGCGGCAGGCGGCGCTGATCCTGGCCGTGGCGCTGATGGTGTGGGTGGCGGTGCGCTTCGTGCTGCACCCGCTGATGCAATTGAAGAGCAGCGTGGAAACCCGCGAACCGACCGACCTGTCCGATTTCGACCCGGCGCTGGTGCACAAGGAAATCCGGCCGCTGGTGACCGCGATGAACGGCTATATGGCGCGCCTGCAAACCCTGATCAGCGGCCAGAAACGTTTCATCGCCGATGCCTCGCACCAGTTGCGCACCCCGCTGACGGTGCTGAAGACCCAGGCCGAACTGGCCCTGCGCGAGAACGATCCCGAGGCGATGCGGCAGATCGTGCAGAGCATCGCCGCCACCACCGATTCCACCGTGCACCTGGCAAATCGCCTGCTGACGCTGGCGCGTACCGGGCACGGCGCGGCCGAGGGGGCGATGGGGCGGGTGTCGCTGCGCGATATCGCGCGCCAGGTGTGCACCGAACTGGCCCTGCCCGCCGTCAGGAAGCAGCTGGACCTGTCCCTGGAGGCCGAGCAGGACGTGACGGTCATTGGGCATGAATTGCTGTTGCACGAAATGCTGAGCAACCTGCTGGACAATGCCATCCGCTACACCCCGGACCAGGGGCAGATCGTGGTCCGGGCCTACCTGGCGGCCGGGGACGCCGGCACCCAGGCCGTGCTGGAGGTGGAGGACAGCGGCCCCGGGATACCGGCCGCCGAGAGGGAACGCGTATTCGCGCCGTTTTACCGGGCCGGGGCGGCGGTGGAAAGCAATCCCGGCGGCGCCGGCCTGGGCTTGAGCATCGTGCGCGACATTGCCTTGTTGCACAATGGGCATGTAAATTTAAGCAATGTTGTTGCTGAGCAATGTTTAAGGGTGGTAATCTCTTTCCCTATTGATTAATCTAGGGATATCCAGGGCCAGATGTACCCGACATGCGCGCTTAGTGACACTAAGGAAGCAGATACGTCCGCTGTTTGCCCCCGGCGGCGATGGCGGCTGGCCCTGCCCTTGGCGGTGCTGGCTTCGATGCTGCTGCTGGTCGGCTTGCATCCTGCCACTGCGCGCGCGGAAAAGCCCGACCGGGTCTTGCTGGTCGCCACCGCCAGCAACGATATCAGGTCGGGGCCTACCGCGCAGTCGGCCTTCCGCAACACCATAGAATATGTAGGGCGCGAACTCGATATCGGTTTCGAGGTGCGCCATTATCCGTGGAACCGCCTGATACAAAACCTGAATCGCGGCGAGGGCCTGGCTTTCGGCCTGTCCAAGAACCGGACCCGGCTGCAAACCTTGCATTTTTCCGAGCCCGTGTATGTCAATTATGTGTGGCTGGTGACCAGGAGCGACGCCGCCTTCCCGTTTTCCGGCATGCAGGATTTGAAAGGCAGGTCGGTGGGGATCAGCCGCGGCGCCAGCTATGGGGACGAATTCGACCGGCAGAAAAATATTCTGTTCACTGCGGAAGAGGATGCCTATGGTTTGCAGAACCGCCTGAACAAGCTGCTCAATAACAGGATGGACGTGATCCTGTTCCAGAATCGCAACGCCGATCCGGAACAGGTAGAGGCGAAGCTGAACCGCCATGTGGCCGAACAGATGCCGGGAATCAAGATGCCGGCCGGCGTCAGCTTCCGCGTGCTGCGCAAACCCTTGATGACGGACCATATCCATTTTGCGATACGCGCGCAAAATGACGACGGCATCATAGGGAAAATCAATGAGGTGATACTCAAGGGCAGGAAATCCGGCGAACTGGCCAGGGCGCTGAGCCTGGAACAATAAATGCCGCATTAGTATTGCATAGGCGTCGCATAAGCGCCGCATAAGCGTCGTACACCGGGCTGGACCGGATCGAATTGTGCTGAATTGTGCCTACTGGGCAAACGATGTTACGATACTCCATAGAGTATAAAACAGGGTATCTAGTGGCAGACACGACACCAGTCAACATCGTGCAAGGCGCGGCGCTGAACGAACAGCAAAAGAAGGATTTGCTACACCGGCTGGCCCGGGTAGAGGGGCAGTTGCGCGGGGTGCAGAAGCTGATCGTCAAGGCCGCCGGGCCGGCCGACTGCGAAGCGATAGCGCAACAGATGTCGGCGGCGCGCAAGGCGCTGGACCGCTCTTTCGTGACCCTGCTGACCAGCGCCATCGTCACCCACACCGAGGGCGGCAGCGAAGAGCAGGCGGCCAGAGTCCGGCGCCTGGCGGCTTTGCTGGACAAGTTTGCCTGAGCGCCTTATTGCCGCTGCCCGGCCACCAAAGCAAATTCAGAATGGATGTAGAATGGTGGCATGAATATCACTCTACCGGAACTGGAAGCTGCCATCAATTACTGGCGCCAGCAACGTCCCGCGACCGGCGACGAATGCGCGCTGTCACCTGAGGTCAACATCCTCGCGAGCGAGTATGCGCTGATGATATTCCACAGGAAGAAAGAGATACCGGCCCAGGAGTTGCAGCCCAGCGCACAGCGCCTGTTGCGTGCCTGGCAAGAGCGGCGATAAAAGGCGTAGCGCCATGCCCCTGTTCCCGGCAGCCAGGCGACGGCGCACACTATCCGGCTTTATCTTCCTGCTGTGCGGCGTCGGCCCGGCATTGCTGGGTACGTCCGCCTGCGGCGCGGCGGAAACCCGCGTGCCCTTGCTGATCAGGGAGTTGCGCGGCGAGAACGGCGAACTGCTGCCTTTGCAGGACGAGGTCCGCAGGCTGCTGGCCCATATAGAGCGCGAGCTGGACATCAGCTTCGACATACGCCGCTATCCGTGGAACCGGGTCATTTCCAACGCCAGGGCCGGCGAGGGCCTAGTGTTCGGCCTCAGCAAGACCAGCGAAAGGCTGGCGATGTTCCGCTTTTCCGAACCGGTATTTGCCAATTATGTGTGGCTGGTGACGCGCCGCGACGGCAGCTTTCCCTTCGCCAGCATGCGCGACCTGCAAGGAAAAACCATAGGCGTGGTGCGCGGCGCCAGCTACGGCGATGAATTCGATAGCCAGAGGAATAAGCTGTTCCGCGTCGAGGAAGACGTCAGTTCCTACGCGGTGCGCCTGAAGAAATTACTCAGCAAGCGCATGGATGTGATGCTGATAGGCGACCGCCATCCGCAGGCCGAAGACGTGGAAGCGATGCTGAACCGCATTTTGCGCGAACAGGTGCACGACCTGGCCATCCCGGTCGCCGGCGGCGTCAGCGTGCTGCGCAAGCCCTTGCTGGTGGACGACCTGCATTTCGCCATCGTGCCGGAAAAAGACGACGGCTTGATAGACCGGCTGAACCAGGTCATCCTGAGTGGCCGCAAGTCGGGCGAGTTTGCCCGTATCCTGTTCCCCAGGAAATAGCCGCGGCGCCGGGCCGGGGCTCAGGCTGCCATATGCCGGGCCTGCCGCGAAGGCGTAGCCTGGGCAGGCGAGCGCTCGCCGCCTGCACCCGGTGTTTTGGCCAGCGATTTGTCCGGCCCGTGCTGGTGCACGGCCTGGCCGGCATAGTCGCTCTTGAGCATCGCCGCCACCTGTTCACGCTCCATCTGCCGGGTGCTGCACAGCCATTCGGCGACCAGCGCCGCCAGCCTCTCCAGCGCTATCCTGTGGGTGGCGTCGGTCCGTGCATACAGCCAGTCCGACAGCGCCATGAAGTGTTCAAACGGGGTCTCGCCCAGGATCACCGGCAGCGTATGCGCAAAGCGTCCCGAGTTGGCGACCAGGTCCCAGTAGCGGGCAAAGCGCACCAGCCTTTGCATGGCGGCAAAATCTATCGTGTTATTGGCCAGTATCGTGTACGGCGGGTGGGGATCGAATACCAGGCCGTGTTCTTGCGTATGGCGGATGATGGGCGTGCCGCGCAGGCGCTTCAGGATGCCGAACTGGATTTCATGCGGCTTCAGCGCATACAGCCGGTTGAAGCCCTGGGCGAAGCTGTCCACCGTCTCGCCGGGCAGACCGGCGATCAGGTCCACGTGCAAGTGGGCGCTGGAGTGTTCGCATAGCCAGCGTATGTTTTCTGCCGCCTTGTCATTATCCTGCTTGCGGCTGATGCGTGCCTGCACCTCGGGATTGAAACTCTGTATGCCCAGCTCAAACTGCAGCGTGCCCGGCGGGAATTTCTTGATCCCCTCCTTCAGCGCATCCGGCAGGTGGTCGGGCACCACCTCGAAGTGGGCAAACACCGGGTCGTCCGGAGCGGCCGCCAGCTTGTCCAG
The DNA here is from genome assembly GCA_040390485.1 of Pseudomonadota bacterium. Classification (GTDB taxonomy): domain Bacteria; phylum Pseudomonadota; class Gammaproteobacteria; order Burkholderiales; family Burkholderiaceae_D; genus Undibacterium. The sequence continues at coordinate 8,215 of JAZJYH010000142.1, forward strand.
GAAGAATTGCATGATCTTCAGGCTGGTCTTGATGTTCAGGTTGAAGGTGCGGTCGACAAATTTGAACAGCCTGGCGCCACGCGCGTGCAGGCCCTCCATCTCGGCCAGGAACAGCTCGATGTCGAAGGGCCAGGCGGTCTTGTCCAGCGCCGACAGGCAAAATTCGCACTTGAACGGGCAGCCGCGCGAGGCTTCCACGTACAGCGTGCGGTTTTTAATGTCGTCGTCGGTGTACAAGCCGTACGGCAGCTTGATCTGCGCCATCGGCGGCTGCACGCCAGCATGCACCTTCATCAGCGGCTGCGGGCCGCGCAGGATTTGCCGGCACAGTTCGGGAAAGCTGACGTCGCCCCAGCCGGTAATCACGTAGTCGGCCAGTTTGACGATGTCTTGCTCCTGGGTCTCATACGAGACTTCCGGCCCGCCCAGCACGATCACCACTTCCGGCGCGACACGCTTGAGTATCGCCACCAGCTTGGTGGTTTCCTCTATGTTCCAGATATACACGCCGAAACCGACGATCAGTTTTTCGCCGGCTTTCTGGTGCGACAAGAGTTTCTCAACCAGGTCGGTGGTCTTGGCGCCGATCACGAATTCCTGCAGCCGGGTTTCCGCCTGCAATTCACCCATGTTGGCAAGCAGGTAACGCAAGCCCAGCGAAGCGTGGGCGTAGCGGGCGTTCAGGGTGGATAACAGGATGGTCATGGTGCGGAGGGCGGGCTAGCGACTAAAAGCCGTATTGTACGCCTGTGGCTGCCCGCCCAGCCGGAAAGCGGGCCCGCACCGGCGCCATCCTTGGTCGGCTCGCTGGATTCTGGGCCGGGTTTTTTGTCGTTTGAACCCGTCTTTTTGCATTTCGTCGCAAGCTGCTCGCAAGCAAGGAAGGCTTTGTCTACAGTGCATACATCGGCAAACGATTATAAGCAACAACGAGCAACAACAACCAACACCAGAGGAAAACAAAATGAAAACAGCACACTCGATCAAATCCGGCTCCATCCTGGCAATCGCCCTGTTCACCGCAGTATTCGCCAGCGGTTGCGCCTACCATACTGCCAACACCGCAGCATATCAGCAGGCTGCAACGGCGGAAATACAAACCGTGACCATGATAGCCAAGCGCATGAGCACAGATGAAAAAATCGCCTTCGACACGCAAAACGCCAGCGCACAAACGGTCGTGATTGCCGCCAAGCGCCTGACGGCAGAACAGAAACTGGCGATGCTGCAAGAAGACTTGCGCATCCAGGCCAGCGCTGCACGCCATCACCAGCCGGCAGCATAAGCAGCGCCGCTGCTCATCTGCCTGCGAAGGCACCATCAGCAACAAGGGCAACACGTTTCATCGGCAATATCGTAAGCTGCAGTCATCAGTATCCGGCAAGCACCCAGCTGTGCTTGCTGCGGCGGTAGTCCCCACAGAGCGCAAGCGCCTAGCGGCTCGGCAACATCTCTCCTGTTTCTTCCCGGTATAGAACGGCCGTCCGGCCAGTCGCGCCAGGCAATATTCCCTATAGAGTTTTACAATTAATTTTTTGACATCTGCGATTTTGTCGCCTATCTTTGGTTAACAAAATACTAATGTTTAATTGTTAATTAACGACGATGTCGCCATGGCACAGCCATGTCCTCCAGCGCATTTTCCTTTCAGCATCGTCTTCTGCCTCCACCTCTTTTTCCGTGGTTCCCCGTCGGCCCCGGCGGGCCATGCCGTTTTTCGCTGTTGCGCCCGGGTTGCCGCAACAGCGGCCCAGCGCAAGCAACCCATGGCATTCATCACAGGAGTACATCATGCTATCGAAAACAGCAAAAGACTTTATCTTGCATATCACCAACTATTTCCATGGCCACTGGGAAGACCCCGAGTGGGGCAAACAGCCGGTTAACCAGCTCTTGATAGGCCTGGCGGTCAAGGAGTTGGCGAACGGCATCCACGACGTGGAATTGAAGGGCCATATCCAGAGTGCGGCAGAAAAGCTGGTGACCAAGAACAGCCAGGCGGCGGCCAGGAGTTAGCCGGCCAGGGCCTGCGCCTGAATGCGCAGTATTGCCGGGGCCGCGATGGCCCATCCCTGATGTTGCCAAGGTGCCGCTCAACGCTTGGGATTTTTCTCCCTATACTGATAGCAGCGGCACCTGGTTCACTCCCCAAAACGGCCGCCAACCATAGGGGCCTGCGATGAACACTTCTCCTCCCAGCATCACTCCCGGCTTGTTGTATCACGACGCCGGTGTCGCGATAGAGTGGCTGTGCCGGGTCTTGGGCTTTGAGGCCAGGCTGGTGGTCGCCGGCGAAGACGGATTGATCACGCACGCCCACCTGGTATTCGGCAACGGCGGCATCATGCTGTCTTCGGCTGAGGGCTATCCCTATCCGAACATGTGCCGCACCCCGCGCGAAGCCGGCGGCATAGGCACCAGCGAAATCATCGTGTATGTGCAGCAAGTGGACGCCCATTATGCGCACGCGCTGGAACAGGGGGCGGAGATCCTGATAGAGCTGGCAGACAAGCCCTATGGCGGGCGCGGCTATTGCTGCCGCGATCCTGAGGGCTATGTGTGGACCTTTGGCTCCTACGACGCCTGGGCTTAGAACCTTGGGGGACGGCTTATTTGGGCGCATCGCGTTGTTGCGCCGCTAGCAAAGGGAACCCGCCCTTTGCGTCGCGACGACGCCTAGCGCTGCATCCCAAATAAATCGTCTGCATTCATTGCTAAGGATGAAACCGACCCCGCTGACGCCCGCTCGCTACGGATCTTAAATCGATTCTGATATCGGGTTGATCGGAGTATCACTCCGTCAGCAATGTTTTCCCTGAGCCGCCCTGCTCGTACAGGTTGATCTGGTTCAGGCTGTCGAAGCAGGCGATGGCTTGCGGGTCCAGGCCCGCCCTCAGGTTTTCGTCGCTGGATTTCAGCTGGTTTTGGTTGACCAGCACCCGCATCTTGGCCAGCAGGTCGGCCGTGTGCAGCAGATGTCCGAGCGGGGTCCAGTTGGGGGCCTTGCTGCCGCCGGCCTGTTGTTGCAAGGCCTGCACTACTTCCGGTGGAAAGCCCCAGCGCTGCGCGATACGGTAGGACAGCGTTGCCGCGGCGGAAGTAAACGCCAAGGCAAAGCTGCGTGAATACTTGAACTTGGCTTGCTCGCATACCTGGTCCAGCAAGCGAAAGGCGATGATCAGGCCCACATTTTTCATCAGCCCGGTCAGGAAGGCCTGGAACGGGTCCTGGTTGCCCGCCAGGTGGTGGCAGGCGATTGCGCATTTTTCCGACTGGTTCCACAGGTAGGGCGCGGCCCGGCGCGTGTACTGGCCGGCGTTCAGGTTGATGATGGGGCGGAAGGCCACCTTGGCGATCAGCAGGCGCAAGCCGTCTTCGCCCAGTATCATGATCGCCTTGTCCAGGCTGTTGATGCGGTCGGCCGGGTTGTACAGCGAGCTATTGACCGCATTGATCAGTTCCCCCACCAGCACCACGTCCTTGACGATGTGCTGCGCCAATTCGCTGGCCGACACGCTCTTGTTGCGCAAGCTGTTCAGCAATTGCGGGATCACGGTAGGCACGCGCGGCACCACTACCGCGTCATTCAGGTCGGAAGCCAGCAAGGCGTACATGGCCTGCAATACTGCTTGCTCGGTGTCCATGCTGTTGCCTTCGCCGGGATGGCCCATCAGCCAGTCGAAAAAGATCGCATCCAGCGCCACGCGCGGTTTCCAGGCGGTAAAGCTTTCTTGTTCGGCGGCAATGATCTTGGTCTCGGCCAGCGCCAGCGCCGTCCCGGTTTCCAGCGAAGCAGCCGTTTCAGCTGGAGCCTCGGGCAGAGGTGCGGGCGCTGCCTGCAGTTGGTCAGGCTGGGCATCTGCGGCCGCGGGCCGCGGCGGTGTCGGCGCGGCTGCTTCGGGCGGTGTAAACCAGCGTTTTAACAAATTGTTCAGCGCTTTGCGCACAGCATCTCCCGGGTTTCAATGGCGGCTCTTGCAGCCACACAGCGGCGGCCTTGCATGCATGCCAGTCTGACAGAATTTGGCGTAAATAGCCATGCAGCAACGCCGGGCGAGGTCGCCTTACAACGGTCGCCGGCCGGCATTTGCCGGCGGGATTTTCTCCGGCCCGGATTCAGCTCGCCGAGATTTGCGCCAACTCGGCCTGCAGCTGCGCCATCTCGCGCATGACCGCCTGCGAAAATTCGGGGCCGTCCCAGGCGCGGTAATTTTGCTGCGCAAAGGCCAGCGCGTTCTGGTAATACAGGTAGGCGTTCAGGCGGTTGCGCACATAATTATTTTGGGTGCGGATGACTTTTCCCGGGGTCCCCATCACGATGGAGTTGGGCGGTATCAGTGTGCCCTCTTTCAGGAAAGTATGGCCGGCGATGATGCTGTTGTCGCCGATCACGCAGCCGTCCATGATGGTGGAGTTGATGCCTATCAGGCAGTTGTCGCCTATGCTGCAGCCGTGTATCGTGCAGTGGTGGGTGATCGAGCAATGGCTGCCTATGATGGTCGGGGTCTGGTCGCCCACGTGCAGCATCACGAAATCCTGGATATTGGTATACGCGCCGATCACGATTTCCTGGTGCTCGGCGCGCGCCGCCACGTGGATCCAGATCGAGGCATTTTCATGCACGCTCACCTTGCCGTACAGGTAAGCCGATTCGTGTACATATGCCGCCTGGTGCAGGCTGACATCCGGTCCTATTACCGCCATCTTGGTCTCCTTTATCGATGTGATGTGTGATGTCGATGCGATACTGATACCACTCGCTGATATCTCTGCGTGGTCGCGATGCGCTGATTGTACAAGCTTTGCAGGACGCGCTAGCATAGCCCTCAGGCATACAACAGAAAGCAAAGATGCGCAAACAGCAGGTAGTCATCATCGGCGGCGGCGTGATGGGCAGTGCGCTGGCCTATTTCCTGGCGGTGCACCCGCGCTTTGCCGGCAGCGTGACCGTCGTCGAGCGCGACCCCAGCTATGCGCAAGCGTCTTCGGCGTTGTCCGCGAGTTCGATACGCCAGCAGTTTTCGGCGCCGGTGAATATCGCGATGTCGCAGTTCGGCATAGGCTTCCTGCGCGAGTTGCCGCAACACCTGGCAGTAGACGGCGTGACGCCGGACCTGGCCCTGACCGAAAAGGGCTACCTGTACCTGGCGACCGGGGCCGGCGAGCAGGCGCTGCGCGACAAGCACGCGATCCAAAAACAGCACGGCGTCGACGTCGCCTTGCTCGACCCCGCCACCCTGCAAAGCCGGTTCCCGTGGCTGCACACCGCCGACCTGGCGCTGGCCTCGCTGGGCCTGTCCGGCGAGGGCTGGTTTGACGGCTACGGCTTGCTGATGGCCTTTCGCCACAAGGCCCGCAGCCTGGGCGTGCAATACCTGACGGCGCAGGCTAGTGGCCTGGTGCACGACGGCCAGCGGGTCGGTGCGGTGCGCCTGCAGGATGGCTCGCAACTGGCTTGCGACTGGGCCGTGAATGCGGCAGGCGCCTGGGCCCGGCCGCTGCTGGCCGGCACCGGTTTCGATTTGCCGGTGGTTGGACGCAAGCGTTGCGTGTTCGTATTTTCCAGCCCGGCGCAGACCCCCGCTTGTCCGCTGGTGATCGACCCCAGCGGCCTATGGTTCCGCCCGGAGGGCACCTACTGGATTTGCGGCTTGCCGCCCCTGCAGGATGATGACGACGTGCCGCTGGACGTGGACTACGCCTTGTTTGAGCTAGCCTGGCCGGCGCTGGCGCAGCGGGTGCCGGGCTTCGAGGCGCTACGCCTGCAGCGCGCCTGGGCCGGCTACTACGAATACAATACTTTCGACCAGAATGCGATACTGGGCCCGCATCCGGCCCTGGCAAACCTGTTGCTGGCGAACGGTTTCAGCGGCCATGGCCTGCAGCAAGCGCCGGCGGTCGGGCGCGGGCTGGCCGAGTGGATAGCCGACGGCGGCTACACCAGCCTGGACTTGTCGCCGCTGGCGGCGCATCGCCTACAGGAGAATCGGCCCTTACTGGAAAAAAACGTCATCTAGGCGCTATCTTCCTGCAAGTGGGCGGCATTGCTGATTAAAAGCAACAAAATACTGTAACAAGAGAGCATCTTCCTTTTATTCACCGGGCCGGCAGACTACTATGAGGACTTCTGCCCGCCATACGCGCACCCATGAGCCTGACGATTCCCGCCGCGGTTACCAGCACCAGCCCAATTGCCAGCGCCGTTGCCGGCTACGATGCCGCCGGCATCGGCGGGCAGCCGGCCGGCAGTTTGGGTGCGCCTGCCGTAGCGGCGGATAAAAACGGCAGCTCCGGCATCGCCCCGCAGGCCCAGCCTGCCGCCGCAGGGGCGACGGTAAAACTCAGCGATGAGGCGCTGGACCAATTGCGCAAGCTGCAGGCGCGCGATCGCCAGGTCAGGGATCATGAGCAGGCGCATCTGGCCGCGGCCGGCGGCCTGGCCACCAGCGGCCCCTCCTATTCCTATCAAAAGGGGCCGGACGGGGTCAGCTATGCGGTGGGCGGCGAGGTGCATATCGACGTCTCGCCGGGGCGCACGCCGCAAGACACGATAGCGCGTGCCAAGACCATACAGGCGGCGGCCCTGGCCCCGGCCGATCCCTCCGGCCCCGACCTGGCCATCGCGGCCCAGGCCAGGCAGATGGAACAGCAAGCCGCGGCCGAGTTGCAGCAGCAACAGGCACAGCAGCAACAGGACAAGCTGACGGCCGCGTACAGTGCCGGCGATCAGGCGCAGGCTAACCGCCGCAAGATCGACAGCTACGCCTAAGCCCTATTCCTAAGCCCTATTGGTGCAGGGGGCGCGGGCATTTTCCCGGCGCCGGCGCGGCCGCCTCTGGCTGCGCTAGCTCTTTCCCATAATGTAATCCGCCGCCCAAGTTCAGCTCGGCGTCGCAATACGCAGGGTCATTCAAACCCTGGTGCAGCGTGCGCAGCAGGCTGCCCTTGGCGTCGTCCTGGCCCAGGTGCCAGAACATCGCACCGGCCAGGCCCTGCTGTTTCAGGTATTTGAGCTTATAGCGGAAAGACTCGGGATCGTCATAGCTGACAAAGATCTGCTTGCCGGGGTGGTACAGCCAGGGCACCTTGCTGTCGCTGCTGAAGTAGCGCTGGTAGCCGAGGTCCGCACTCAATAATTTCTGGATGTCGTCATAGCCCGGCGTGCGCGGATCGCCGCGCTGCGCGCAGGCGGTGCAGCCATACAGCAGGCCGGCATCGCCGTGATAGTCGTCGCCGGCCGGCGTCACAAAGCCCTGGTACAGACCCTGGTTGGCGCTGCCGACTTCAAAATAGGCGCGCCCGTAGAAAGGCAGGCCCAGCACCAGCTTGGCGGCCGGCACGCCGGCTTGCAGGTATTGCTGTACCGCGGCATCGACCGTCAAGGCAAACGGCGAAGGGAAGCGGTGCTGCAGTTCGGCCGGTGTCAGCGCCGGGCGGAACGGCAAGTCACGCAGCGGATTGTCATACAGGGCTTCGCGGCTGTCGCCGAACAAATGGGCATTGTGGTCGGTCTGCTTTTGCCAGGCGCCGTTCAAGTCATAGCTCATCAGGTTGATGTAGTCCACCTGGGCGGCAATCTGCGGCAATTGCAGGTAATAGCGCGCCAGGTTGAAGGCGCCGCCGGCGCCGGCTATCGTCAATTGGTATTTGAGCCGGCGCCGCCGGTTTTCCACATTCAATTGCTGCCTGATCTCGGTCAGCAAGGCGACAAAATTCCCTGCATCCTGCTGGCGCGGATATTCCCAGTCTATGTCTATGCCGTCAAAGCCGTAACGTTTCATGAAGCGTATGCAGGAGGCCGCCATCTGCCTGCGTTTGGCCGCGCTCGACGCGGCCTCGCGATAGCGGGCTGCAGTCGGGCTGTCGTCATTGGTGTAGGCCCAGCCGCCGAGGGAAAACAGGATGCGCAAATCCCGGTTATGGCGTTTCAGCTGGTTCAGCCTGGAAAACACTGCGGCCGCCTTGGCCGGATCGGTGCCGGGCTCCAGCGCGCATTGGCCGGCGGCATCCAGGTTCTGGAAGGAATAGTTAATGTGGGTCAACATCGCCGCTTTTTCCGGCGTAATCGCGGAGATCGGAAAGGGGACGCCGTCTTCCGCATAATGATTGATCTGCTCTTTTTCCAGCAGGTAATAGCCTATCACGACGTGCCGGGGGCTGGCCGCCGGGTTTGCCTGGGCTGACTGGCCCGCCAACAGCATGGCGATGCCGAGCGCAAGCGCCCGATACATATAATTACTAAGCCTGCTCTGCTGTGCTGCCGCCATCTTGTCTGCCCCTGCGCGTCTGTCCATGAGAGAGCAAAAGCATGCTGGTATCGCCGTCCCCGGTCAACAGGTTTTTCTGCAGGGCAGGTGCGGCCTGATACCAGTCAGCCCGGGCAGGCGCTTGCCCTCCCCGTACGCCCCGGGCTGGCCCCGGCCAGCCGTCGCGAGCGGCATACCACAGCGCCGTTTCTGGCGCCGCTGGTATTGTTGCCCGCCGCGTTCTGGCGGGCCTAATTCCATCTTCATCCCTGCATTTGCGCATTTCATCGCATCGCGCTGGCAAGCGCGGGAAGCTTTGCCTAAAGTAGCACCATCGCAGCACCGCCATCGCTGCACTAAACTGAAAGGAAATAAAAATGAAAACCGTGAATAAATTCCAGGCCGGCGTCATCTTCGCCACCGCCGTGCTCGGCGCCGTGTTTGCCACCGGCTGCGCTTACCATAATGCCGCCAGCGTGCAAGCCGCAGCAGGCCAGGTCGCCACCGTCACCATCACTGCAAAACGCATGACGGCAGATGAAAAGCTGGCCTACGACATGCAGCAAGGCGACGTGCAAACCGTGGTGCTCAGCGCCAGGCGTTTGACTGCAGAACAAAAGCAAGCCATGCTGGAAGAAGAGCTGCGCTTGCAAAACACCATCGCCAGGCAAGCCCTGCGCTCTGCACATAAAGCCGGTTAAGCCGCACGCAAGCCAGTCAGCAGTAGTGAAATACAGTTCAGCCAGCAACAAGCAGACATAGTAAAGCGCATACTTCTTCATCATTGCCGGGCGCCAGGCGCCGCATGGGCCGATTCACGAGATTGGCTAAGGATGAAGAAGCAAACCGGGCGCCGGCAGCATTTGCCTATACCGTCAAAGTGGAGTTCTTGCGCCACACTTCTCGCAGCATCCAACACCGAATTCATTCAGTATCCAGGCCATCTGATAAGATGGCCGCTTATTTGCGCAAGCCATCGTTAAACCGGAAAAATTTCCAGCCGGCGCGCTTCCCTTTAGGAGATTTCATGGTCGTATCCTCTTTATTGCCGGTACTGCTGGTGCCCCTGGTCGGTTGGCGGCTGTATTCGCGCTACCGCAAGCTGGTCGGCAAGCAAACCCCGCGCGCCGGCAGGCTATGGGCGTCCATGCTGCTGTTTCCCTTGCTGTTCATCCTGATCGGCATGGCGGCGTTGAAGGACAGCCTGGCCTTCGAATGCCTGCTGGCCGGCGGTGTGGCCGGCGTGGCGCTGGCATTCTGGGGATTGAAGCTGACCAAGTTCGAGTCCACGCCAGAAGGATTGTCATATACGCCCAACTTTTATATCGGCATGGGCTTGATGAGCTTGTTCGTAGGACGCATGGCTTACCGCTTCCTGCAATTATATGCAGCGGGAGGCGTGCCAGAGGCCCACATGAACGGCTTTGGTATCAATGCGGGCACTACCCTGATCCTGGGTATCGTTTTTTGCTACTATCCCATGTATTCGTCCGGCATACTGCGCTGGAGCAAATCGCCAGTCACAGTGGAGAGCAAGAATTGAATACCCCCGAAGAAGACCGCCTGGTCAATATGGAAATCAAGATCGCCCTGCAGGAAGACCTGCTGGAAAGCCTGAACCAGACCGTCTATCGCCAGCAAAAAAAACTGGATGAACTGGAAGCGCTGTGTACCGCGCTGGCCGGACGCCTCAAGGATATGGCGGCGATCGCGGCCAGTTCTGCCGGGCAGCGCCCGCCGGATGAGAGGCCGCCGCACTATTAGCCGCCTCGCCGGCAACAGGCCGGCCCCTGTTTGTTCCCTTTCCTTCAACTTATCTTTCCCGTGGCGCCGTTCTGTAGCATAGTATTATCAATCACACACGGCTATGGACCCCAATAGTCTCGGTCGAATTTTTAGGAGGGAATAGATCGATGTTGTTGAAACGACAGAGGCCTTTGCCCAGCCTGAGCTGGCAACTGACCTTGCAGATCGTTGGCTTGGTGCTGTTGTTGGCGGCGATCGTCGCCCCGCTATTTTATTTTCTGCATGAGCGGCCGCTGGTCGAGGCCCTGGCCGAGGCCACCCAGGCCGAAGCCATCCAGAAGGTGGAAGACAAGCTGGAGGCGCAGTTCAGGCCGGTGGAGCGCATCTTGCGGCAGAGCCAGGCCTGGGGCGCGAGCGGCTTGTATAATGAAAAAGACGTGGACGGTTTCAACCGCCTGATGGTGTCGGTGGTGCGCACTGCGCCGTTTATCTCTTCCGTGGTGACTGCCAACCAGCTGGGCGAGGAAATCCTGCTGATCAAGATGCCCAACGGCTGGAAGAACCGCCTGACCCGGGTCGAAGAATGGGGCCGGCGCCAGCAATGGCTGGATTGGAAAGACGGCCATCCGCCCGACACCGAATGGAAAGAGCGCGACTACGACCCGCGCCTGCGCCCCTGGTTCCTGGGGGCGAGCGCCGGCAAAACCCTGGACGACATCCACTGGTCGCAGCCGTATGTGCTGGTGTCCACCGGCGAGGCCGCGATTTCGGCCTCGGCCCGCTGGCGCAATCCCAATTCCAGTATCGCCCACGTGATCGATTTCGATATCACGCTGGCCGATATTTCGCGCCTGACCCGCACCATCCCTATCGGCAAATCCGGCTATATCAGCTTGCTGACCGAAGACGGCAAGATGATAGGCTTGCCGCGCTTGCCGGCCTTTGCGAATGACGATGCCCTGCGCCTGCATATATTGAAAACCCCCGGCGAGCTAGGCCTGGGCAAGATACAGACCGCGCTGGAGCTGTGGAAAAACGAGGAGAGCAACGGGGCCAGGACGGTACGCTTCGACGGCGGCGACGGCGAAAGCTGGATAGGCTCGGTGCGGCCGCTGAAGGTGGGCAAGCAAACGCTGGCGATCGTCGCGATCGCACCGGCGGCGGATTTTTCTTCCATCTCCCGGCGCCTGATCGCTTCCGCCCTGCTGGCGCTGCTGGCAGTCGTTGCGATCAGCTACCTGATCGCGCAGCATATCGTGAATTGCGTCAAACAGCCCCTGCAGCAACTGGCGCAGGAAAGCACCCGCATAGGCGGCATGCAGCTGGACCAGCCGGTCAGCGTGGATGCCCGCTTCCGCGAGATCGTGCACCTGACCGAGGCGCAGGAGCACATGCGCCTATTGCTGCTGGACGCCAGGAATACGCTGGAAGAGGCCAACCGCGACCTGGAAGAAAAAATCATCGTGCGCACGCATGAGTTGGAGCAGGCCAATGAAGAGATGTCCACCATCCTGCAACGCCTGCGCGAGACCCAGGCGCAGCTGGTGCAGAGCGAAAAACTGTCGGCGCTGGGCGCCCTGGTGGCCGGTGTATCGCATGAGCTGAATACGCCGATAGGAAATTGCGTGCTGATAGCCAGCACCGTAGAGACCCAGCAAATCCAGTTTGAAGAGCAATTGAAGACCGGCTTGCGGCGCAGCGTATTGAACAATTTCCTGGGCACGTTGAGGGATGGCACCCAGATCCTGCAGCGCAACCTGAAGCGGGCGGCCGAGCTCGTGCACAGCTTCAAACAGATCGCGGTGGACCAGAGCAGCGACCAGCGCCGCCTGTTTGACCTCAGGGAAACCGTACACGAGACCCAGATAACGCTCAGCCCGATGCTGAACAAGGCCGGCTGCCGCTTCGTGAATGCGCTGCCGGAGGGGCTGATCCTGGATAGTTATCCGGGCCCGGTGACGCAGGTCATCACCAACCTGACCACCAATGCGATTGCGCACGGCTTCGAACAGCTGGTCGGCGGCGAAATCCATATCGGCCTTGCAGCGGATGCAAATGCCGATCACCGTGGCGGGGACAGCATCCGGCTGCAGTTCAGCGACAATGGACGAGGCATCCCTGACGCCAACCTGGGCCGCGTGTTCGACCCTTTCTTCACCACCAAACTGGGACATGGCGGCAGCGGGCTGGGTTTGAACATCGTGTATAACCTGGTGACCCGGGTGCTGGGGGGCAGCATCAGCGTGCATAGCGAAGCGGGCCGCGGGACGCGCTTTGAGCTGGCGCTGCCGCGCGAGGCGCCGCACAAGATACCGGCCGAAGAAGAGTTCGAAGCCGGCCCCTGAACCGGGCGGCTATCTCAGGGGTGGCGCAACGGGCTCAGCCCAGCAATGCCGCGGTCAGCGAGCGCACTTCTTCCGCGGATTCTTCCAGGATGCTGGCCAGCGTGCCGTCGCCGATGGCAAAATCGATTTCCGAGGCTTCCTGCTGCAGCGTCGCCGGCGAACGCAGATCCAGCGGCGAAGCCACCTTGGCCAGGTCATTGGCCAGTATCAGCGTATCGCCCAGGGTTTCCGGCGGCATCACGCGCAAGCCGTACCAGAGCGACTCGACCGCGACCGATACTGGCTTGGGTATCATCAGCTTGGTCAGCACCGCCCGGCCTATCGTCGCTTCAAAGGTGGCGGCGGCTTCTTCCAGCTCGCCGTCCAGCAGGCCGGGGAAATGATCGGCGCGCGACAGCAGGTAAAAGCCGCTGACCTCGTGCACGACGCCGGCAAACATGGCGGTGTCCGGGTCCACATGGCTGACCCGGCGCGCAATCACGTGCGCCAGCGCCGCCACATGGGCGGTATGCTCCCATAGTTTCTGCGCCTTGGCGCTCAGCCCCGGGTCGATGATCATGCCGCTGATCTGGCGTATCACGACCGCCGCGACGATGGAATGCAGGGTGCGGAAACCCAGCAGCGGAATGGCGGTGCGGACATTGGTGACGACGCCGCCGAAGCGGTTGTAGGCCACCGAATTGGCGATCGAGACCACGCGAGCCGCCAGCAGGGGCTCGGACAGGATCAGCTTGCTGGCCGTCTCCAGGCTGCAGTCGGGATCGTCGATGGCTTTCTGGATTTTGAGCGAGGCGCTGACATTGGTCGGGAAGATCAATTCTCCACGACTGGCTTGTTCCGCTATGCTTTTGAAGGCTTCGACTCTATTCATGCAAAAAATTATACTCTGGCAGCGTGGCAGTGGTTAAGGGAACAAGGATGGCATGCAGAAATGCTTGCCGGGACCGAATAAAAACAACAGGCGACGGCAAGCCTATGGATACTATCACGCAGGCGGCGATCAGCCGGTTTTCAATTGGGCCGACTTGTCATTTTTGCTTTTTACCAACTCTTTTTCAGGATCGCAGCCGCTCACGATTTCCTTTTCCGCGACCATCAGGTCCCAGTCCGCGCTCATCGCGGATGGCCGCTTGGCCGCCAGGTAGTAGCGGGTGCAGGGTTCGACATTGAAAGTAAAGTTTTTTTGCCCGACATTGCGCGCACCGGGCCCGGGGGCGGCGTTGACCACCAGCGTATGCAGGCCCGGTGCTATCTGGCGCGGATTTTGCAGCGAGAAGTCCCCGTCCACCGAGATCACCCTGACGCTGTAGACGTTGAACTGTATCTTGGAACTGGGCCTGAGCCTGCCGTCCAGGAAAGACAGAGGCGCAGTGCCGCAGGCACACAGCAAGACGGCCGCCAGCGTCGCCGCTGCCAGCTTGCCGATTTTCCCGCTTGCGATGGTTTTTTTGCCGGCATGGGCATGAAGCGCTTGCATCATTTTCTCCATTAAAAGTAGGTCCGCGCAGGGGCCGATTCCCTATCTTGATTATAGACGGTCGGCAAGAAAACCCGGTGACGATATGTAAGCGCCGGTCCGCGGGCTTACAATGGGTGTTGTGCCGAAGACATCTGATCTATCATCGCAAAGGGGGCAATCATGGGACACACTGAACAGCAGGTCTATGCACTCTACCTGCGCCTGCTGGAGGGCTGGAACCAGCGCGATGCCGCATTGATGGCGGCGCAGTTCGAGGCTGACGGCCTCAGCATAGGCTTTGACGGCAGCCAGATGCGCGGCCAGGCTGAAATCAGTTCCGTGCTGCAGCAGATCTTTGCGCAGCACCCGACCCCGCCCTTTGTGCACAAGCTGAAGGAAATCCGCCTGCTGACGCCAGAAGTGGCGCTCTTAAACGCGATAGTCGGCATGGTGCCGCCGGGACAGTCGGTATTGAATCCGGCGCTCAATGCGGTGCAAACCGTCGTCGCACGCTTGCGTGACGGACTATGGCGCGTCAGCCAGCTGCAAAACACGCCGGCGGCGCTGCATGGGCGGCCGGAGCTGGTGCAGCAGATGACGGCCGAGTTGGCCATGGTGCTGCAAACGAGCTCGAATGGGCGCTAGAAAAAAACGCTGCATTGGGTAAAATAGG
>JAZJYH010000143.1:0-11103 GCA_040390485.1 Pseudomonadota bacterium
GGCGAGTTCAACATGCATGGAGCAGCGGTGCAATTGATGAAACCCATTGTACCTTTCGGAGCTGGTCAACAACCTGGAGGGCCAGGCCAAGCAGACCGAGCAAGACAAACAGTTAAAAGACATCCAGGCCAAAGGCAATAGCGCCTACCAGGACATAGAAAAGGCGATAGGCCAGTACGACAAGAACAGCCAAAAAGCCAGGGAGCTGGCCAAGGTCAAGCGCGACTTCATCAACCTGCTGGCCGCGAACCCGGATTCACCGCTGCTGTATGGCGTCAACATTGTCGACGACCAGGTCAGCGGCGGCCAGTATGACAAGATCGTCGACGGCATCATCAAGAACTACCAGCAAAAAGGCAGCGACGCCCGCGCCTCCGAGCTGGCCAATGCGATGCGCGACAACCAGGCGGCCATCGCCGAGGAAAAGCGCAAGTATGACGAGATGGGCAGGCTGTCCGACCTTTATCACAAGTTCGGCCAGACTACGGACGACCAGTATTACAAGGAAAAGCGCGACCAGGCGCTGGCGCTGGAACAGGCCCAAATTGCAGGCTACAACCGCGACCTGGCGACGCTGAAGAGCTACCACGCCAAGACCGCCGACGAGCAAGCCAAGAACGCCGGCCAGATCGCCGACATCACCGGCAAGAAGCTGGCGGCCGAGAGCGCCTACCAGGATCACCTAAAGTTCTTTAACGCCGAAGAATCCCTGCGCGCCCAGAAAGTGGCCCAGGATTCGACCGACGCGATGAACAAGTATGTTTCCGGTCTGCAGCAAGAGGCCGAGAAAATCGAAGCGTCTACCAAGGTCAGGAACGTCGCCAACTCGGTGTTGCAGAATGAAGAAGCGGCACGCATCGATGCCGCCCTGGCGGCGGCCCAGCAGAACCTGGCGCTACAGACGCTGAACGGAGCTTCTGCAGGGGAATTGGCCAGCAGCCAGGCGATTATCGAATACCTGACCAAGATATCCGACCTGCGGCACAGGATCGCCAATGCCGAAGGCACCAAGGAATCTAACGCTGCCTTGCTGGCCCAGGCCAAGAAATACGAGGATGCCTGGCAGCAGGCCAATAAGTCCATCGCCGACGGCCTGTACGAGGCCATCGGCCGGGGTGGCGACTCTGCCATCAAGAAACTGATCCAGGACGTCAAATCATGGTTTGCGCGCCTGGTGCTGAGCGTGCCCATCAATTTCATCTCCAATGTCGGCGCATCGATCATCAGCCCAGGTGCGGGCAGCGCCCAGGGAGCGGCCGGCAACGCGCTAGGCTTGGCGACTAACGGTTACAGCACCTATAACAGTTTAGCGAACCTGGGCATGAATGCCGGCAACCTGCTGACTGGCGCTGGCGCTTTGTTCGGTTCCTCAACGCTTTCTGCCGCCGGATACGCTGCTGCCGTACCTGGCTTGACCTCGTTCGGGGTCGGCTCCCAGGCAGCGATGCTGGCGGCGCAGACCGCAGAATTTGGCACCGCCGGTCTTAGCGCCACCGCCGCAGCTGGTGCAACCGGTGCGGGCGGCATGGCCGGTATCACTTCAGTCTTGGGTTCCATCCCGGTTGCGGGCTGGATCGCGCTGGCGGCCATCGTCGCTGCCAAGTTCGGAGGCGGCGGCGACCGTGAAATGACCGGGTCGGCGATATCCGGCCACCTGGGCACCGACGACCTAACGCGGGACGTCTCCTGGAAGAAGGACGGCGGCTGGTTTCACGGCGACAGTTCCGGTACCTGGAAATACAAGCTGGCCGACAGCAAGACCACGATAGACAGCGGCACCTATACCGACAGTGCCAATATTGACGCAAACAAGGCTTTCCTCAAGACCTTGAATGATGCCTATGACAAGCTCAAAACCAGCAACGCCGACTACGCCAAGGCGTTAGGATTTAACGCTGACGCCGTCAAGGACCGCACCGACGAAATTAATTTTGCGCTGAGCAGCGACAACGCTGTGACGCAATCCAACATGCTGGCGGCGCTCCAGGGCGTGTCCGACAAGATCGCGGCTACCCTGGTGCCCGAGCTGAGCAAGTTCTCGCTGGCCGGCGAAACCGCGTCCAGCACGCTGGCCCGGCTGGCGTTCAACCTGGACGCGGTCAATCCCATCCTGCAGGCGGTCGGCGTGAATATCTTCGATGTCGGCCTGAAGGGTGCCGATGCTGCCTATAAGCTGGCCCAGGTGTTCGGCGGCGTCGAGGCGATGAATACCGCCGTCAACGGCTACGTGCAAAACATCTATTCCGACAGCGAGAAACTGGCGCTGGATCAGCAGAACCTGGCGGCCACCTTTAAAAAGCTGGGCGTCGATATGCCGACGACCAAGGAAGGGTTCAAGGATTTGGTGACCCAGATCGGCAACCTGGCCACTGGCACGTCCGAGGCTGCGGACGGCAACAAAACCTTGTATATGGCGCTGATGGCCGTGTCAGGTGCATTTGCCAGCGTGACTGACCGCGCCGCCGAAGCCGCCAAAGCGTCGCAGGATGCAGCCAAGGCCGCGCTGGACAAAGCCAACCAGGAACTGGATACGGCGCGCAGCGCGCTGTCCGACGCCTATAACCGGGAAGCCAGCGCCATCCAGTCGGTGATCGACAAATGGTCGCAGTTCTCGGCGTCGATCAGGCAATTCAAGGATTCCCTGCTGACCGGCAACCTGTCCACACTGTCGCCTGAGCAAAAGTATGCCGAAACCAAGGCGCAATTCGACAAAACCTATGCGCTGGCGCTGGCCGGCGATCCTACCGCGATGGGCAACCTGCAGGGCATGGCCCAGCAGTTCCTGGATGCCTCGCATGCGTACAACGCCAGCAACCAGGGCTACGTCGACGACTTCAACAAGGTGCAGACCGCACTGAGCAACGCCGCATCGGCGGCCGACCGCCAGGTGTCCATCGCGCAAAGCCAGTTGAACGTATTGAATGACACGGTCAAGGGCATCCTGGACGTGAATAACAGCGTGTTGTCGGTACGCGATGCGCTAATAGCCTACTTCAATGCCAAGAACGGGGTAGCTACTGCAGGCGGCTCCGGCGGATACACCAACGCAATGACTGGTACGCCGATCAATACCGGCAACGCCGGCTTCGATAAGGCTTTGGCCGGCGTCTCCGAATACGGGTCGAAATATGGCGACGATGCCTACTACTTTGCCGACGGTGCAAACCACTTCGACAACTTAACCGAAAACGTTGCCCGCGTCGCCAAATTGACCGGCAAGTCGGAAGCGGAATCCTGGCTGCTCTCGACTGGGCACACTGCAAAGTATTGGCAAGACATCCAGGATCAATACGATGCCGGCAAACATCCAAAAGTCGGCTCCGCTGTCGATGGTTCCCATGCCGATGGCCTGAACTATGTGCCCTTTGATGGCTACCGCGCCGAGCTGCACCGGGGCGAGCGGGTCTTGACGGCCGCCGAGGCGATCAAGTTCAACAACCTGCCGTTGATCAGCCTCGGCGCTGGCCAGACGAACAGTGACAATCGTGAGCTGATCGCGGAGGTCCGACGCCTGAACGGCCGCATAGGCCAATTGGAAGAGCGCTTGGTGTTGGTGGGCGTCGCGCAACTGGAACAAGGCGAGCGGCAGTATATCGCCAACCGCGAAGACATGGCCAAGCAGACCACGGCGGTCAAGAGCGTGCGTAATGTACTGGAGGCGGCATGACAGTGGCCGTCACTATTGCCGCCTACCGGCTGTCCACCGGCATGGTCGAATCCCTGACCTATGCGGACGACGGCTTTACTACTTCGCCGAGCGACACACCCGCAAACACCTATTTTGAGCCGCGCCTGTCCGAAGCGCCGCGCCTGGCGCGCACCCTATTCGACCGGGCGGCGACCTATGGCGCATCGAAGTCATCGCCAGGTGAAATCAGCCTGGTCAATGAAGACGGCGCGCTGGACGTGCTGCTAACGGATTACGCGGTCGGCGGTCGCCTGTTTGAAGTGCGGAGCGGGATAATTGGCACGCCGTTCAGTACCTGGACCGTGGTCATGACCGGCACCATGGACGACTTCAAAGCACCGGAAGGACACATCAGCATCGTGTTGCACGACCGCATGGCCGACCTGGCAAAGAAGCTGGTGCGGCCCAAGTATGCGGGCGACAACGTGCTGCCGCTCGGCGTCGAAGGCACCAAGGACGACCTCAAGGGCCAATACAAGCCGCGTGTCTATGGCGGCGTGCTGAACGTCTCGGCCAAGCGGGTCAACACCTCCAAGTTGATATTCCAGGTATCCGACCTGAATACGCCCGTCTCAGCCGTGTACGACAACGGCGTCAATCTGACCAGGGGTGCGGACTATGTCAGCCTGGATGACATGGTCAACAATGCGCCAGCGGCCGGCGGCTTTCGCGTCTGGCAAGGCTATTTCCGGCTCGGCAGCAGCCCCGTCGGCGTCGTTACCGCCGACGTATCCGCTGCCGAGACCAGGGCGGCCAGCCTGATGCAAGCGGTGGCGATGGATGCCGGCATTCCACTTGGCGACATCAATGTCACCGACGTCGCCGCGTTGAATGCAGCCAACAGCGCTGCCTGCGGCGTCTGGGCCGATGCAGAAACCACCGGCCAGGAATTGATGGATCAACTCGCCGCAGGAGTGGGCGCCTGGTACATCTTCGACCGCAACAACAAGCTGCGCATGGGCCGCGTGATCGCGCCTGCAGGTACGCCGATCGCTACCTGGGGCGAGGATGCCTTCAACAACCTGGCCATCCAGGAAGCCGGTATCCCCGCCTGGCACGCGATCCTGCAGTACGGCCGCAACTACTCAGTGACGCAGCAGCCGGCCGGCAGCGCCACCGAGGCGCGCAAGGCCTGGCTGGCGCAGGAGTACCGCCAGGCGGAAAAAACGGATACCAGCATACAAACAGCCTGGCCGGCCGCGCAAGAACTGACCTTCGTCACGCAGTTGATCAACGAAGCCGACGCCATTGTCGAATGCAACCGGCAACTGGTGCTGTATGGTGCGCGCCGGCTGACCTTGAATGTCGAGATCCCGCTGACCGAACTCGGGGCCGCCGACCTGGGCAGCATCGTGGCGCTGCAGACCAACCGCTACAACCTGTATGGCAAACCGCTGCTGGTCATCGGCCTGGACACCGGTGCTGACTACGGCATCGCAAAACTTACTCTGTGGGGCTAACGTGGCACACGCATCAAACGTATTACTGGCTTATCCCAACATCGCCGACAGCGCCTCGCTGAGCGGCGGCGCTTGGCAAATTGCGCTGACCAGGCTGCAGGACAGGCGGCAGTCGCGGGTCGCCCGCACCGCCAGCTGCGCGCTGGCCAGCACCACGTTCGATATCGACCTGGGCCGGGCCAGCAAGCTGACTATCGCAGCCATCGTCCGCCACAACCTGACGACCAGCGCGAAATGGCGGGTGCGGCTGTCCAACGTGGCCGGCTTCCCCACCTGCGACTATGACTCCGGCTGGATCAAGGCCTGGCCTATCCTGTTCACCCCAGAATCGCTGGAATGGGAAGACAATAATTTCTGGGAAGGCACCGTCTCCGACAGTGACCGCGCCGGCTATCCCGGCCTGTTGTACGTGCAATTACCGCGCATCTTCCTGGCGCGCTATATCCGCATCGAATTCGACGACCAGGTCAATCCGGCCGGCTATCTAGAGTTCGGCCGCCTGTTCCTGGCAGCGGGCTGGCAACCGGCCCTCAATATGGACTACGGCAATTCGCTGGCATGGGAGTTCACCGCGACCAAGATCACCCGCGCCTTAAGCGGAACCCCGTACTTTGACCGCCGTGCCGGCATGCGCGTGCATCGCTTCACGCTGTCCAATCTGACGTCAGATGAGGCGCTGTCGAAGATATTTGAGATGCAGCGGTTGCTGGGCGTCGACGGCGAGCTGCTGGTGGTGAGCAATCCTACCGATGCGCTGAACATGCTGCGGCAGTCGTTTATCTGCCGGCTGCGCCAGACGTCGCCGCTCACCAAGGCGAGCTTCCAGCGCTACGGCACGCCGTTTGAAGTGGAAGAGTTGATTTGATGAATCCCATTACCCAAGCACTACCAATGAAGGAACTACGATGACAAATTTTGCTGTCAATGGAAACCACTATTCGGACGATGGCAGCTCCGACAACGACATGAACAACGGCGGCTTCCGTGACCACCTGCTACCTATGCTGTCGGACGTGGTCACCGACACGTCGGCCAAGGTCGTCGTCGCAACGACGCAAGTGGGTTTGGCCACCGCCCAGGCAAACATTGCCACGGCCGCAGCCGCTGCGGCCGTAGCGTCTCCCGGCACCAGTGCGACCTCTGTCACGCCTTTGACCCTGGGCCTGGGCATACAGAATCTGTTCATCCAGCCCAACAAGACCATTCCCGTCGGTGCCTGGTATGTGGTCGCCAATACCCCGACGCCACAGATACAGATGGCTGGCTCCGTAAAGAGCTACGACAGCGCGACCGGCGCATTGCAGCTCAGCGTAACCGTCGTCAAAGGGGCTGGCACGTTCTCGGCCTGGACGGTCAGCCTGTCCGCGCCGATACCGTCGCTGGCCAGCTATGTGACTTCGGTCAACACCGGATACAACATCACGGCGGCCGATCAAAACAACCTGCTGAAATACACTGGGGCCGCACCAGGGACGCTGACGGCCGATTCAGTTGTTGCGCTAGGCAACGGCTTCAGCGGCTGGATCAAGGCGACGCGATCCTCGCTGACCTTCGATCCCAATGGCGCAGACCAGGTGAATGGAGCGCTAACCTGTCGCCGCTATTCTGGCAAGCCAGCAATGCGCCTCTCTCCGGTGGAAATACGCATGTACCTGCCGGCGTGATCAAGTTGAGCAATACGCTATGCGTGTTTCTCACCACAAGCGGCGGGAGCACCTACGGGACTGTCTACGACCTGGCGGCCAACGCCGTCGGCACCACGACCTTGCTGATGTCTTCTGCCGGCGTGAAGAGCAGCGCCATGCTGACGGCGTCTACGGGCATCGTGTTAGGCGCAACTTCGGTGGCGTTTTCTGTTTCTGGCACCACCATTGCACCAGGTGCGCCTGTCACGGTAGTTGGCATGACCCTTGATCATGCCTTGCTTCTGTCGCCGACCCAAGCGGCGCTGGTGGGTCACACTGGCGTTAACTTGCTTGCGGCCGCTATCAGTATAGCCGGCACCACCCTGAACATCGGCGCAGCCACGACGGTCGCCGCAATGAGCGGCGCGGCAGCGGCTCCTGTGAGCTGCCCGCCGATAGCCCGCAGTGCCACGCAAATTATCGGTGTGGCCGTCGATACCGGCTCAGGCGTCCAGTCGAAGGCTTGGCACGCTACGATTGCCGGTACTGTAGTCACAGCAAACAGTAGCGTGAATTTTGGGGCTGCCGCTCTAAGCACTACAAACCATTCCAATCTGGTCAGCATGGCCCTTGACGAATGGTGGCTGGTAGAAGGCGGCAGTGGAGTCTGGAAGCTTACGGTAACGGGCGCCAATATCGCTGCAGCTGCGGGCGGCACGGCTGCCGGCATCGGCTTTAGCACCGACCCCGCTTATCCGAGGGCAGCGAAGCTGAATGCCACGACTTTGTATTTTTACAATATCACCGGGGGCGCTAACTCTGGCTGGTACACCGGCACCATGTCCGCAGTGGCACCTATTTCACAAAATGCCGTGACGGCCAGCACAGCAACAGCCATCACCTATGCCATCGGAGGATTGCCTTCCACGCATATCCAGTCAGGGTCGATGCTGTCGTATTGGGATGAGACCTTCCCTGGTGCCAAGACCAGCAAGAAGGCCGCAATTGCCGTACCAGCAGCTGAAAATTATATGTGCGCTACTTTTGGCACCAAAGACTATCTGTTCCCATCCAGCGCAAATCTGGGTATGGCCTATATGGTGGACAAGGCTGGCGGGAATACTCCGTATCTGCCCATTGCCATCCCGCCGCAAGAGTTGGGCGCGGTCGGGCTGGTCTTTATGCAGTCGACTAACAAGCTGGCCTGGCACGGCCCCAATGGAAGATTTTATTGCTGCGAGGTAGCTCTATGATTACTAACAAGGATGGCGTAATTTTGGCGATAGGCACGGTAGTACAACAAGGGGACAGTTTTTTGTGCGAGGGAGCGTTATACCCGATGGCATCCTGCAACGCCTACAACGTCGACATGCCGGCATGGGTGAGGCCGGGCGATTTGTATGTGAAATCGCAATTCACCAAACCGCTTCCAACGGCGGCCGAGCTGGCGGCTGCCAAGGCTGAGAAAAATGACCAAATCAACGCCTGGCGCGTCGCGGCCAATAGCGCATCGTTCCAGTTCGCCGGCAAGGCATTCTCTGTGGACGAGCTGAGCTATAAGGACATCATGTCGATGAATGGCGCAGTTACCCTGATTGGGGGCATGCCGCCCGACTGGATCGGGGAATGGAAAGCCATCGATAACACCTTCATTCCCATCCAGGACAAGGCAACCTGGATCGCCTTCTACCTGGCCATGATCAACCAGGGCCAGGGCAACTTCCTGCGCTCGCAGCAATTGAAGGAAGCGCTGGCCAGCGCTTCCACCCTGCAGCAGATCGCCGCCATCACTTGGTGAAATAGCATCAATCCAGCCAGGTTTTAAGCATGCGGCAAACCTGGCTGGAAATTCTAACGGTTTACGATATACTGATTATCCATACAGTATTTTATCGGTGCAACCATGGAAACAAATATCGACACTAAGCCTACCGCCTTGCCGCACACCGGCCAGCACTATCAAATTCCAGTATTTCGCAGCTTCAACCCCAGAGAGGTCGGCGGCCCGGTTCCGGTCGCTGACGGCACCCTGGATATCAATAGTTACGTCGTGGGTCGTGCCGGCATGACATCCTTTGTCTTTGGCGTCAAAAGCAACGAATTCTTGCAGGATGGCATCATGGCTGGCGACAAGGTGTTGGTGGACACGGCCGCCAAAGCCGCCCAGGGAGATTTGATCGTTGCTTCCAGGGGCAACAGTTACCAGCTGATGCGGGTGTTTGATCCTAGAAAAATGGAAGTCTGGGGTGTGGTCACAGGCGTCGTCCGCAAGTTGTCCTCCAGCAGGGCATAAGAGGTGTGAGCGGGGAAATAATGCGTCATCGACAGTTCCGGTTATGCCGAGAAGATTGGGAGGAACCGCCGCGCAACAGTCGAAAAAAATATACCATTATCCTATAATGTATTCGTTAATTAACAAGACATCGTTAGTAAGCGGGAGGTGGTCATGAGTGTCAGCAATATGAGTGATGCAGAATTGAAACTCCAACAAATACGTGCCTGTGAAGAACAAATAGCATCTCAACCATTGGACGGGCACGCGGTCGAACAACTTCAAACATTGCAGACGGCGATTACCATCCTTGAACAGCGAAGAATTGAGGAAGAGGAATATCAACGTACACACCCTATTGAGCGCCGGGTTAAGTTAGGGCTAAAGATCTTACTTTGCGCACTTTTCTTCGCCTTTCTATATAGCGAACTCGTGTATGACTACGATCTGATCAAGCCATACCTGGCATGGTGACCATTAATTTATGGGCTTTACCGATTGCCATAATTGAACTTGCTTCCACTGATATAGCGGCTAAACCAATACCATTCGAAAGCATTGGTCGGTAATGACCTTTCCCTAGCGATCGTGCACATCCCCATGCCACCAGCTCACTCATTCGTGGCGATTACGAAGCCGGAGCCGGTATCACCCTCGACGCCTGGCGGCAAATTTGTCAGCGCTGCCAGGAAGAGCGGCTGGCCACCCTTTGGCTTGATGTACCAAGGCTGCTTGCCATCTAGCTCCTGCATTCAATCGAACCAGACATCGCGGCCGGCACGACGATCCGGCCGGACTTTGTCAAACCGCGATACTAGCCTCCCAGGAGCTTTTCCAGCTTGGCATTGATCGCCGGCTTCATTCCTTTTTCCTTGGCCCAGCTCGACAGCCACTGCCAGGCCAACCGCTCTGGTAGCGCCACCGCATCGTCGCCACGCCGTAACGTCCAATGGCGCACCCCTGGCCCAGCATTGAAGTTACCCGTTGGATTGTCAAGATCCTCAAAGTCATCCCGTACTGGCAAACCGAGACTGTCTGAATAAGTTCTCACAGATCGCGTCTGAGCTAATCGTCCGCACATGTTGTCTCCGTTCCAAGATAATTTAACAAGCAGGTATTGAAGGTACAATTATCTTACTATTAATGGGGGGGCTGACATCTTGGATAATCCGGTTGAAGAAAATGCGGAAGCGCCGAACTACAACAATAAACTCGATACTTATTTTAAGTGGACGATTATATTTCTAAGCGTCCTAACGTTTTTTTCGGTAGCAATTTACTTTTGGATATTGGGGAAGCACTTCTCATTAGAGCCTGCAGATTGGGGGGCGTTTGGGTCGTATCTTGGCGGAATATTAGGGCCAGCCGTAGCATTTGCCGCGCTAATCGGATTAGTTCTCACAATTGCACTACAAAGAAACGCTTTAGACTTTCAAGTCCACCAATTTAGAAGCTTGACCCAGTTGCAGAGAGAGGCAAATAAGTCTCAGCAGGAGCAATTAAAAATAGCTGCTGACAATGCGTCATTACAACAAATAAATTCGTTTCGAGAATCAATACTTCAAGTCATAGCTGGCGAGCTTGCTAGGCATAAAATTTATTTTGACGAAGTAAATGACAAACAAGGCCTAGCAACGAAAATTGCGGCAATGAACATTCAAGCAGGCGGCTTACATGCAGACACGCTGGATTCCTTATCTGGACTGTCTAGACACGCTGAGCGTGCTTTCCATGCAATGAGCATTCTAAGTAACGCACAATCAGATTTTCTCGTTAAGCGCCATGTCACCTATGAAGAGGTTTTGGCAGACGTCAATTCGACGATTTTACCTGCCATTGAAGAGGCTCGGAAGGCAGCAAATGGTTTGCTCCCATCAAGACTTAACCAGTCACAGAATGACAAAGGATTTGCAATTTCGCCTCCCTAAGCGTGCCAAAAATTCCGCAAATGGGTGCCAAAATCGCCGCCGCGCTACACGTCCACAAGCCGTCCACAAGCGCTGAAAAAACAAAAAGGGTTACAAGCGAAACGCTGTAACCCTTTGATTTTCTTGGTGG
>JAZJYH010000144.1:0-20929 GCA_040390485.1 Pseudomonadota bacterium
TCGAAGCGATACGCCCTATGAAAGACGGCGTGATTGCCGACTTCACCGTCACCGAACAGATGCTGAAGCAGTTCATCCGCATGGTGCATGATACCAAATTCTTCAAGCCGTCCCCGCGCATCATCATTTGCGTTCCTTGCGGCTCTACCCAGGTGGAACGCCGCGCGATTCGCGAATCCGCACTGGGTGCCGGCGCTTCCCAGGTATACCTGATCGAAGAGCCGATGGCAGCTGCGATCGGCGCCGGCCTGCCGGTATCCGAGGCGACCGGTTCCATGGTAGTGGATATCGGCGGCGGCACTACCGAAGTCGGCATCATTTCGCTGGGCGGCATGGTGTACAAAGGTTCGGTGCGCGTAGGCGGCGACAAATTCGACGAAGCCATCGTCAACTATATCCGCCGCAACTACGGCATGCTGATCGGCGAGCAGACTGCAGAAGCGATCAAGAAAGCAATCGGTTCCGCGTTCCCTGGCTCCGAAGTCAAGGAAATGGAAGTCAAGGGCCGCAACCTGTCCGAAGGCATCCCGCGCTCCTTCACCATCTCCAGCAATGAAATCCTGGAAGCATTGACCGATCCTTTGAACAATATCGTGTCCGCAGTGAAAAACGCGCTGGAACAAACCCCGCCTGAACTGGGTGCCGACATTGCCGAAAAAGGCATGATGCTGACCGGCGGTGGCGCCTTGCTGCGCGACCTGGACCGTCTGCTGATGGAAGAAACCGGCCTGCCTGTGATCGTTGCAGAAGACCCGTTGACCTGTGTCGTGCGCGGCTCGGGCATGGCGCTGGAACGTATGGACAAACTCGGTTCCATCTTTTCCTACGAATAAGTCGATAGTCCATGTCTAACGCCCTCAGCTCTACTGATTCGGCGTTGATTGTTAGCAGGTACGTTCATGGAATATAGTCCACCACCACTTTTCAAGCAAGGCGCTTCCGCCCGGGCTAAAGTGGTGTTCTTCGCCGTATTGGCAATTTTCTTGCTGGTGGTCGATGCGCGCCTCAAATACCTGAAGCTGGTCCGGCAAGTACTGGGCACCGTGCTGTATCCGGTGCAGATGGTCGCCGTGATGCCGCGCGATGCGGTGATCAACCTGTCGGACTATTTCACGTCGGCCAATACGCTGGAAAGAGAAAACATCAGGCTGAAGCATCAGCAAACCAGCAATGCAGACAAGCTGCAGCAAAATTCACAACTGCTGTCGGAAAACGCACACTTGCGCAAATTGCTGGACGCCAGGGAGCGGATTGCGGTCAAGTCCATCATGAGTGAAATCCTGTACGATGCGCGTGACCAGTCGTCGCACAAGGTCATCATGGACCGCGGATCGCAGCATGGGGTGGCACTCGGACAGCCGGTGATCGACGACCTCGGCGTGGTCGGCCAGGTCACGCGCATCTTCCCTCTGACTTCTGAAGTAACGCTGCTGACAGACAAGAACCAGGCTATTCCGGTGCAGATCGCGCGCAATGGTTTGCGCAGCGTCGTCAACGGCCGCGGCCAGTCCAGCTACCTGGACATGCGCATGACTGCCAATGCCGATGTCAGAGCCGGCGATGAGCTGGTTACCTCGGGCCTGGACGGAATTTACCCACCGGGCCTGGCGGTGGCCAAGGTGGTGCAGGTTGAAAGCAAGGCGGTCGAGACCTTTGAAGTGATCCTGTGCACGCCGGCCGCCGGCATAGACCGCAACAAGCAACTGCTGATCCTGCTGGTATCAGCCAGTGATTTACCGCGTCCCGACTCGGAAGAAGTCAGGAACAAGAAAGAAAAGCTGAACCGCAAGGTCACGCGCGATTCAACGAAAGAGCCGGTCAAGGAGGCTGATAGGGAAACGGGTAAAGAACCCAGTAAAGAAGTCATTCCGCAAGAAGCCGTGAAAGACAAGGCCAAGGAGGCACAGAAATGAACAGCCCACACTACATCTTATTGCCGGCCAGCCCCTTCTTCATCGCGGTTAGCCTGGCGCTGGCTTTTTTCCTGAATTTCCTGCCCTGGGGCAGGGCCATGGGCGTGCCGGATTTCGTCGCGCTGGTGCTGGTGTTCTGGAGTATTCACCAGCCGCGCAAGGTCGGCATAGGCGTTGCGTTCATGATGGGTTTGCTGATGGACGTGCACGATGCGACCCATCTGGGCGAGAACGCGCTGACCTATACTTTGCTGTCCTATTTTGCGATCACCATCCACAGGCGCGTACTGTGGTTCAAGCCGCTGACGCAATCGCTGTACGTGCTGCCGCTGTTCCTGTTTGCGCAGGCGGTGGAGATCGTCGTCAGGCTGGCAGTGGCGCAGGACGCCACGTTCCCCGGCTGGTTGTATTTTGTCGAGAGTTTCGTCACCACAGCCTTGTGGCCGATAGCGACGTGGCTGTTGCTGGCGCCGCAGCGGCGCGCGGTGGACAGGGACGATACGCGTCCCATCTGATTTGATTTGCGCAGACGGCCCGGCCATCTGCGACCGCACCGATTGTCGAAGGTATGACAGAACTCAAGAACACCGAACGCGAAATTTATTTATTCAGGATGCGCCTGTTATTCATAGGCGTCTTTGTGTTCGTCTGTTTTTGCCTGCTGGTATCCCGGTTTGTTTGGCTGCAGATCGTCAAGCACGACCAGTATGCTTTGCAGGCAGATGAGAATCGGATTTCCATCGTGCCGGTAGTGCCTAACCGCGGCCTGATCATGGACAGGAACGGGGTGGTGCTGGCACAGAACTATTCCGCCTATACGCTGGAAATTACGCCATCCAAAATCACTACCGACCTGGATGTGCTGATCGATGAACTGGCCATGCTGGTCGATATCCAGCCCAAGCACCGCAAGCGCTTCCGCAAGCTGATGGAAGACTCCAAGAGCTTTGAAAGCCTGCCTATCCGCACCCGGCTGACCGACGAGGAAGTAGCTCGTTTCACCGCACAGCGTTTCCGCTTTCCCGGCGTGGATATCCAGGCCCGCCTGTTCCGCCAGTATCCGCTGGGCGACGTTGCATCCCATGTGATCGGCTATATAGGCCGCATCAGCCAGAAGGACGCAGACATCATTGATGACACGGAAGACGCTTCCAATTACAACGGCACCGACTATATTGGCAAGGAAGGCCTGGAAAAAAGCTACGAAAAAATATTGCATGGCAACACCGGTTTTGAAGAAGTTGAAGTCTCCGCCGGCGGCAAGGCGCTGCGCACGCTGTCGCGCAGCGCACCGACATCCGGCACCAACCTGATCCTGTCGGTAGATATAGAACTGCAGAAGGTCGTGGAAGAAGCCTTTGGCGATCGCCGCGGCGCACTGGTGGCAATCGAGCCGGCTACCGGTGATGTGCTGGCCTTTGTATCCAAGCCTACCTATGATCCCAATTTATTTGTCGAGGGCATAGACCAGCAAAGCTGGAATGAGCTCAACACGTCGGAAGAAAAACCGCTGGTAAATCGTCCGCTGACAGGTTCTTATCCGCCCGGCTCCACCTACAAGCCCTTCATGGCGCTGGCGGCGCTGGAACTGGGTAAGCGCACGCCGGCGCAGGCGATTTCGGACGCCGGCTTTTTCATGTTCGGCGGCCATCGCTTCAATGATGACAAGCCGGGCGGGCATGGCCTGGTCGACATGTACCGTTCCATCGTGGCCTCCTGCGATACCTATTACTACATGCTGGCCAATGACCTGGGCGTGGACAATATCCACGATTTCATGAAGCCGTTCGGTTTCGGCCAAAAGACCGGCATCGATCTGGAGCACGAGAAGCAGGGCGTATTGCCGTCCACTGCGTGGAAGCGCTCTGTCTATAAAAAGGCGGCCCAGCAAAAATGGTATGCGGGCGAAACCATCTCGCTGGGCATAGGCCAGGGCTATAACACGTTTACGCCGCTGCAGATGGCGCATGCGATTGCCACGCTGGCCAATAACGGCATCGTCATGAAGCCGCATCTGGTCAAGATCGTGGAAGACCCGAAAACCAAACAACGTACGCTGACCGTGCCCAAGGAAAGCTACCGGATTCCGCTGAAGCAGGAAAATATCGACATCATCAAGCATGCGATGGTCGGCGTGACCCAGGAAACCTTCGGTACCGGCTACAGGGCTTTCGCCGGCGCCGAATACGTCGCCGCAGGCAAGACCGGTACCGCGCAGGTGGTCGGCATCAAGAAAAACGAGAAATACGATTCCAAGAAAATGGCGAAGAACCTGCATGACCATTCGCTGTTTACCGCGTTCGCCCCCGCCGACAATCCCAAGATAGCGCTCGCCATCATCGTAGAAAACGGCGGTTTCGGCGCCGAAGCGGCGGCCCCCATCGTCAGGAAGGCGCTGGATTATTATTTGCTGGGCAAGCGGCCGCAAGAAAAAGACAAGACCCCGGCGCAAAAAGTGGATATTACCCAGACCAAGCCGGCATCGGAAGTGAAGGCGGATGCCGAGGCAGAAGGCGGACCTAGGCCAGGCGGCGAAACTACAGGAAACAAGGACTGAGCGGTATGCAAGGTAAAATTATCAGCTGGCAAGCGATACGCTCCCGCGTCATGGTATTTGACCCGGCCCTGGCGATGATCATCTTCCTGATCATGTCCATAGGCATAGTCACGCTGTACTCTGCGGGGATCGATTTTCCCGGACGCGTAGAGGGGCAGCTACGCAATATCCTGATCGCATTTATCGTCATGTGGATAGTGGCCAATGTGCCGCCGCAGACCCTGATGCGCTTTGCCATCCCTATATATACCTTCGGCGTGGCCCTGCTGATTGCGGTCGCTGTCGCCGGCACCGTGAAAAAGGGTGCGCGGCGCTGGATCAACGTCGGCGTCGATTTCCAGCCGTCTGAAATCATGAAGATAGCCACGCCGCTGATGCTGGCCTGGTATTTCCAGAAACGCGAAGGCGGGCTGCGCTGGAAGGACTTCATTATTGCCGCCGTGATCCTCGGCGTGCCGGTCGGCCTGATTGCGAAGCAGCCGGATCTTGGCACGGCCCTGCTGGTGGTGGCGGCAGGGTTTGCGGTGATCTTCCTGGCCGGCCTTTCCTGGCGCGTGCTGATCACTCTGGTGCTGGTCGTCGCGGCCAGTATCCCGGTGATCTGGCCCAGGCTGCACGGCTATCAGCGCGACCGCGTGATGACGATGATAGACCCGACCACAGATCCGCTGGGCAAGGGTTTCCACATTATCCAGTCCACCATCGCGGTCGGCTCGGGCGGTATCAGCGGCAAGGGCTGGACGCATAGTACCCAGGCCCGGCTGGGCTTCGTACCCGAACAAACCACTGATTTTATCTTTTCGGTTTTTTCCGAGGAATTCGGTTTTATCGGCAATTGCATCCTGGTCGTGCTGTATTTCCTGCTGATCATCCGTGGCCTGATGATCGCTGCCAATGCCCCCACCTTATTTTCCAGGCTGATGGCGGGATCGGTGACGATGATCTTTTTCACCTATGCCTTCGTCAATATGGGCATGGTCAGCGGCATCCTGCCGGTGGTCGGCGTGCCCTTGCCCTTCATGAGCTATGGCGGCACCGCGTTGCTGACGCTGGGTATGGGCGCCGGCATCCTAATGAGCGTGCAACGCAATAGAAAGCTGGTGCAGACATGATGAACTCCACTCGCGCGCCATGGCAGGCGGCCAGTTATGGCCTGACCCTGGTTTTGCCGGCCTTGTTGCTGGCTGCCTGCGGCAGCGCCTCCAAACTGACTGCACCCGAAACGCAGCGTACTGCCGCCGCCAAGCCCGCGCCGGGCGTTCCGCAACTGCCCAAGGCAGGATCCGGCAAGGGCGCTTATTATAAGGACGACGGCCCGGGCGACAATCCGCCGGAAGGCCTGGAATCTATCGTGGACCCCATTCCGGTGGTGGAAGCCTATTCCAGGTCGGGCAACAAGCCCTATGTCGTATTCGGCAAGACCTATACGCCGATTACCGACACCACTACCCCGTTTACCCAGCGCGGCATAGGCAGCTGGTACGGCAAGAAATTCCATGGCCAGAAGACTTCGTCCGGTGAGTTGTACGATATGTACAAAATTACCGCAGCCCATCCCACCCTGCCCATTCCCTCTTACGCCAGGGTGACCAATCTGGCCAATGGCAGGCAGATCATCGTCAGGATCAATGACCGCGGCCCTTTCCATTCCACCCGCATCATCGACCTGTCGTATACCGCAGCGCTGAAGCTGGGCTATCTGGGCAGCGGCAGCAGCCAGATCGAGGTAGAGCGCCTGCTGCCCGCAGACATAGAAAAGATGGCGGAGAATCGCAAGAACCAGCCGCCGGCACTGGCGGCGGCTTCGGCCAGCCAGCCAGCCTCCGGCACAGTCCAGCAAGTGGTGCAATTGCCCGACAACAAAAAACCTGCTGCGGCAGACTCCACTATTCCGGGCGACCAGATCACGATGGAGGATTTGCTGGCGATGCAGGAAAACAAGGTGGTGGAAAAAGTGGCGGCGGTGCCGGGTTCATCCGCCGCGTCCGGCTACTACTTGCAGTTCGGCGCCTACGCGATCAAGGCGAATGCGGAAAGCATCCAGGCCCATCTGCAGGCGAAGCTGGAAAACCGGCTGCCGGCTTTCGACATCGTGCAGCAAGGCAGCCTGTACCGGCTGGTCAGCGGTCCGTTCGCCAGCAAGGCTGAAGCCGGTGCCGCACTGATGCAGGCGGGCAACCTGGGCATAGCCAGGCCCCTGATCGTGCAGCGCTAACGGGGTAGCGGCGCCTACTCCTGCATGTCCTTCATCTCCAGCGCCAATTGATAGAGCGCGTTTTTCTTTTGTCCGGTAATCTGCGCCGCCAGCGCCGCCGCCTGCTTCACCGAGCATTCTGCCAGCAGGATGCCGAGGATGCGCCGCGCTTCTAGCTGGTTGTCGTCGCTGCCGGCGGGCGCGCCTTCCACCAGCAATACGTATTCGCCCTTTTCGCCATGCGCATTGTTTTCCAGCCAGTCGGCTGCATCGGACAAAGGGCAGCGGTGGATCTGCTCGAACAGCTTGGTCAGTTCGCGGGCAAATACAATCTGGCGCGCGGCGCCCAGCACGGCGGCCAGTGCCTGCACCGATTCCACGATACGGTGCGGCGCCTCATAAAAAATCAGGATCGCAGGAGTCTGCTCCAGCGAGCGCAGCACGGTTTCGCGCTGTCCCGCCTTGGCGGGCAAGAAACCGGCAAAAAAGAACTGGTCGTTGATCAGGCCGCTGGCGGACAGCGCGGTAATCGCCGCGGACGCGCCAGGCAGCGGCATCACATTCAGGCCCGCGGCACGCACGGCATCGACGATTTTTGCGCCGGGATCGGATACCCCGGGGGTGCCGGCATCCGATACCAGTGCAATGCGTTCGCCGGCCTGCAAACGGCCGACCAGCTTGTCCGCGACTTCCCTTTCATTGTGCTGATGCGCCGCGATCAAGGGTTTGTTGATGCCGTAGCGGGATAAAAGCTGCGCAGTGTTGCGGGTATCTTCGCAGGCGATGCTGTCCGCCAGCGACAGCAGGTGCAGCGCGCGCAGCGAAATATCGCAGACATTCCCTATTGGCGTGGCAACTACATATAATGTGCCGGCAGGATAACTCTGCTTTGCCAGCGTCTCCATGACGGGAGAATTGACCAGCGGGTGGATGTCGGGCGTGCTCATGCTATATTCCGGGATATGAACTAATTCAGGATTGTACGACAATGCCGGCAATGGAATGGCTGAACAGGCAGAAACGGGCGAAACCCGAGCCCGATCATCCGGGTAGGCAAGGCCATCAGCAGGGCGGCGGGCGCACCAGCCGCCAGATTGCCGGCGATGCAGGCGAACAGAGGGCGCTGCTGCATCTGCAGCAAGCTGGCCCGACCCTGGTTGAGCGTAATTTTTTGTGCAAGGGCGGCGAGATCGATCTGGTCATGCAAGACCGCGGCAGCCTGGTTTTTGTCGAAGTCAGGATCCGTGCTTCGTCTCAGTTCGGTGGCGCACTGGCCAGCGTGACGCCGGCCAAGCAGCGGCGCATGGTGGTCGCCGCACAAGTGTTTTTACAGCGTTACAACAGGCTGCCAGCCTGCCGTTTTGACTTGGTTTGCATACAAAATGGCGAACTCGACTGGTTACAGGATGTAATAACAGGGCCATAAAGCCCGTTTACATTACAAAATACATTGCAAAATATAAATCCTTCTTCCGTTTTAGCTACTGTTTTATAATCCCGCATCATGACAAATCAACGTATCCTGGCGCACTTTCAAGAAAGTGCCGAATTAAAAATGCAGGCTGCCGAAGTATTGGCGCAGCCTATCTCGTATGCAGTGGAACTTATGTTTTCTGCATTGTCTAACGGTAACAAGATCCTGGCCTGCGGGAATGGCGGCTCGGCGGCGGATTGCCAGCACTTCGCGGCGGAACTGGTGGGGCGCTTTGAACGCGAACGCCTGCCTTTACCGGCCATGGCGCTGACGACGGATACCTCGATACTGACTGCGGTCGCCAACGACTACAGCTTTCAGGAAGTCTTTTCCAAGCAGGTGCAGGCTTTTGGCCAGGCCGGCGACGTGCTGCTGGCTTTATCCACCTCCGGCAATTCCGCCAGCGTGGTCAATGCGATCAAGGTTGCGCTGGAGCGCGAGATGCGCGTGGTGGCGCTGACCGGCAAGGGCGGCGGCGAGATCGCCAGGATGCTGACCGACGCCGATGTGAATATCTGCGTCCCGCATGACCGTACTTGCCGTATCCAGGAAGTCCATTTATTAACCATACACTGTTTGTGCGACGGCATCGATGCCGCACTATTCGGAGGAGACGCAAATGATTGACCGCACCACTGTTTGGCAAAAGACGGCCCGGCCGTTAGCCGTATTGTCCTTGTGTTGTGCCGCGCTGGTCAGTCTGCAGGGCTGCGTAGGCGTGATGGTGGGCGGTGCGGTGATGGGCACGCTGGCCGCTACCGACAGGAGGACGCTGGGTGCGCAAACCGAAGACAAGACGATTGCGGTCAAGGGCGATGTCCGCCTGTCGCGGGTGCTGGGCGATTCCTCGCACATCAACGTCAACAGCTTCAACCGCAGGGTCCTGCTAACCGGCGAAGTGCCGGACGAAGCCGCCAAAACCACTGCAGAGAGCGAAATGCGTGCGGTAGAAGGTGTGGAATCGGTGACCAATGAGCTGCAGGTAGCCGGTGTGTCCAATTACACATCCCGTTCCAACGATGCGCTGATCACCGGCAAGGTGAAAGCCTCGTTTGTCGATACCAAGGACTTGTACGCCAGCGCCTTCAAGGTGGTGACAGAATCCAATGTGGTCTATCTGATGGGGCGCGTCACTCAGCGCGAAGGCAACCTGGCCGGCGAGGTGGCGCGCGGCGTCAGTGGCGTCAGGAAGGTCGTCAAGGTATTCGATTACATCAGCGAAGGCGAGCTGAAAACCTTGAGTACCATGCCAGATACTTCCGATAAGCAGGATAGCGGCAAAGACAAATAAGCCAGGAATAATATCCGGCCTGTGTTGAATCTATATGGCAAGAATGGAGGCATGGGCCAGGCCGGCCCATGCCTACACCGAACGGGAGCAATCATGGCGGCACTGATCATTCTACTGGTCATTATTCTGGTATTTGTTTTTTGGGCGGTCGGCGCATACAACCGGCTGGTCAGCCTGCGCAACCGCTTCAAGAATTCGTTTGCGCAGATCGACGTGCAGCTGAAACGCCGCTACGACCTGATTCCCAACCTGGTGGAAACCGCCAAGGGCTATATGAAGCATGAGCGGGAAACTCTGGAAGCGGTGATCGCGGCGCGCAACCAGGCAGTCACCGCCAATGCCAAGGCAGTCGGCGACCCCTCCGATGCCGCCGCCGTGCAACAACTGTCGGCGGCCGAAGGGGCGCTGACCGCTTCGCTGGGAAAAATGTTCGCACTGTCGGAAGCCTATCCGGACCTGAAGGCGAACCAGAACATGATGCAGCTGACCGAGGAGCTGACCGGCACCGAAAACAAGATCGCTTTTTCCCGCCAGGCCTATAACGACAGCGTGATGCAGTACAACACGTCGATAGAACAATTTCCGGGTTCCGTCATCGCCAATATGTTCGGCTTCCGCGCCGGCGAATTATTGCAGGCGACCGAATCGGCGGAAGAGCGCAAGGCGGTCAAGGTTTCGTTTTAACATGGCGCAGCATGGCGGACCTGCATTTTCCTGCCGGGCTGACACAATACCCCTCCATGCAAGCGTCCTTCATTCGCCTTTGAGCAAATCCTGATGGATTTTTTTGAGCAACAGGACCAGGCGCATCGCCAGAGCAAAAAGCTGCTGTTCCTGTTTTTCCTGGCGGTGATCGCGATCGTGCTGGCAGTCAACGGCAGCCTGGCGCTGGTCTGGATCTGGGCCCACGGCGGCACGCTGCCCGCCGTCCAGCCCTATCCGCGCGGATTCTTCCTGACCAATACCGTATTGACGCTGCTGTTCATCGGCGGCGGCACCTTGCTGGAAACCTTTCGCCTGGGTGACGGCGGCGACGCGGTCGCCCAGATGGCCGGTGGCCGCCTGGTGATACCGTCGTCGCAAAACCTGCAAGAGCGCCGCCTGCTGAATATCGTCGAAGAAATGTCGCTGGCGTCCGGCATCGCCTGTCCCCGTGTGTATGTGCTGGACAGGGAGGAGGCGATCAATGCGTTTGCCGCCGGTTATCATCAAAACGAGGCGGTGGTCGCGGTCACCCGGGGAGCGTTGGTCAGGCTGACCAGGGATGAACTGCAGGGTGTGGTCGGCCATGAATTCAGCCATATCATGAATGGCGACATGCGCATGAACATCAAACTGATAGGCGTGTTGTTCGGCATACAGATGCTGTCCGGCTTCGGCCAGGAACTGATGTACTGGAGCTCGCGCCTGGGCTCTTCGCGCAGCCGCGACGACAAGGGACCGCCGATACAGCTGGTACTGCTGGTGGTCGGCGCGGTACTGTTCGCGATCGGCTATGTGGGAATTTTCTTCGGCCGCCTGATCAAGTCCGCCGTTTCCCGCCAGCGCGAATTCCTGGCGGATGCCAGTTCGGTGCAATTCACCCGCAATCCGGACGGCATAGGCGGAGCCTTGCGCAAGATAGGCGGGCTTACCCGTGTCAACCAGTGCGGCTCGCGCATCGATAGTCCAAAGGCCGAGCAGCTATCTCATCTGTTCCTTGGCGCCGCCAGGCCCAACTTGCTGTCCGGCCTGTTTGCCACCCATCCACCGCTGGAAGAACGCCTGCGCCGCGTGTATGGCCGGCATATGGATTTCATGGACGCCGATGAATTGTTCGAAGAGCAGGATATTCCGCCATTGCCGGAAGGCGTTTTCGGTTTCGGCTCCAGAAACATAGAGATGGCGCAGGCCGCCAGGGCGAAAGCGCAGGCGCGTGCCGGTTCGGCATCGATTGCCATAGTCGGCCAAAGCCAGCAGCAGGACTCGCAACAGGGACAACTGGCGTCGGAGCTGGTCGGCGCGGCACGCGATCCGCTGGGGGCGGGCGCCATGGTGTACGCCTTGCTGCTGGATCGTTCCGATGCCCAGGCCTACGCTGCCCAACTGGCGATCTTGAATCAGGATGCCCAACCGCAATGCGCACTGGCCAGCATGCTGCTGGAAGCGATAGACAAGTTGCCGCGCAGCGCACGCCTGCCCTTGCTGGACCTGGCGATGCCGGCCTTGCATATGCTGTCCGACGAACAGCGCATCGTGCTGCTGGCAGTGGTCGATAAGCTGATCGCAGCGGACCAGAGAACCACGCTGGCCGAATTTGTATTGCAGACCGTACTGGGGCGGCGCCTGGGCGCGCAATCCAAGCGCTCCAGCGCCATCAAATACGGCAGCCTGACGGAGTTGAAGGCGGAGACTATACTATTGCTGTCGCTGGTCGCGTTTGCCGTCGGCGAGACCGGTTCGGTCAGCCAGGCGTTTGCGCGTGGTGCGGAAACCGTCGCCGGCCTGGGGATCGCGGGGAAAGACATGATAGCCGTCAATGCATTGGATTTTTCCGAGGTAAAGCAGGCGCTGGACAGGCTCAACCAGTTGACGCCGCTGGTCAAGCCCTTCCTGATCCGCATGCTGCTGGCAAGCGGCGGCGACCCTATGAATGTGCAAGTGGCGGACTTGATACGCTGCATTTGCGCCGCGATTGACAGCCCGGTGCCGGACGTGGTCGCGGCAACGTATACGCCGCATCATTGGGCATACAACGAAGTTTGATCAGTAAACTGTAACAGCGCCCGGGAGATCCGTATGGTATTCATGAATGCTCGCCTACTTGCTGTATTGCTGCTGTGCGGGCTGTCGCCGCTGTCCATCGCCGCTGCGAATGACAAGCAGGCGCAACGCCTGGCCGCCAG
Source organism: Pseudomonadota bacterium (assembly GCA_040390485.1). Lineage (GTDB taxonomy): Bacteria > Pseudomonadota > Gammaproteobacteria > Burkholderiales > Burkholderiaceae_D > Undibacterium. The sequence continues at coordinate 12,315 of JAZJYH010000144.1, forward strand.
TTGCGCCAGTTGCCACGGCACGGCGGGCGTCGCGGTCAACAATAGCCTGCCGGTGCTGGCGGGGCAATCCAAAGAGAACATCATTTCCAGCATGCAAGCCTTCAAATCGGGCGCCCGTCCGGCCACGGTGATGCAGCAATTGGCCAAGGGTTATACCGAAGAGCAGATAGTGCTGATCGCCACTTATTTTTCCGGCCTGAAAGCCGTTGAAGCAGGAGCGGTGAAATGAAGCGGCGTCAATTCATGCAGGCCGTGGGCGGGGTACTGCCCGCAGTTGCGATGCTGGGCAGTCCGTTAGTGCGTGCGCAATCCAAAGCGCAAGCGAAGGTGGTGGTGGTCGGCGGCGGCTACGGCGGCGCCACAGCGGCCAAGTACCTGCGCCTTTGGGGCGACGGAAAGATCGATGTCACTCTGGTAGAGCCGAACCCTCAATTCGTATCCTGCCCGCTATCCAACCTGGTGCTGGGCGGCTTCCGGCAGATCGCCGATATCACGCTCAGTTACGACAACCTGGCCAAGCGCCATGGGGTCAGGCTGGTCAGAGATTACGCGCAGGCGGTCGACAAGGAAAAAAGCATGCTGAAACTGGCCGGCGGCCAGAGCCTGCCCTATGACAGGTTGATACTCAGTCCGGGCGTGGATTTCCTGTGGGAGCAGTTGCCCGGCATGAATACGCCGGAGGCGCAGCAAAAAATCATGCATGCATGGAAAGCCGGACCGCAAACGGTCACGCTGCGCAAGCAACTGGAAGCGATGCCGGATGGCGGCACTTTCATCATCTCGATTCCGCCTGCGCCTTTCCGCTGCCCGCCGGCCCCCTACGAACGGGCGTGCCAGGTGGCGGCCTATTTTGCGCAGCACAAGAAAAAATCCAAGGTACTGATCCTGGATGCGAATGAGGACGTGCTGTCAAAGGGCCCCTTGTTCAAGAAGGCCTGGGCTGAGCGGTACCGGGGCATCGTCGAATATACGCCCGGGTTTACCACCGCCGATGTGGATGCTGCCGGCAATACCGTGATCTCCGATTTCGGCGACAAGATACAAGGGGCGGTAGTCAATGTGATTCCGCCGCAGCGTGCCGGCGGGATCGCGCTGCAGGCCGGCCTGGCCAATATGAACAAGCGCTGGTGCGAAGTGGATTTCCTGAGTTTTGAATCGACGCAGGCAAAGAATATCCACATACTGGGCGATGCGATCCAGGTCGCGCCGCTGATGCCCAAGTCCGGCCACATGGCGAACCAGCACGCCAAGGTATGTGCGGCGGCGGTGATCGACCTGTTGAATGGCGGCATGCCCGAGCAGGCGCCGATGCTGAACAATACCTGTTACAGCTATCTGTCGGAGAAGCAGGTAGCCCATATATCTTCGGTGCACGCGTATAGCGCGGATAAGAAGACTTTCCTGAGCGTACCGGGAGCGGGCGGCCTGTCCGCTGCGGCGAATGAAGCCGAAACCAGGTACGCGGAGAGCTGGGCGCAGAATATCTGGGCGGATACGCTGGCCTGACGCGGCCAGTACCGACAAGCCCAGCCGGGACGGCGAGGTAAATATTTGCTGCAGCGCAAGATGAAAATTTCTTGTATATTTAGCTTATTAATTGATAATGCATATAACTATATGCGTAATTGCTCATATAGTTGATGGGGTGGCGATGAATGAATTGAATCAGTTGTTCGAAAAAGTTTCGGGATACTTTGCGCTGCTGTCCGAGCCAACCAGGCTGAAGATACTGCACGCGCTGTGCGACGGAGAAAAATCGGTAACGGATGTCGTGACGTCCGTCGATTCGACCCAGGCCAATGTATCCCGGCATTTGAACACGATGTACCGGGCCGGAGTCTTGGGCCGCCGCAAGGACGGCAATATGGTGTATTACGTCATTTCCGACGAAGCCTGTGTCGAGCTATGCCGGTCGGTGTGCACGCAGATTGCCAGCAGCATGGAAGAGCAGAATATTTCCAGGCGCGCGGTCAGGGATTTCATGCCATTGGGATAATGATTGTTTTGTAGGGTATCTTCCGGACAGGTATCGGGGTCTCTGTGGAACAGTTTGTATAAACAGTAGACGAGATGAGCCAGCAAAAACCGCCAGGACGCCTGCAAAAAGCACCGGAAAATTTCCTCGACCACAAGCTGATCCAGGAAATCACAGCACAGGGATTGAACGAGCGGCGCCGCCTGTTCCTGCGCCAGAGTTTTGCCGCCACCCTGGGCGCCGCCGCAACCGGCATGGCCGCCCATGCGCGGGCGCAGGCCAGCCTGGACGGCGATCCTGCCATCTTGAATTTACCCGAACACTCCAAAACCCTGGGTTTGCCAGTAGCAAGCACTCCTTACGGCCTGCCTTCCAAATACGAAAAAAACCTGCAAAGGCGGGAAAGCCCGGGCCTGACCCGGGTCGGCGCCGCCTCCGTGTCGTTTTGCCCCTTGCAGGGCATGTTCGGCATCATCACCGCCAACGGCCTGCATTTCGAGCGCCATCACCAGGGCTGGCATGACATCGATCCGCAGCAGCACAGGCTGATGATCAATGGCCTGGTGAAAAATCCCAGCGTGTTTACGATGGACGACGTCATGCGCCTGCCTTCGGTGTCGCGCATGCATTTTATCGAGTGCGGCGCCAATACCGGCATGGAATGGGGCAATGTCGCCGTGCCTACCGTGCAATACACGCACGGCATGCTGAGCTGTTGCGAATTCACCGGCGTACCGCTGTCCACCCTGCTGGATATGTGCGGCATCGACAAAAAACGCGCCCGCTTCATCTTGGCGGAAGGCGCGGACGGCTCGGGCATGACGCGCACTATCGCTCTGGAGCGCGCGATGGATGACGCGATCGTCGCTTACGGCATGAATGGAGAAATGCTGCGTCCGGAAAACGGCTATCCGCTGCGCCTGGTGGTGCCGGGAGTGCAGGGCGTATCCTGGGTCAAATGGCTGCGCAGGATAGAGGTGGGCGACATGCCGTATGCGACCAAGGACGAAACTGTGCATTACATCGACCTGATGCCGGACGGCACGCACCGGCAATACACGTCGATACAGGAATGCAAATCGGTGATTACCACACCGTCCGGCGGACAGACGCTGATAGACAAGGGCTTCTTCAATATTTCCGGCATCGCCTGGTCGGGCCGCGGCAAGGTCAAGCGGGTCGATGTTTCCGTCGACGGCGGCAAGAACTGGCGCAGCGCTAGGCTGGAGACGCCGGTGCTCAGCAAATGCCTGACCCGCTTCAATCTGGACTGGGTCTGGGACGGAGGGCCGGCGATCCTGCAATCGCGCGCGATAGATGAAACCGGCTATGTACAGCCGCAGATGCGGCAATTGCGCGAGGTCCGCGGCGCCAAATCGATTTATCACAATAACGCCATACAATCGTGGCAGGTAGCTGAAACCGGCGAGGTAGGCAATGTCCATGTTTCCTGATTTTTCCGGCGGCTTGCGCGCCCTGTTGCGCCCATTGTTTGCTGCCTTGCTGGGCTTGCTTCTGTGCTGCATTTCCTTGTCCTTGTGGGCCGCGGATGCCTATCCTGGAGTGGGCCGGACCGCCACTCCCAAGGAAATCGCGGCCTGGGATATAGACGTGCGTCCTGACTTCAAGGGTTTGCCTGCGGGGTCGGGCAGTGTCGCCAAGGGCATGCTGGTGTGGGAAGGGAAATGCGCGATGTGCCACGGCAGTTTTGGTGAATCCAACCAGGTATTCACTCCCATCATAGGCGGCACTACCAAACAGGATATACAGACCGGCCGCGTTGCGGCGCTGACCGGCAATACCCAGCCGCAGCGCACCACGATGATGAAACTGTCCCAGGTATCCACGCTATGGGATTACATCAACCGCGCGATGCCCTGGAATGCGCCGAAAACACTGTCCACCGAGGAAGTCTATGCGGTGACCGCCTATATCCTGAACATGGCGGAGGTGGTGCCGGATGATTATGTCCTCAGTGAGAAAAACATTGCAGAGGTGCAAAAGCGCCTGCCCAACCGCAACGGCCTGCAAACCAATCACGGCATGTGGGATGTGAAGGGCAAGCCCGACGTCAGGAATACTGCGTGCATGAAGGATTGCTCAGCGACGGTCAGCATCGCTTCCCGCTTGCCGGACTATGCGAGGAATGCGCACGGCGATATCGCCGAACAAAATCGCCTGATAGGACCGGTGCGCGGCGCCAACACGCTGGCTGCAGCGCCGACGGAAGCGCTAAAGAGTAAGGCCGGGCTTGTTGTTGCCGTTGCGTCTGTGCCTGAGCAGGCGCCAGCCAGGCCGCTGCCTGCCAGGCCTGCGGTCATTGACGCTGCGGCGCTGGCAAAAAAATATGCGTGCATGGCTTGTCACGGTGTCGGCAACAAGATAGTCGGCCCGGCATTCAGGGATGTGCAAAAAAAATATGCCGGCGCCGCCGATGTAGAAAACATGCTCAGCGCCAAGGTAAAGGCGGGCGGGCAGGGCGCCTGGGGCAGCATACCTATGCCGGCCAACCAGCAGGTGCCCGACGCCGATATCAAGCTGCTGGTGCAATGGATCATGGCAGGAGCCAAGTAACACGGGCCAAGCCGCAGCTTATGGTTTTTGCATAAATACTGTGTTGCGGCAGAAAACTATTAAAATAGCGTTGAATAACAGGAGAGAGCAATGAAACAAACTCGTCGCGATGCATTGCGCATCGCCAGCATCATGGGCCTGGCGGTTGCCGCCGGCCTGATCAAGCCGGGCGAAGCCTGGGCCCAGGCCCAGGATTGGAACAAAACGGCATTTGATGCCAAGAATCTTGCCGATACCGTCAAGGCGTTAGGCGGCAGTAACGCCAGCATGTCGGCAGCAGTACAGATAGAAGCGCCGGATATCGCCGAGAACGGCGCGGTAGTCCCCGTTGCAGTATCGTCGACGCTGCCGAATGTGCAGCAAATGGCGATCGTCGTCGAAAAAAATCCGGCCGCGCTGTCAGGTACTTTTACGATACCGGCCGGCACCGAGCCGTATGTCGCAACCCGGGTCAAAATGGCGCAAACCTCGAATGTGCACGCACTGGTCAAGTCCGACGGCAAATGGTTCGTGGCGACCAAGGAAATCAAGGTCACACTAGGTGGCTGCGGCGGCTAGAGCAATGCCGGCGCCGGTGGCGCCGACAGTAAATAAATTATTCAGGAGAGCAGCATGGCAGACCCGATGCGCATACGCGCGACAGAAAAAGCAGGCGTCACCGAAGTAAAAGTATTGATGAGCCACGAAATGGAAACCGGCCAGCGTAAAGACGGCAGCGGCAAGATAGTGCCGGCATGGTTCATCCAGAATGTCTCTTTCAAGCACAAGGACAAGGAGGTGTTCACCGCCCAGTTCGGCACCTCGATCTCGAAGAACCCCTTGCTGTCTTTCCGCTTCAAAGGCGCGGAAAAGGGCGACAAGATCATCGTTAACTGGGTCGACAGCCGTGGCGACAAACGCCAGGACGAAGGGACTGTCATCTAGCGGGATGCGTGGATGAAACGATTACAGCACGGTATTGAAGTTTCATGGAGACAAAATGAAAACAATCAACAAATTGATCCTGGCGGCAGGCACGTTGGCTGCAGTTTTTGCAGCCAACGCGGCCCTGGCGCAGCAGGGCAAGGATGATCCGCTGACCAAGTACCGCGACATGCTGGCGGGAGACAATCCGGCAGAATTGTCGGAGATGAAAGGCGAGGCTTTGTGGAAGACCGCCCGTGGCCCGAACAAAGCGAGCCTGGAAAAATGCGATCTCGGCGTGGGGCCAGGTGTCGTCGCCGGCGCTTATGTAAAATTGCCGCGCTATTTTGACGATACCAAAATGGTCCAGGACCTGGAGTCGCGGCTGCTCACCTGCATGGTGACGCTGCAGGGCATCGCGCTCGCCGACGCCAGGAAAAATCCATTTTCCTCTCCCGGCAAGCCTTCGGATATGGAGGCGCTGGCCGCCTATATCACCAGCCAGTCGCGCGGCATGAAAATGGCGGCGCCGCTGTCGCATCCCAAGGAAAAAGAAGCCTACGCGATAGGCAAGCAGATCTTTTACTATCGCGCCGGCCCTTATGATTTTTCCTGCGCCACCTGCCACGCTGCACCGGACAAGCGCATACGCCTGCAGAACCTGCCTGACCTGACCAATCCTAAAGATGCGCGCGAAGCCTATGCAACGTGGCCGGCTTACCGTGTGTCGCAGGGCGAAGTGCGCACCATGCAGCACAGGCTGAATGACTGCTTCCGCCAGCAGCGTTTCCCGGAGCCTCTGTATACCTCCGATGCGATCACTGCATTGACGATGTTCCTGGCTAAAAATGCCGAGGGCGCCACCTACAATGCGCCTGCTCTTAAACGTTGAGGCCCAAGCGAGATCATGATGAATAAATTAAATCTTTCCATAGCCGCCGCTTGCGCGCTCGTGGCCACGCTGGTCGGCTGCGCCGGCATGAATACGGCAAGCGGCCCGTCCGATGCCGAGGCGGCCAGGCTGGCCCAGCAAACGATGAAGACCTCTTTCGTCACCAGCGGCATTGCATCGATAGACAGGCTGACCCAGGATGAATTGCAGCGCCTGTGCACCGAATATGCGGGCAAGGAAATGCCGAAGGACGTCAGCGAAAAAATAGAGAAGGAGCAGCTAGCCGCGATCGCAGTACCGGCTTCCGCCAATCTGATCGGCAACTGGCAGGAAGGTGAAAAAATCGCGCAGAACGGGCGCGGCCTGACCTTCACCGACAAGGCCGGCGACGTGGGCGGCGGCAATTGCTATGCCTGCCACCAGATCTCGCCGCAGGAAATTTCCTTCGGCAATATCGGCCCGTCGCTATACAACTACGGCAAGCTGCGCGGCCAAAGCGCGGAAGTGGTTGCCTATACCTACAAAAAAATCTATAACGCCCAAGCCTTTTCCGCCTGCTCGAATATGCCGCGTTTCGGACACCAGAAAATCCTGACGCAAGCGCAGATCATGGATCTGGTCGGCCTGTTGCTGGACCCGCAATCGCCGGTCAACAAATAAAACTGAAGCGGCTTATTTAAGCTAATTTCCAGTCAACCGGAGTAGTAATGCACAGGCGAGAATTTTTGCAACTGCTGGCGGCGGCGACCGCTGCCGGCCTGCCTTTATCTAGGTATGCCGGTGCCGCAGGCACCAAAGCGGCCGATGGCGGCATGTACCAGTTGCCGGCTTTCGGCAATGTGCATTTGCTGCATTTCACCGATTGCCACGCGCAGTTGAATCCCATCTATTTCCGCGAACCCGATGTCAACCTGGGCTTTGGCGAGCAATTCGGCAAGCCGCCGCACCTGGTGGGCGAAGCCTTGCTGAAGGCTTACGGCATCCTGCCAGGCACAGTAGACGCGCATGCGTTTAGCTACCTGGATTTTGCGCAAGCAGCCAAGGCCTATGGCAAGGTGGGCGGCTTTGCGCATTTGGCCAGCCTGGTCCGGCAGCTCAGGAGCAGCCGGCCGCAAGCCTTGCTGCTGGACGGCGGCGATACCTGGCAAGGCTCGGCGACGGCCTTGTGGACCAAGGGGCAGGATATGGTCGACGCCTGCAAATTGCTGGGTGTGGATGTGATGACCGCACACTGGGAATTTACGCTGGGCGACAAGCGGGTCCAGGAGATTGTCACCAAGGACTTGGCGGGCAAGATCGATTTCGTCTCCCAGAACGTCAAGACCAATGACTTTGGCGACCCCGTGTTTACTCCGTATGTGATCAAACAGATCAATGGCATACCGGTGGCCATCATAGGTCAGGCTTTTCCGTATACGCCTATCGCCAATCCGCGCTATCTGGTCGCCGACTGGACTTTCGGCATCCAGGAAAAGGAAATGCAGGCCACCGTCAACGACGCCCGCGCCAAAGGCGCGCAGGTGGTGGTAGTGCTCAGCCACAACGGCATGGACGTCGACCTGAAGATGGCCGGCCGGGTGACCGGCATAGACGCGATCATGGGCGGCCATACGCATGACGGCGTGCCCGCTCCTGTCATCGTCAGCAACGGCAGCGGCAAGACCCTGGTCACGAACGCCGGTTCCAACGGCAAATTCCTGGGGGTGCTGGACTTTGACGTGGTACACGGCAAGGTCAGCGATTTCCGGTATAAATTGCTGCCGGTGTTCGCCAATATGCTGCCCGCCGATAAAGAAATGCAGGCGCTGATCACTAAATCGCGCGCGCCGTTTGAGCGGCAATTGAATGAACAGCTGGCGATCAGCGAAGGCTTGCTGTACCGCCGCGGCAATTTCAACGGCAGCTTCGACCAGTTGATCCTGGATGGGCTGATGGCGGAAAAAAATGCCGAGATCGCTTTTTCACCGGGTTTCCGCTGGGGCACTTCATTGCTGCCGGGCCAGCCCATCACGATGGAACACCTGATGGACCAGACCGCGATCACCTATCCGTATACCACGGTGACGATGATGAGCGGCACGACGATCAAGACCATCCTGGAAGACGTGGCCGACAACCTGTTCAATCCCGACCCGTATTACCAGCAAGGTGGCGACATGGTGCGGGTGGGCGGCCTGCAGTATGCGATCGACCCAGTGGCAGCGATGGGGCAGCGTATCAGCGATATGCGGCTGGCCGGCAAGCCGCTGGAAGCAGACAAGCAGTACAAGG
>JAZJYH010000145.1:0-25145 GCA_040390485.1 Pseudomonadota bacterium
TTACTTTTCTTTGGCGAAGCAAAGAAAAGTGAGTAGCTGTCGGGCTACCCCCGACTTGTATCCACGAAGAGCAACCCAAGAAACTAGAACCAGCCCAAGGAATCAGCCACTAACAGCGTGGGCACACGTGCCCACCCTACTCTCGCTAAACAAGACCAGGCCTACTCCTCACTTCCGCCCCTCAAGCTCACTAACCCTCTTCTCCAGCATCCTGATTTTATCGTTTTGCTCGGAAATGATACGTTCATACGCCTTGAGCAAGGCCCCGGTCTCCATGGCCGGCGTGGGCAGCACGGCAACCGGCGCCTGTCTGGGCGCGTTACTGACTACCGGCCTGGCATTTCTCACCGGCGGACTCTCATACAAATTCCGTACCGGCACTTCAGGCGGGCGCACAATTTTATCTTTGACAATGGGCATGTCTGCCTGCGGCTTGGTTGCCGGGACGGCGGGACTTTGCTGCGCGCCCGCGGAACACGCGAGAAGCAGGATGCCCACGGCAGCGGATAGTTTGAACAAGTTCACGTTTCCCCTCCTATGCGACAGGATCGCCCTACTATACCGCATCAGGCCAGGGAATTCTTTGATCAAGCCATGTTAGCCGCCCAGTTCCGCTATCCCGCTGTCCAAAATAGCCCTCCCGAAGTCCTATCGGGTAAAATCATGGCGCTGCCTATGCCCGCCACCATCGTCAACAGAAAATACCGCACATGCTCAAACCCCTCAGCTCTCCCCTGCTCGCCGCCGCTATCGGCATCTCCGGCCTCTCCGGCGGCGCTGCCGCCGCCCCGATGAGCCTGCAAGACTACCTGGCGCTGCAGGGGCCGGCGCCCGACCAGCATATCGCCTACGGCGCGCAACCCTCGCAATATGTGGAATTGTTCCAGCCGGCCGGCGACGGCCCCTTCCCGGTGGCGATCCTGATCCATGGCGGCTGCTGGACGGTGGAGTTTGGCGGTATGCGGCAGATGCATAATGTGGCCGGCGACCTGGCGCGGCGCGGCATCGCGGTGTGGAATGTGGAATACCGGCGGGTGGACGAGGAAGGCGGCGGCTATCCGGGCACCTACCAGGACATCAGCGCCGCGCTCAACTTGCTGCAGGCGCAGGCCGACACATATAAGCTGGATACCGGTCGCCTGGTGGCCATCGGCCATTCGGCCGGCGGCCAACTGGCGCAATGGGCTGCTTCACGGCACCGGCTGCCGGCCGCCAGCCCGCTGTATCAAGCGAATGCGCTCGCCGTCCCTACCGTGATCAGCCTGGGCGGCCTGGCCGATTTGCGGCGTGAACAGGCCTTGATCAAGAGCAGCTGCGAGCGCGACATGGTGCAGCTGACCGGCTTGCCCAGCACGGCCCGGCCCGACGTGTTTGCGGATACCTCGGCGGCGGAAATGCTGCCCGGCGGATTCAAGACGGTATTGATCACGGGGGAACTGGATACGGTGTCGCCGCCGCGGGTCGCCCAGGACTATGCCAGGCTGGCCAAAGAGGCCGGCGACCAGGCCGAGGCGATCATCTTGCCCGGCGCCAGCCATTACGACGAAATCGCCGCCAGCTCGCGCTCCTGGGCGATCGTGCTGGCGCAGATACTGACGGCGCTGCAGATCGCCCACTGAGTCTTTACTGATGCTACAGACGTCCGGTCAGCAGCAAGACCAGCAGGATCAGCACGACCAGGCCGACGCCACCGCTGGGAAAATAACCCCAGTTACGGCTATGCGGCCATGTAGGGAACGCGCCCACCAGTATCAGCAGCAATACGATCAATAAGAGTAGTCCGAGGCTCATTTTAATTCTCCTTATAAGATGAATCGGCATTGCAGCGCAATGCCGCGACCAAGCCTTCAAGATAGAGAGAATGAAACTGGGTGTCGGTGGCCTGGCGCACTTACCGCGCCATCTCTTTCGAGGCCGTAGGCTCATCCAATGGCTATCACTGGCTATCACCGACTATCTATAGACCCAGCTAACAATCGTTTGCAAAGTCCCCCCAGGCTGTGCTTGGAGAAGTTTCCATGTGCCAATACAATTCCAACTTAACTATCCCCATGAAACGCCATGTTGACCGCAGCCAGATTCAATACCAGCCAGTTTGACGTCAGCACCTTCCGGGCGCATGGCTACCTGGATGCGCGCTTCGACGGCAATATTGCCTACCATCAGGCGAGCGGGCCGTTTAACCTGGAATTCATCCAGACCCTGCAAAAAACCCTGCAAGCCCTGCACGCCATCGTCCAGCCCGTTGGCGCCTGGGCCGAGATCCTGACCATCAACGACAGTGCCATCATGTCGCTGGCCGCCTATGAGGCCATGGACCAGATGACAGGCAGGCTGTTGCAGCAAGGGCGGGCCGCCGCGGCCATTGCCCATGTATGCGGGCCGGACGTGGAAGGCCACACCATCATGGCGATCCAGTATGAAAAGCTGTTCCGCAAGCACCAGCTGCCCTACCGCAGCTTTGACAGCCTGGCGGACGCCGAAGCCTGGGTGGCCGAAGTGCTGCAGGCGAACATCGCGGCCTGAACCGCTGCCGAGCATCCGGTTTCCTCCTGTAGCGGCGAGCGCAGCCGTTGCCAATTAAGAATTTCATTTTGATCATTTTTGTAACGCGCCGTTACGAAAACCACAGGCATGCCCGCATGAGGTATCATCCAAGCCGACAGGCTTTTTGATGTTGTCAAAAAAGCAATTGCCAATTAATCGTTCGGGAATGGATTTTGGAAAAACCTATCAAGACCGCTGTAGAGACTACTGCAAAGACCGCCGTATTTACCATCGTATCCCTGAATTACGGCGCCTTTGCCAAGACGCTGATGGAAAGCCTCAGCGCGGCCCACCCGGAATGGGACCGGCATGTACTGCTGGTGGATCAATGTGAAGACCCGGCCAGCGTCGGCGGTGAACTGTTTTCGGCGATGACGGTGGAGCAGCTGCCCTTGCCCAAGATGCGCGAGTTCCTGTTCCGCTACGGCATCATGGAATTGAATACGGCGGCCAAGCCTTACATGTTTGCCCACCTGCGCCACCAGGGCTATGACAGGGTGGTGTATATCGATCCCGACATCCTGGTGCTGGACCGCCTGGTAGACGTGGAGCGCCTGCTGGACGAAGGCGCCGCCGCCGTGGTCACGCCGCACCTGACCGCGCCGCTGGACGACGGCCGCGAACCGAGCGAGCTGGACATCATGCGCGCCGGCGCCTATAACCTGGGCTTCCTGGCGCTGGGCAGCCTGCCGGCCTCGGACGCCTTCATCCAATGGTGGGAAGACAAGCTGGAGCACGGCGCCGTGTCCGACCCGGCGCGCGGCCTGTTCACCGACCAGAAATGGGTAGACCTGGCGCCCGGCATGTTCGGCGGCTTCGCCATCCTGCGCGACCCCGGCTACAACGTCGCCTACTGGAATTTGCCGCACCGCCCGGTGACCCGCCAGGGCCAGGCCTGGCTGGCCGGCGGCCAGCCCTTGCGCTTCTTCCATTTCAGCGGCTTTGACCCGCTCAACCCGCAACCGTTTTCCAAGCACCAGAACCGCCTGACGCTGGACAGCATAGGTGAAGCGCGCGAACTGGCGCTGGATTACGCCAGCCGCGTGCTGGGCCACGGCCTGGCCGAGTTCAGGAAACGCCCGTACGCCTTCGGCCGTTTTTCGGACGGCACGCCTATCCCTACGGCCATCCGCGTGCTGTACCGCGAAGACCCCAATGTGCGTTTCCAGGCCGGCGCAGACCCGTTCGACAGCGGCGCCTATTTCGTCAACGGCGAAGCCGGCGGCCTGCCGGCCATCCTGCGCGGCATATGGCTGGAACACCAGCACCTGCAGCGCGCCTTCCCCGATCCGCTGGGCAGCAGCCGGCTGGCCTTCTACCAATGGTTCGCCGACGCCGGCGGGGTCGAAGTCGGCGTGCCGGAAGCCTACATCCTGCCGGTGCGCCGCGCGCTGGGCGCCCTGCGCCCGGACGGTAGCCAGTACCGGCCCTCGGTCTGGGCCCGCGGCCTGGTCTATATCCACAAGAAAGCCACCGGCGGCAAGCTCGGTGCGGCGCGCCTGCGGCAATACCAGAAGGTGACCGGGCCTATCGCCTTTATACAGCTGGGCTTTGAACAATTCCGCGGCTCGCGCTGGGCTGCAAAAGTCGGCCTGGCCTTGCCGACTTCGGCCAGGCTGGACCCGCTGCAGGCAGTGGCCGGCTTTGGCCAGCATCCCGCCGCGCCTGCGGCCTCGATGAACAGTGCCCGCCGCCCGGCCCGCCAGGTGCGCTACTCCGGCCTGTACGCAGAGCCGGGCCAGCAGGCCTGGTGGGCCGGACGCCAGGCGCGCTTCATGACCGACAAGGTCAGCTCCACCAGCGTCAGGCTGCAAGGCGTGCACCAGGGCGAGTTGCATCAGCGCGCCCACGGCAAGGCTGAGCTGACATTGTCCATCGGTTTCAACGACGAGCCGCGCCGCAGCGTCACGGTCTGGCCCGGCCAGTTTGACGTCACGGTAGAGCTGGAACTGCTGCCCGAAACCTGGCCCGCCACGCTGCATGTACTGCCGGAAACCAGCTGCGTGCCGAAAGAACTGGGCCTGGGCGACGACACCCGCCGCCTGTCGGTGCAGATAGCCGACATCAGCATAGGCGGCAGCACCGTCTTCAACGCCGTCCAGCAGGCCGCCGCAAGCGCGGCCGCCAGGCTAGGCGTGCCGGGCGTGAACGTGATCGGCTATGCCCGCTCCGAACACGGCGTGGGCCAGTCCCTGCGCCAGTTCACCGGCGCACTGGATGCGACCACCATCCCCAACGTGGTGATCGATTTCAACAACAATAACAATAGCCGGGTCGGAGACCGCAGCCTGGAAAGCCGCATCGTCAAGGACGCGGTGCACGGCATCAATGTGTTCCACATCAATGCCGACCAGATGGGCGAGGCCGAGATGCACCTGCCCGCGCACCTGTTCTCGCGCTACAACATCGGCTTCTGGCACTGGGAATTGCCGGAAATGCTGGACGAGCACCTGGCCGGCTTCAATAGCCTGAATGAGGTCTGGGTGCCGACCGGCTTCGTGCAGGACGCGGTGGCCAAACGTTCGCCGGTACCGGTGGTGCGCATGCCGCATGCAATCCACTTCAGCGTCTCGGCCGACGCCAGCCGCGCCCGCTTCGGCCTGCCGGAAGATAAATTCCTGTTCCTGATGATGTATGACTTTTCATCCTACCAGGAACGCAAGAACCCGCAGGCGGCGCTGGATGCCTTCGACCAGGCCTTTGCCGGCGACGGCAGCAAGGTCGCCCTGGTCATCAAGACCCAGAACGCGCAATTCCATAACGCCGACGTGGCCGCGCTGCGCGACCGGCTGGCCGGCCGCAAGGACGTGATCTGGATCAATGAAACCCTGAGCCGGCAAGAAGTCTACGACCTGCAATCGGTATGCGACGCGCTGGTCTCGCTGCACCGTTCCGAAGGCTACGGCCTAGGACCGGCGGAAGCCATGTTCCTCGGCAAACCGGTGATCGCCACCAACTGGTCCGGCAATACCGAGTTCATGCGTCCGCAAAACTCCTTGCCGGTCAACTATACCCTGGTGACCATAGAAAAAGACGTGGGCGTATACAAGGCCGGCCAGACCTGGGCCGAAGCCGACGTGGCCCATGCAGCCTCGCTGATGCGCGAGATCGTGGCAGATGAAGGCTTGCGCGCGCGCATCTCGGCCGAAGCGCGCCGCACCATGCAGGAAGAGTATAGCCCGCAGGCAATAGGCGAGCGCATCAGGGCGCGCCTGGAGTATATCCAAAGCGCGATGATGGCGAACTGAGTTTCTGACGCGATCGGATTCAGCAATGCAAACGGCGGACCAGAATACCCTGGCCCGCCGTTTTTTTATGGCAGGCAAAACCGCGTCGGCGGCGAAAGTGCCCGCACAAAAGCTCAGCTTTAAATGCGAGGCATGCGGTCAAAGTACCAGCACGGCCAACACCGCTACAAAGGCCACGCACTACCCGCTTATATCCAGCAATGCTATTATGGCATCGCGTTTTATGGAAAGCGCGATGCTCTCAACGCCGAGAGGCACTCACCAGGTTCGCCTCTCTCCTGCACAATCTGTTTCCTTTTACTGGAGAATTTCATGTGTCTTTTGCGTTCTGTCGCTTTGACTGCTCTTGTTCTTGGCGCTGCAACAAATGCCCACGCCAAGTCTGAGCAATGTCATGCTACTTCCGAGAAGCAAATCGCCTCCTTATTCGACCGCTGGAATGCATCATTGCAAACGGGTGAGCCCAAGAAGGTTGTTGCCAACTATGCTAAAAAATCCATCCTGCTGCCTACGGTTTCTAACAAGCCGCGCCTGACCGCAGAAGAGAAGGAAGACTACTTCGAACATTTTCTCCCGAATAAGCCAGTGGGGACGATAGACAGCCGTTCTATCGAAATCGACTGCAATACTGCAATCGACGCAGGCCTGTACACGTTCAAGTTTGCGGATGGTTCAGAAGTGAAGGCCCGCTACACATTCACCTACAAGTGGAATGGCAAACAATGGCTTATTTCTAGCCACCACTCGTCTGCCATGCCGGAAAAGAACTGAGTTCCTGACGCAATCGGATTCAACAATGCAAACGGCGGACCAGGATACTCTGGCCCGCCGTTTTTTTATGGCCGACGAGGCTGTTGCGAAACTACCCTGGCGTTGTTGCGCCTCCTAGCCGTGCTAAAGCACTGTCTTCGTCGGCGACGCCTAGCCAGGCTAATTTCGCAACAACCTCTATATACGCTGTTACCCTGCCTGGACCGACCTGGCGTCGTTCGCCGGCGCTTCCACCGCCTGGGCGCCGCTACGCAGTTCGCCGATGTCGGCCAGCTGCTGGCTGTGCACCTCCACCGTGGTATGGTCCTGGGTCGCCAGGCGGTGCCAGAAATGCACGTGCACGCTCTCGTATTCCACTTCCCGGCTGCTTTGCAGGAAGGCGGAGGTCAGCACCATGACGGGGCCGTAGACGATGGGCTCGAAGCGCTGCAACTCGGCCAGCGGCCTTCGCGCCAGCTCTTCGATGACGGAATTCTTCAGTAATTTCTTTGCGTTTTTTTCATCCTGGAAACGGTCCGGGTCATGCTTGGCGAGCAGCCACGCAGCCTCGTCCCAGTTACCGGTTTCAAAGTAATATTTTCTTTCCACAGCCGGCCTCTTATCAATTATTTCGTCGCAATATCAAGCTACGGGTGCCGGGTCCATGAAACATGACCCTACCGTCCCGAGTTTGCTCAAAAACAAGCTTTAAAGTTTAGCAGAAATAGCAGAAAATAGTTGCCATAAGGAAATTACATCCCTCAGGAACCTGAAACAGGGCAGATGCACTTGCACGCCACTTTAATAATGATCGCATTGTTGATATTTTTATATTATCATATTAATAAGCAATTGCGATGATTTTTTTAAACCCGCTCCGCTCAAGCCGAGGCTTGGGACAAGGACAATATGGAACTGAGTTTTTCGCCGGGCTGGCAGCAGCATCCCACTGCCAGGTATGTGTTGTTCGGCGTGCTGGCCGGCCTCGCCAATCTCGCGCTGCTATTCATGATCATTAGCCTGCTGAAGCTGCTGCCGCCCGAGCTGATGGGGCAATCGGCGGCAAAGGCCGTATTTGACGCCAACCCTAACCCATTTGCACTGTTTTTTAGCATCGTGATTTTTGCACCGCTGTTCGAGACCTTGCTCGCACAATTGGCGCCGATAGAAATCGCCCGCAAGCTGGGCGCCCGGAAAGTGATTTGCGTGATCCTCAGCGCGTTTTTGTTCGGGCTCGGCCATTTCCTCAACGGCGGACTCGGCCATGGGCTCACAACGTTCTGCGCCGGCCTGGTCTTCGCCGCGCTCTACGTCAACATGCGGGACGAAGGCCCGGCGGCGAGCTACTGGGTGACCTGCATCGCCCATGCGACCAATAATTTCTGCATGTTTTTTGTCATCTTGTTCTTTCCCGACTGACGCCCGGCCCTGGAAGTTGACGGGCTGCCGGCAAAGATAGCCACGCGGCGCTTCACCGATTCGGCTTTGCTTTCTCATCCAGGAACTGCTGCACGGACTCGAACAGCTGCATGCGGTTTTTTTCCATCAGCACGGTATGCGTTCCCTCGCCGATTTCGACGTAACGCTTATAGGGAGCGCTGGTGAGCTTGGCAAAATACGCGTGCAGCATATAGCTGGGCAGGTCCTGGTCCCATTCGGCATGCGCCAGAAAAGTCGGCACCCGAATCTCGGCGGGATCGTACTGGGCCTTGCCCGCGGACCAGAAATCACGTGCATCCTGCAGCACGCCGTTGGGCGCCCGCAGCACAGGCGGCGTTTGCATGGCGCCCACCTTGTCGGTCGCAAATGTGGCGTCGGCCCAAGCCTCGAACCAGCCGGCCGGTATCAATTCAGCTTTTTTGCCTTCCGGGACGCCGGCCAGCCAGCGACTCTTGGCGGCATCCCTGGAGACCGCCCGATAGGCGCCCAGCTTAGGCCCCGGTTCGCTCGGCGGCGGCGTATTGCGTATCCATTGCGGCGCGTACAGCACCAGCTTGGCGACCTTGTCATTGTTCTGGGCCGTGTACCAGCCCGCCACCGTGGTGCCCCAGGACCAGGCCAGCAGGTTGATCTGGTCCACGCCCCTGCGCTTGAGAATGAAATCGACCGCGGTAGCGACGTCCCTGACCGCAGTGGCCGCCCCGGCAAACGGTGCGTTCTGCCCGGCCGGCTGGTCCATCTCCGGTGGCCGGGTCGATTTGCCGTAGCCGCGTACGTCAACCAGGTAGACGTCGTAACCATGCCGCACGATGTAGTCCATCCAGGACAAGCCGTTGAGCTGCAGGTCGAACGCGGTTTCTGCCGGATAGGTCGCGCCGTGCACGTAGGGCAGGATCTTTTCACCGGCAAACCGGCTCTCGCCCCAGACATGCTTGTTCCGCACATACAGCTGGATGCCGGCATCCGCGCTCGGCAGCATGAATTCTTCCATCACGATGTCAGTCGCCGGCGCAGCATTCACGATATTTGCCAGCAACAGGCAAAGACTCATCGAGAAAAATAGAATGACAGGTTTCATTTTCTTCCCCTTTGGTAGGCAAGCTATCTTGCGCGCTTCGGCTTCAGTCTGCAATCAAAATCCGCTGTCTTTTTTGCATCACTGTATGGCCAGACTGCCCGCCTGCATGCCGTGCATATGCGAATGCCGCCGTGACCATGTGCCCATCCCGCAAACCAGAAACGGGCGCTGCGCCCAAACCTGGGCCATGCCTGCCTCAATGTACGCTGGCGCACAGAATACTATGTGAGAGACGCGCATCATCAGCCCAGCGACGGCAGTAGATTCAGCACGCTTCGGCAGCTGCGCGCATCCCTTTTCTGTTCGATATCTATAGTGCAAGCTATTGCGCAGATGCACAAAATATAGGGGTGGACGCATTTGAATTTGAGTGCTTAAATGAATTGAGTATGCCCGCCGAGGTCATTACTGCTAAGGCAAGATCATGAGCGCAAGAAAAGCGGTTCCGCTACTACTGCTCACAGTGCTAGTCAGTCCACTGGCGCTGGCGGACCAAGCTGCGCCCTTCGGCCCGCCGGCGCCTGCCCTCCAGAATGCACCCAGATCCAGCTCGCTGCAAACCGACATCCCCCGCTCCAGCACCGCCGCCCTCGCCGAGCGCAGCAGCAATATGTCCATCGCCCCAGGTCAAATCACTAACCAGACCCCGCCAGAACAGGGCCGGCCTGCCGCCGATATTCCGCTGGATTCCCGGGTCGGCCTGCACATGATGACAGACGGCGAACGCCCGGCGCTGGAATACAGGCTGAGCGAGACCGGGTCGCTACGCCTGCGCGGGCACAAGGGCGGGGCTAAGCTGGTGATGATCTGGAAATTCTAAAACCTGCCTGAGATCTTGCTTCAATCTTACTGCGATCTTACTGCGCGGGCGTGATCGGGGCTCATGCGCTGCCGCTGTTATCAATGCGATGCTCATGTACCTTTAGTACATTCCGCTTCTTGCGTTGCCGCCGTTTGAACATCGACCCCGCTGAGGATAAATATTTTCGGCTCGCTACAGATCTCAAACAGGTTTATCGTGGCAAGCTCGACAATGAGGCGCAAAAGCAAAATCAGCAAAAACAACCTCGACTACCCTATACTGGCGGCTGCATCAGCCCCGGCTGCTGATTTCCATTTATCAATCAATCACGAAACACAAGGCCCGACTTGCCATTTTCTTCACTGGGTCTGATCCCCTCCCTGCTGCGTGTAGTCAGCGAAAAAGCCTATGCTGCGCCGACCGCGATACAGTCGGCCGCCATACCCGCCATTTTGCGCGGCGAAGACGTGCTGGGCATGGCGCAAACCGGCTCCGGCAAGACGGCCGCCTTTGCCTTGCCACTGCTGCAATTATTGCAAGAGCAGCGCAGCGAAAAACCGAGGCTGGTACGGGCGCTGATCCTGGTGCCCACCCGCGAACTGGCGGTACAGGTAGGCGCATCGCTGCGCACCTACGCGCAGCACTTGCCGCAGCAGCCCAAGATCGCCACCGTATTTGGCGGGGTCTCCATCAATCCGCAAATGCTGGACTTGCGCGGTGGCGCCGATATCGTGGTCGCCACCCCGGGCCGCCTGCTGGACCTGATACAGCACAACGCCGTCAGCATAGCCCGCACCGCGATGCTGGTGCTGGACGAGGCCGACCGCCTGCTGGACCTGGGCTTTGCCGAAGAGATAGGCAGCATCCTGGCCTTGCTGCCGCAGCAAAGGCAAAACCTGTTTTTCTCGGCCACCTTCACGCCGGCCGTCACCGCGCTGGCCAATCGCATACTGAACCGCCCCACCCGCATAGAAGTGCAGTCCACACCCGCCAGCGCGCCCGATATCGTGCAAACGGCCATCACGGTGGATGCGGCCCAGCGCACCCAGTTGCTGCGCCACCTGGTGCAAGAGAATAAATGGGACCGGGTGCTGGTGTTCGTCGCCACCAAGCACGCCACCGAGCACGTGGCAGAAAAGCTGCGCCGCGCCGGCATCAAGGCCGCCCCCTTCCACGGCGAACTGAGCCAGGGCAACCGCAACCAGGTGCTGACCGAATTCCGGGCCAGCAGCTTGCAAGTGCTGGTCGCCACCGACGTCGCCGCGCGCGGCATCGACATCGCCCAGCTGCCGGCCGTGGTCAACTACGACCTGCCGCGCTCGGTCACCGACTACACCCACCGCATCGGCCGCACCGGCCGCGCCGGCCAGAGCGGCATCGCCATCAGCTTTGCCAGCGCCGACACCGAAGCCCACCTGCGCCTGATAGAAAACCGCCTGAAGCTGAGGCTGCCGCGCGAGCAGGTGCCCGGCTTTGAACCGGCCGCCGGCGCAGCACCGGCAGCACCGATGACGGCCGCAGCCGCCGCCCTGGCGGAAGAACAAGCCAAGGGCGGCATCAAGGGCAAGCGCAAGAGCAAGAAGGACAAGCTGCGCGAGGCGGCAGCGAGAGAGAGTGGCGGCTAGTCACAGCGGATAGCCAATCATGTAAGGTGGGCAGCTCTGCCCACCGGCATTGCTGCTCGCGCAGGCAATATGTTGATGCAAGTCGCCAACATTTCCTTTATAGCAACGCATTCAAGGCATACCCAGGTTCACCTTGAATTAGTCGCTCCCATGGTGCATAATTAGTGCATATTATGTGCATAAATGTGACGGAGGCTATGATGGCAACAGCCAGGATGGAAGCGACACCGGTATTCGAGCGTAATTTCGACGGCTTGCTGGCTTACCTGCGTGACGTGGTCAACAATCCCAAGTCGATCTCGCCCAAGCGCTTCGGGCAGGTGCTGCAAATCGACATGCAGACCCTGGCGACACAGGCACACGTGCACCGCAATACCATCAGCCGCGCGCCGGAAGCCGAAAGCGTGCAAAAATTCATGCGCGACACGGTGCGCGTGATCAAGGCCGCCACCGACATCTCGGGCAGCGTGGAAAACGCCGTGTACTGGTACAAGAACGACCCCCTCACCCCTTTCGAATACAAGACCGCCCAGCAACTGATCTCAGAAGGCCGCACCGACGACATCGTGCGCTACATCAGCTCGCTGCAGGCCGGATTTGCCGGATGATTTTCATCCCGCTGCAATCTCTGGCCTACCGCATCCATGTCCCCAAATACGCGACCACACCGACCAGCGGCGCCGGTGCCGGCACCCACGGCGGGCGCCTGAACCGGATCGGCGTCAATGCGCTCTACCTGTCGCTGGAACTGGAAACCGCGCTGGCCGAATACAAGCAAACCTCCACCCTGCTGCCGCCCGGCCTGATCGTCAATTATGAAATCGCCATCGCCCCGCTGGTCGATTTCCGCAACGGCCCCTCGCCCGCCTTCGATCCGCTATGGAACGACTTCAACTGCGACTGGCGCCGGCTCTACTTCAACGAGCACATAGAACCACCCACCTGGGTCATCGCCGACATGGTGATCGCCGCCGGCGCCAAGGGCATCCTCTACAAATCCGTGATCAACGGCGGCACCAATGTGGTGCTATACAACGACAGCTTCACGGCGGAAGACAGCATCGTCGCCTACGACCCGCACCACGCCCTGCCGGCCAACCAGGATTCCTGGAAATAGGCGCATCAAGCGCACTCCAGACACAAGGCTGAAGCAAGAAATTTTCGATTTTTGATTGCCTCCGGGCTCGGGCTAGCCTACATTGAAAGCTTGTACTGTATGGCCCCCCGATGCTGAACCAGGAAACTCTATTACTTGTTCAAATCAGCTTCACGCTGCTCACTACGGTGCTGCTGATTTCGGCCGTCTTCTATACCGGTTCGCCCAAGGAACAACGCCTTTGGGCGGTGGGAAACGTGGTGGTCTGCCTGGGGCTGGCCGTCGGCTCGCTCACCAGCCTGCCGCCGTTCGTACATGCCACGCTGAGTTATGGCGTGATAGGCCTGGGCATGGGCCTGGTGCTGCGCGGCTTGCGCATTTTCTGCAGGAGGGAACTGGCGTGGGGCTGGATTGCCGGCATCAGCCTGCTAGCCCTGGCCCTGCCGGGCTACTACACCTTGATACAGCCCGACTTGCATGCGCGACTGATAGTCACCGGGTTTTATTTCGGCGCCCTGAACTGGATATGCGCCGCCACGCTGCTGCGCCATAGCCGGGGGCGCGGCATCGCGGCAAGCCTGATCGGCTTTGGCGTACTGGGTCTGTCCCTGGTCGTGCGCGGCGGATACCTGCTAATGGATGGCACGCAGAGCGAAGAGGTCAACAACGAGGTGATGAACGCCAGCCTGTTCATGATATCAGTAGCGCAGGTTTGCATCGTCTTTGGGCTGATTTCCATGGTGGCGTGGCGCTATGCCGAACGGCTCCGGCTGCTGTCCACCATTGATACGCTGACCGGGGCGCTCAACCGCGCCGCGCTGGACATCCAGGGGCGGCGGATATTGAGACGGGCGAGCAAGAGCCAGCGCAGCGCGGCGGTCGTCATGATAGACGCCGACCACTTCAAGCAAATCAACGACAGCTTCGGACATCCGGCAGGCGACGAAGTGCTACGCCACCTGGCGCGCATACTCAATTCGCAAATGCGCCCGAACGACCTGATGGCGCGCTATGGCGGCGAAGAATTTGCACTGGTATTCGACGGAATGGATCTTGCAGACGCCATGAAAGTGTCCGAGCGACTATGCCGCATGATAGAACAGGAAACCCCGGTGATCGAAGGACACGCCATCCGCTACACGATCAGCTCAGGGGTGGCATGCTCGGACCAGCACGGCTACGACCTGGCCCGGCTCATCTCGGAAAGCGATGCAGCGATGTACCAGGCAAAAAAATCCGGCCGCAACCAGGTCCGGGCCGCCGCCGCTTCCCTTACCGCCCTAGCCTAAACGGCATACGCTGGACGCCAATGCAATATGCGCAAGCCTGGAATCCCCCTCTCCCGCAGGCGGGAGAGGGCCGGGGTGAGGGGGTCTAAACTACTGTAGAAAATTTAGAATAAGCAAAGCTTCATTCGATAAGCCTGATTACGAACTCAAACCGATTTTCCCCGCAGACCTTTCACCGCCCCCCAATAAGTCCGCTACATTCATGCATGCCCCCTCACCCTAACCCTCTCCCGCATGCGGGAGAGGGAATTAGGCTGCGCTGTTTAGCCTTACCTCCCAGCTTTCACCTGCGGCCTGCGTAAAGCCGTAAACGCCGCCGGCTCCCATTCGCGCATGGCCAGCAACAAGCCGGTGCCGCGCCGCTTTGCCAAAGGCGCGGCCAGGCTTTCTTCATGCAGGTCGGCAAATTTCTGGCGCAGCAGGCGCAATTCTGCATGCATCTTGGCGATCGCCGCCTCGGTCAGCATGCCGTTGACAAAGGACAGCGACGCATCGCCGTCGGCAAATTGGCTGTCCAGGAAATCTTCCATGCCCTCGCCCCTGAAAGCTAGCCGTATCGGGCCGTCCGGCAGCCAGTCAAAATCGCGGGCGATATTCAAGCGTATCCGGTTGCCGGGCAACAGGCTGATCAGGCGCAGGTGGTCCAACCGCAGTAACCGCTTCAGGCATTCAGCCTCGCTGAGCCGGTACGCGGCCAGCATGTCAGCCAGGCTCCAGTGGTTCAGCGCACAGACCGCCACTAGCAGCAGCTTGGGATCGGAGACCAGTTCTTTTTCTTGCGCCTGGCTCAGCGTACGCAAGCGTGCTTCGCCGGCGACCGCTTCCTGGGCCAACTCCGCCAGCGTATAGCCCAGCAGGTTGCTGAGCTGTATCAAGCGCTCCACGCTGATGGAGCTGTCAGCGCGGAACATGCGCTTGACGCTGACTTCGGACAAGCCCAGTGCGGCGGCAACGTCGCGATAGGTCTTGCGCTGCTGCTTCAGTTGCCGCTTCAGGGTTGCCAGCAACTGGCTCGCTTCGCTCATGGGATTT
The DNA here is from genome assembly GCA_040390485.1 of Pseudomonadota bacterium. Classification (GTDB taxonomy): domain Bacteria; phylum Pseudomonadota; class Gammaproteobacteria; order Burkholderiales; family Burkholderiaceae_D; genus Undibacterium. The sequence continues at coordinate 14,908 of JAZJYH010000145.1, forward strand.
ACCTGTAAAAAAGACTAGCAGTGGAAAGGGATCAAATAATGATACTTATCCTGTAAATATTTGTCACTTTTTAAATTAAAGTTTCAATTTATTGGCTGATTTGGCAAGCTGGGCCATCTTTACTCCCGGTCATATATCATGAAACCTCGGCTAATCCACCTCCCATCCCTGCTGACAATGGCGGCCTGCGCAGCCTTGCTCGCGCATGGACCGATAGCGCAATTGGCGCACTACCACGAGTTTGCCGATCACTCACGGCTCTTGGACCTGCCGCACGCGGCCGACGTGCTGTCCAATCTCGGCTTTGCGCTGGTAGCCTTGTGGGGCATGGTCCGCCTGTGGCCGCAGCGCACCCATCCTGCGCTGCACGCCGGGCGCTACGGCTATGGCCTGTTCCTGCTGGCGCTGCTGCTGACGGCATTGGGCTCGTCCTACTACCACCTGGCGCCGGACAACGCCAGGCTATTCTGGGACAGGCTGCCCATTGCCTGGGCCAGCGCCGGCCTGCTGGCGGCGGTGCGGGCCGAGACCCGGCCCGGCAGCAATGCCAGGATAGACAGCTTGCTGCTGATGGCTTTCGCCACCTTCGGCGTGGCCTGGTGGAGTATCACCGAGCACTACGGCGCGGGCGACCTGCGGCCCTACCTGCTGCTGCAAGGCCTGGTGTTGGTGCTGATCCCGGTATGGCAAGCCGCCTATCGCGCCCCCAGCGCAGACCGCTGGGCCTTTGGCACGGCACTGCTGCTGTATGTCGCCGCCAAGCTGGCGGAGATGCATGACGCCGGCCTGCAGTCTGCACTGGGGCTCATCAGCGGCCACACGTTGAAGCACCTGCTGGCATCGGCAGCGGCGGGAATCTTGGTCGCCAGGCTGGTCAGGCGCACCGGGGCAGGAAAAGTGTCCCACGTCAAAGCCGCATATAAGCCAGGGAGCGCGTCATGCTGATCACCATTTTCATCATCTTCATCCTGTGCTTTTTGCTGGAGCGCGCCGTGCCCGGCTGGACGCTGCCACAAGTCAAGACCTGGCCGCTGCGCGTAGTGCTGATCAATGGCGCGCAACTAGGCATAGTGCTGCTGGCCGGCCTCAGCTGGGAAGCGTGGTTTGCATCGTATTCCATCTTCACCCTGTCCAGCCATGTCGGCGTTGTGGCGGGTGGTCTGATCGCCTACTTCATCGCCACCTTCGTGTTTTACTGGTGGCACCGGGCCAGGCATGAGAACGACTTTTTATGGAGGATATTCCACCAAATCCACCACAGCCCGCAGCGGCTGGAAGTGATTACCTCTTTCTATAAACACCCGCTGGAGATGCTGGTCAATTCCCTGCTGGGCAGCTTGCTGGTATACAGCCTGCTGGGCTTGTCGCTGGAAGCCGGCGCTGTTTATACCTTTTGCACCGCCATAGGCGAATTTTTTTACCACACCAGCGTCCAGACCCCGCGCTGGATAGGATATGTGTTCCAGCGCCCCGAGATGCACAGGATCCACCACCAATACCAGCGCCACAAGAATAACTATGGCGACATCACCTGGTGGGACATGCTGTTCGGCACCTATGAAAACCCGGCACTTTGGGAAGAAAGCTGCGGATTCGAAGACGACAAGGAGCAGCAGTTGCTGGCAATGCTGGCCTTCCGCGACGTGCACAAGCACGATTAAGCATTTCACTTGTTGCCGGTAGACAAGGGCGCTACGCTGCACTTGCCGCAGTGCAGATGGCCCCTTCCTGCGCAGCGCCTATAATCAAACCATGCACCCCACATAAAATCAGGAGGCTGCCATGAAACCCTTCACCACCCTCGCCGTCCTTGTTTTCTCGCTAGTCGCCATCCTGCACCTGATCCGCGCCATCCTGGGCTGGCCGGTCAGCGTGAATGGTATCGACATACCGCTCTGGGCGAGCGGCATCGGCTTTGTGATTACGGCGGTGCTGGCGACGATGCTCTGGCGCGAGGGGCGGCGGTAAGCCAGGCTTTGCGTCCGTGACTCAACGTGGCAATGCCGGGACAGCAGCATGTCTCTTGCGTCACGATCCTTATGTGGTAAATTCAGTCAAGAAATACCAAATCACACATTAAGGGCTGACGATGCGAGAGGGAATCCGGTTTTCGAAGATAGGCCACGATGAAGACTTTATAGAAATTGAGGCCAGCGTCTGCGACGGCGTATCCTTTTTCTCCACTTCCATCTATATCGCCAATGACGCCATCGAAATTTTGATTCACGTGCTGAAGAAGTTCAAATATCCGGAATATAGCGGCACACTTCCTTTCGGATTTGGAAGCTTCGAACGCGGCATGGCCAAAGGCGCCATCAAGCTAGGCCTGACATTCGATAAGCTGGGATACATCTTTATCGCTGCCGAAATCCAGTCTGAACATGAACAGCTATGCGAGGAAAACGTCGCGTCAAAGGCAAGCATGCACCTGGTAGCCGACCAAACCATGCTGGCGGATTTTATTGCCGAGCTGGCAGAGCTGGAGTCTGGAGCCAGGACCGACGCAATGCTAAGGTCGTGGAAGGTATTGGGACGGGGACGTACGTCGCTTGCCGGCACGGTGCGCTGACGATAAGCATGTAGGGTGGGCAGCCCTGCCCACGCGGCATTGATGTCTGCGAAGACAGCGTGGGCACAGCCACACTAAGAAACCAGCTCCAGCTTCAGTTTCTTCCCCAGTGCGGCAGCGGCACTCGATAATGTGGTCAAGGTCAGGCTGGTGTCTTCTTCATCCAGCAAACGGTTGAGTGCAGCGCGGCTGGTGTGCATTTTTTCCGCCATCGAGGTCTTGGACAATTTCTGGCGTTTCATTTCGTGCGCGATTTGCCAGGCGATCACCCTTTTTATTGCAACCGCGTTTACCTCATCGAGGATGCCCTCTTCCTCCAGGAATTCATCAAAACTACTGCCTATGTGTTTCTTGGTCATGGCTCACTCCGTATTTGTTTCTGGCGTTTTCGCGCTGTTTTCAAATCATCTTTCGGCGTCGCCTGCGATTTTTTAATAAACCCGTGCAGCAATACCATCTGTTTATCTTCTATCGTAAACAGCACCCGGGCTATCCTGCCCGGTAAGGAAATCCTGATTTCCCACAAATCAGCATCCATCTTGCGCACTAGCGGCATTCCAAGCGGCCAGCCGATTTGCACCGTCTTGATTTCTTCGCCGATGATCTTCCTATCACTATGGGGCAAGTCGCGCAACCAGTCGCGTACCGGCTCAGTGCCCGCCTCAGTCCGGTAAAAATTCACCAGCAAGGTGGGCGGTGGTATAGTCATATCGTATCAAATTTGGTACGTTTTGGCAATATATGGTTTATTTGCGTTCGTACATCATAATTAGATTTTCACCGCCCCAAACCTGCAATCGCCGCCACCAGCAAATCCAGCTGCGCCGTGGTCGTATACAAATGCGGCGTCACCCGCACCGCGCTTAGCCCGTCTATCTGGCGCACCACGGTGAAGATGCGGTGTTTGCTCAGCAAATGCTCCACCACCTGCTCCGACGGCATGCCGGCGATGCGGAAGGCGGCGATGGCGCAGGAGCGTTCGGGCGCGGCCGGGACCAGCATTTGCACCTGCGGCATGGGCCTGACCCTGGATACCCAGTAGTCCTTCAGGTAGCGCAGCCTGGCTTCCTTGTTGCGGCTGCCTATGGATTCGTGGAAGGCAATGGCGTCGCGGATCGCCAGTATCGGCGCCGGCGGCAAGGTGCCAAAGTGGGCCAGCTTCTGGATGTCGCCGGCGGCGCAGTGGGTGTCGGCGTACAGCGGTGCGATCTCGGCGATGCGCTGCCGGCGGATGTACAGCAAGCCCACGCCCAGCGGCGCGCCCAGCCATTTATGCAGGTTGACCGCGATAAAATCGCTGTTCAGGTCCGGCATTTGATACTGCAGCTGCGCAAAGCTGTGCGCCGCGTCCACCATCACGTCCACACCGTGCCTGCGCGCCATGGCGGCGATCTTTGCGACCGGCATGATCTGGCCGCTGCGATGTATCATGTGGGTCAGCAGTATCACCCGCGTGCTCGGCGTGATGGCGCGTTCGTACAAGCTGACGATGTCGTCGTCGCTGGCGTCCAGCGGCAGACTCAGCTGCACCAGCCGTATGCCCTTGCGCAGGCTCACCATCTGCAGCGTATCCACCACGCTCTCGTAATCCTGGGAATTGAGCAGCACCTCGTCGCCGGCGGTAAACGGATAGCCCTGAATCAGGATATTCATCGCCTCCACCAGGTTGCGCGTGATGACCAGTTCTTCTTCCGCCACCCCGGCAAAACGCGCCAGCTCGCGCATCACCCCGGCCAGCAAGGGCGGATATTTCACCCGCAGGAAGTAGGAATTTTCCTGGTTGACCATGGCGCCATAGCGCTGGAAGGCCTGGAACACCGGCCTGGCCTGTACCCCGAAATAACCGTTTTCCAGGTTGATGACTTGGTCCGACACCTCATACTGATCGCGCACCGTTGCCCAGTATGCCTCGTCGGCGGGGTCGATATCTGCTGCCGCTGTTTGAATCAAGACTCGCTCCTGTTGTGGCACTGCGGATGGGATACAAGACACAATTCTATGCGGGATTCTGCCTTTCGCACAATCGGGCTGCCGCCATCGCCTCTCCGCAGGCGGAAGAGGGAGTATCGAGCGCCATCGACAATACCCCAGTGCAGTCCCCTCTCCCGCTGGCGGGAGAGGGTTAGGGAGAGGGGCGTCAAATGAATGTAGAAAATTTCTTCATTTGCCCACTAAAATCACCAGGCCTTGATTTGGATACTGGTTTTCCGCCTGGCTTTTCAATTTGAACGCTAGCGACACTAACTCTTGCGCATTCATTTGATCACCCTCACCCCGGCCCTCTCCCGCCTGCGGGAGAGGGAGTTTCAAGCACCATCGGCGGTACCCCATTGCAGTCCCTCTCCCGCATGCGGGAGAGGGAGTATCAAGCACCATCGGCAATACCCCAGTGCTGTCCCCTCTCCCGCGGGCGGGAGAGGGTTAGGGAGAGGGGCGTCGATGGCATGTAGAAGTTCTTCAACGGCGCACTGCAATCACCAGGCCTTGATTTGGATGCTGGTTTTTCGTCTGGCTTTTCAATTTGAACGCTAGCGACACTAACTCTTGCGCATTCATTTGATCACCCTCACCCCGGCCCTCTCCCGCCTGCGGGAGAGGGAGCGAAAACCTCATCGGACAGCGCCATTGGCGAAATAATCGCATGGCGCGATCTTGCCGTAACTTGTCGTTCACGCCACTTCTACAGCATCGGCCAATTACAGATAATGGAGGCTCTGATCAACCAAAGGAGCACACAAATGTCACACGTCACCGCCGTAGCCGCCGCCGATAGCGCCCTGGCCCTGCAGCATTTTGAATCCCTGCTGGAATATGAAACCGATTGCTCGGACGTGCAGGATGCGATGTCCAGCGGGCCGCTCGATTTCGTCTTGCTGGACGTGCGCAGCCATGCGCTGTATGAAAAAGGACATGTCCCCGGCGCCGTCAGCCTGCCGCACGGCAAGATCATCGCCTCCAAGCTGGCCCAGTATCCGGCCGGCACCATGTTCGTTACCTATTGCGCCGGCCCGCACTGCAACGGTGCCCTCCGCGGCGCGATCCGCCTGGCGCGCCTGGGGCGCCCGGTCAAGCTGATGACAGGTGGCGTCACCGGCTGGCTGGACGAGGGCTTCACGCTGGAAACCGGCCTGGCAGCCGCCGCCTGAGCTAGCCGTCATGCAGGGCAAGTCGCCTCCAGCGTGCTTCCCTTGGGCAAGCCCACATCGCCCTGCCTGATGCGGGAATAGCCGTAATCGGTGCTTGCCCGCATCGCCTCTTCGCTGGAGGAAAACAGCGTTCGCAGCTTGTGCCGGATGGCAGGAACCCGGTCACGACTGCGATCCAGGTTTTTTTCAAACAGCACGCTGGCCTCCCATTGCCCGTCTTCGCGCCCCGTGATCATAGGCGCGAACCGGTAGCCGCCTTCTTCAAAGAACATGATCAATCTCCTTGCTGGTGGATTCCAAGCATGCCAGAACAGGCGCGCCGCGTCAGTTCGCTAGCGCGCTTACTTTTCGGCTACAGCACAGCAAACCGGCGCAACAAATCGACGCAAGGGTGGGATTCCGGCTCGCAAGAAACGCCCTGCCCCACAGCCGGCAGATACAGGCAAACGCGGCCAGGCGGGCGTTGTTGCGTATAATTACGCCAGGAGTCCGCGCCAAGGGCGGCGGACACGATCATCGCTCTATTGGAAAACAAGAACATGGCCTCATCCCCCGACAACCTCAGCATGGCGGTATTTTGCGACTTTGAAAACGTCGCACTCGGCGTGCGCGACGCCAAATACGACAAGTTCGACATCAAGCCGGTGCTGGAGCGCCTGCTGCTGAAGGGCAGCATCGTCGTCAAGAAAGCCTATTGCGACTGGGACCGCTACAAGGGCTTCAAGGCGGCCATGCACGAAGCCAATTTTGAATTGATAGAGATCCCGCACGTGCGCCAGTCCGGCAAGAACTCGGCCGACATCCGGCTGGTGGTGGACGCGCTCGACCTGTGCTACACCAAGTCGCACGTCAACACCTTCGTCATCATCAGCGGCGATTCGGATTTTTCGCCGCTGGTGTCCAAGCTGCGCGAAAACGCCAAGCAGGTGATAGGCGTCGGCATCAAGCAATCGACCTCTGACCTGCTGGTGGCCAACTGCGACGAATTCATTTTCTATGACGACCTGGTGCGCGAAAGCCGCCGCGCCGCCGCCGGCCGCGGCACGCGCGATGCCCAGCCCGTCACCAGGCGCACGCCCGAGGAAGAACAGCGCCGCCGCGAAGAAAAAGAATCCCGCCGCAACCAGGCCATAGAGATCGCGGTGCAAACCTTCGACGCGCTGGTGTCTGAGCGCGGCGACAGCGGCAAGATCTGGTCTTCGCTGCTGAAAGAAGCGATCAAACGCCGCAAGCCCGATTTCAGCGAGTCCTATTACGGCTTCCGCGCCTTCGGCAACCTGATCGAAGAGGCGCAGGCGCGCGGCCTGCTGGAAATCGGCCGCGATGAAAAATCCAACGTGTATGTGACCCGGGGCAGCGGGAAAGTAGCCACCAGCGCAGCCGCAAGCGCAAGCACCAGCCCAAGCACAGCCGCAAGCCGCGAGACAGCAGCCAGCGAACCAGCCCCGGCAGTGGCAGTGGCAGTGACAGAAACGGCGACGGAAGACGGCAGCGCCAAGCAGGAACGCCGCCGTAGCCGCGGCGGACGCAAGCCTGCCGCCAAGAAAGCCGAAGCCAATGCAACGCAGGCCAGTCGGAGCGAGGCAGCACCAGCGCAGGCAGAAGCCGCCAGCCCGGCGCCAAGCCCCGCCCTGCCCCCCATTGCGAGTCCCGTAGCCAGCCAGCCCGCCGAAGCAAGCGAGCCGGCGGCAGAGAAAAAGCCGGCACGTAAAACCGGCACCAGGACCAGCAAAGCCGCCGGCAGCACCAAAACCGCAAAATCGATGCCAGCCACACCGGCCACCACACCGGCCACGACAGAGCGCAAACCCGCAGAACGCAAACCCGGCGCCCGCCGCCCGCGCAAGACCGAGGCTAGCGAATAAGCTTTGATGAGTGCCGCCCGGCATCGGCACTCATCACCACAGTGCCGGGGTTGCCGGGGGTGCCGGGGGTGCACCATGCAACATTTCTGCTGACAACTTGTTAGAAATTAACAGCTACCATCCCGGCATTTATTCCCAGCAAATTAGCCGCAAAAACCCCGCTAGCAACCATGCTCTGTGTGACATGGCGATGAGCAAATCAGCGCCGGCGGAACGCTCGCCGTTTTTCAAAAAAAGCAAAAGCGCGCCACTTCACCTAATCCTACACATCCAATCAACGGCGTCCTACATAGCTCATCCATTGCCGGTGCTAGCATTAGCTTCTCTACCAGGCCAAGGCGCTGCATTCAGCCTGGGCCCAGGGGTTCCGGCGGCTGGTTTTTCATCTGGAAAAATGCAGCACGACATCTTCATCATTTTGAATACGACAATGCAACGAATGGCATTGGAATCATCATGGCTGCGTTGGGTCATTGTGAACCGGTTCCGATCGGGCTTCACGCGCAGGCATCCTGGCCTTCCCTGCACCAGCAATATTCCCCTACCCTGCTACACAGACGATAAACCCTCTCTTAGGATGTCATCATGTATGCGCTAAAAATAATCACCGAATCCGTGTCGGCACTAGTTGCCCCACCTGCCGTGCGGCGAAAGCGACGCAAGGTCTTGCCGCGCAACGAATGGCCGGACAGCGTCAGTGCCACGGTGGACAATTTGCTGCAACGCCTGCCGCCCCAGGACCAGGCGATGATCAGGGCAACCAAACGCGGCGACCTGCTCTTGTACCAGCGCAGCTTCGGCGGCGGCATTTGCAACTACTATGGATTAAACAAGGGCAACACCAAGCTGTTTATCGCTGCCTGCGGCAGGCGCTGCAAACCCGCCGATGCGTCGGCAAAGATTATCGAAGCCCTGTGGCTGAGGCTGCAAGACAGCTGAATCCCTGGCCCGCTGGATGCAGCGCCAGTCCGTGCGTCACTGGCTTCGAAACGACTTAAAGTTGATGCCGGCGTGATGTTGCGCAAGGGTCCAGTGCCGGTGTTACTCAGTCTGCCGCAGCAAAATACGCCATCTGGTCCGCGTGTGCCCTTACGAAGGACAGGCGCACTGTGGCGCAGGCGACATAGTCGCGACTGGCGGGATATTTCGCCAGCCCCTCAATTTGATGTTGCTTTGATAATTTTTATGTGGCACGATGGGCAAAACTGTTCACAGCGGTGGGGCCTCCGCTAGAAAATGGGGAGTCCGCGTCCAGACATCTGATATTGAGTGCTTGAAATTTGCTTGACAGGATTTTCAATGACGCTATTTTCACAAGCAATGGTCCAGACGAATGTCTCCTCTTCAGCAATTGTCCCAGCAACTCATGCAAGCCGGTCGCGCTAACGCTCTCCGCTTAATTCAAGAACCTTGGCACTTAGGAGACTTCATTGAGCATTCGCAAGTTTGCAAGCGGTTCGATGGCCGCTGCGCTTTCTATCGCAAGCATGGCAGCCAACGCTGATCCAAATTCAGCCGAGAAGGCATGGCAGCTCAATTACGATGCACGGCAACAGTATTTCGAAAAGACCGTAGGGCCGCTTCCTTCAGATATATTGAAGATGCTCAACATGACCGGGGTATGGCCAGGAGGCGGTTTGTATGTCATCCCGGCTCCTGGATTGGGGCAGAACCTGTCCGTTTACACGACATTTGGTTTCACCAACCCAGATATGCCAACGACGGTGCAAATATCCAACTTTGGTCTGCGGTCGGACGGAAATAGAGCAAGCGAAGCTAAAGGCACACTTTCCAAGAAGCAGGCTGCGCCAAAGCGTGCTGGACTTGCCGGATACGGCTACGAGATTCTGATGGTTGCGCACTCCAATGAGCAGTGGCCACTGAATTTCCTTCAATGGGCGGTCAACGCGGAAATCGGACTGGACGCCGGCCTTCTCGATCGCGTTGAAAAATACGATGGTCTAACGGTCGAGCAAATTCCAGTGGGTCAGGGAAAAATGCTTGACATCCTGATTGCCAAGGCCCAAGTCCCGCTACCGACGGGGACCGCTCTACCGGCAGGAAAGATGGAGGTTTTGGTTGCGACAACCATCACTGCCCAAGAGATGAAGTGGTCACGAAGCAATGGAAGAGGCGCGTTGCTGAAGAAATTGCAGGAGGCAGGAATAGGGCAAATCAGTGTTCCGAACCGCAAGAGTGTCGTGCAATGAAGGCCGTAGCGCGGAATAGGTAGGGCGCAATTTTTATTGCGCCATATATTGCTGTAAAACTCCGTGCTTTCGATTGCTGACCCTGGACTTGGGGAATTCTGATTTATGCGATCGATGAAAAAAGCGGTGCCATAGATGAAGCCCAGTGCACCCTACGGCTCTATGGCAGGCATTCTGTGCCGTGCCGCTTGCCCGGGACGGGGAAGTTCCTTTCATTCGTCAGAACTCAAGGAGACATCATGACGGTCAAGCGTATGGACAACGTCGGCATCGTTGTAGAAGACATCGATGCCGCCATAGAGTTTTTCACCGAACTTGGCCTCCAGCTTGAGGGGCGCGCCCCAATCGAAGGAGACTGGGCAGATGGCGTCACTGGATTGCGCAATATGCGCGTCGAGATTGCCATGATGCGGACGCCGGACGGTCACAGCCGGATCGAGATATCCCG
>JAZJYH010000146.1:0-39685 GCA_040390485.1 Pseudomonadota bacterium
TCGAGATTGCCATGATGCGGACGCCGGACGGTCACAGCCGGATCGAGATATCCCGATTCCTTGCGCCGCCTGTGGTTGCCGATCACCGCAGCGCCCCGGTAAACGCTCTCGGTTACCTGCGCGTCATGTTCACCATGGAAGACATCGACGATACGCTCGCCCGGCTCGGCAAACGCGGCACGGAGCTTGTCGGCGAGGTGGTCCAGTACCAAGACACGTATCGGCTCTGCTACATCCGGGGCCCCGAAGGAATTCTCATCGACCTCGCCCAAGAGCTCGGGCAAGGCCGTAAACCGCAATAGGTAGATATTGTTCTGCAACGACGCCCGCTGGTCCGGCAAGGTGACGCGCTAACGCAAAAAAAAAGGCGGCCAGGGCCGTCGACATCCTTGCTATTGCAGTCAATCCCGGCGCATTGCAGGCGCCTCAGTCCGCCAGCGCCTGGTTCTCCGCCACGGCCGCCATGCCGCACAGCGCCTCCTTGTTGTCGGCATACACCTGGGTCAGCCAGTTGGATACCGCCTTGAAGCGGGCGATGGAGCCGGCGTCGCGGTGGCTGAGCAGCCATAGTTCGCGGTACAGTTCCGGCGCCGCGCTCAGGCGGTGCAAGCCTTCTTGTTCTCCCAGCACGCAGGGCAGCAGGGCCAGGCCGATGCCGGCGCGGCAGGCGCGCACCATGGTGGCCCCGTTATTGACCTTGAGCGAGATCTCCGGCGAGGGGAAAGTCTGCTGCAGCCACTGCATCTCCGGCAGATAAGACAAGCTGTCCTCATAGGTGATCCAGGGCAGCTCGCCCCACAGTCGGTGCGGCGCCACGGCGAAATCCTTGCCGCCGTAGACGGCAAAGCCCAGGTCGCCCAGCTTGCGCATGAGCAGCGCCGCGTCCTTGCCGGGCTTGGCCAGGCGCAAGGCAAAATCTGTTTCACGCCGCAGGAAGGACAGGTTCTGGTTATCGGCCAGCAAGTGCAGTTGCAGCTGCGGGTGGGTCGCCAGCAGCGCCGGCACCTGGTCCAACAGCCAGTAGTCGAACAGCATGTCGATCGCCGTCAGCCGCACCGGGCCGGCGATCGCATCGGCCTCCATCATCGAAGCCTGCAACATGCTTTGCACGTTGCCGTATACCGATTCGGCATAGTCGACAAACACTTGCCCGGCTTCGGTCAGCTGGTAGCGCATATTGTCGCGGATGAACAGGCGCAGCTTCAGGGATTTTTCGGCGGCGGCGATACGGCGGCTGATGGTGGAGGCGTCCACCCCCAGCGTGCGGCCGGCCGCGCTCATGCTGCCCGAGCGCGCCAGCGTCAGGATCAGTGGAATGTCGTTCCAGTCAAAATCGGTCGTCAGCATGATGCGGCCCCGTGGTGGTCAAAAGGAAGCTATGCATATTTGCAAAGCGCTCATGCAAGTTTATTGGCTCCATCGCCGGCCTTGTTTTTCTATTCTAGACCAGGAGTAGTCCAGGCTGCGTTTTTGCAGCCGGCATATTTCCGAATAATGTAGCACACCGTCACCATCGCCACCATCGCCACCACCGGCCCATCGCAAGCAGGGTCAGGCGGCTTCCTGCTAAAATCCGTTTTGGTCCAGCTCGTCTCCAACCAAAAAATCCATACAGCAATACTGCCGCACATCCAACCAACAGGGAGAAGACGATGAAAGCTCGGTTCTTTACATACTGGCGCTTGGCGGCGCACCGTGCCCCTTCTTGAACACCCGCTGTTAAGCCTTACACCCTGGCCGCATTCTTGCAAAGCAGTTTTGCAGCTTTGTCTCTTGTCTCACCGCTTGTCCAGTCCTAAGATGCATTCGCTGTCGCTTCAGGCAGCAGCGAAATCACCGAACTCACCGCAAAGGAGCAACACACATGAAAGAAAGCCTCACCATCCAGGTCGCCGACGGCAGCTTCAACTGCTATGTGGCCCGCCCATCCGCCGCATCCGCCGCCACTGCACCAGTCGTGGTCGTGGTCCAGGAAATCTTCGGCGTCAACGCCGGCATCCGCAGCATCGCCGACAACTACGCCGCCAAGGGCTATATCGCAGTCGCGCCCGACCTGTTCTGGCGCACCGAACCCGGCCTGGACATGTCAGAGAGCAAGGAAGGCGACTGGGCCAAGGGCTTTGCGCTGTACAACGCCTTCGATTTCGACAAGGGCGTGCAGGACATCGCCGCCACCGTCGCTGCCGCGCGCAGCCTGCAGGGCGCCAGCGGCAAGGTCGGCGTCACCGGCTATTGCCTGGGCGGCCTGATGACCTTCCTGACCGCGGCCCGCGCCGACGCCGACGCCTTCGTCCCCTACTACGGCGGCGGCACCGATAAATACGCGCAAGAAGCGCTCAACATCAAGCGCCCCATGCTGTACCACCTGGCCGGCGACGACGAATACATAGGCAAGGACGCCCAGGCGGTGATCAATGCCGCGCTGAAAGACAATCCGCATGCGGAAGTGCACACCTACCCCGGCCGCAACCACGCCTTCGCCCGCCCAGGCGGTAACCACTACGACGCCCAGGACGCCACCCTGGCCAATGGCCGCACCGACGCCTTTTTCAAGAAGCACCTGTTTTAGTCCAGTTTTTTAGCCTGATTTTAGTTCCGAGTTTTCGTCGTCGATGCAGCATATATCCAACGCCGACAAGAGGAAGAACGAAGCCAGTGTTTAAGCACAAACCGCCTGCGGGCGGTTTTTTCATGCCTTTTTCATCTATGCGGGAATTGGCAGTACGGTAGGTTGGGCTAAAGCTCCACCAGCCCAACATCTTCGCCGATCCCCAAACCTTTGATTCGACCACGGCGGTGCGAATGCCCATTAATGCCCTGCTCTTGAGATCGGAAGAGCAAACTTGGCGGGAGATATCCGTTTACATGTTGGGCTGATGAAGCGCTAGCCCAACCTACCCTGCTGCGAGCGTCAACGAAATTTTGTAGTACGGTAGCTTGGGCTAAGGCTCTATCAGCCCAACACATTGTCCGCAAACTGCAAGGCCTATTCCTTGATGGAAGCATCATCAAGATACGTGCTGTCGTCTTAGGTCGAACCAATGCAAATCACCCAATGTCGCAGACGACTATGCCCTCCTCGCCTTCCGCAACTCTGGCGACGATGTCGCCATCCGGGCTCACGATGCAAGTGCATCCGTGGCTAAGCTTGTTCTCGTGGGTCCCCACGACATCTGAAGAAGCCACCCAGCACCCCGTCTCCAAGGCGCGGGAGCGGAGATTTTCTATACTTTTATCTCGCCACTTATCGGCGGTCGCAGGATGCAGCATATTATTGAGCGGATAGCAGATGAGTGAAGCGCCTTGATCACTGAGGCGTTTTGCGGATTCAGGAAAATTGGCATCAAAGCAGATGTTAATGCCATAGGAATGACCCGATTTTCGAAAAACAGGAGCATCGGCGCCCGGCAGGAATTCCCGTTCATTCGGACGATTTTTTGCGTAGACTCCTGCGACTTCGCCACTGCGGATAACAGCGGCCGAGTTATAAAAACCACCTGCGCGCTGCTCGATGAAACCTAAAATCACATCGGTAGAAAACGGTGACAATGTCGTTATGAGCTTCCTGAATGGCATGCCATCGACATGCATCGCTCGTCGAGCAATGGCTTGTCGGTCGGTGCTGTATCCCTGCAAAAAACACTCAGGGAAGATAGCTATCTGAACACCTTGATCTTCACACCAGGCTATATCTTCCTTCAGACGAATGGCCGTACCGGCGACGTCATCGAATAGCGGTCGACGCTGAAATGCAGCGATGCGAATCGTATCCCGACGAACTTCTTGCGGTTCAACGCCGTCAAGGCTGGAAGGCTTGCGTAGAGCGCCCAATAGGTGGGTATCCATCTCGACAGTCTAGCATAAGCACCGGCGCATCCGGTGTATGTTCCAGGCAGTAGGATAGAAGTGATGTTTTATTTTTGAAATCAAAAAAAGCCAACTTGCCGGGACATATCTGTTTGCATGTTGGGCTGATAGAGCGCTAGCCCAACCTACCCTGCTGCAAAAATTTCGTTGGCCTTTATTAGAAGGGTAGGTTGGGCTAAAGCTCTACCACCCCAACACATTTTCTGCAATCTGCAAAGCCTATTCCTTGACTGAAGCCTCATCAAGATACGCCCATTCCTCGGTCACATTACCTTCCGCAATTTCCCGATGAATCGACGAATAAGGCCAATCCACGGCCCGCGCCACGTGGCCGTGTTTCACCGGATTGAAATAAATATACGCCACGTGCTTCTCCAAATCGTCATCGTCCCTGATCTGATGCTCCCAATAGCGCCGCTGCCAAATGCCGCGCTCACGTTTTTTCGTTCGGCTAGGCTCGACCGTCTCGGTTTTTGCAAGCGCCCGCGAAAACGCCGCCTTGATCAGCGACCAGCGCAGCGGGAAATCGGGGTCGCCTTCGGGCATACGCCATATCGCATGCAAATGATCGGGCAATACCACCATCGCGATAATCTCGAAGGGATGGGATTGCCGGATTTTCCGCATGGCGTTCCTAAGCGCATCAATTTGCTCGGTGAGCAGCCGGCTTTTCCTGTCGGCGAGATTGACGGTGAAAAAATACATCGCACCAGGAATGTCTGCTCTGCGGTATCTCATTGTCTTTGTCTCGTAGATTGTCGGGCTGGTGAAGCCTTAGCCCAGGCTACCCTGCTGCGGGCGGGTTTTTTCATTCTTATCTCATCTATACGGGAGTCTGCAGTACGGTAGGTTGGGCTAAAGCCTCATCAGCCCAACATTTTCAACAATACACAAACCTTTCATTCACCTACCACCATATAAAGTCCAATAGACACGCCTGTTTTCCAAGATCGAAGAAAAAAAGCCAGCTTGCCGGGACATATCTGTGTGCATGTTGGGCTGATGAAGCTTTAGCCCAAGCTACCCTGCTGCATGCTTTTCTGGTAGCTCAATCATTTGCCAGCCTGCGCCTCACCCTGCTGCGCCCCTATCGCCTGCGCCATAAACTCCAGGTTCAAGGCCAGCGGCACCGACATCTCGTCCTGGTAGTGTTGGTAGAACGCCGCCACGCTGGCCTGGATCTGGTCCGGGTTGGTGTCTATCTTCTGGTACAGGCGGTCGGCGTGATTGAAGGCGGTGAAGATTTTTTCATTGTCGCTGTGGGATTGGCGTAGCTCGTTCGAGCTTTGTTTGATCTCGGTCAGGCAAAAGAATTCCGGCTTGCCGCCGCGGTGTATCAGGCGCGCAAAGCCGATCACGGACGTCGTCATCTGGTATTCGCCCGGCTTGAAGCCGCACTCTTCGGTCAATTCGCGCTCTGCTGCGCGCTTGACGGCGGCCAGCAGGTCCTGGCCTTTGTCGAGGTCGCTCCAGTTGATGGAGCCGGAGCCGCTGGGTGCGAGCAAATTCCTGCTCTGCATATTGCGGCTGGACTGGCCGGTGATGATGACCACGCGGTCGCTCGTGATCGCCATGGTGGACACGCCCAGGTGGTTGGAGCAGCGCGAGCCCTGCAGCGGCGCCAGGGTGCGCTGCGTATGTGCTTGCGCCGGCTCCAGGAACAGCTCCAGGCCGTCGTAGATTTGCACCGGGCTGCTGGCCAGGTCGGGCGAGGAGCGCTGGGTGATTTCCAGGAAGGACTGGTCATTGGTGGCCAGGCCGGAGAAATAGCGGGTCTTTTGCAGCGCCAGCGGCTGCGGCAATTGCTCCTGCTGCAGCAGCAGGTCGGTATTCAGGCGCAGCTTGTCGCCGTCGAAGACCAGGCCGTTTTCGGTGGCGCGGTACAGTGCAAAGGGCAAGATCTCCTCACCCTTGCCGGGCAACTCCCAGGCCTTGCGCTCCACCTTGCAGGGCAGGCTGGCCAGGCCGCGCAGCGCCTGGTTGAGCTTGTTTGAAAAGGCCGCGCGGCCGATTTGCTGCTTGGAGCCAAAGTCGCGCAGCACATAGCCGGAGGCCATATATTCCTCGCTCAAGCCCAGCGCCACCGTGTGCGCGACCGGCCTGTGCCCCCATTTCAGGTTGCGGCTGAAGGTGGCGCGCAGCGACATATACAGCAACACGCCGCTGATGACGGCGCTGGCGGTGCCGCCCACCAATTTGGGGCGGTTGTCCTCTACCGCCTGCGCCGCCACCGGCAGGACGTGCTGCTGGAACAGCTCCCACAATTTAGCCAGGTCCAGGCCGGAGGCATAGATATACAGCGACACCGCGCCCGTGACGAGCGAGCCCAGGGCCCGCCAGATGATCGTTGCCCGTTCGGCCTTGTCCTTGAGCGCCCAGCTGCGCTGCAGCCATGCCCTGATGCTTAACCACATCTTTCACTCCTTTTTGCAACAGCCTCTCAATCAAAACAGCTTATGCAAAGATTAACTGATAGATCAGCTTATTGTCTATTGAGATTACTGGGGAGATTACTGGGAATCCAGCAGGAAGGCCATCCAGCGCCGCCGCGCATCCACCTGGTAGCGGCGCATGGCGGCGATCAGCGCGTGCCGTTCTTGCGATGGCATCAGCTGGGTCGGCAGCAAGGGGTCCAGGATGATCTGGCGTATCACTTCCCTCCCTACCAGCAGCGATTCGCGCGCGGCCTGGCCGTCCGTCATTTTGGGCAGGGCCTTGCCGCTGCGCTCCAGCAGGTCCAGCAAGGCGCGGTATAGCAGGCGCAGCTGTTCTGCATCCCACAGGCTGCGGGCCTGCAGGTCTTCCTGCGGCGCCAGCACGGCGATCTCGAACAGGATCGCGCTGTCGATCAGGCCCAGCGCAGCCAGCTCGGCCCTGGTGTGCGCCAGCTCGCCCTTCAAATTATCCGGCCGCACATACAGGAACTTGCGCAGCGGCTTGAAGCCGCGCAGCGCGATGGCCTTGTCATGCCGGCGCCAGGCGGTCTTGTCGGCACGGGCGATGGCGTCCACGTGGATGCCCAGCCACTGGCCCTTCCAGACCCGGGCCCGGTTTTCCTTGTGCAGCCAGTCGTCCACGTCGCGGAACAGGGTGTTACCGCCCGGGTTCAGCTGGTAATTGCCGCGCCCGGTATTGCCTATCTTGTCTTGCTGCAGCAGGCGCGACAGGGCCACCCGCATGCTTTGCCGGCTGATGCCGAACAGTTCGCCGGCCTTGCACAGGGCCTGCGCCGACAGCTGGTGGTCGGTATGGGCAAACAGCAGGTCCAGCACGATGTCGCTGCTGCTCGGCAGCGGCAGCTCGCTGGCCAGGATTTTTTTTGTTTTCAACATGCGCCCTAGAGGTAATTTCCACAAGCATGCCTGCGCCGGCAGGAAATTTCAATAGCGGAAAGTTCTTAGCGGCCTGCATAACATTACACAATTTGTCCATCAAAGATAATTGATGTAATATAAAAAATTCAAAAAACAATACCAACAGGGCCGGCGAGCCCGCCATCCCCTCATCAGCATGGAGCAGGCAATGGAGAGACAGTTTGTCGAGACACATATCAACGGCCCGGTGTGCACCATCGTCATCAACCGCCCGGAGAAGCGCAATGCGGTGGACCGCCGGGTGGCCAGCGAGCTGCGCCAGGCCTTCTTGCGGCTGGAGGTGGACGACAACCTGCGGGTAGGCGTGCTGTACGGCGAAGGCGGCACTTTCTGCGCCGGTGCCGACCTGACTGCCGTGGGCGACCCCGAGCGCGCCAACGAGGTGGACCCGCACGGCCGGGGCATGGGGCCGATGGGTCCTAGCCGCATGGCGCTGAAGAAACCGCTGATCGCCGCCATCAGCGGCCACGCGGTGGCCGGAGGGCTGGAACTGGCGCTGCTGGCCGACCTGCGGATTGCCGAGGCAGACGCCGTGCTCGGTGTGTATTGCCGGCGCTGGGGTGTGCCGCTGATAGACGGCGGCACCGTGCGCCTGCCCCGCATCGTCGGCATGGGCCGCGCGCTGGACATGATACTGACCGGCCGCGCGGTCGGCGCCACCGAAGCGCTGGCCATGGGCCTGGTGAACCGGGTGGTGCCCACCGGCACTGCACGCCAGGCGGCGGAAGAACTGGCGCAACAGATCGCCGTCTTCCCGCAAGCCTGCATGCTGACCGACCGCGAATCGGCCTACCGCCAGTGGGACTTGCCTCTGCAATTGGCGCTGCAGCACGAAGGCATGCGCGGCGCCCACATCGTCGACGAAGAAGGCGTAGCCGGCGCGGCGCGCTTTGTGGCCGGCGCCGGCCGGCACGGCAGTTTCGGTAATGGATGACAGGATGCCGGCACGGGGCGAGACAGGCCTCTTCCCCGAACTCACAATTCTCGTCCCGCTTTTCCTGGCGCAGGCCAGCGCAGTACGGTAGGTTGGGCTAAAGCTGTATCAGCCCAACACTCTTAAAACTACCATAGCGCTTCGCTGATTTTTGATCGATGAATGCCTGATGCTTTGGGGATGCCGGCTCCGGCAAGCTGCCGGATTTATCTCGCTGAATGTTGGGCTGGTGAAGCGTTAGCCCAACCTACCCTGCTGCTAGCCCCTCACCTATTCCGCGCCAGCGGCACCAATGGATAGGGACCGGTCTCTAGCTCGAATTTACGATTCTCGTCCCGCTTTTTCCTGGCGCAGGCAAGCGCAGCACGGTAGGTTGGGCTAAAGCTCTATCAGCCCAACACTCTTAAAACGACCATAGCGCTTCGCTGATTTTTGAGCGATGAATGCCGGATGTTTTGGGGATGCCGGCTCAGGCTGGCCGCCGGATTTATCTCACCGAATGTTGGGCTGATGAAGCTTTAGCCCAACCTACCCTGCTGCCTGCTCCTCATTTACCCCGCGCCAGCGGTGCTAATGGATAGAGGCAAGTCTCTTCCTCGAATTCATGATTGTCTTCCCGCTTTTTCTTGATGCAGGCAAGCGCAGAGTCGACGGCACGGGCGCGCGCTTCGGTCAGCTTGGCCTTGCATTCCAGCGCATGGGTAGTGGGCCAGGTGCCGCCGGCCTTGGTGAGAGAGCCGACCAGTTCGCATTCATCGTTACGGTATGTGAGCCAGGATGCGTGTTGCGCGCTTAAGGCTTTGGCGATGCGCCGGTTGGCATAGTCAGCGTCTTTAGCGACCAGCGCCACTAGCTCGGCCTGCCGTTTTTCCAGCAGCGGGTCCAGTTTTACCTGCTTCTCGGCCAGCAGATAAGCGGTGTGCATGGCGCTGCCCTCCGGCCAGTCTTCTTTCTTGTCCTGGGCCAGGCCGGCAGAGCTAGCAGAAAATGCGAGCAGTATGGCGAGGGTGAGGCGTAGGCCGGGCTTATCCATCATCTTGGCGGCCCTAAACCGCCGCCTCGGTCTCGCCCCGGTACCGGTGCGCCGAGATCGTGGTCGGGTAGCCTTGCGCCGCCATCACGCAATTGCGGCCGACGCTCTTGGCCTGGTAGCAGGCGTGGTCGATGCGGCTGAAGGTGGCGGAGGGGTCGATGTCGGCTTCCCAGTTGACGGTGCCGGTGCCTATGCTGACCGTCATCGCTATCGTCATTTCGCCGAAGCGGCAAGGGGTGGCGACCAGGGCGGCGCGCAGCTGCTCTGCCATGGTGTGGGCATCGTCGGCCGGGGTGGCCGGCAGGATCACCACGAATTCTTCGCCGCCGATGCGGGCGATGATGTCGCTGTCGCGCCGCACGTGCTGGCGCAGCAGCTCGGCAAAATGGCGCAGGCAGGCGTCGCCGCCCAGGTGGCCGTATTTGTCGTTGACCTGCTTGAAGTGGTCCAGGTCCAGCATCAGCAAACCCAGGGCCTCGTGCTTGCGGGCCGCCAGGTGCCAGGCCTGCTGCCAGGCCCGCTCGTAGCTGCGCCGGTTCGGCAGGCCGGTCAGGGTGTCGGTCAGCGATAGCCGCGCGATCTCGGCCCGGCTGCTGATCAGGTCGATTTCGGTGCCGACCTGCTGCGCGTATTCCTTGGCGGAGCGGCGCAAATTGGCTATCAGGTAAAAGGAATAGATGAACAGGGTCAGGCCGGTGGAGCCCAGGTCCAGCGCCGGCAGCGCAAACACCGCGACGGCCGGCAGCGTCATGATCAGGATGCTGATGCGGGCCTGGCCCGGGTGCATGGCAAAGGCCTGGCTGGCGGCGGTGCCGAAGGCCACCGTAGAGATGGCGGCCACCATCACCGCACTGTCCGGGCTGCCCTGCTGCCAGCCGACCAGCGCGGGGATCACGCCCCATACCACCGAGCCGACGTGGATCAGGCGCCACTGGCCGCGCATCCATTCCGTGTATTGTTCTGCGGCGGCGTCCTTGGCCGGCGGCCGGTGCCGGTAGCGCAGCCACCACAACAGCAGGAACACCGCCACCGGTAAGCCGGCCAGCAACGGCCATTGCCTGTGGTAGCCGGTGATGGCCAGGATCAGGGCGCAGGCGATCAGGTAAAACACCGGGCCGATCAGGGCGCGCTTGTACAGGTCTTCGCAGGCGCGCCGGTTCTTGTAGTGCTCAGCCTCCAGCGCCTGCTCGATGGGAGCCGGTGCTTGCTGGTTGGCGCTGGATTTGCTCATGTCTTGCGATTTGCCTGGAATAATGCAAACGGAAAGCCGGCGCCCGCTTGCATGGTATAAGACTAGTCATCATACACAGTGCCCTGCAGGAACGCCATTCTTCTGTGTAATGTTGCCCTACGGCACTGGTCGCCGAGCTGCCCCGTCCGCAGCGGGCCTATCCCCGCGCAACTTATCCCCCTAAAAAGCGTCTATCTGCGGCGTCCAGCAGCCTCGCAAACTTATTTGCGAACTTATTTGCAAACTTATTTGCAAACTTATTTGCAAACTTATTTGCCAACTTATTTGCTGATACAATTAATAACATGGCAATATAATTAAAATCAGGGGACTGCCCTGGCTCGCGAGTCGCTTTTCCGGCTCATGGCTTATTCAGCCCCTGTTACCGACCATCCACGCAGCACCTCCAGGAGGAAAAGTATGACCAAGTTTGTCCGGCGCAATACCGTGTTGGCGGCCTCGCTCGCCCTGATTTCCCTCGGCGCCTATGCGCAGCAGGCGGCCCCCGCTGCGGAAAAACCCGCCACCGCCACCGCGGCGGCCAAACCCGCCGGCAAGATGGATATCGCGATTCCCGACATCCCCTACACCAGATTCGTGCTGAAAAACGGCCTGACCCTGCTGGTGCATGAAGACCACAAGGCGCCCATCGTCGCCGTCAACACCTGGTACCACGTCGGCTCCAAGAATGAAAAGCTGGGCAAGACCGGCTTTGCGCACTTGTTTGAACACCTGATGTTCAGCGGCAGTGAAAACTTTAATCATAACTATATCAATGCCATGGAGCGCATAGGCGCGACCAACCTGAACGGCACCACCAACAACGACCGCACTAATTATTTTGAAAACGTGCCGACCTCGATGCTGGACTATGCCCTGTTCGCCGAGAGCGACCGCATGGGCCACCTGCTGGGCGTGCTGGACCAGAAGAAGCTGGACCTGCAGCGCGGCGTGGTGCAAAACGAAAAGCGCCAGGGCGAGAACCAGCCCTACGGCGTGACCGAGCAACTGCTGGTGGAAAACACCTACCCGGTCGGCCACCCGTATTCCTGGACCGTGATCGGCTCCATGAAGGACCTGGACGCGGCCTCGATGGACGACGTGCAAGAATGGTTCAAGACCAACTACGGCCCCAATAATGTGACCCTGGTGCTGGCCGGCGACATCACGCCCGAAGTCGCGCGCCAGAAGGTGGAAAAATATTTCGGCGACATCCCGGCCGGCCCGCCGCTGGCCAAGCATGAAGCCTGGATCGCCAAGCGCACCGGCACCCACCGCGGCACGGTGCAAGACCGCGTGCCGCAAGCGCGCCAGTACCGGGTCTGGAACGTGCCGGGCGCCAATACGCCGGACGAAGCCCTGCTGGACCTGGCGGCGCAAGTGCTGGGCGGCGGCAAGACTTCGCGCCTGTACAAGCGCCTGGTGTATAAGGACCAGATCGCCACCAGCGCCACCGCCGGCAACGACAGCAATGAAATCGGCGGCCAGTTTGACCTGACCCTGACCGCGCGCCCGGGCGGCAACGTCGACACCATGGAAAAAACCGCCGACGAAGAATTGCAAAAATTCCTGAAAGGCGGCATCAGCGAAGCAGAGCTGCAACTGGCCAAGACCGCCATCCTGGCCAAATACGTGCGCATCGTCGAACGGGTCGGCGGCTTCGGCGGCAAGAGCGACCTGCTGGCCAGATGCACCACCTACGCCGGCAAGCCGGATTGCTACAAGGATTACCTGAAGCAGATCAAGGCCGCCACCCCGGCCGCCGTCAAGAAAGCGGCCAACGACTGGCTCAGCGACGGCGACTACATCCTGTCGGTGACGCCCTTCCCGACCACGCTGGCCACCACCGCCAAGCTGGACCGCAGCCAGGAACCGCCCATGGGCCAGCCGGAATCGCTGAAGCTGCCGTCCATGCAAAAGGCCACCCTGTCGAACGGCCTGAAGGTGGTGCTGGCCGAACGCCATACCGCGCCGGTGGTCAACTTTTCGATGCTGGTCGATAGCGGCTATGCCTCCGATTCAGCCGCCCTGCCCGGCGTCGCCAGCCTGGCCCTGCGCATGCTGGAAGAAGGCACGCCAACGCGCGGCTCGCTCAAGATAGGCGAAGAGCTGGAAGCGCTGGGCGCCAACTACAGTGCCAGCACCAACCTGGACGGCGCCTTCATCAACCTGAACGTGCTGAAGGCGACCATGCCCAAGGGCCTGGACATCTATGCGGACTTGCTGCTGCACCCGGCCTTCCCGCAAAAAGAGTTCGAACGCCTGCAAAAAGACCGGCTGGCCGTGATCCAGCGCGAAAAATCCACGCCGCAGTCCATGGCGCTGCGCGTGCTGCCGGCGCTGCTGTACGGCAAGGACCACGCCTATGCGCTGCCCCTGACCGGCACCGGCACCGAAGCCGCCGTGGCCAAGATGACGCGCGAAGACCTGGCCAAATACCACAGCACCTGGTTCAAGCCGAATAACGCCACCCTGCTGATCGTGGGCGACACCACGCTGGCCGAGATCACACCGCTGCTGGAAAAAGCCTTCGCCGGCTGGAAGGCCGGCGAGGTGCCGAAGAAGAGCGTGAGCGAAGTCAAACAGCCCGAGAAAACCGTGGTCTACCTGATAGACCGCCCGGGCGCACAGCAAAGCATGATCGTCGGCGCGCAACTGGCCCCGCCGCGCAATGCGGCCGACGCGGTGGCGCTGGAGACGGTCAACAATGTCTTCGGCGGCGCCTTCAGCTCGCGCATCAACATGAACCTGCGCGAAGACAAGCACTGGTCCTACGGCGTCGGCTCGCTGATCTTCCCGGCAGTGGGCCAGCGCCCCTTCCTGAGCAGGTCGCCGGTGCAAACCGACAAGACCAAGGAATCGCTACAGGAGCTGGTAAAAGAGTATGCCAACGTGACCGGCGCCAAGCCGATCACGGCCGCAGAGCTGAAAGACGCGCAAACCAATCAAACCCTGGGCCTGCCAGGCTCCTTCGAAACCGCCGGCCAGCTCAGCGGCGCCTACTCGCAAATCCTGCAATACAGGCTGCCGGAAGACTACTACAACAGCTTCACCCAAAAGGCGCTGGCGCTGACCCCGGAACAAGCCAATGCCCTGGCCAAACGCAGCATCCTGCCGCAGCAGCTGGTCTGGATCGTGGTCGGCGACATGAGCAAGGTGGAAGCCGGCATCCGCGAGCTGAAGCTGGGCGAAGTGCACAAGATAGACGCGGACGGCAATCCGCTGAAATAAAAAACGATGCATGAATAAAAATCCCCGCCGGTGCGAGCCCGCGGGGATTTTTTATGGCCGAAGCGGCGACTGCTACAGGGCTACCAAATAAACGGCAGCAGGCGGTAGCGCACCGTCTGGCGGTATTGCGCGTAGCCGGGCAGGCTGGCGGACAGGAATTTTTCTTCTTCCAGCAGCCGCCACAGCACGGCTCCGAGCAGGGGCAGGAACATCAGCAGCCCCCACCATGAACCGAGCGCCAGCGGAGTGCCGAGCAGCAGCACCAGGCCGCCGGTATACATGGGGTGGCGTACGATGGCATACGGGCCGGTGGTAATGACTTTGTGGCCGGGGGCCAGCTCCACCGTGGCCGAGGCGAAGCTGTTTTCCCTGAACACGGCGAACACCACCAGAAAGCCGGCAAGCACCAGGGCCTCGCCCAGCAAGACCAGCGCCAGCGGTACCCGCGACCAGGAAAAACGGTGGTCCAGCGCAGGCAGCATCATCAGGCCGGCGAAGGCGATGGAAGCCAGCGACAGTATCCGCTGCTGGCTTTTCTGCTTCTCGCCCCGCGGGCCGCCGCGCACCCGCCGCTGCAGCAACTGCGGGTCTTTCTTCCACAAATAAAAGGAAATCAGCGCGCTGGCCGTGCCGAACACCAGCAGGTACAACCATGCTTGCCAGAAGTCAAACGTCCAGCCGGGCGCGAACAAAAACACCGCCATGCCGAGCATCAGCTGGGCATATCCGCGCAGGGCTTGCCTGGCTAGCTGATGCATGCGCCCTCCTCTCGCTGCGACGATGATTGTGTGGCTGTACCTACTCACATTGTAGTGTGGAATAGCGCGGCGCGTTTTGCCAGTGGCTTCTTTCAATCTCCCCATGCTGGGGAAAGCCGGTGGTGCGCGCAGGCTGAGTGTTGGGCTGGTGAAGCTTTAGCCCAAGCTATGCCCTCGTTATGCCCGGGACGATCCGACCATCCATGCGGCGCACTACGCTGTCGCTATCGGCGCCCAACTCAACTCGGATATGACGGCGCCGGATCAACCGACTCACTTTGTAATTGGCGTAGGTTGGGCTAACGCTCTACCAGCCCAACAATCCGTGCACGACCACGATCTGTCGCAAGGGACGAGATTGATTAATGTTAGCGGCGTGCTTGAACTTGGGCCCTGCCCAGCCCAAGCTTTTTTCAACATCCGCGTGCGGCGAAAAGCCGGTGGCGTGCGCAGGCTGAGTGTTGGGCTGGTGAAGCTTTAGCCCAACCTACGCCCCCATTTGACGCCCTGCACTCTGATGCCGCGCTATACGCTATCGCTATAGAACTGTAGGGTGTAATCGCGCAGCGCATTACACCGAATGCGAGGACGAAACATTACACCACATTCGTAATTGCCGAGGATTATCCAAAAATCCATGCGGCGCAATACGCTGTCGCTATTGACGCCCTACTCAACTCCGCATGACCGGCCCGGATCAATCGACTCATTTTGCAAGTGGCGTAGGTTGGGCTAACGCTCTACCAGCCCAACAATCCGTGCACGACCACGATCTGTCGCAAGGGACGAGATTGATTAATGTTAGCGGCGTGCTTGAACTTGGGCCCTGCCCAGCCCAAGCTTTTTTCAACATCCGCGTGCGGCGAAAAGCCGGTGGCGTGCGCAGGCTGAGTGTTGGGCTGGTGAAGCTTTAGCCCAACCTACGCCCCATTTGACGCCCTGCACTCTGATGCCGCGCTATACGCTATCGCTATAGCGACTACCGCCCTATTGATGCACTATGCTCAGGCAAACGCCTCTACCACGATCTTGGTCGCCGACGCCAGCACTTCGCTGCGCGAGTTCGCGTCCTTGTCCTTTTGCGTGAAATACAGCGCCAGCGCTATCGGTGCGCCGGCTGGCGGCCATAGCACGCCGATGTCATTGGTGCTGCCGTAGGAACCGGTGCCGGTCTTGTCTGCCACCTGCCAGCCGGCGGGCACGCCGGCGCGTATCCTGGTGTCGCCGGTGGTGTTCCCGCGCAGCCAGTTTTGCAGCTGCGCGCGCTGCGGCGCGGCCAGTACGTCGCCCAGCACCAGCCGGCCCAGGTTGCTTGCCATCGCCAACGGCGTGGTGGTGTCGCGCGGGTCGCCGGGTATGGCGCTGTTGAGCTCGGTTTCCCAACGGTCCAGGCGGGTGTGCTGGTCGCCCAGGCTGCGCGCAAAGACGGTGATCGCAGACGGGCCGCCCAGGGTTTTCAGCAGCAGGTTGGCGGCGGTATTGTCGCTGTATTGCACGGTGGCGGCGCATAGTTCGGAAATCGTCATGCCGTCGGCCAGGTGTTTTTCGGTGACCGGAGAATACGTCACCAGCTCGCCCTGCGCATAGCGGATGCGCTGCTGCAGCAGGCCGCCGTTTTGCTGGCTGCGCTGGAGGATGACTGCGGCGAGCAGCATCTTGAAGGTGCTGCACATGGGGAATTGCTCTTCATGCCGGTAGTACAGGCCCGCAGGCGAGGCCCCAGGCTGGATGGCGGCCACGCCGAGGCGGCCGCCGGAGGCAGCTTCCAGCGCGGCCAGGCGCTGCTGCGCAGAGGACAGTGCACTGCTTTGTTTGCCAGTAAAGGTGGGGGTTGAGGCGCAGGCGCCAAGGAAGGGGGAAGCCGCCGCGAGCAGGATCAGCTTGCGCCTGGTAGTAGATGGTGTCATGGGATGTGGTATCGAAGGCTGGGGAATAAGCTGTAAATTCAGCTGCAAATTAAGCTGCAAATTAAGCTGCAAATAATACAACATATTACGCCGAATGCGCGCTTAAAAATCAGCCCGCATTCTTTGCCTGTTTTAGCCGGCCCGCCATGCGCATGGCATGCCGGCATCAGGACTGCAGGGTGTAATCGCGCAGCGCACTACACCGAATGCGAGGATGAAGCATCGCACCACGCGCGTTATTGCCCCGGATGATCCAACACTCCATGCGGCGCAATACGCTATCGCTATTGCCGCCCTACCCAACTCGCGAATGACGCCTTCCCGGCATTCGAACTCAGTTGGCCAGCGTCTTGTTCTTGTCAGCCAGGGTCTTGATCAGGCCGCTCATGCCGCCCTTGGAAATTTCGCTCTCGAAATTACCCTTGTAGGTTTCCACCAGCCAGGCGCCCAGCACGCTGATGTCGTAGATCTTCCAGCCGCCGTCCAGCTTTTCCAGGCGGTAGTTCAGGCGTATGACGTCGCCGCGCGGCTGCACCACCTGCGAGCGCACTTCCACGCCGTCGGTCGCGCCCGCATCGCTGCGCAGCGGGCTGAAGGTGATTTTCTGGTCTTTTACCTGCGAGATCACGCCGGAATAGGTATACACCAGCAGGCTGCGGAATTCCTGGGTCAGCTGTTTTTGCTGTTCCGGGGTCGCCTCGCGCCAGGCTTGCCCGGCCGCCAGCGAAGTCATGCGCGGGAAATCGACATAGGGCAGGATTTTTTCTTCCACCAGGGCCAGCACCTTCTTCTTGTTGCCGGCCTGGATATCCTTGTCGGCCTTGGCGGTGTCCAGCACGTCCAGGCTGATGCGCTTGACCAGCGCGTCCGGCGCCTCTTGCGCGGCGGCCACGTTGACAAAGCCGGCGGCGCCGAGCGTGAGCGCAAATGCGAGGATATTGTTGAGGATTTTCATCGTGGTTTCCTTAGTCTGAGCAAAATACCCTGTGGCATTCATTTAAATTAACGTTAAAGCGCTATTGCGGCCTGGATTCGCAGCCTGGCCATCATAGCACCGCCATAGTAACGCATGAATGCCTTGCCACCGCAGCCAAATGGGCCGGCGCCGGATAAGCAAAAGTAAGTTTGGTAACAAAGCGTTAGTTCCCTGGCGCAGCTTGCAGCAGGCGCACGGCTTGGCGGCAGCACCATACCAGTAAGGCGAGGACACTACACTGCCAGATTGATACCAGCGATAATCCTATCCATGTGCCGGTAACATGTCCATATGCCGCCCCCAGGTACTCGACACATGCGTTGTTTAGGGCTGCGAATATCAAGCGAAAGCTGTCATGCAACACATTCACCATCAAGCCAAAAGGCAAAATTGATGGCAGGTAGGCGATTCCCCATACAATTTCTGCGCCTTGCGATCTTTCTATATCCCCTAACATACTTGCCGCTGAGAGAAAGCTCAGAAGGATAGACAGGTCTAGTATTAACCATAGCCCAATCAGCGCTGACAACTTCCCACGAAAGGGCTTCAGTAACAGGCACCAGATCCACAATAGCCATGCCGGGAAAAAATAGAAGGATAAAACCGCAGCCGGGATATGCGGAACGAAGAAACTGCCCAGCGAAGCCACCAGCCCAACGAGAATCCATGCGCCGGCAATTAGCATCTGCATAGGAAGGTGTGAGATTCGACGAATAAAAGCTCCCATTTAACGATCGGATACCCCAGCGACCGCATCGGTCTGGCGCAATCGCTCAGCGATGCCCCCCTGGAATGGCGACTGCCGGAAAACTCTGCGCTTGCCCCTACCAAAAGCGCCACCAGGACTTGGTCGCTGACGGCCCCGCGCCCTTGGAACGATTTTCCATAGCGGCAAGTTCGGCAATCTTCTCGATGAAACGCGCATTTGCCTTTTCACTGACGACAGACATGCGAGCCGACATTTCCTTTTGCAGTACCGCACTAGAGGCCTGATTGGCAACTGCCAGTTTTTTACCTGCAGGGGTGGAATAGAAGTTGATGACTTTCGAGAGCTCGTCCAATGTCATACTTGAAGCATAAGCCTGCGCCATGGCAGCTGCATAGTCATCATTCATGTAGTTACATGACGCATCAAAGTAGTCTTTATAGGCGTCTACTACTTTGGGCCAGAGCGGCGATTGCGGAGTGATTCCCCTGAAGTAGTTAGGAGTGGCCTTGACTATGCTTTCCGGGCTGCGTGATTTTGCCGTCTCCTTACATTGCTTCATGCTTTCCCGAACCATGGCATCGAATTTCAATAGAGCGACGAGACTGCGTGCAGCCTGTAGCTTTGCATCTTCGGTCCGGCCGTCGTTAACTGCCGCGCTTGGCGCTGGAGCCGGCTCGTGGCGCTCTTCCTGCTCAGCGGAGGGCAAAGCCTGGTGATATGACGCCAGGTTTTTTTCTATTCGGTTCGAGGACAACTGCTGGCTAAGCTCGGCCAAAGATGCCTTGATTTTCTCTCCCACGAAGATGCGGGGATCCGATGGAGTGTAGTCGTCCTCATTTTCACGTGCTGCGATGAGGGGTTTCGCCAGCTCAAATGCCTCAATAAAAGAATCTGTTTTTTCCAGCGCATCTTCGAAATATGCCTTTCCAAAATAGGTAAAATCGGCTTCGTTACTACAACCAAACGAGGTCTTATCCGGCGCGGACGAGGTAATGACTAATGTATCCTCATTCTTGAGCGCATCGACAAACCCGCCGGAATAGCAAGCTGATACCACAATGACGCGGCGCTTAATCCCCGATTCATCCAGTATTTTCCTCAGCCGCTGAGGATCAAGCTCGTTAAACTGCATAGACCCAAAATTAAGCGAAAACTTGTGATCGCTGGAACCATGGGAAGTAAGATATAAGAACAGGATATCTTTGTTCTTATCCATCATGGCGCCAATCTTTTTCATGGAAAGTGAAAGGCTGGTTGTGCTGGCAATCGGACGTTCCTTGGCAGTCTTGGGATTGTTTATCAATAGAATGGAATGGCCCGATGCACCATAGCGCTTCTTGACCTGGCCGCTGACGTACTCGACCTCTTTCATGAACACATCTTGGCTGGAGTAACCGGCAACGCCGACAAAATAGAGATCGATTCCCTCCATATGGCTTGGCGTCACTGCGGCCAACTCGCGCTCAAGCAGTTGCGGCTGCAAATAGAAAATATCTTCATTCGCCAAAGCGTCGTTACGCCTCCATTCACTCCTGTCGTCCTGACCGTATGACGGCATCCATAGCGTCTTGTCATGGTAGATCTTTGAAAGCGGCACGCCGATAAATAGTATGGCCACCAGTAAAGCGGGAATCCTTGTTCTGACAGGGATGTTGAGGAAACGTATCGCCGCCAATCCGCACGCCAGTACCAACCAGGCAATCATGACTTTGTCCGTCAGATGCCATGATCGTGGAACAAAAGCTCGAATCAGTTTTTGATCGAAAGCCCATTGCAATGCCAGGCTGCACACTTCGTAAGAAACATTCATCGCACTGAAGACGATCAGGAGCGATAAAGTTTTCTCGGGCTGTTTAGCCAAAACAGCCAGCGCCCATGCAGTTAACAGCATCAGCGGCAAACCAAACAAGGCGCCGGGCAAGCCAAACAAGGACAGTTCGCCGTTCAATCCAACATGTACAAAATCCCATGCAAATCGAATCGCCAGATTGAATAATGTGATGAACACCAGTTGCGACCAGCCAGTATTATTTTCCTGTGGCGAAATGCGCAAAAAGAATAGCGCCCGCAACCCGGCTTTAAGATTCACAAGAAAAGATGAGAGAGGCCGAGTACTGAGCTGCGCTTGATCGCTGTTCATATGGTATTTTTCGAAGACGGTTTTCGTTCGTGTAGCCAAGCCCAGGTTTAGCATGAATGCAGCAATAACCACGGGATGCGCGCTGTCGCCTCCTCACAGTTCCTGGCTTGGTTCGTGAAGATAGCGGAGATTGGTATTTTATCAATCTTAATAGTGTACGATTGATATGATTACTTGTCTAGCGGCAACATTCTATCTGCGTAGCAAAGCACTCATCAGTGCATGAAGAAAAGAGCAGGCAGCCTATTAGCTGGCGTCAAATAGCCAGGCCATAGCAAGCCTATGGCTACTCACGCCATGTTGGTCTGGCCGGCAAGAAACGCCTTAAGCCGCCAGCGCCGGAGGCTCTTTTTCGTCTTTGGGATTCGGCCCGTATTGATTCTCGGCGGGCTGGCTGTCCTGAAACATAAATACCAGGAAGATGATGGCGCCGATCAGCGGTACCAGCGGTATCAGCAGCCACCAGGCGCTGCGCCCGGTGTCGTGCAGGCGGCGCACGGTGACGGCCAGGGCGGGAATCAGCGTGGCCAGCGTGTAGATCGAGCCCAGAAAACCCATCCCTGACCTGGCGCTGAAGCTACCCGTAATACCGTCTATGATCGCAAGGACTATGCAGGCCAGGATATTAAACAGCAAAAAGAACCAGTATTCCTTGCGCCTGGCCCTGCCGTTGAAGACCGCGTATTTTCTGAATGCTTGCAAATACCAGTTCATATTTTCTTTCTTTTTTTCCCCCGTTGATCTGGCTGGACGGCCGCCGGGGTAACGCGGCCGCCTGACAACGCTGACACCCTACTCTTCGCGCTCCAGGATCGCCTCCCACAGCGCCTTGGGCTGGGCATACTTGTGGATCACCCGCTGTTCCAGGCTCAGCACCCGCCAGCCATCGGCAAACAGCGCCTCGACCGCCGCGCGGTCAAAGAAGCGCTTGGCTTCGCCATCCACCGAATAATAGTGCTGCGCGAATGGTTCCTCATCATGCCCCGTCAAGCGCGGATGCCCGCGTGCGCCGTGGTGCACGTCCTCGGTCGAATTGAGCCGGCACAGCAGCACCCCGCCCGGCCGCAGCACAGCGCCGATGCGTGCGACCAGGGCTTCGGTGTCGGGCCAGCTAAAATAGTGCAGTGACAGGCTGGCCAGCACCACGCCCAGCCCGGCCGCCTGTGCCGGAAACGGCGCGCGTATGTCCTGGCAATGGAACTCCGCCGTCGGCACCCGGGAACGGGCGCGCTGTATCTCATCGACAGACAGATCCAGGCCGATCACCTGCAGGCCAGCCGCCGCCAATGTCGCGCTATCTGCGCCGCTACCGCAGCCGAGCTCCAGCACCGGCGAAGCGCCGGCACGCTCGCGCACCAGCGGCAGCCAGCGTTGCAGCCAGGGATCAGGGTTCACGGGCGTCCTTGCGGTTTTGGCTTAGTTGTCATATGCCGAATATAGCCAGAAATTACAGATATGACAACCTGTGGCGGGTCTATGCGGCTGGCGCCGTCCGATCGGAATGGAATGCCAGCTCTACGAAAGCGCAAAAAAACCGGAGAAATCCGGTTATTTGGGGCAATGGAGGTATTTGTCCTGGAGGCGTGCCCACGTGCCTGCGCTGTCGAAATTAGGCGTCAGCGCATTCTCCAGCGGAGTTGCCGACATGTAGGCCCCCATGCCGTGCAGGATAAGGTATTTCGGGAAATAGTCAGGGGGGCCGAGAGTTTGCACAGCCGCACATAAATCGCGAATTGATTTTGGGTCCGTCAAGACAAGGTTGGTTGCTTGCGAAAATTTTTCTTTCTGGTCTTGAGAGAAAGCGGCGAACGTGCGCATGATGAGCACCTGGACGCCTCCCTGTGCAGTACGGTCGGCAACCCGCTCCGCATCGTAGCGCGAATAGACGCCCGCAAGCGCCAGCAACTGGGCCGCGTTATTGAACTTGGCTTGCGCAAAACACTTGGTAATCGCGGTATGCAAATCAGGGGGAGTGTAAGTATTCTTCACCTGCGCAAGCTCCAGGCAATCCAGATCGCGGGTGGCGGCCAGGCTCCCCTCAATACGGACATTTGTAAAATTACCTCGAGTTTCCCCGATCAGCTTTGGCAATTCCGGTTCCAGCTTAGGCCGGATCCATGGCAGCGCAAACAGAGGCTTCTGTTTTTCACCACCGCGTGACGTCATGCTCATATTGTTCGGGGTCTTGTAGACGGTCGGAAATGCGCTCTCTGCAAACTCGCCTTTTTTAAGGAAATTGGCGTGATAGCTGATTTTAGTGGGCGCATCAGAAGTCAGCAGGTACACGACTTGATACGCATTCCCGCTACCATCGACCACGAGTGCTGTCGCAAAACCTTTCATTGCGAGCTGCCTGGAAAGGTCAGTGCGAAGACGCCGGACTTCTTCAGCGGGCATATCTGGAAATCCTATTGTTTCGTCGAAGGCAAGCAGAGGCAGCAATGGGTACTTGCGATCCGACATTTTTACGCAAAATGCCCGCCCCGCGGAAACAACGAAATAAGGTTTAGTTTTGTCCCCGAGCTGTTTTGATATCGTATTTTTTTCGCCCGCATCAGCCACCATTTGACGGTAAGATGCTTCAGACACCGAGGGCATGCATTTCTTGAAAAGTTCGACAGCTTCATTTGAATTTGCAGGATAGGCCTCAAATGCCTCGGGCACTTCAAGCTCAGCGCCAAGCACAGCCCTGCAAGTAAATAGAATCGACAAATAAACAACTGTAAGTGCTCTGAATTTCATGTAAACCCTAAGATGTATTTCTATACTTTTGTGGAATTTTTCCGCAGCACTGTGAATGATTGAGCTCGACGCTGAGTGGCAGCAGATGCAAGCCAAGCCCGGCCAGCTCACTGCGCCCGTATGAACTGGCTACTGCTCATTGAAGGAAAGCCGTGTGGGTTAGACTGTGCTTCGGCATCCACGCCTTTGCTATCCGGCGTATCGACCACCTTCAGAACGCAACTATCGTGAGAACTTTGAATTAAAACCATCGTAGAGCCGTGATTGACAGGCAGCCCATCAAGCTGACGAACCCCGTCATATACCAAGCCCTTGGAAACTGAGTAGTGAAGTTGCGTTTGTTCGTCTGAACTCGGCTGTACCATTACCCTCAGATTCACCCCGCCTCCAAAATGAATGCGTAAGCCGTTTTTCTCCGCAGACACCTGGTGAATCCAGCAAATTTGTTGTGCTGATGCCGGTAGTTGCCAACTGAGTGCAACTAGCATGAAGAACATAGCGGGCGATAGCTTCATGGTGTTTATAAACATGATATTGAATGATAGCTGACGTTTTAATTTAATAATTTTTACGGCCCCGCAACTTGGGCAAGAAGCCCAGCAGCCGCATCAAACAAGCAAGCGCAGATAAAATCGATGCTTGCTCATGCCGCGCTGGTCTTACCAAGCCGCTACTTGATTACATTGTCATTACGAAGCTGTCCGATAAAGGTCTTTGTAAAATTCATCGCCGGGTCCGAAAAATCATGATAGCGGGATGCTCGGGGCGGAGTGTCAAAGACTCCAGACCAGAGTTGTGTCGAGTAATCGGCATCCAGCAACTGGACCTGCAAGCGAAACACAAAGCAGGCGCCGGGGCATTCCATTCTTGCTGAAACCGGCCTGATAACAAATACGGGGCTCTTTGCTGCGGGGCCAAACAGGGAAGCATATCCGTCCGGAGTCGTAACGAGAGTCGCGATCTGCATCGGTTCAACTTCTACTGTTAATCCAGCCGTGCGCAAGGCGGCGGGGAGTTGTTTCAACACGTGCTCCCCAAGCGCCCGTGCGTCTTCGGTCACTCTACTTCCCGATGCTCCGAGAGGAATGCCTTGAATCGTTCCCAGCACGGTGCCTAGCGACGGCGTTGCTGAACGGTCGCCAAGCGTGGCGCCAACGTACAGCACCGTTGCCGACGTCAGTGGCTCAGCCATGGCGGGCGCCCGTGAGGATGAAATAACGACGGTAGTGCAACCGGTGAGCAAAACGCTTGCTGCCAGGAAGATGGTGCGGAAAGTTGTGATCATGTGATAGCAAGTAACAGGCTAATAAAGAACCTGTGATTATTTAAAGGATGGCAGCTTGATTAGCCAAACTGGCAATATCCTTCATTTTATCAAGCATGTTGCCCCTGATAAAGAAATAACTTGGTACAGGCATTCAATTCCATATGGGGTCTACCCTCCCCGCCGCCAGCGCCTACACTGGAAGCACAGATAATTGCCGCATCATAGGGGCCCCGCCCAATGACCACCGCCAGCTTCCGCTTCTATGCTGAGCTCAATGATTTCCTGCCGCCGGCGCGGCGGCAGCGGGAGTTTGCCTGTGCTTGCGCGCGGGCGGCGACAGCCAAGCACATGATAGAGGCGCTGGGGGTGCCGCATACCGAGGTCGAGCTGATCTTGCTGAATGGCGAGTCGGCCGGCTTTGAGCGCGTCTTGCAGGAGGGCGACCGGCTCGCGGTGTATCCGGTGTTTGAGGCGCTGGACGTGACGCCGCTGTTGCGGGTGCGGCGGCGGCCCTTGCGCAAGACCGCCTTCATCGCCGACGCCCACCTGGGCGGGCTGGCGCGGCTGCTGCGCATGGCCGGCTTTGATACCTTGTACAACAACGCCTGGCAAGACAGCGAAATCGCCGCCATCGGCGCCCGGCAGGGCCGCATCGTGCTGACCCGCGACCGCGACCTGTTGAAGCACAAGGCCGTCACGCACGGCTGCTATCTGCATGCGCTGAAACCGCAGCAGCAGTTCATGGAGCTGCTGGATAGATTAGACCTGCGCCGCAGCCTGCGGCCGTTTTCTCTGTGCGTGGAATGCAATGCACCGCTGCGGGCGGTGGACAAGGCGCAGGTGCTGGAGCGCCTGCCGCCGCTGGTGCGGCTGTACTATCACCGCTTTACCACTTGCGACGTCTGCCACCGTATCTATTGGCAGGGTTCGCACTGGGCCCGCATCAGCGCGGTGATGCAGGCCCATAGCCGGCAGTAGGCGATCATAAGCAGGAAGCTGGCCGGCTCAGGCGCGGCAGCGCTGCACTTCCCCGCGGCTGTTCTGATTGCGGGCCGCCAGAGCTGCGGTCACCAGGTCGGCCGCAAACGCGATGGCGATCGCGCCGGCGCCCAGCACAAACATCAGCCGGTAGCTGCCGCCGCTATGCTCGAACAGATAGGAATACGCATACGCCGACAGCGCCTGGAATAGCGCAAACATGGTGGTGGCGCGGGTCCAGGCGGCGTTCTGGCCGGCCTGGTCGTGCGGCATCATCTCATGCAGGCGGCCCAGCGCCAGCCCCGGTATGCCGGCCGGGAACATGCCGATCAGCACGCTGGCAATGCCGATGATGACGGCGTTGCCGGTGCTGGCGAACAGGGCAACCACCAGTACCTGCAGCAGCATCACCGCCCGCAAGGTGGGGCCGAAACCCCTGCGGTCCGCCAGCCAGCCGTACAGGAGGGGGCCGACGATCGCGCCCAGGCCGTACAGCACCCAATATAGAGAGCCGACGTGCGCGCCCTGGCCCAGGCCGCGCGCGACATAGTCGACCAGGAACATCATCATCGGCACCAGCCCGGCCGCCATCAGCGCGTATTGGCCGTACAGCACTTTCAAGGCTGTGCCGTGGGCGGCATACCGGGGCTGGGGCTGGGCAGCCTGCGCCGGCGCCGGTGTGGGACTAGTAGCAGTAGCGGGCGGCGATGGCGGCCAGGCTTGCCAGCTGATTGCCGTCACGGCCAGCGACAGCAGGCCCAGGCCTAGCCAGGTTTGCTGCAGCCCCAGTTGCAGCAGCAGCGGCACCACCGTGCCGGAAGCAGCCACCCCCAGCCCTGCGCCCATGAAGATGGCGCCGCTGGCCATGCCCTTGCGGGCGGCCGGGATATGCGGCAGCACGGTGGCCGCCACCAGCACCATGATGACGCCGCCGGCCACGCCGGAGGCAAAGCGCCAGCAAAAGAACCACAGCGCCGACAACGGGAAGGCGCAGGCCAGGAAAGCCACGCTGGCCACCAGCATCATCAGGCGCAAGATGTGGCGGTTGCTCATCCGCCTGGCCAGCGGCCGGCCCAGCAAGGCCCCGGCCAGGTAGCCGGCCAGATTGGCCGCACCGAGGTAGACCACGTCGGCGGCGGCAAACCAGTGCGCCTGGATCAGCGGCGGGATCAGCGGCGAGTAGGCGAAGCGCGCCAGGCCTATGCCGACAAAGCTGGCGCACAGGCCGGCCAGCACGGCCAACCAGGGGATGGGGGCCACGGCTGGTGCAACTGGTGCGTCCTGGCGGCGAAGGGTTTCTGTATTCATGGGCTTGCCCTTTACTATTTTATTGCTGGCAACATTGCCACTTTGGCCCCGGTCAGCAGGCGGGTGCGGCAGCGCTTGAGAATGCTTGAGGTTGCTTGGAACGGATGCTGAAAACCTATCTTTGACACATACGTCAAAGATTCCATCATAGGCATGTTTGACACCCATGTCAAACATATGTTTTAATCGGGGCATGGCAGGCATACGACAATTCGACGAGGACGCGGCGCTGGAGCGGGTGCTGGAGGTGTTTTGGCAAAAAGGCTACGGCCCGACCTCCATGCAAGACCTGGCGGAAGCCACCGGGGTACAGCGCGGCTCGCTCTACAACGCTTATCGCGACAAGGAGTCGCTGTTTCTGCACGTCTATGAGCGCTACAAGACGCGCTACCTGGGCGAGATCCGGGCCGCGCTGGAGCAGCCGGCGCTGGAGCAGGCCTTGCGCGCCTTCTTTGAGCTTTCCATACTGTCGATGACGGCCGGCAGCCCCAGCCGCGGCTGCATGAGCACCAAGACCGCCACCGACATCCATTCCAGCAGCGAAAAAATCCAGGCCGCGCTGCGCGCCATGGCCGACAGCGTGGAACAATTGTTAAGCGAGAGATTGTCGAGCGCGGAAGCGCTGCCGCAGTTGGCCATCCCGCCGGCCGAGGCGGCCCGCCTGATCGCCACCTTCACGCGCGGCCTGGTGTTCATGGAGCGCATCTACCAGGACGCCGAACGGCTGCGGAGCACGGCGGAATCGCTGATACGGGCCCTGCTCACCGGTGGCCGGGCCGGCATCCGCTGAAGCCGGCGGCTGCCCCTATTATTCAAAGCGCAACATCGCAGAGCGCGGACGGTGTCGGAAAATTTTACACATTAATACCGACATTTCAGCGTAAATTTCCAAGCAATTGATTTACAACAATATTATTTCCAGGCATATATTTTGCTTCCGAGAAAGCGATTAAAAATTTTTAACTGGGAATAGTCTATGAACTTCAAGAAAATTATCATTTCTACATTGAGCGTATCGCTGCTCGCAATCAGCGTTCCGGCGCTTGCATCGCTGATCGATTTCAAATCGACAGTCGGCAGTTTTACCTACAACAGCGCATCGACCTCAGCGGCCTACCGGGCGGCCCAAGGCCCAACCACGGAACACATTTCTTTTAATACCGCAACGAATACCAATGGTGCGGCTTATTCGAGCAATGTGATTTTTTCCAGCAAGGTCGGAGCGGCCGGCGGCAGCAATACAGGCAGTGTCAGCGCACAAAACGAGATCGGTCCGTCTAGCGGCTGGAACGGCATCCTGGACATCGACTTTCTTGCCGCTGGCAACACCGTCAGCGCAGTAGGCTTCGGCTTGGTGGAAGCGGGAGAAATAATCCGCATTTATGACCAGAGCAATGTCTTGATGGCGACCTTCACCGACGTCCTGCCTACCATGTTCAGTTTTTGGGGCGTGGCCACCACGGCAGGCGAGCGTATTGGACGCGTCGAACTCGATGGCCGCTTCTTCGCCATTCAAGACATCCAGTTCAGCACCAACACCGTACCGGAACCAGCATCGATGGCATTGTTTGCGCTTGGCCTGTTGGGCTTAGGTATTGCGCGCAGGCAGAAACAATAATAGCTGCTCCAGCAGTGCTGAAAAAAATCCCGCTACGGCGGGATTTTGCGTTTACCTGCGCTTGCAGCCAGCTTGCCTGGCAAGTCATCACCGCTTCGCGTCTGGACAACTGTCGGTCCATATATCCACCGTCATATCCTTGATACGCTCTCCTGTCGTAATGACAGTCAAGCATTCCTTCTTTTTTGTGTAGTAGAACGTGCATTCCGATCTGCCGGTTGGGTAGCAGAATTCCATTTCACGCCATCCGCGGGCAAGGATTTGCCGTTCAAGCCATTCATACTCATGCCCCGGCTCGCGGTCAGTCGCCCTGTTCACTGGTTTCCAGCCATGCGCCAGTATCTGCTTCCTGGCGCGGGTGAATGGCATGTCTTCTTCCGGCCCCCCATGGATCACCCTTCGCTTTCCTGGGCGCGACGATAGGTACCGGATGGGTCACTGGAACGCTGCTGCCCGTAGGACATACATGAGAAATCTCCTCCTGAAAATTCTCTCTCACGATCATCTTCGTCAGCCGCGTATCCGACGCAAACACCCTAAGGCACTCTTTTCCTTTGATATAGTTAAAGAAGCAGCCTCCGGTGGCCGTAGGGCAGCTATCCCATTCCGGCACGGCAGCCTTCCACTTGCCTTCGGTGAAAACAGTATCTTTGTCCGAAGTCCGTAGCGGCAGCCAGCCATCGGCCAGGATCAGCTCCCTGGCCTTCAGGAACGGCATATTGTCCAATGCCAGGTTTTTTGCCTGTGCCGCGCTTGCCAGCAGCAATACACCTATCACGGCGATCAGCATTTGCGGCCATTTTTTGGCGAAACCGGATAGAGACAAATACAAGATGAACTCCCATTGGGATTATTAAAATATGTATTTAAAATAATGACTAGTTTTCAATCAACATCGTGCAATGGGTTTTATCTGTTGCACCGTTCTTCGCTTGAAGAAGCGCAGAACCAATTTTTCCTGCTGCGATTGCGGATCATTTTCTTTCCTGCCATATTCCAGGGGGGGGCTGCGTTATATGTTGCTCATGCAGCCACGTGGCTATGGCAAGCTGCGGATTTCTTGAGTGAGATAGCCATAATCTCTGTTCAAGTACACATTCGATCCGTAGCAGGCTTCCACTTGTTTAATCAACAGTTGCTTCAGTGAGGCATCCACATAAAAATTGTCCTCTATCGCAATCCTTACAAAGTGCCGGATTGTCCCCGACTGGCATTGCTTCATAAGCGGGAGATAGTGGACGGCAAGCTGCAAATTTCTGGTGCCGCATTTGTCGAAATCGATGTAAAGGTCGGCCAACAAGAATGCCGCTCCAGGATCCTTGGCATAAGCTGCTTTCATCCAGCCTTCCACTTCGGCAGGAGAAAAACCTTTGGTCTTTCTTCCGCAAGCGGCGAGAATCCCTCCGCCGAGAATGTAGACATCGCCTGTCATGGCTGCTCTGCGATACCACATATCGCCTTCCTCTGTCCCGTCGTAATGCGTGGCAAGTATGTCCATCGCACCGGCACTGCCTGCGTTTGCTTTTTCCAGCAGAATATTCAGACAGGCGCCATGCACGGTATAGCCTTCTTCCGTATCGCAAGTGACGATGCTGTCGTACCACCACGCCGCATAGCTGATGAACATGATCAACGCCAGCCAGATCAGCATCATCCGCCCGCTATTGGGCAATAGGGATTTGAGCTTCATTTATTCTGATTTCCTTTCGTCATTTGCAAAAAATCATACACGGCGCGAGGTAGAGGATTATTGTCACCCCTGGGAGACTGCATCGATGTTGCAATCGCTTTTCCATCCGGGCCATAGGTGCGCCAGGTTCCGGGTTTCCCTACGTTAGGAATATGGTCCAGGATTCCGGGCAATGCGGGCATGGATAGTGAAAGGGAACACCGATTTGCGGATTTTTCATCCCTGCAATTCTGTCTTTTATTTGTTCGTTTGTCATCTATTTTTAATAATATTATCCGATGCGCCGATGCGGGCGGCTTTACCGCTTGCTCACAGCACCAGCCCTCTTTCTTCCACCAGCAGGCCCAGCTCTTCCACCGCATTCCAGTAGGCTTCCTCCGGGTCCAGCCGCGGAAACTTCCACACCGTGGCCAGGCCGTGCTGGTGGCAGATGGCCCACCAGGTCCAGGGCATTTGCAGCTTGAGGTCGCCCAGCAAGGCATCGACGTCGAGCACGGTCTTTTCGCGGCGCAGGTCCCAGATCAGCATGCCGTCGTCTTCGGCGGTGGAGTAGTTGGTGATCACCTGCTTGCCCTCCACCGTGGCGTTGCCGTAGCCGACGTCGCGCTTGATCTCGGCCGCGTTGTTGCGCATCCAGTGCGCCCACTGGTTCAGCCAGTGGTGGATGATTTCGGTTTGTTCCGCCTGCTGCTCTTGCGCCGTGCGCTGCTGGCTCAGGCTGGGTTGTTGTGCTCTTTGCATGTGAGCTCCTTTGCTCTGTGTTCTTGAACCCCCGGCTTGGGCTGGGGCTTCGGTTCAACCCCCGGCTTGGGCTGGGGGCGTAGGTTGGGCTAAAGCTTTATCAGCCCAACGTTGGTGGCAGACCCGGACGCCATTGGTATGCGGGGGCTGAGTGTTGGGCTGGTGAAGCTTTAGCCCAACCTACCCTGCTGCCCAGGCTACCGTTCTGCCCCGGAACCGTTCTGCCCAGGCTGCCGATTTATCCGGCCGTTTGTTCCGCCGCCTGGCTGGCGCTGGGGTTGACCAAAATCCCGCGCGAGATGCGGCGGCCGCCACGCGACAGGCAGGTGATGTGGCCAGCCCTTTCCAGCGCCAGGATGCTTTCCACCACGGCGTTGGGGGCCTTGTGCACGCTGTCGGCGATGTCGCGCACGGCCGGGGCGATGCGGTATTTTTCGGTGTAGGCCAAAATGGCGTTGAGCACGGCCTTGTGGCTGTCGTGCAGGGGTTTTGCTCGTTTGTATGCGATATTCATAATTGCTCCGCGAGGATGCGTTGTTGGTGGGTCGTGGCCGCCGGCGAACGGGGACGCCAGTCTCTGGCCACGTTGGGTAAATGGTCGAAGCGGGTCTGGGCGCCGACATAGGCCAGCGCGGCGCGCCCGGGGGCACCCTGGCGGCACAGCGCGACATCGACTTCGCAGATGCCGCGGTCCAGGCTGTCCGGGTTGTAGACTTCATCCCGGTATAAAAAAATGACGGCGTCGGCGTCTTGCTCGATGGCGCCGGAATCGCGCAGGTCGCTGGCTTGCGGGCGCTTGTTGGGGCGCTTTTCCAGTTCGCGGTTGAGCTGGCTGAGCAGGATGATGGAAATCTCCAGCTCCTTGGCCAGCGCCTTCAGGCCGCGCGTGATGCCCTCTATCTGGGCGTTGCGGTTGTCACCCTCGCCTTCCATCAGCTGCAGGTAGTCGATCACCAGCACCTGCAGGCCGTGGCGGCGCT
Source organism: Pseudomonadota bacterium (assembly GCA_040390485.1). Lineage (GTDB taxonomy): Bacteria > Pseudomonadota > Gammaproteobacteria > Burkholderiales > Burkholderiaceae_D > Undibacterium. The sequence continues at coordinate 31,485 of JAZJYH010000146.1, forward strand.
TGATGCCCCTGGCCTTCATGCGCACGTCCAGCAGGCGCAGGCCGCCCTGGTCGTCCAGGTAGAGCTGCATGGCGTCTACCTTGGCGATGGCGACGGTCAGCTGGTTCCAGTCTTCGGCCGTCATCGCGTTCGGCTGCAGCAGATGGGCCAGCGGGATATGGCCCAGGCTGGCCAGGTTGCGGTCGTGCAGCTGCATGCGCGGCATTTCCATCGACAGTACCAGCACGCTGTGCTCTTGCGCGACATGGCAGGCCAGGTTCAAGGCAAAGGCGGTCTTGCCCATCTTGGGCCGCGCCGCCAGCACCAGCAGCTCGCCGGGGCGCAGGCCGCCGCTGAGCCTGTCATCAACATCGGCAAAGCCGGTGGAGATGGCGCGGCTGCCGCCTTCGCGCCGGCGTTCCAGCTCTTCTATGTGGTGATACAGGTCGGCGCTGGCTTTTACCGGCTCTTGCCGGCTGCGGGCCACGGCCAGCTGTTCCAGCTTGCTGGAGGCGCGGTCCAGCAAGAGCGCGGCGTCCTCGCGCGAGACGCCGGCCTGGTCGGCCACTTCGCGCCCCAGCGCCACCAGGCCGCGCTTGATGGCGCGGTCCCGCACGATGGCGGCGTAACGCGCGATATGGGCCGAGTAAGGCGTGTTTTGCGCCAGCGCATTCAGGTAGGGCAGGCAGTCGGCGATGCGCTCGCCCAGCAGGTCGGACAGCGAGATCACGTCGCAGCTCTTGCCGGCCGCAATCTGGGCCTGCAGTTCGCTAAAGATCAGCCGGTGCTCGCCGCGGTAGAAATGCTCGGCCCGTAAGTCGCCGATGCGGTCTATCGCATCGTTGTCCAGCAGCAGCGCACCCAGCACGCTTTGTTCGGCTTCGATGTTGTGCGGGGCGGCGGGGGCTGCTTTGTAGTCTATGGGTTTCATCAGAATTTGCATTCAAAAAGTTCGTAGCTTGGGCTGAAGCTCTATCAGCCCAAGGTTCGCGGCTAAGCCGGACGCCATTGGTGTGCGGGGGCTGAGTGTTGGGCTGGTGAAGCTTTAGCCCAACCTACCGTTCTAAGTTGCATCGCTCTTTGCATGTGGGTCCCGTAGGGTGGGCACCTGTGCCCACACGGATGCCTATTGATCGGGAGACGGCGTGGGCAGTGCCTGCCCACCCTACCAAACCGGCCCAAGCTGCGATTGCACGTTCAATAATTCTCATACTGCCGCTCCCTGACCTTGGTGAAGTTGATGGCCTTGGTCAGCCATTCCAGGTCGGCGACAAAGGGGCGCTTGCCCGGCAGTTGCGATTTGCCGGTCAGGAAGGCGCAGCCGGCCACGTAGGTAAAATATTTGCGCCAGTAGTCCAGGTTTTGCCGGTCCGGGTCTTCGTTCCAGCGGCCGCGCAGCTGTCTTGCCCTGCCGTGCGTCCAGTCGCGCACCCGGGGGCATTGCGGCAAGACCTCGTGGTAGATCGCGATAATGTCCTGGTGGGGGCAGGCCGTTGCTGCAGGCACTGCGCTTGGCTGTTTCTGTTCCCTGGCCGTGCTCCGGGCACCGTCGCTCAGGGAATGTCCAGCCGTTCCAGGCTCTGCGGCACTGCCTTGCGCCGCTGCTGGTTTGCCCCCACCACCTGGGACGCTAGCGGATGCGGGCAACACAGGCGGCAATTGCGCCCCGCGTTGTTCCGTATCCGGCAGCTTCCCCGACACGTCACCAGCATCGCTGGCGACAGCTAACACGTCAGTGTTAGCGAGGTTTTCTTTCTGCTTCTGCTTCTGCTTCTGCTTCTGTTTCTGCTTCTGGCTTGGAAGGGACTTCGAAGCAATTTCTTGCGGGCTGTCTTCAGCTTCCTGCCTGCCCCTGCATCTGCTCATGCAAAACGCCACCGCATACTTGTCGTAAAAGGCAGCCAAATAAGGATTCTCCGGCTGGTATTCGTATTCGGCCTGCACGCCCTTCACCCTTTTATCGGTCGGCGCAAGTTTCTCCGCCACCTGGAAATACGCCATCTCATAGACCCATACCGTCTCGGTGGCGTCGTCGTAGCTGCTGAAGCCGGCTTGCTCGCAGGCCTTCAAGGCCGCATCGGTTTCTGCCAGGCTCAGGCCCGTTTCATGTGCGATCCAAGCCTTGGGCAGGTAATACAGCCCCAGCATGTTGGCTTGCGAACAGGTCATCAGGTAAAACGCCACGACCTGTGCTTCCCGTCCCGCGACGCGCAATTTCTTGCCTGTGCCGCTCATCCACAAGCGCGCATATATCCTTGCGTAACCCCTCATTGCAGCTGATCCTCCTGCGCCCGCAAGATGCCGTCCATTTTGGCGGCCGCTTGCTGCGCATCGACTTGTTTCCACAGATAGCGCGCCGCATGCGGGCCGCGCAGGAAGCCGACGATGGCGGCGTGCACCAGCTGCATCGCGGCGTCATCCAGTTCGGCATAGGAAATTGATTTAGGCAGCGGCACGATGCCGCCCTTGGCGCCCGGCACCCAGTTCACATGGCCGGCGCCTATCTTCAGCCAGTTGCGGAACTGCTCGAACTCGGCAAAGCGCTGCTGCGCATCAAATACCGCTTGCTCCAGCGCCATGTGGCGGCGGTGGAAAGCGGTACTGCGCGGGATGCGGGTGCCGACCTGCGCCACCTCGCCGTCTTCCAGCGCAAACACCTCGCGCAGGAAACGCAGCCAGCGCGCATGGTGCTTGCCGTCCACGCCGCGCAGCCCCTGCTGCAAGAGCTGGAAGGCGGCGCTGTGCTCGGCTTCGGACAAGGGGATGCTGCGGTCGCGCATGATCATCGTGTGGCTCATCGTGGTTCCTGTTTGTCTGCTGAAGAGTTGTTTGATGGGGCGCCGGCTTGCACATCCGCCGGTTTGGCCGCCTTGCCGTCGGATTTGCGGCGCTGGAACACCTGCTTGTGCAAGGCGGTGATCGCCATCCAGGTGCTGCTTTCGCAATCGCCCTGGCCGTTCAGGATGCGGTAGACCGTAGGCTGCGAGACGCCCAGCTTGCGGGCGATCTGCGGCTGGCTCCAGCCGGTGGCGGCCTTGATATCGGCGAGGTATTGGGTAGCCGTTGCGGCTGTGTTTTCGTTATCCATGCATGCATTCTATACGTGAATGGATATGTATTTCAATACGTATTTGAATTATTTTTTGCAAATAACTATACGTGCATGTATAGTTATGCTATTCAGTTGTACAAGCCCCTTTTATTAACCGGGTTTGTGTTGATAGCAGCCGCTAACCAGATACAGGAATTCAGGGCCCGATCATCTTAAGGGCCGGCGGTTGAGCGCTATCAATACAAGGATTATTCAAGCTCGACTACGCGATCGCAGACGGGATGAAGAACGCCAGCCCACTAACCGGCCTATCGGTGGCCACAAAGAAGAGCAGCCATGACACTCACGACCCTCACATCGCGGCTAGACACTGCCATGCAAGCCGCCGGCTTTGCCTCCCAGAGCGCGCTCGCGCGCGCGTCCGGCGTGCCGCAGCCCACCATCAATCGCATCCTGAAAAGCGTAGGCACCAAGGGCCCGGAAACCGAAACCCTGCGCAAGCTCGCCAGCGCCTGCAACGTCAGCTTTGAGTGGCTGCACGAGGGCATAGGCAATATGCAGCGCAGCGATAGCGGCGGCAATGCCAATGTGAACCAGCCGCATATGCGCATCAACGCCGGCAGCAACGGCGACGCCGGCGCCGGCGCGATCCGCTTCATGCACGCCAGCGGCAGCTGCGGCGGCGGCTTCAACAACTATGAAGACCTGGAAAAAGAACCGCTGATCAAGGAAGAGCGCTGGTTCGCCCGCTTCAACGTCAAGCGCAACGACGTGATCGCGATCTACGCGTACGGCGACAGCATGGCCGACTTCATCATCGACGGCGACATCGTCATCTTCGACGTCACCAAGACCGAGATCACCAGCGGCCAGATCTACGCCATAGACTCGCCCGACGGCCTGCGCATCAAACGCGTACACCGCCGCGCCGACGGCAGCCTGGTGCTGACCAGCGACAACCCCAACAAGAACCGCTACCCGGACGAAATGTACACGCCCGAGCAATCGGCCCAGCTGGCGATCAAGGGGAAGTTTGTGTATCGGCAGGGAGGGTATTGAGGGGATTGGCCGGGCGGCTGTCGCCTGTGGGTTGAAGCGGTGCTATCGATCCGACAGAAATTTTCTGCGTGTAAAATATGCTACACCTTTTTATAGACTTTTGAGACCGCGATGCCGCTTGAACCGAAAGCAATTTTTATTGCGAAAGATCATCTTTTTTACCAGCTCTTTCAAGCGACAGGATGTACTGTGGTTGCTATCTATTTCATCAAAATGTTTGTTGATGTCGGTGACAAGCTCAGCGAAGCACCTGTAGTTTTTATACCTCTTCTTTTTGCAACGATTGCAATCGTTGTATTAGGCCTGCTTTACTGGCGCAGCGGTTTACGCAGAGTACCTTGGCTTCTCAAGCGTATACCGCTTATGCAGATCGAGGCATCTGGATTTTCATGTGTTGTTGATTTCGGCGAGACTCGATTTACAAAGTACAAAGAGATTGCCTCGTTAGAAGTTGAAAAGAGAAGGACTCCCAGAGGCGAAACACAGATAACGATGACAGTCACAAAAATATCCGGCGACGTCGAAAAAATATTCTTGAATGATCTCGCGATCAACCCTGACGAGCTGCTTATAGATCTAAAATCTCGGATGTGACCGCTGCCGTTTGATATGGTGCATGTTACTCTACGGCCGTAAGCCGCAATCGGTGGTCATCAATCGCATAGGGCCGTAGGGGGCAAGGAAGACCGGCGCAGCCAGGTAGGGCGCAATAGAATTGCGCCGCATGTACCCTCGAAACTTCCGTTCAATTCGCATCACATACGGCGCAATACACTGCGTTATTGCGCCCTACCTCGCTGGCAGCAAGATTTACGAGTACGTGACTGGAGTCTTGAGAATGTGCTTAGCGGCGGAACGGAACGCTTTCCTCCGACCGAAATTTGGAAAGACCAGCCTCAAAATCGGACAGGCCGTTTTGTTTGCTTACATTCGATTTGACGAGAGGGACCAATTCCGGCCAACCGCACTTCCGTAAAATGAGCGCCGTGGCGGCCATCACCCTATGGGCGGCGAAGGACTGCTTCCGCCCCGTTGCGGACGGTCGGTATTCCCGATAGCAGTCATTCACGATTGCGTTAAGTCAACTCTGTGAGCTTGCGAATCGACCGAAAGGAGCCGACCTCTCGGCCTATCCCGAAAAGCGTGTATGCAGATATCGCTGTGGACACAGAAGCAGTACTAGCGCCAAGCGAAATCAGGCCTAGAATCGCAAATCCATTAAGCCACAACAACAGGATTGAAATCTTACCGTACGAAGAGGAACCCAAGGCGGCACGAACTTCTTTCCACGTCTTGGTAGTTAAAAAAACCTCTGGTGACGCAAGAATTGCATGAGCTTGACAGCGGCCGGCCACAAATCCCATTAAAGGAAATGGAATTAGCACCAGTAAAACAGGTGGAGCGGATACCAAAAAACACGCGAGCAATACCGTAGTGTACGTAATCAATAGTAGCGTATTCGTGCGAATAGAAAGACTTGAGTGCATTTGGCTTCAAATAGGTTTTGTGCTTCTAATTTAATTTCATCAGGATTTTATTCGCGCTCGACCGTCCACTCCTGGCCGTTCTCCGTCAAATATTACGGCTTATTTCTTGCAACTCGCCATGCTTGAAACAAGTACCAAGCCAGCGCAATCGGACCAGCCAAAATTGCAAATAAACTTCCGTCGAAAAGCAATTCCTGAATCCAGGTATTTGCGATACCAAGACTTTCAGAAAAGGGGTTGATGCAAATTTTCTGCCCAGTCTTCGGGTCTACAGTTAGTACCGACATCCCTAACTGGCCGTAAAACCAAACGGTTGCGCACCATAGAGCAATTCCAGAGATGATGATTTTAAATTTGCGCATAATCTTCGAGCTTTGGGTCCTTATTTCTGGGCACATTCTAGGAAACCACTTCGAATGACCGCAGTTGGCTGCGGCCCCTGAGCGGATTCCGCCTGGGTCACGTAAGTCATGCCACATTTTCTGGCTTAGCCATTGGTGCCATGACACTTGCTCCGCAACAGATACAAACCTCTTTATAATTTCTAACTGCCGAGGAACCCAGACCCGCCAGAAAATCGTGGCCGCAAACAATGCATGGATGAGCGTTTGATGATTCTTCAGGTCTATTGTTGTCCCGGATTGAGTCGGGGTCAATCTGCGCGACCCATTCGCCGACTCGATTAGCCGGGTCCTTGCGCGATGTATCGAAGTGCACGGTTGCTTCACATTCGATATCGCCCGGCTCAAAGAAGAGTATCAACATTCCCTCCGCCAATTGCAGCTTCTGCCTGGCCAGGCTTGCGAGGGTGCCATATCCAGTGAGTGGCATTTCCCGCACGGATGAGCCCTTTATGAGACCTTCGATAGCATTGAAATCAGCGTAGACGCGTGGCAATGACAGGTTCATGGACCTATTCCATAGTTGTGTAGAGAATCGAGAAGTCACGAATTGAATGTTGTTTTCGGATGGCCGCTCATGGCCGGTTTGCGCCTGTAACAGCATAAACGCCTCAATTTCAACTGACGGTCGCTTTGAGCCATCTTTATTAGCGGGTTTCCACCAATACCATGCCCAGTATCTTCATATTTTCTTTCAACAAATAGATTGTTCCATTTGCATTTGAAAAAGAAATGCCATATCCAATTAGCTCAACGTCATCAGAGATAAATTCAAGGTCCCTGATAATTTCGCTAAGACCGAATATCTGCATATCATTTCTTGTCGCGTTTTGAAGGCGGGCCCGTAATGAAGGCAATAATTGGCGAAGCTTACCGTGAGAAGGGTTTGTAGTATCAATGCGGCCGTCGCCTCTTGCGAGCTTTCTAGAGTCGGCTTTATTGAACCCATCTTTCATGGCCCCAGAAACGGCATAATCAATTAGCTCATTACTATTTATGGATATCATTTCATTGCCTCCCCTCCAGTTCGAAGCAGTTGGATGAACCATTACTGGTAATGACTGCTCCTGGCCGACTGGCGTCAATTGCTACCTTCCAAGCAAATACGAAATACCAAATCCCAGAAATAGCATTCCCGTTACCAACTGCAAGAGCTGTAGAAATTGTTTTATTTCGCCGATGTGATGGCCTTCCCGCAATATAAGGTTTTGAAGCGTTGTCGATTTTTGAGCGGCCGTCGAGAACACAAATGCGAATAAGAGTGCAATTAATTCAAAGGGGCCTGGACCGTCATGAGGGCCGTCGTGAAGTGACATACCGAACAGAAAAAGCGCATTCCAAATAATCAAAAATGCCAGTATAGCGCTCCAACGAACTGCAATTCCAGAAGGTCTCTGGCTCGCTTCCCCTTGAGGAAGAAAACCGTATTTTTCGAAGCTTGCGAGGACTTTTTTTCGTCCGCCCACGCACCAAAACACTACTCGGGTGGGGTAGTCCGGACGATTGTGATTAATACGAATGCCGCTAGCCAAGACCGGTATTGCGCCGTAAGGCTCAACTGAAATTACCTGTCCAGGGGTAAATTCATACTTTCCAAAAGTCGAGAGCAAAATATGTTCGGAAGATATTGTTAACTTCGCCAACGGCCAAGAAGAATTTACCCATCCCACCATTGAGCCGCCGGTAAAAGAAATTTGCTCCACTAAGTAGACCTCTACATTTAGTCTTCAGCGGTTTACGCCGAAATTCGATTTGCCATCGTGCCATGAAAATATTGTCAATGCAATATCAAATAGAGGCGGTCCGCGACCGGCGGCTTCTGGCCGACTTTGACCCGCCGCGCAGCCAGCCGACATTTCGCGCTCCACTACGCAACGCCTATTGGGCCTTGATACTGGTGTGACCTTATTTTTCTTCATAGGGAATTACCGGTTTTTCCAGCGAGGCTAAGTATTGACGACAATTTTCGCGCAATGCATCCATCGTCGCTGCAGCGGGATACGTTGGGTCTGAGCTGTAACCTTCCACAGTTCCATTGTCCCCGTAATACACCTCATAGATTGCAAGCTCCCCGCCACGATTCATTACTCGATATTCCCAGGTCATTTCTTCCTCACATTAGGTAGTAAAAATTTACGAAACTGCCCGGGCTATTTAAATGACGGCTTCTGGCCGCCAACTGCCTTCCCATTGTGAGCTATCACATTCATTTCTCCATTCTGG